>JANPCV010000111.1:0-45614 GCA_031431115.1 Caulobacteraceae bacterium
TGGCGGGCAGTTTGACTGGGGCGGTCGCCTCCCAAAGAGTAACGGAGGCGCGCGATGGTAGGCTCAAACCGGTCGGACATCGGTTGTTGAGTGCAATGGCATAAGCCTGCCTGACTGCGAGACTGACGAGTCGAGCAGAGACGAAAGTCGGTCATAGTGATCCGGTGATCCCGTGTGTGGAGGGTCATCGCTCAACGGATAAAAGGTACTCCGGGGATAACAGGCTGATCGCCCCCAAGCGTCCATAGCGACGGGGCGGTTTGGCACCTCGATGTCGGCTCATCACATCCTGGGGCTGGAGCAGGTCCCAAGGGTATGGCTGTTCGCCATTTAAAGTGGTACGTGAGCTGGGTTCAGAACGTCGTGAGACAGTTTGGTCCCTATCTACCGTGCGTGTTGGAAACTTGAGAGGATTTGTCCTTAGTACGAGAGGACCGGGATGAACGCACCTCTGGTGCACCAGTCGTCATGCCAATGGCGCAGCTGGGTAGCTAAGTGCGGACGGGATAAACGCTGAAAGCATCTAAGCGTGAAACCCCCCTCAAAACTAGGTTTCCCTAGAGAGCCGTAGTAGACCACTACGTTGATAGGCTAGGTGTGGAAGAGCCGCGAGGCTTGAAGCTGACTAGTACTAATCGCTCAATCGGCTTGAACGATCATTGTTCATGCACGGCGACGACTGCGTCGCCACAAACAAAAACGCTACAGACAATGTCATCTCTTGTTTCAAACAAGAGCTTTCGCGCGGGTCTTGCCGACCTGGCGGCTATGCCGGGGGGTCCCCACCTGATCCCATCCCGAACTCAGTCGTTAAGTCCCCCAGGGCCAATGGTACTATGTCTCAAGGCATGGGAGAGTAGGTCGCTGCCGGGTCTGCAAGATCCGCGTGAACGCAAAAGTCCAATAGAACCCTCAAATCACAATGGCGGCCTCGGCCGTACACGTCCCGGCCGCGCTAAACACGCGGCCGTTCGCGTTTAAAGATCAAAGTTTGCCGCGGGATGGAGCAGCCCGGTAGCTCGTCAGGCTCATAACCTGAAGGTCGTAGGTTCAAATCCTACTCCCGCACCCACCTAAGCAACGGCCCCGCAGCAATGCGGGGCCGTTTTGCGTTGTGGCGTCTTCCTCCTTCGGCTAGCGCTCGTCGCACAAACAGAAATTCCAAAGGCGCCGCCATGACCGATCTGCCGAACGACAACCTGACCATGCTGTCGCTGGTGAAGGAGAGCGGCGAACTCGAAATTTCGCTCGCGCGTTTGCCGATGCCGCTGCCGCGCGATCATGAGGTGCTGGTGCGCGTGCTCGCGACGCCGATCAACCCATCCGATCTCGGTCTGCTTGTTGGCGCCGGCGATGTGTCTACAGCGCGCGCGTCGGAGCGCGATGGTTTGCCGCTGATCACGGCGAGTATCCCGCCTGCCGGGATGCGCGCGATGGCCGGCCGCGTTGGCGAGTCGATGCCAATCGGCAACGAGGGCTGCGGCACGGTCGTGAAGGCTGGCGCGTCACCAGAAGCGCAAGCGCTGCTTGGCAAGACCGTCGCTCTGCTCGGCGGTTCGATGTACGCGCAATATCGCTGCTTGCCCGCTGCGATGTGCATGGAGTTGCCCGCCGGCGTCGATCCCGCAGATGGCGCGTCGTGCTTCGTCAACCCACTGACGTCACTCGCCTTCACTGAAGTGATGCGCAGTGAAGGACACACGGCGCTGGTGCATACGGCGGCCGCGTCCAATCTCGGGCAGATGCTCGTGAGGATCTGCGCCGCCGACAACATTCCGTTGGTGAACATCGTTCGCAGCGCCGAGCAGGTCGCGTTGTTGAAGGGCATTGGCGCGCAGCACGTGCTGAACTCGTCAGCCGACTCATTCCAGGAGGATTTGACCGGTGCTCTCATCGAAACAGGCGCCACACTTGGTTTCGATGCCATCGGCGGCGGAAAGCTAGCGAGCCAGATATTGGGGGCGATGGAAGTCGCCGCCGTCAAACGCATGAAAACTTACAGCCGCTACGGTTCTGACACGTTCAAGCAGGTTTACATTTATGGCGGCCTGGATCTCGCTCCAACAACGCTAACGCGCAGCTTTGGACTTTCATGGTCGCTGTCGGGATTCCTGCTGACGCCCTTTATGGCGAAGGCAGGTCCGGAGACGGTAGGCAAAATGCGCAAGCGCGTCGTTGATGAACTCACCACGACATTCAAGAGCCACTACAGCCACCAGATATCGCTTACTGACGCGCTCAATCCTGCTGTCCTCGCCGCGTTCAACGCCAAGCGAACCGGTGAAAAGTACCTAATTCGGCCGTAAAACAGTGTGCTCAGGCGCGCGCGAACAAACCATTCGCGCGTTCGAGCAGGCGTGGCCGAGAGCGCTTCGGCGCTAGCGCGACCAGCGCACTCAGCGTTTCCATCAAAATCCAACGCGCCGCGCCGAATGTTCTGGCGCCATGCGCAAAGCGCACGCCGGCTTCGCTGCGGCGATGCGCGCGAAGGTGAGCTTGCCGTTTCTTCTTGCTGCGATGACCTTGGCCGCCGATCGCATCAATCGATGATGTATCGAAGATGTCGCGGCGCACCGGCGCTGGCAGCACGCCGAACGTATTCAGCTTCCAGTGCCAGACGCGTTTGAGATCCTGGTCGATCGGTAGATCGCGAGCTTCGGCAGCGATGAACTTCACAGCGCCGGCGCGGCTGAACATCAGCGCACCTGTGCTGCCGGGGATCGTCGAATAGCGCACGAGCTTGTAGCGCCCGTTGAGTTCCGCGATTGGCGCCGCGACCTGCTTGGTGTCGTTCGAGAGCCGGACGATGTCCCAATCCGCCGGCAGCGTTTGCAGTATGCGCTCGACCAATTCGGCGAAGCCGTCGTGCAACTCAATGTCGTCTTCAAAGACAAGAACCGGCGCTTGCAGCTCGCCCGAGACAATGCGGCGGCAAATGGTGAGATGGCTGGCGTAGCAGCCCGTTTCGCCTGGCGAGAGGAACGAGCGTTCGCGATCCCCAGCGTGCGGAAAGTAAGAGCGCAGCGCATCTTCGAGAGCGGCGCCGTTTGCTGCGCTCAAGCGTATCGGCGCGAGCCCAGCCTTCATGCACTCCGCTTCCATGTGCGCACGGCGCGCCCTGTCGCGATTGAGATTGATGAAAACCGTTGAGCCGAGCAGCGTCATGCGCCGCGCTGCTTAGAGGTGCGGTTTGAGGCGCGCAAGCGGGCGACCTCGCGAGGATGTGTTCGCCTCGCATTGGGTTTGCTCTTGCGGGCGCGTTCGAAACAGGGCGCCGTACGTTTGGAGCTCGTAAGTGTCGGTTTTTATGGGAATTCGGGAAAGTTGCGCGGCGCTACGACGAAGCGACCTGAAATTGCGACGACGGGGAAGCTGAGCTGCAGTCAGCGACATCACCTGCGACTGGAACTTGATAGGTTGAGGCCATGAGGGAGCAAGCAGAAGCGGCGGAGGGTGCGAGCGGGCGCCAAAGCCTGCTTGAGCACCCGGCCTGGACACGCTGGGGCGCTCACGCCGCCTTCTGGCTCATGTATCTCGCGATCCGCACCGCCGCCGCCGGCGCTGATCCGCCAGAGGACGTGAACGACTTCCCGTACCTGGTAAATCGCGGCCTCGTCGTTTTCACGTATTTCATGCTGACCGGCATTCTGCTCGCCGTCGTCGCTGGGCCGCGCGCGGCGCGTTCCAATTGGGCGCGCAATCTCGCGCTCGTGCTTGGCGCCTTGGCGCTGGCGCCGCTCACGCAATACAGCGAGCAATTTTGGCCGCAGATGCTGGCCGGCTTCTCGCCGGACCCGTATCCGTTCGTGATCTATCTTTTCCAGTTCGGTTGGGCGCTGCCGCTTTGGGGGCTCACGCAAGCGCTGCTGGGCTATCACTTCGAGACGATGGCGCAGGCGCGCGCCGTCGCCCGCGCGCAGGCGTTGGCGTACGATGCGCAACTGCGGATGCTGCACTACCAGATCAACCCGCATTTCCTGTTCAACACCCTGAACGCGATCTCGACGCTGGTGCTAGAGAAGCGCAACGAAGCGGCTGAGAGCATGATCCTCAAGCTTGCGGGGTTCCTGCGTTATTCGCTCGATCGCCAACCGACGGCGCTTGCGAACCTCACGGCAGAGTTGGAGGCGCAGCGTAAGTATCTCGAGATCGAGCAAACCCGCTTCGACGACAAACTCAAAGTCCAGTTCGACATCGAGCCAGGTCTTGAGCAGGCCAAGCTGCCGAGCCTCATCCTGCAACCCATTCTCGAGAACGCGATCAAATACGCGATCACGCCAACCGTCGACGGCGGATCAATCAACGTTTCCGCGCGGCGCGACGATGGCGTGCTGCGTATTGTCATTGAGGACGACGGGCCCGGGCTGCCGGGGGAGGAACTGCTTCCGCGTCGTCGCGGCGTGGGGCTCGCCAATATTCGCGAGCGCCTTGAACTGATTTACGGCCAGCGCGCGGGTCTCATCGCACGCAATCGGGAGCCGCACGGCTGCCGCATTGAACTCTATTTGCCCCTGGAGGAAGACGGTGTCCGCTCAACCCCTGCGCCTGCTCTTAGCTGACGACGAGCCTCTGGCGCTTCGGCGCATTAGGCTAGCGTTGCAGTCGATTCCTGACGTGGAAGTCGTCGGCGCGGCCAGCGATGGCGCGCAAGCGATCTCGCAGATGCGCGATCTGAAGCCCGACGTAGTGTTGCTCGATATCAAGATGCCGTTGGCTGATGGTTTCGAGGTCGCCAACGCAGTCGAAGCTTCCGGCGGGCCTGAGGTGATCTTTGTGTCCGCGTTCGACTCCTACGCGGTTCAAGCGTTCGCAACCTCAGCCGTTGATTACTTGGTGAAGCCGGTCGAGTTCGAGCGTCTCGCGTCGGCGCTCGGCCGAGCGCGCGAGCGGCGCGCCGCCAAAGATGCAGGGCGCCGCGCTGAACAGCTTGCTGCGGTGCTCGATGCGCTGAAACGCGAAGCGGAAGAACGTGACGGGCCACAGTACGAGAAGGAATTCTGGATCCGCGATCGCGGCCGCTTCCTGCGCGTGCCTGTGGCCGACGTGGAGCGCATTGAGGCGGAGCGTGACTACGTGCGGCTCTATTGGGATGGCCGTACGCTGCTGCATCGCGAGACGATGTCTCACCTCGAAGAAAAGCTCGACCCAAATCTGATGCTACGCGTTCACCGCTCGGCATTCGTGAACTGGAAGCGGCTGAAGGCTGTGCGTCGCGATGCCAACGGACGTCTCATGGCCGTGCTCGAAAGCGGCGACGAGGTGCCGGTGAGCCGCGCCTACGCGCAGCGGGTCATGCAGGAAATGAAGAGCCGCAGCTAGCGCCGGAAAAGGAGCGGGCGGTTTCCCGCCCGCTTGAGTTTCTTCATGCAACGATACGTATCGTTGCATTGAGGATGCCCGCGCGCCGGGATTTGGATGCGCGGGGCGGTTACACACGCTAGAACCCTCCGACCTAGGAGGCGCGCGTGCAGGGCAAAGTTGTCGTTATCACCGGTGGATTCGGCGTGCTCGGCCGGGCGGCGGGAAAAGTCGCCCACGAAGCCGGTGCGAGCGCCATTTTGATCGACTATGCGCCCGCGCCATCTGCAGCGCTCTCCGAAGACGTGGTCACGATTGGCGGTGTGGACCTCACAAACGCAGACGCTGCCGCGGCGGCCATGCGCACGGCTCACGAGGCGCACGGGCGGCTTGATGCTCTGCTCAACATCGCTGGCGGTTTTGCGTGGAGCAAAGTTGCCGATGCTGCGGTAGGTGAGTGGGAGAAAATGTTCGCGATCAACACCAAGACAGCCGTCAACGCGAGCAAGGCCGCGCTGCCGTACTTGATCGAGACTGGCGGCGCGATCGTGAACGTGGGCGCCAACGGCGCGTTGAAAGCGGGCGCCGGCTTTGGGCCGTATGCCGCGTCGAAACAGGGCGTCCACAAACTTACCGAAGCACTGGCGGAAGAGCTGAAGGGAAAGGTTCGCGTGAACGCGGTGCTGCCTTCGGTTCTCGACACCAAAGCCAACCGTGACGACATGCCGAACGCAGATTTCAGCGCCTGGGTGCAGCCGGAAGAGCTCGCACGCGTCATGCTGTTTCTCGCTTCGCCGCAAGCGCGCGAAATCACCGGCGCGCTGATACCGGTCATGGGCCGCGTTTAGCGCGTAAGTTTGTCGACGATCAGAGCCGCTGCGGCGGCCGGATCGAGTTTCGCCGTGTCAATGTGAAACTCTGGATTTTCGGGCCGCTCATACGGACTATCGACGCCAGTGAAGTTTTTCAGTTGCCCAGCGCGGGCCTTTTTGTAGAGCCCTTTCACGTCGCGCTTTTCCGCCTCCGCCAACGAGGTATCGACGAACACTTCGTGGAAATCGCCCTCCGCCATAAGGCGGCGCGCCATGTCGCGTTCGGCGCGGAAGGGCGAGATAAAGGACACGAGCACGATCAGTCCCGCGTCCGCCATCAGTTTTGCGACTTCGGCGACGCGGCGGACGTTTTCGACGCGGTCAGCGTCGGTAAAGCCGAGGTCGCGATTGAGGCCATGACGGACGTTGTCGCCGTCAAGAACCACCGTGTGTTTGCCGAGTGAGTGGAGTTTTTTGTCGACCAGGTTGGCGATCGTGGACTTGCCGGCGCCAGAGAGCCCGGTGAACCAGAGTACGGCGGGCCTTTGGCTCTTGATCTCGGCGCGCGCGGTGCGGGTCACATCGATGGACTGCCAATGCACGTTTTGCGCGCGGCGAAGGGCGAAGTGTATGAGCCCCGCGCCCGCCGTGGCGTTCGACGTGCGGTGAATGAGGATGAAGCCGCCGGTGTCTGCGTTCGCCTCGTATGGGTCAAATGCGATGGGTTGATCGAGGCTGACGTTGCAGACGGCGATCTCGTTGAGCTCCAGCACTTTGGCCGCGAGATGCTCGAGCGTGTTCACGTTGATTTTGTGTTTGATCTCCGTGATCGTCGCAGCAACTGTGCGCGCGCCGATTTTAAGCCAATAGGGCCGCCCCGGCAGCGCGGCTTCTTCCGACATCCAAATCAACGTCGTCTCAAACTGATCTGACGCTTCAGGCGGATCGCCTGCTGCTGCAATGATGTCACCGCGCGAACAATCGATCTCGTCCTTCAAAGTCAGCGTTACGGACTGACCGGCTATCGCTTCTCCGAGATCGCCATCTTTGGTGACGATGCGATTTACGGTGCTGATCTTGCCGGATGGCGCCACGCGAATTTCGTCGCCGGGCCGGACGCGTCCGCTCACGATTTGCCCAGCAAAACCACGGAAGTCCGCGTTCGGCCGATTGACCCATTGCACCGGCAAACGGAAGGGTCCCGCGCTGCGGCGCGCGCCATCGATCTCGATCGTTTCGAGGTGCTCCATTAGCGCTGGTCCATCGTACCAGGGCGTCAGCGTACTTTTGCCGGTGACGTTATCGCCAGTGAGGCCTGAGAGCGGGATAGCGACGACGCTCTGCATCCCGATTTGCTCGGCGAACTGGCGATAGTCCGCGACAATCGCGTCGAACGTCTCGCGCGACCAGCCGATGAGATCCATCTTGTTCACGGCCAGAACGGCGTGACGGATGCCCATGAGCTGAACCAGATAGGAATGCCGCCGGGTCTGGGTCAGCACGCCTTTGCGTGCATCAATCAGGATAACGGCGAGATCGGCGGTCGACGCGCCGGTCGCCATGTTGCGTGTGTATTGCTCGTGTCCCGGCGTGTCGGCGACGATGAATTTGCGCTTGTCAGTCGAGAAGAAGCGGTAGGCGACATCGATGGTGATGCCTTGTTCCCGCTCCGCAGCAAGGCCATCAACGAGCAGGGCAAGATCAAGGTTGCCGCCTTGCGTGCCGACTTTTTTGGAGTCTGCTTCAAGCGCTGCGAGCTGATCTTCGAAGATCATTTTGGAATCGTAGAGCAGGCGTCCGATCAGCGTGGACTTGCCGTCGTCGACGCTGCCACAGGTGATGAAGCGCAGCAGCGACTTGTGCTGATGCTGCAAGAGGTAGGCCTCGATGTCCGAGCCGATGAGATTGGAAACGTGGGCCATCAGAAGTAGCCCTCCTGCTTCTTCTTCTCCATCGACGCAGATTGGTCGTGATCGATGACGCGGCCCTGGCGTTCGCTGGTCGTCGTTAGCAACATTTCCTGGATGATCGCAGTCAGCGTCTCGGCATTGCTCTCAACCGCGCCGGTGAGCGGATAGCAGCCGAGCGTGCGAAAGCGGACCTTCAGGAGCTCGGGCTTCTCGCCATCGCGCAGGCGCATGCGCTCATCGTCGACCATGATCAGCGCGCCGTCGCGCCGCACCACCGGGCGTTTCGCCGCGAAATAAAGCGGCACGATCGGGATGTTCTCAAGATGGATGTATTGCCAGACGTCGAGTTCGGTCCAGTTCGACAGCGGGAAAACGCGGATGGACTCCGCCTTGTGCTTGCGCGCGTTGTAGAGCCGCCAAAGCTCGGGGCGTTGGTTTTTGGGGTCCCAACGATGATTGGCGGAGCGGAAGGAGAAGATTCGCTCCTTCGCGCGTGACTTTTCTTCGTCCCGGCGCGCCCCGCCGAAGGCCGCATCGAAGCCGTGATGATCGAGCGCTTGCTTGAGGCCCTCGGTCTTCCAAAGATCGGTGTGCAGTGAGCCGTGATCGAACGGATTGATGCCGCGCGAAACCGCGTGGGGATTTTTGTGCACCAGCAACTCGATACCGAGCTCTGCCGCAGCACGCTCGCGCATGTCGTACATGGCGCGGAACTTCCATGTCGTATCGACATGCAACAGCGGGAATGGCGGCGGGGAGGGATAGAACGCCTTCGCCGCCAAATGCAGCATCACGGCGCTGTCCTTGCCGATCGAATACAGCATGACCGGCTTGGCGCACTCGGCGACCACCTCACGCATGATGTGGATGCTCTCGGCCTCAAGGCGCTGCAGATGCGTCAGCCGCGCGGGCGAGAGCGTGTCGGATTGTGGGGCGCGGCGGCTCGACATCTAGCAAC
Organism: Caulobacteraceae bacterium; assembly: GCA_031431115.1. Lineage (GTDB taxonomy): Bacteria > Pseudomonadota > Alphaproteobacteria > Caulobacterales > Aquidulcibacteraceae > Vitreimonas. The sequence goes on from JANPCV010000111.1 coordinate 8,979, forward strand.
TCTGTAGAGGGCGCGGCGCCGTGCTGCAAACGCCTCCGCCAGCGGCGGATCGGCGTTCGCCGGAGCGGTTAACGACATCGCCGGATCGGGGAGCCGACCGCCGGGTGTGCGCAATTGCGCGGGCCCGCGTTGAGGCGATAGACAGCGACCGTGACCCGCGCGCTAGATCGCCGTTTCTCCATGGCCCCGATGATGGATTGGCGTGAAAATTCAGTGTTTTCATGCGAATAACGTGCTGCGTGTGCAGTCCGTGTGCAATGTTCCGGCTTCTTCGCGCATCGCGAGTGTTGACTCGTGCAACACGCGCCGCTTTCGCAAGTTGGGAAAAACAGGGGCCCGCAAGGGCGAACTCTCGCAATCAGATTGCGAGATTAGGCGCGCACGGAGTCAACCCGCACACTAAATTGGTGCGAGCGTGCGCCTGCAAAGCGCCCGACGCGGGAAACTCACCGCTTCTAGCGTTCGGAAATCAGGTCACACCAAAGCAAAGCGTGCTGGATGGACACTTCGTTCTTGCGCGGCGGCCGGACAACTCAGTATTTCGCAAGATCGATACGATCTCGAGGCCCAAAGGAGATTTCAACGACCTAATCGCGATTAGTTCCGGAATGACGCATTTTGGCGAGATCGCGACAGCGGGGGTAATCACCGAACGTCTTGGTTTGATCGATACCGCCGCTTTGGCCATGCGCCGATCACCTCACGCCGCCATCGCGGGGACGCGATCCTCGGTGCTCCCTTTGTGGGACGGCAAACCATTGTCGCTGCGAACGTCGGTTCGCCCGAGCGCATGGCTGCTACGAAACCCGCCTCCACGAGTTTCACGTCTCCGGCGTAGCCGCGCTCGCAATGCTGCATCCATTGGCGGCGAGCTCCTTGCGGAACGCCTACGCCCCTCCGTGCCTGTTGGCGCATAGACTTCCGTCTAAGGCCTGATATGTCACGCGAGAAAAGCGTGCGGGAGTCTTTACGAGGGCCGCTGCGCGGCGTCTCAAGGCCCCGCTTCCTTACGAAGCAATCGTAGAGGTCGCCCGAACGCGACAAGCCAACAAGGCGCCGTCATGCCCTACTATAATCAGGTGTTCTCGATCCGGCGGCTTTGGATGATCTTTGCCGCGAGCATGATCGTCATGTTCTCGACGTTGCTTTATTTCGGCAACGAGATCTATCACACGCGCCCGCCCATTCCGGCAGCGGTGCAGACTCAGTTGGGCGAGACGCTCTTCACGCGCGCGGACATCGAACGCGGCCAGGCCGTCTGGCAGTCGATGGGCGGCATGCAACAGGGCTCGATCTGGGGCCATGGCGGTTATCTGGCGCCCGACTGGAGCGCCGATTGGCTGCACCGCGAGGCGCTCGCTTTGCTCGACATCATCGCCCGCACCGAAGAAGGCGCGCCGTTTGATCAACTCGACGAGCGCCGCCAAGCGTACGCGCGCGCCGCTCTGCAGCTCGACATGCGGCGCAACACTTACGATCCCGACGCAGACACGGTCACTGTCAGCGGCGCGCGCGCGGAGGCGATCGCCGAGGTGGGCGAGCACTACCGCGATCTCTATCAAGGACGCACGGCTGAAGCGCTGCATCTGCGTGAGCAATACGCCTTTCCGATCCATACGCGTCTCAGCGACGACAATGCACGCGCGCTCAATGCCTTCTATTTCTGGACTGCGTGGGCGACGACGACAAACCGCCCCGGCCGGGACATCACCTACACCAGCAATTGGCCACACGAACCGCTCGTCGGCAACACACCGACCGCTCCGGTTTTCATGTGGTCGATCATCTCGATCTTCGTGCTCTTGGCCGGCATTGGCGGCCTCGTTTGGTATTACGCCAAGGAATTCGATGTCTGGCGCGCCGATTCCGAACCCGAAAGCGGGTTCGCCAAGAGCGATTTCATGGACAACGTCACGCCGACAAAATCCATGCGCGCGGTCACCAAGTATTTTTGGGTAGTGATCGCGCTCTTTGCTGCGCAAGTTCTGCTTGGCATCGTCACCGCTCATTATCAGGTCGAAGGTCAAGGCCTCTACGGTTTACCGTTCACCGATACCCTGCCTTACGCCGTCACTCGGACCTGGCACACGCAATTGTCGGTGTTATGGATCGCAACGGCGTGGCTCGCGACCGGTCTTTACGTGGCGCCATTGCTGTCAGGCCATGAGCCGCGCTTTCAGACCTTCGGCGTGAACTTCTTGTTCGTCAGCCTGCTCATCATCGTCGTCGGCGGCTTTGCTGGGCAATGGGCGGCGATCAATGGATACTTCGACGACCTGACAGCGAACTTCTGGTTCGGTCATCAGGGCTACGAATACACCGATCTCGGCCGCTTCTGGCAGATATATCTCTTTGTCGGACTGATGCTCTGGGTGTTCCTGGTGCTGCGCGCGCTGTGGCCGAAGCTGCGCGAGAAGGGTGGAAGCTCGCTGGTTCTTTTGGTCGCCATCTCGACAATATCGATTGGGCTCTTGTTCGGCGCCGGCCTCATGTGGGGTGAGAAGACGCACATCTCCATCATGGAATATTGGCGCTGGTGGGTCGTGCATTTGTGGGTGGAGGGCATCTTCGAAGTGTTCGCCACCGCGATTGTCTCCGCGCTTTTGGTGCGCATGGGACTTGTGCGGGTGTCGGTGGCCACAACCGCCGTCCTGCTGGCGACGATTATCTTTCTCGGCGGCGGCGTGCTCGGCACCTTCCACCACCTCTATTGGAGCGGCACACCCATCGCCGTGCTGGCGCTGGGCGGCGTGTTCTCCGCACTCGAAGTCGTGCCGCTCGCGGTCGTGGGGTTCGAGGCCTACAACCGTTCCAAGCTCGAAGGACAGCATGCCTGGGAGCATGTCTATCGCTGGCCGTTCCGCTTCTTCGGCGCCGTGCTGGTTTGGAATCTCATTGGCGCGGGATTGTTCGGCTTTCTCATCAACCCGCCGATCGCGCTCTATTACATGCAGGGCCTCAACACGACCGCAACGCACGGCCACGCAGCCCTGTTCGGCGTCTACGGCATGCTGGGCTTGGGACTTACGCTCTATTGCATGCGCGGCCTGACAGATCCCACGCGTTGGAACGAGAAGCTGCTGGCGATTTCGTTCTGGAGCCTGAATATCGGCCTGGCGATGATGACGTTTCTCTCGCTGCTGCCGCAAGGGCTCTGGCAAACCTACGTCTCGTTCAGCGACCATTACGCCGCGGCGCGGTCGGCCGAACTCATGCACCATCCGCTGATGGAAGCGTTGGTCTGGGCGCGCGTGCCGGGCGACATCGTGTTTGCGATCGGCGTCGGCGCGTTCGCGCTCTTCTTCGTCAAGGCGTTTTTCGGAGCCAGGACGCCCCGCGCGGAAGCGGCGCCCCAGCCACAACCTGCCGTGCTCTAGGATCTCGATCCGATCTTGGCCGACACGGAATTTCCAAGGCTGGGTGTTGTGGCTGCTGGCCGCAAGCGTTGCGTAGCGGATGGAGTCCGCTATCTCCGGGCGTTGTGAAAGCGCTGCCCGCGTCGGTGCGACGGAGGCGTTGTAGTCCTCCATCGAGCCCATCTGACGCAGCGCGACCTAAGTCGCGCCAGCGCCTGCGAGCGCCAGTGCGCCACCGCCTGCCAGGACAATTCGTCTGTTCATGATGTTGGATTGCTTTCGGGCAACCGACTTAGTCGTTGGGCGCCATAACTCTGGAACGCACCCAGGTTGCGTGGAGTTCCGAGCACCGATCGACGCGCAGACGGCTGGAATGGTCAATTTTGCGTTCGTTTGCGGGCAGTCCACCGAGCTGGCCCGAGGTCGGCGCCGCGTCAGGTATTTGGGATATCCAACGCCCACAGAAGGCCGATCGCCGCTCCCTTTGTGCGCGGCAGCAAGAGGATTGCCGTCAGCAGCGCAGCGCCGATGGTGACGTAAAGCGCCCAATCACCCAGCGCCTCATCGAGCGACAACACGAACGTCAAGGGCGTAAACACCAGCCCGATAAAGAAGGTGACGATGTAGGGCGCGAAGTCCGCCGTCTGATAGCGAGACAAATCCTCTCCGCACGCATTGCATGTGGCGGCTGGCGAAATATAGCCACGGATAACCTCGCCGCGGCCGCACGCGGGACAGCGGCCAATGAAGCCACGCGCAATCGCGCGGCCGAGCGCGCGGGTCGGCGTCGGCGTTTGGCCTACGCTCATTGTGTTTTCCTCGATTTCATCTTGCTGGCGCGCACCGTTTTGGCGCGCAGAGACATCAAATAGGTCCGCGTCTCCGGCGGGCGTTGCGACATATCCGGCGCCACGAGCACATCCGTGGGCCCGTGCGCGCGAACGTGCAAAATCTCGTTGCCCTCCCATCCAAGGTCAGCGCGGTAAAGCGTGACGTTGAGACCGAGTGAGGCAATCTTCTTTGCCAGCGCGCCGCCCCGGACCGGCACGTCGTCGTCGTGCACTAGATTGAGCACAAGCGAGCCATCTGGGCATGCGCGCCGCAGCACGCCAATCAGAACATTGGCGTCATGAAACGGCGCAACGAGGCCATCAGCATTGCACGCATCAATAACGACCGCGTCATAGAAGGTGTTGCATGCCTCGATGAAGGAGAAGGGCTCAGTGGTGAGCCAGTGCACGCGTTCATCCAAGCCAAAATAAGTGCGGGCGAGCTCTTCGGCGGCAGGATCGACTTCGAGAACCGTTACATCGGCGCCTTGGCGGGCAAGCATTGTCGCGAGGCTGCCGCCGCCGCCGCCGATCATCAAGATAGTGCGCGCCGACTTGAGCAACAGTTTCGCCGCATGCACGTAGCCGAAAACGCTGACGCCGTCGGCTTGCACCATGGTCTGGACACTGCCCTTCAAGCAGTAGAGGCGCGCGCCGTCGCTTTTGCGCTCGAGAATGCGAATCGGGCCGAGCAACCCTTCGCGGCGCGCGAGAACACGCATGCTATTCGCTCTGCCCGGCGACGACGTCCGCCGCTTGCTTCAGCGCATCTTCATAGAGTGGCACATCCGACACGTTTGCTAAACTCAGCACGCCCATGCGCTTCAAGACATCTCGGGCGCCCGCGTTCAGCTCGGTGATGAACACCATTGTGTTGTGGCTCTGACAGCGCTTCAGGAAGCGCATCAGCGCGCCAACGCCCGACGCATCAACCATCGGCACCGCGTCGAACCGCAAAATGAAAGCCTTCGGTGGAGGGAAGGCGGCTTCGAACGCGTCGTTCAAGCGGCTGGCGGCGCCAAAGAATAAAGCGCCGCGCAGTTCGAACATCTCGACCCCTTTGGGCAATTCCTTGCGCGCATGATAGGCGCCGCGCGTTGGCGTGCTGAAATCGTCTTGATCCTTTTCGAGGATCGACACGCCCTTTTGAATGGCCGTGCTTTCGGCCATGCGGTGCATGAAGATGATGGCGGCGAGCACGATGCCGACTTCGATCGCGACCGTGAGGTCGACAAGCACTGTCAGACCAAACGTCGCCAGCAACACCACACGGTCGCCGATGGGACCGCTCAGGAGATGGCGGAAGCGCTCCTGCTCACTCATGTTCCAAGCGACGATGACAAGCACCGCCGCCAAGCTTGCGAGCGGTACAAAGGCCATGAGCGGACCTAGCGCCAGTATACTGGCGAGGATGAAGAGCGCATGCAGCATGCCGGCGACGGGCGTGCGTCCGCCTGCACGGATGTTGGTTGCGGTGCGTGCGATCGCACCGGTCGCCGAGATGCCGCCAAAAAGACCGGACGCGATATTGGCGACGCCTTGCGCAACAAGTTCGCAATTCGAACGGTGCCGGCGCCCCGTCATGCCGTCAGCAACCATCGCCGAGAGCAGGCTCTCGACGCCAGCAAGGAAGGCGATCGTCAATGCAGGCTGGAAGAGTTCACGCACACGGTCCCAGGTGACCGTCGGAAAAATTGGCGCTGGGAGCGCCGATGGCACGCCGCCGAAGCGCGAGCCGATGGTTTCCACCGGAATGCTAAACAGGGCCACCAGGGCTGCGGCGCCGCCAACCGCGATCAGGAAGCCAGGCAGCTTCGGCGCGTACCTACGCAACAAGATGATGGTGGCGAGTGCGCCCGCAGCGACAACAAAAGCTGGGAACGCCAACGAGTCACGCGCTACCCAAAAGGCTTCAAGCTTGGCGATGAACTCCGCAGGCACCCCCTCCATTTGGAGACCGAACAGATCCCGCAACTGGCTGGTGAAGATGATGACTGCGATGCCGGCCGTGAAACCGGTGACGACAGGTTCGGGAATGTATTTGATCCAGTCGCCGAACCGCAGCAGCCCGGCGATGATCAGCATTGCGCCGGCCATGATGGTGGCGAGCACCAGCCCGTCAAAGCCGTAACGCTGGATGATGCCGTAGACGACGACGATGAAGGCCCCGGTCGGCCCGCCGATCTGAAAGCGCGACCCACCGAGCGCTGAAATCAAGAAGCCGGCAATGACGGCGGTGATCAGTCCTTTGTCAGGGGTGGCGCCGGACGCGATGGCGATGGCCATGGCGAGCGGCAGCGCCACGATCGCAACCGTGAGGCCCGCAATGGCGTCAGCGCGGAGATCGTCAAACCGATAGCCCTCCTGCGCGATCACAGTGATCGATTTTGGTATGAAGATGCGCCAGCCGGTGTTCGCTGCCGTGGGAGCTGTAGCGGGACGCTCGGTGCTCATGACCTAGTCACGCCGGCAATTCCGAGCTCTTGCGCTTGGCGCGCGTGTTCGACGCGGTCGCGGATGGTGAGCGCATCAGCGGCAATGTGGAATCGCGCAATCGCACGCCGCGCCCGCCGCCCGTGCTGACAGAGTTCTCATTGATGAGTTCAACGCCGGCGAATTCGAGCGCGGCCACAACCTTGGTCAGCGTGTCGATGACGCCTCTGACGTAGCCCTCGCTTGCCTCCATGCGCTGGATCGTTGGCAGAGAGACCCCGGCAAGATCAGCCAAGTCGCGCTGGTCGATGCCGAGGAGCGCGCGCGCAGCGCGCAATTGAGCCGGTGTGAGCATTGCGCTGATGTATCAAACATCATTTATGATGTCTAGACATGCTTTTATGATGGTATAGAGATGGATAACGCTGCTTTTGGCCTGCCTGCCTGCCCGCTTAGTCGCGGCGCTTGCCGCCGGGTAGTGGATAGCAGAGTCACTTTTTGTCTGCCGCGCATCCTCTCAGAGAGCCGGATTCGCGCGCTAAAATCGCATGGCCCGCGCGTCCGTCCCTGTCGACAGCGCCGGCCTAAACGCGAGCGAAGGGGGCCCCACGAAGAAGACCGACGATGGCGAGCGACAAACCGAGCAGCAGCCATTTTCTATCGAGTGTCATATGCGCGCGCTCCTCAGCCTAAGCGCGTTGAGAATGACGCTGACCGAGCTTGCCGCCATGGCCGCGGCGGCGATGATCGGCGACAGCAGCCATCCGAACAGCGGAAAGAACACGCCCGCCGCGACGGGGATACCGGCCACGTTATAGATAAAGGCGAAGAAGAGGTTTTGGCGGATGTTGCGCATGGTGACCTGGCTCAACCGGCGCGCCCGCACGATGCCGTTCAGATCGCCCTTCAGTAGGGTGATCCCTGCGCTTTCGATCGCGACGTCCGTCCCAGACCCCATCGCGATGCCGACATCGGCGGCGGCGAGCGCAGGCGCGTCATTTACGCCGTCTCCCGCCATCGCCACCACGGCGCCTTGCGCGCGCAGCTTGGCGACCACAGCACTCTTTTGATCGGGCAGTACGTCGGCTTCGACATCGGTGATCCCGAGCTTTCGCGCTACCGCCTCTGCGGTCGCGCGATTGTCGCCAGTGAGCATGATGACGCGAACGCCGGCCTGCTTCAGCGCCGCCAAGGCTTCGGGCGTCGATGGCTTGATCGGATCGGCTATGCCGATGACGCCCGCCGGCTTTCCGTCAATGCCGACAAAAATCGCTGTGACGCCGTCGCGCCGCAATTCTTCCGCGTCCGCCTCCAGACCGGAAACACCAATATCGTGTTCGGCCAGGAAACGGCCATTGCCGATGACGACCGGGCGCTGATCGACGCGACCTAACACGCCCTTGCCGATGGGAGAATCGACACCCTCGGGTTCTGACAACTTGAGGCCACGCTCGTTCGCTGCCGCCACGATGGCGTGCGCTAACGGATGTTCGCTCGCCCGTTCGATGCTGGCCGCGAGTTGGAGCACGTCTGCCTCCGCGAACCCCGCAGCCGGGCGGATGGCGACGACCTTGGGCTTGCCCTCGGTCAGCGTGCCGGTCTTGTCGATGACCAGCGTATCGACCTTTTCCATGCGTTCGAGCGCTTCAGCGTTCTTGATCAGCACGCCGTTCTGCGCGCCGCGCCCGACGCCGACCATGATCGACATCGGCGTGGCGAGGCCAAGCGCGCATGGGCACGCCACGATCAGCACGGTGACGGCGGCTATTAGGCCATAGGCCATAGCCGGGGGCGGGCCCCAAATCGACCAAGCGATGAAGCTCGCAAGCGCGACCACGATCACTGCCGGCACGAAATAGCCGGAGACCTGATCGGCGAGCCGCTGAATGGGCGCGCGGGAGCGCTGGGCTTCGGCGACCATGTGCACGATGCGTGAAAGCATAGTGTCGCGGCCGACCTTTTCGGCGCCCATCAACAGGCCGCCGCTTTGGTTGATCGTGCCGCCAATCAGTTTGGCGCCTGGCTCTTTGGTGACTGGCATGGATTCGCCCGTCACCAGGCTTTCATCCACCGCACCCCGGCCTTCGAGAACGATGCCGTCGACCGGCACTTTTTCGCCGGGGCGTATTCGGAGCTTGTCTCCAACCATGACCGCATCGAGCGCAACCTCTTCGTCGGTCCCGTCCGCGCGAACGCGGCGGGCGAGTTTAGGCGTGAGATCAAGCAGCGCCTTGATGGCGCCGTTGGTTGTCTCGCGCGCTCGCAATTCCAACACTTGGCCCAACAGCACGAGAACAGTGATGATCGCCGCCGCCTCGAAATAGACCGACACCGCACCGTCCGATGTGCGGAACGCGGCGGGAAACACTTGCGGCGCAAACGTTGCGACCACGCTGAACATCCACGCAACGCCCGTTCCCATGGCGATCAGTGTGAACATGTTGAGGCTGCGGTTCTTCAGCGACGCCAGTGCGCGTTCGAAGAAGGGAAATCCCGCCCACAGCACCACGGGCGTGGCCAATACGAGTTGCACCCAATTGGAATTCTGCTGACCGAGCCATTGGGTCAAGCTCAACAGATGCCCCCCCATTTCAAGGGCGAACACTGGTATGCTGAGGGCAAGGCCGACCCAGAACCGGCGCGACATGTCTGCCAGTTCCGGGTTCGGCGCACCGTCCGCCGTCGGCGTCATCGGTTCGAGCGCCATCCCGCAAATTGGACAAGGCCCAGGCCCATCGCGCACGATTTGCGGGTGCATAGGACACGTCCATTTCGCGCCTGACGTGATGTCTACGGCGCTGGGCGCGGCATCGTACAGTTGATGACGATCGGGTTGGGCGCTGGCGTCGTTGCCGGCTTTCTTCGCGTCCGGATATTTGGCGGGTTGGGCTTCGAATTTCGCCTTACACCGCGCGCTGCAAAACAAGATCTCTCGTCCATCGTGCTTAAGGCGATGAGCGCTCGTCGCGCTTACTTCCATGCCGCAAACAGGATCTTGCGAGGGCGCCGAGTTTTCGGACCGGGCCAATTGCTTCATGTCGGAAATCCTTCCCGTCGAACGCTCCGTGCATGAGGCTTGAGCCTCGAATGCCGCCGGTGCTGGGTCGGGTAGATAGGGAAGGCGCTGCGCCGGTCAATTGTTCCAATGCCGCGCCGCGTGGCCGGCGCTCGCGTTCCTTGGCTTTGGCGATCAGGAGCGGCGAAGCGCGTAGCGTGCGAGACGGGTTTGTTCGGGACCGACCTCGATATCGTGCACGGCGGCTGCGTGCGTCATCACGGTGCCGATGAAGGAGAAGTCGATAGCGAGCGTCGCCGGTCCCGCGCCTTCCTTGGCGCGTCGGCGGCCAAGGGCGATCAGCTCAGCCTTGGTCATGTCCCTCACCGGCGTTTCGCCAATGTCTTCTTCAGCCGCCACAGCACATGCTCCTTGAGCGGCGAAGGGGCCTTCCCACCTCGGCGAGATCGGTGAGGTGAAGGTCGATCAGATGGCCCAGGGTCTGGGTGTCGCGCCGGACGCGCTTAGGCGGATTTCTCCTGCTATCAATGTCTCGAGCAATTTGGACCGCCCAATCATCGGCGTCGGATTTGCGCAGCAAGGTCTTTGACGCGTATTGGCCTTTGCGTCGGACCTGGACCCGCCAGCTTCCGGAATTGAGTTGGACGATGACCGCCACTGCACACGCCTCTGCGACCTTACCCGCCGTGTGCGCTCCGTGTGCGCACCCAATGAAACCGACCGGAATTGAGGACAAACGAGGTCAATTCAGGTGCACACGCCGTGTGCAGTACACTTTTGTTCTCGCTCAAAAAACGTGAAAAATCAAGATCATAGATTCAGCGTGGCGCCCATGATGGATTGGACCGACCGGCATTGCCGGGCGTTCCACCGCACGCTCACGCGCCGGGCGCTGCTCTATTCGGAGATGCTGACCGCTGACGCCATCATCCACGGAGATCGTGAGCGCCTGTTGGGCTTCTCCGAGGTTGAACACCCCATAGCGCTGCAACTTGGCGGCAGTGATCCCGCAAAGATGGCGCAAGCGGCGCGGATCGGCGCCGATTGGGGCTACGACGAGATCAATTTGAACATCGGCTGCCCATCTGACCGGGTGCAGGCGGGCCGTTTCGGCGCCTGCTTGATGCTTGAGCCGGAATTGGTGGCGCGGGTCTGGCGGGCGGCGCAGGAGGCGGCGCCTCTGGTGCAAGTCACGATCAAGTCGCGCATCGCCGTTGATGACCAGGAGCCGCGCGAGGCGTTGTTTGCGCTGGTGGATGCTTGCGCACGCGAAGGCTGCAAGAGCTTCACCGTTCACGCCCGCAAGGCTTGGCTGAGCGGCCTGTCGCCGAAAGAGAACCGCGACGTCCCGCCGCTGGATTACCAATTGGTGCGTGCGCTGAAGCGCGAACGCCCGGAGTTAGAAGTCATTCTAAATGGTGGTCTTCGCGATCTCGATCATGCGCTCGCCGAAAGCGTCGGCGTTGACGGCGTCATGCTTGGCCGCGCCGCATATCAGACGCCGGCTGTGTTGCTCGACGCCGACGCGCGGGTCTTTGGCGCCGCGCCGCCTTGCGCCACACGCGAAGAAGCAGTCGAGGCCTATTTCCCGTACATCGAACGCAACTTGGCCGCCGGCTCGTCACTGCATTCGATGGCGCGTCACATGCTTGGGCTCTTCGCGTCGCAGCCGGGCGGACGGCTGTGGCGGCGTGTCTTGTCTGAGCGCGGCGTGCGCGCTGGCGCGGGACTAGAGGTGGTGCGCGATGCGTTGGCTGAAGTTAGCAGCGCACGCTCGCAAGCCGCATGAATCCTGAACTTATCTGGTTTGCGGCGGCTTTGACGGTTGCCGGATTGGCCGCCGGTTTTGTCGGCGGTCTCTTTGGTATTGGCGGCGGCATCATCATCGTGCCGGCGCTCTATTACGTGTTTACTGCACTCGGCGTGGACGAGGCGGTGCGCATGCACGTCGCTGTCGGCACATCGCTTTCGACAATTATCGCGACGTCATGGCGCTCGCTGTCGGCGCACACCAAAGCCGGGGCGGTGGATTTCGAGATTCTCAAAACTTGGACCCCTTGGATTGCTTTCGGCGCACTTCTCGGTGCGGCCGCCGCAGGCTTTGCCGACACCGAGGCGTTGCTTCTCATCTTCGGCGGCGGACTGCTGTTGATTGCTGCGCAGATGGGTTTGGCAAATCCAAACTGGCGCATGTTTGCCGAGCTGCCGGGCGGCATCGCGCGTGCGCTTATCGCCGGCAGTCTCGGAATGCTCTCCGCACTTATGGGCATTGGCGGCGGCGCGATTGGCGTGACGGTGATGACCCTATGCGGCCGGCCTATTCATCAAGCGGTTGCGACTGCCTCGGGCTTCGGCGCAGCGATCGCGATACCGGCAGCGATTGGCTACGCGATCGTTGGCTGGGGACGCGAGGGCCTGCCGCCATGGTCGCTCGGCTTCGTCAACATCGTTGGCTTCGTCTTCCTTGCGCTGCTGACCATGCTCACCGCGCCGATCGGCGCGCGCCTCGCACACCGGCTCCCACAGCTCACGCTGAAGCGCGCGTTCGCAATCATGTTGGCTGTGCTTGCGCTCAATATGCTGCGTGAGGCGCTGGCCTAACGGGTCTCGACCGCCGCCATCCGCGCCGGCAACTCCGCCATGATGGCTTGGCGCTGCGCCTCGTCCAGTGATCCCCAACTGGCGATTTCCTTGAGGGTGCGGCCGCAGCCGATGCACATGCTCGTCATGCCGCTGACGGCGCAGACCTTGATGCAGGGTGTTGAGATCGGGGCCGGTTGCATGCGTGCCGCTAGCTAACCGCTTGAAATCCGGCGCGCAAACCAAGCCGGATGCGTAACGCATCGAATGTCGATAAATTCACATTGACTATCGATGCCCCATATCGTAAATCGATATCAGCCTGAAATCGCAGCAAGGACGCATCCAACGCCCCATGGGGCGGCATCCCAAAAGCGAGACGGGTTCGAAGTAACCAGTTTTCGACCAGGAGGGTCAATTTATGCGTTTCGCTCTCATCGCCACCACTGCCGCCGCTGTGGTTGCTGTTCCGTTCGCCATGGCGGCGGTCGGGCCGCAGATGTCGAGCAATGAGTTTCTCGCTGCGGTGCGCTGCGCCGCTTACGAGGATGTCTCGGGCGCTCAGATTGCCGACGCCAAGTATGCGCTGAACGCCGAGGCCCAGCGCCAGTCGGCAGAGACGTTCGCTGTGGCCGAAGCGGAGGTGAGCGCCATCGCTCTCCAAGCCGTGAACAGCCAAACCCCCGCCAATCAGGCTATGCTCCGCTCAGCGCGAGCCGCCGCCTGTTCGGATGCCAACGTCGCCGCCGGCGCCGGGGAAGCAACAGCAGTCTAAGGCTCGCAACGGCATGCAGATCCGGGAGGGGTCTGCGTGCGGAGGGGAAGACATGAGAATGTTGGTTCTGGCCGGCTTGATCACCGTAGCCACAGTGCCGTTCGCGGCTGCGTCGGAGAACGAGATTGATTGTCAGGTGACTGACGTCGCCAGGGTGCAGGCTGATCAACGTCTGGACCAACCGCCTATCGCGCCGGCGGCGGCTGTGCGCCCATCGGTCGTACAACGCGAAGCAGCGGCCGAAACGCCGCGTCCTGCGCTCGCTGAACGGCGCCGCAGCGGCAAGCCGATCCCCGATGCGCAATTGATCCAGCCACGCGGCGCGCTCTGAGTTGATGCGAACTTCAAGCGCTCTATAGTCGCCGCGCGCACCTTCGCGCGCGTGGGCTCGACAACATCATGGATCTGAACTTTTCGCCGGAAGAGATCGCGTTCCGCAACGAAGTGCGTGCGTTCATCGAGGAGAACTATCCCAAGCACCTGAAGGGCAAGGTGCTGCGCGAAGATCTCTCGAAGGAGGACTTCCTCGCCTGGCACAAAATTCTCGGCAAAAAGGGCTGGTCCGCGCCCGCATGGCCGAAGGAATACGGCGGTACCGGCTGGACCGCGACGCAGCGTTACATTTGGCTTGAAGAGAACGCGCGCGGCGAGACGATTCCGCCGCTGCCGTTCGGCGTCTCAATGGTCGGCCCCGTCATCTACACCTTTGGCACGCCGGAGCAGAAGCAACGCTATCTGCCAGGTATCCTCTCGGGTGAGGTGTGGTGGTGCCAAGGTTATTCCGAACCAGGCGCCGGCTCCGACCTTGCCTCGCTCAAGACGCGCGCCGTGCGCGAAGGCGAATACTACATCGTCAACGGGCAAAAGACTTGGACCACGCTCGGTCAATACGCCGATTGGGGCTTCTTTCTGGTCCGCACCGATAACAGCGCCAAGCAACAAGAGGGCATCAGCTTCCTGTTGATCGACATGAAGTCGCCTGGCGTTTCAGTGCGTCCGATCAAGCTGCTCGATGGCGGCTACGAAGTGAACGACGTCTTCCTTGAGAACGTGAAGGTGCCTGTCGATCAGCGCATCTACGAAGAAAACAAGGGCTGGACCTGCGCCAAGTTCTTGCTCGCCCACGAACGCGCTGGCATCGCGGGCGTCGCGCGCTCTAAGCGCAACGTGGAGCGCTTGAAGGCGATTGCGAAGGCCGAGATCGGCGACGACGGCAAGCCGCTCATCGAAGATGATGAATTCCAGCGTAAGCTGAGCGAACTCGAGATCGATCTCTCGGCGCTCGAAATGACTGAGCTCCGCACGCTCGCCCGCGAGCACGCTGGCAAAGGCCCTGGCCCCGAAAGCTCATTGCTGAAGGTCAAAGGCACCGAAATTCAGCAGCGCCTGACAGAACTCACACTCGAAGCCGTCGGCAATTATGCGCAGCCTTATCCGCGCGGCCTTGGCGGCAACGAGTTCGCCGTTGGTCCCGATTACGCCTCGGCCGCCGCGCCTGTGTACTTCAACTGGCGCAAAGCCTCGATCTACGGCGGCTCCAACGAAATCCAACGCAACATCATCGCGAAGATGGTGCTGGGGCTTTGACCGATGGCTATTTATCGCGCAATTCTTGTATGGGCTTTGCGCGCTGCCTCTGCGCTAGTCCTGGCGGCGGCGGCGTTCGGCGCAGTTCGAACTGCAATGATATACGATGAGGCACGCGCTTCACTCGATCCCGTCGAGCTAGCAGGAATGCCCACCCAGGCTGATATTGTTCTGCAGCTCGTTCCGGCGGCCGGGCTTGCACTGCTGGGCCTTGCGCTCGCGGAAATCCTCGCTCTTCAGCTCAAGCTCGCTTCGCGCGCTTAGGAAACCCACGATGAACTTCGATTACACCGACGAACAGAACATGCTCCGCGACTCGATCGCGAAGTGGGCGGCTGGCCAGTACGATTTCGACAAGCGCCGCGAAGCGCTGAAGAGCGAAGACGCCTGGAAGACCAATTGGGCGACATTCGCCGAGCTTGGCTTGCTGATGGCGCCGCTCCCGGAAGAGTACGGCGGCCTTGGCGGCGGCCCGATCGACATCAACGTCGTGGCTGAGGAGTTCGGCAAGGCGCTGGTGGTTGAGCCCTACGTGCCAACCGTTGTGATCGGCGGCGGCGCGATCAAATACGCGGGCTCCACCGCGCAAAAAGAAGAGCACCTCAACGCCATCGCTGGCGGCGAACGCGTCATCGCGTTTGCGCAGGCCGAACCGAAGAGCCGCTGGACGCTCCACGATGTTTCGACCACGGCGAAGAAGGATGGCGCCGGTCACGTGCTGAACGGCCAGAAGGCGGTCGTCATCGGCGCGCCGCAAGCCGACACGCTGCTCGTCAGCGCGCGCACCTCAGGCGGCCAGCGCGACACGAGCGGCATCTCACTCTTCCTCGTGCCGAAGAACGCCAAGGGCGTGACCACACGCGATTATCCGACCATGGATGGCACGCGGGCGTCCGAGGTTTACTTCGAGAACGTCAGCGTCGGCGCCGAAGCGCTGATTGGTGCGGCGGATGGCGCACTACCAGTGATCGAGCGCATCGTCGATGAAGCCAACACCGCCTATTGTGCAGAAGCGGTTGGCTGCATGCGCATGATGACGGATCTCACGCGTGAATACGCCAAGACGCGCAAGCAATTCGGCAAGGCGATCGCTGACTTCCAGGTGCTCCAACACCGGATGGTCGATATGTTCATGGCCAGCGAAGAGAGCTACTCGATGGCGCTCCGTGCGACGATCAAGCTCGGCGAAAGCGACCTGGAACGCGCTAAGGCGGTGTCGGCGGCTAAAGTGTCGATCGGCAAGCACGCCCGTTTCGTTGGCCAAGCGGCGGTGCAAATCCACGGCGGCATGGGCGTGACCGACGAAATGCGCGTCGGCCATTACTTCAAGCGCGTGACGATGATCGACTCGACCTTCGGCAACGTCGACCACCACCTGCGCCGGTTCACCGCGCTGAACGCGAAGGCCGCGGCTTAGAGCGACCATTATTCATTCGTCATTCCGGACGCGCGGAGCGCGATCCGGAACCCAGGGGCAACAGCCACAAACGTTGGCCCCTGGGTTCCGGGCTCAATGCCTCGCATTGCCCCGGAACGACGAACGAAAGATCGACCTAACGTTTTGAAGCGCCGCTGTCTCAGCCAGCGCGCTTTCTAAGCAGCCGCCGCACGAGCCAAATCAGGCCGCCAAGCAGCAACAGACCAACGACGCCAATACCTGCGAAGATGTACCAGTAGTGCTGGTAGGTCTTCATCCGCGTGTTATGCGCGACTTGTGCTTGCGGATCGTAACCGGGCGGCAGTTCGAGCACGCCGTTGTGCTGCGCGTAGGCGTCGTAATCAGCAAGCATCGACGCCGCGATATCCGGCATCTGGGCCGCAAGGTCGGTGGTTTCGCCGGGGTCTTGCGTAATGTTGTAGAGCCGCCAGCTGCCGTCGCCGAGCGGCGGCGGCGTGCGGACCAGCTTGAAGTCGCCGCGATAGAGCGCCGAGTGGCCGGAGACTTCGACGCCGAGCGGGATTTGCGGTTCGCGGGCGTGCAACGTTTCGCCAGCGAGCAACGCGCTCATGCTGAAGCCGTCCATGGCCGGTGCGCTGGGCGCAACACCAGCGCGCTCCAGCAACGTCGGTGCGATGTCGGTGACGAACGCGCGCGCATCGATCCGCTGCTGTGTGACGCCCGGCCCCGCGATGATCAGCGGCACATGCAGTCCGCCTTCGCCTGCCGTGAATTTATAGAGCGAGCCGGTCGCCGTCGCATTCGCCCATTCCGGGCCGATCATGACGAACGAGCCACGCTCGCCCAGATCCTCCATCCTGCGCGTATAGCCGGTGAGGCGCATCCAGCGCCGGAAGTCCGCATCCGCGACAGGATTGCTTGGCTCGGGGCCGTTATCTGACGTGACAACGAAGATCGTATTTTCGGCCAGCCCGCGGCGTTGCAGATATTCGATGAAGCGGCCGATGTTCTGGTCCATCGCTTCGAGCATGCCGGCATGGACTTCCATGCTGCGCGCATAGAGCGCTTGTTCGTCGCCTGAGATGCTCGCCCAGGGACGCAAGCTCGGATGCGGCGCATCGATTGGCGCCCCGGCGGGTAGCAAGCCAAGTTCTTGCGCGCGGCGCCAGCGCGTGGCGCGTAATTGCTCCCAGCCGCCTTCATAGACGCCACGATAATGCGCGGTGATCTCGTGCGGCGCTTGCACCGGGATGTGAACCGCCTGAAACGCAAGGTAGGCGAAGAAGGGCTCGCTTTCCCGAGCGCTATCGGCCTCGAGATAGCTAATCATGCGGTCGACGATGAATTGGCTCGAGTAGAAGTTCTCGGGCAGATGCGCGCGCTCACCATCTTCGAACCAATCGGCGGTTCGGTAGAACGGCATGTACGCGCGCTCTTCCCAATTATCGGCGCCAGATGCGTCGAGCACGAAAGAGCGGTCAAAGCCATGCGCGTTCGGCAAATCGCCCTCGCCATGGCCCAAATGCCATTTGCCGGTGGTGTATGTGCGATAACCGCTTTGGCGCAGGCGCTCCGCAAGCGTCACCACGCCGGGTTCAAGTCGCATCGTGTAGCCGGGACGTCCACGCATCTCCGGCGGCAGCACTTCAACGATCGTAGCGTGGCCGGTGCGATGGTTGTCCATGCCCGAGAGCAACATGGCGCGCGACGGCGAGCAGAGCGGCGAGGAATAATAGCGCGAGAATTGTGCGCCGCGTTGCGCGAGTGCGTCGATGTTGGGCGTGCGCGCTTCGCCGCCATAGGCGCCGAAATCGGTAAAGCCTGCGTCATCGGCAATGATGACGACAATGTTGGGCCGCTGCGCCGCGGCGGGCGGCGTCTGCTGCTGCGCTGTTGCGGGCGCGGCCAATGCGAGGGCGGCCAAGCAAGTGAGCGCACGGCCCAGGCTGATGATTTTCAAAGCGATCTCCCTTGCTCATAGGGGTAGCGCCGCTGGCGCCGGGGCCGCAAGGCAAGGATGTCCGAATCCGGCGAGACGCAGGCGGCGAATGGGCCCATATTCGGATCATGATGTTGGACGCCGATACCTGCCACGCGGCATGTGACGCGAAGGACCGCCGCTTCGACGGACGCTTCTATGTGGGCGTGAAGTCGACCGGGATTTATTGCCGTTGCATTTGTCCAGCGCGCACGCCGAAGCGGATCAACCGCACGTTCTGGCCGTCCGCTGCGGCGGCAGAGGGCGCCGGTTTTCGGCCTTGCCTGCTGTGCCGGCCCGAACGCGCGCCGGGTCTTGCGCCGATCGATGCGCCTGCGCGCTTGGCCGCCGCCGCTTACGCGCGGATCGAGGCTGGCTCACTCGAAGAACAAGGCCTCGAAGCATTGGCTGATGAGCTTGGCGTCACCTCACGCCATCTGCGGCGCGTGATGAATGCGCAGTTCGGCGCGAGCCCGATTGAGATCGCGCAAACGGGCCGCTTGTTGGCGGCGCGGCGGCTGCTAAACGAGACGGCGCTTTCCATCACCGAGATCGCGTTCGCTTCAGGCTTCCGTTCGTTGCGCCGCTTCAATGCGACGATGAAGGATCGTTATGGCGCGCCGCCCTCAAAGATGCGTGGGCGCAAAGCGTTGACGCGTGGCGATACCTTCACCGTCAGCCTCTCTCCGCGCGGCGACTACAACATCGCGCCAATGTTGGATTTCCTCGGCAAGCGCGCGCTGCCTGGCGTCGAGGTTGCTACTGATAAAATCTATGCGCGCGTGCTGAAGTGGGGAGACGCGCTGGGCTGGCTCGAAGTGGGCATGGGGCCGAAAGGCTTGATGCTGACGCTCTCGGAAAACCTCGCGCCGCATCTGCGTCCGTTGGTGTCTAACGTGCGCGGGGCCTTCGATCTCGACGCAGAAATGACCACCGTCGACGCCCATCTCGCGACCGATGCATCGCTGACAAAGGACGTGAAGCGCGAGCCGGGCGTGCGCGTACCTGGCGCGCTGGATGGCTTCGAAACGGCCATTCGCGCGGTGCTCGGCCAGCAGGTCACAGTTCAAGGCGCGCGCACGCTGACTGAGCGTCTTGTCGCAAAATACGGCGCAACATTGGAGCGTGGCCCAGAGGGCTTGGATCGCGCGTTCCCGGATGCCGCTGCGCTCGCGAATGCTGGCGCCGCGGCGATCGCGAAAATCGGCCTGCCGATGAAACGCGCCGAAACGCTGCACCGCCTCGCGGTCGCATCGAGCGATGGAAAACTTCCGCTGTCACGCGGCGCGATAGCAGCAGGCCGGACGGCGCTCGCGCAAATTGCCGGCATTGGTCCGTGGACGATTGAATATATCGCTATGCGCGCGCTCGGTGACCCGGACGCATATCCCGCAACGGACATCGCGCTCATCAATGCACTCGGCCGCAAAGGCGAGACGCTCGAACATCTCAAACCTTGGCGTGCGTATGCAGCGATACGGTTGTGGCGGCGTGTCGCGAAGAAAGGCATTCAAACATGATCAGTGCAATTTATGACAGCCCGATTGGCCCGCTCACGCTCGCGTCGGACGGCAAGGCGCTGATCCAAGTCGAGTTCGACGGCGGCAAGTATCCGTTGCCGCAATACGATCTCGGCAACGACAAGATCCTCGATCAAACACGGCGCGAGCTCGATCAGTATTTCGCCGGCAAGCTGCGTGCGTTCAACGTGAAGGTCGCGCCGCAAGGTACTGAGTTTCAGCGCAAAGTGTGGGCCGCACTGCAAACCATCCCGTACGGCGCCACGCGATCTTATGCACAGCAAGCCATGTCGATCGGCTCGCCCAAGGCCACGCGCGCTGTCGGCGCTGCGAACGGCCGCAATCCGATTCCGGTGATTATCCCGTGCCACCGGGTGATTGGCGCGAACGGCAGCCTGACCGGCTTCGGCGGCGGTATGGAGCGCAAACAGATCCTTTTGGAGTTGGAACAAGGCGGCAGTTTATTGGCCCGCGCCAGCTGATCATTACGAAGCTTCAACCGCATTGGGGCATCGTACCGTGGCCTCGCGGCGTGCTAAGAGCCGCTCTGAGACGCGGGAGGAGTGCAGGAATGCGGAAGCTGTTGGTTGGTATCGTCTGTGTCGCGGCTATAGCCGTGCCGAGTGTCAGCCCTGCCCAACAACAGGAAGGTTGGAGCTACGCCTATACCGAAGGCGTAGCCACCGCGACGCAGCGCGATAATCGCGGCCGCGTCACCGCAACACTGACTTGTCGCCCGCCGACCGGCGACATCATCGTCACCGACTACACGCTTGCGCGCAGCGCACGCGGTGCGAATACGGCCGCGGTGCGCATTGGCGCGATGAGCGTGAACGTGCCGATGACCCTGGAGGGGCGCGGCCGGAACCGAACGGTTGTGATCAATCTCCCCCAACGCCCGCCCATTCTCGCTGCTGTGCAGCCGAATGATCGCCTGTCCGTAACCGTGAACAACCAAACAGTGACCTACATGGACGGCGGCCCGGCGCGCATGCGCGAAGTCGCCTACGGCTGCTGGGGCAGCTGAGGTTCCTGTGTGCGCCAGGGTTGCGTGAGGTAAATCTTGGCGCCTAACATTGCCCATTGCTCACCGGGGGGTGGTTGCGCATGGGTGAGAAATCTTCAGATCAGCGGCGCGGCAGGCCACCGGGGCCAGTTTGCGCCATCGTCCGCGTCGAGACGCGCAATGGCTCAGGCGCTGAGTTCGTCTCGATCGTAAGTGATCTAGCGCACAAAGTTCGCAATGAAGAAGACGGCTGCATCTCATATGTGGTCACGCGCGCCATGGGCTCGCCCGAGCATTTTGCCGTGCACGCGCGCTTTCAGGATTGGTCCGCTTTTGAGGGCCATGCCGAGACGCCGCACTTGAAGCGCGCCATGCCCCGCATCAATGCGCTGCTGGCTTCGCCGCTCGCGCTCGAGATTTACCTTGAAGTGATCTGACGCCGACGGATAGCGCCCGGAATGAAGTTCACGCCAGTCGCGGCGGCGAACGATAACGCGCCAACGACAGCGCCCAGCCAGTCTGCGTCGCCATCGGCACGCGTGACCTCAAGCGTCACGAAAGCCGCCAGCAACAATGCGCTCGCCGCGAGCGTCAGGCGGGTTTGAAATTCGGCGCCGCGCGTGCGCCAGATCTGCACGTGCGCCGCTAGCGTCAGCGCCGGGACCAGGAAGCCCAACGTTTCGCGCGAGATAAACGGCGCCACCGCTTGGCGCGCCGCCCAGAATGGCGTCATCCAAAGCGCCGAGGCGGTCAGCAGCACGCCAAGCGCTACGACAAGCATCACATTGGAGAAGACGATGCGCACGCGGCGCACGCCGTGACGCGCGCGCATCCGCACGATGAGCGCCGCGATGAGCCAAGCTCCGACATGCGCGCCCAACTCGGCGAAGCTGATTGGCTCAAGCAGTGTTGCGCCGCCTGAATAGACGACCCGGATCGCAATGTCGGCGGCGGCAACCGTGAGGATAATGACGACACCTTCGAGAAATCCGGCGCTGGCGCGTGCGTTACGGCGTTTTGCCGCCCACGCCGCCGCGCCAACGATTGCAGCTGGCGCGGCGACGCCTGCGCCGATCAGCGCGAATGCAGGCCAAGCGCTGATTTCGCCGAGCAGAACCTGAGCGGTGGCGAACGCGAAGATCGCGGCGAAAATGCTGCTCAAACAGGAAAACGCGCGCCAAGCCCGTGAAGGCAATCCAAGATCGATGGCGCTCAATGCCAACGCAGCTAGCGCGAACGCGGGCGCAGCGAGGGCTGGCGGCAACGCCATCGCGCAGGCCGCGGCGAATGCCGTGAATGCGCCGGCCATCAGTACCCAGAGTGTAGCTTTCAGTCCGTCGAGACCGCGGCCCCGCCGCAGTGTGGCCGCGGCGATCACGCCAACGAGCAGCGCTGAAAGCACGGCAAAGCCGCCAGCCGCCGCATAATGATCGGCCAGTCCGTGCTGCGAGACGTAGAGCGCGGTTATCGCCATGAGCGGTGCAAGCGCACCAGTGCCTGCAATGGCCACACCGCGCGCGCCAAGTTGCGGCACGCGGATCGCCGCGATTGCGTAAAAGATCGCGCCAGCCCAAGCGGCGGCGGGCGTGAACCAGATCGCGGCGCTGGGTTGGCCGCTCAAAACGAAGAGCCCCAACAATGCGGTGCCGAACGCGCCGAGGTGCAGGCTCTCGAGCCGTAAGCTGAGCGCGCCGGTGACGGCGGAAGCGGCGACAATGACGCCGAAGGCGATGCCCGCGGGGCTCACCATGCCCACCTGCAAGGCGAGCGCGAGCACGGCGATGGTCATGATCAGCGCCATCGTGATGCCGGTGCTCACACGGTGATGGTGAGCGTGAGCGAGGCCAGTCGCGGCGGCCAGCGCAACGCAGATCGAATAACTCGCGGGGTCTGCGTGGGCTGAGCCGATGGCGAAACCGATCAGCGCCCAGGCGCCGGACGTCGCGACCGCCGCCCACGCCGCGGCGCGCCACATCGGGCGGTGCGCGATCGCCATCATCGCGGCGCCAATCGCAAGGCCGCAGGCAATGATCGTCGCCGTGCTGGCGTTGAAGGCAAAGCCAAGCGCGGGGGCGATTGCGAGAATGCCGAGTGTCAGCCCGCGTGCGGTCTCTGTCGATACGCCCGGCGTCGGGACTGTCAGGGTAGGCGCGGCCGGCAAATTCCACGCGCGCTGTGCACGCTCGGTTGGCGCCGTGTCAGCTGCTTCTGCACCAACGGAGAGGGGGATGACATCAGCGGATCCGCCGCCCCGCGCGCTAGCGACCTTGGCTCGTTTGCCAGCGCCCACAGCGAGCGCTTGGCGCAGCTCGGCAATCTCGGCCTTTTGGCTTTCGAGCCGTCGCCACCCATAGACGCCTGCCGCGAGAATGGCCGCCGTCTGGATCGCGAGGAGGGCGAAAAGAAGCTCCATGCGGCCCGGTTAGTAAACGAGACGCGCACAGAGGGCATGCCCAAAAGGGGTCATCTCCCATCCGGAACTTAATCTGTTGCCGCGAGCCGGCGCCTGCCGCGGCGTCAGCTCTGTAGTTTGCGCATGAACTTCTGCGTTTGCATGTGGCCGCCCGTATAGGCCTCGCGTCCTGCCGGATCCGTGATCTGGGCCCACTGGTCTCGCACCGCCTCCGCGCTTGCGCCTTGGCCGAGATAAGCGCCCTCGGTCTCGGTGATTTGAGCCAGCGAGAACACGCCTGCGCCAGCCGTCAGGATCGCGCCGTTAGGCCCGTCCTTAGACGCTAGGTAAACGACGCCCGGGGTTACCTGTTCCGGGCCGAGCTTTTCCAGCATTTCGGGCGGCATCAGATTTTCGGTCATGCGCGTCGCCGCGACCGGCGAAATCGCGTTGATGCGAATGTCGTTCTTTGCGCCTTCGAGCTTGATCGTGTTCATGAGGCCGATAAGCGAGAGTTTCGCGGCGCCGTAATTGGCTTGCCCGAAATTGCCGTAGAGGCCGGTCGAGGAAGTGGTCACCACGATGCGCCCGTAATTCTGCGCCTTCATGATCTCCCAGACGGCCTTCAGCGGTTTCACCGTGCCCATGAGGTGGACATCGACCACGATCGCGAAGTCGGCGAGTTCCATCTTGGAGAAGCTCTTGTCGCGCAGGATGCCGGCATTGGCGATCAGCACGTCGATGCGGCCCCACTTGGTCATCGTGCGCTCGACCAACGCGGCGACGCCGGCGTCGTTTGTGACCGACGCGCCATCGGCAATCGCCTCACCGCCCGCCTTGATGATCTCCGCCACCACTGCATCGGCCGCCGCCGATGAGCCGCCCGCGCCATCCAGTGAGCCGCCCAGGTCGTTGACCACCACCTTGGCGCCGCGGCGCGCAAATTCGAGCGCGTGGCTTCGGCCAAGGCCACCGCCTGCGCCTGTCACAATCACCACTTGGCCGTCGAAGCGAATGTCGTCGCTCATCACAAATGTCTCCGTTTAAGGAGGTTTTGTTGTCGCCGGGCTGGCCAGAGGTCAAGCGATTGCGCCGCTCATAGCGTCGCACTAGCTGCGCGAACGCATCCGCGCCGCCAGCGCGTCGGCGCGGCGGGCAAACTTCGAGCGGCGGCGGTTTAGCATTCTAAGTGCACGGCGGAGGTTGCGTTCATCGCCAGCGATTTCAGGCTCCGCGACAAGGTGCTCCATGAGCAACAAAGCGTCGCGTTCGATACCCAACGCCGTGCAGATATTTTCTGCCGCTTTGCGCCGGCGTTTTCCCGGCCACGCACCGCCAAGAATACTGCTTGCGAAGAAGCGGTCCTTCTCGCGTATGCGCCACTTGTGGCGCGCAACAGGATCAACGGACACAAGTCCGCGGCGCCGCGCGCGTCGCGCTTGGCGATCCAAGCGCCTCGCGCCGCGCCTGATCTGCCGATGCGAGGCTTCCGGCCACACTTGGGCGAGCGCCAACAAATCCTTCAGCCCCGCACGCGCCGCCTCGAAATTGAGGTCCGGGTGCGCCGACGCTGTCTCTTCGATCGTGGCGGCTACCGTCTCAAAAGCCGCTGCGGTGCGCTTGCCGCTTTTGTCTGCGGCGGCCCGTGCGGCCTCGCTCAGCGCGGCTGGATCACGCGCGAGCGCCAAGTTGCGCATCAACGAGCGGGCGGTATCGACGAACACGGTGGAAAGTCCGGGCGCGCACGCGCCGCCAACCCGTGCCAAGGCGCGCGCACGTTTCACACACACTCGCGTGCGATGCACTGCCTTTGCATCCGTATGAATTGTTTCGAGTTCATCGATCGCGGCACGCACTTCGTCGGTAAGCGCCGCACGCAGATCGAACGCCGGTTCAGGCGAACGCATGGCAATGCCCCTTATGCCGCGACTATTCTCGTCGTGCGATCTTCTTGAGGGTGGCTGAAAATGAAAGCAATGGGCGCGCTGCCTGTGTCACAATTCCTTGGACGAATGTGATCGAGCGGGTGTCGCGGAGAACTTCGCCGTGCGCCTCGACGCGTCCTTCAAGTCCGCCTGCATTCACAAACTGGGAACTGAACGTGAGCGTGACCGCATGCGCGCCCTTCAACGTATTGTGAGCAATGGCGAAAAGCGAAAAGTCGGCAAAGCTCATCAAGCAACCGCCGTGGATCAATCCGCCGCCATTGAGGTGATGTGACTGGGGTTCGAACGCGCACCGCGCACGGCCATCTTCCTCGCGGAAGTAGAACGGACCGATGAGGGTTTCAAAAGGGTCGCCGCCTTTGCTCCATGTCGTCCAGCCCGCGAACGGGCCTTCCGTTAGCGTCTCGCTGCCAGTCCACGTCGTTTGGGGCGTTGCGTCGCCGTTCATGCCATTCCCTCCACGGGCCGGTGCTGGCATGCTGTGAGCTTGTCGGCAAGGCGGGGCGCGATGCGCGGGGCAGTTGCTATTTTGGCGTGCGTGCTGGTGGCTCAATGCGCTTTACCTGGCGACAGGCGCTTTCGCGCGGGCGATGATGAGCGGTCGTACGTGATCATGGGTATCGCCGAGGCGGCTGAGAACACATCGCCGCGATACACGGTGCTTTGGCGGCGCTTGGACGCCGACGGCAACTTCATGCGCTATGGGCGGCGGCGCCTCTTCGAAGCGCGCTCCAAGTCGGGTGACAACGCGCAAGTGCCAGGCATTCCTGGTGAGTTTGTGTTCGCAGAGATCGCACCCGGAACTTATGCGCTCGATAGCGCCTTCGCCCTGATCGAAGACGGACGCGTGAATTACACCGCTAACGGCCTCATCCGCGGTCCGGAGCGGCCCTCGTTCGAAGTGCGGCCCGGCGAAGCGGTTTATCTTGGAATTTGGCAAGCCAATTTGGTGGATGCCGCCGCGGTGGTGCAGCCTTGGCGCCTTGAGCAGAGCGATCTTGATGCCGTGCTGCGCGAAGCCGATCCCGTGATCGGCCCGGTGCACATGGTGGAAACCCAAACGCGCGCAGTCCCTTGCGCGCCGTACCGGCTCAACACGGTTTCAACGCGGCAGGTGTGCTGACCTCATGGACCACGAAACATTTGGACAATTGCTTGATGGCGTTCGCCGCTTCGTCAATGAGCGCCTGATCCCGCTTGAAGCGAAAGTGTCGGAAGACGATGCGATCCCTGCGGATGCGCTGGCGGAGATGCGTGCGCTCGGCATGTTCGGCATCTCGATCCCCGAAGAGTACGGCGGGCTTGGCCTCACAATGGAGGAAGAGTGCCGGACGATGTTCGAGTTTTGCCGCTGCTCGCCTGCGTTTCGCTCGGCGTTTGGCACCAATGTCGGCATCGGTAGCCAGGGTCTGGTCATGTTCGGGACCGAGGCACAAAAACAAAAATGGTTGCCGGGCATTGCGTCGGGTGAGGTTGTTACATCATTCGCGCTCACCGAACCGGAAGCGGGCTCTGACTCCGGCGCGGTCCGCACCAAGGCCGAGTTCGACGGCGATGCCTATGTGCTGAACGGCTCGAAGCGCTACATCACCAACGCCAACCGCGCCTCAATCTTCACCGTGATGGCGCGCACCAATCAGGATGTGAAGGGCGGCGGCGGTGTCTCCGCGTTTCTGGTGCCCAGCGATCTCAAAGGCATTTCCGTTGGCAAGCCTGAGAAAAAGATGGGCCAGCAAGGCGCCCACATCTGTGACGTGAACTTCGACAATGTGCGCGTGCCTGCGGATATGCGTCTCGGCGATGAAGGCCAAGGCTTCCGCATCGCCATGCAAGTGCTCGATCGCGGACGGCTGCACATTTCTTCGGTGTGCGTTGGCGTAGCGGAGCGGCTGATCGAGGAGAGCGTGCGCTACGCTGCCGAACGCAAACAATTCGGCCAAGCCATCGCCAACTTCCAAATGATCCAAGCCATGCTCGCCGATTGCCGCGCCGAGGCAAATGCCGGCCGCGCCATGGTGCTGGACGCCGCGCGCAAGCGTGACGCTGGCGAAGATGTTGTTATGGACGCTGCCGCCGCAAAGCTCTTCTGCTCTGAAATGGTAGGCCGTGTCGCTGACCGCGCCGTGCAAATCTTCGGTGGCTCAGGTTACGTCGCCGATCACGGCATCGAGCGCCTCTATCGCGACGTCCGCGTCTTCCGCCTCTACGAAGGCACCAGCGAAATCCAGCGTATCATCATCGCGCGCGAAATGATGAAGCGTGGCAAATGACTGACAAGCCATTCTTTCGCTTCCATCCCGACGCCTACGAACACGGCGTGTTCGAAGAGTCCGACGCGCCATGCGCTGCCTGCGGCCGGCCGTGCGTATGGGCCTACAACCAGCACATTTATGCGCTGCCGCCTGAGCCTTCGCCGATCTGCGCGCGGTGTGTGGCGGACGGTAATCTCGGCAACGTCGTCACTGATGGCGATTACGGCCTTCACGATTTCAGCTTCGACGTCGATCCCGATGAGTCGCTGGCGCTCGAAGTAGAGCAACGGACGCCGGGCTTCGCCACCTACAACCCTTTCGTATGGCCCGTACGTGGCGGCGCGCCGCTCGCGTTCCTGGGCTTTGGCGAAGACGCGCCGCTTGCCGGCAATCTCGGCGTCATCGCGGCAATCGCCGCACTCAGCACCGAGATGGGCCTTGAGGTCGCCGCGAGTGACGCGCTGATCTTCAAGTCGCTGGACGGCGACATCTATGCCGCGACGCTCGATATTGATTGAGCCATGACCAGCGAAGATCAAAATCCTAAGAAGAAGACCCTTGGCGACCATGCCAAGTCGATGGCCGCAATCCCAGGCGAGAAGTTCGCGGAGCTGAAAGCGTTCGGCGCCGAGAAGCTGCAAGAGACGATGACGGCGTTTTTGACTGCGCTGCCGCCACTGCGCCAAGCCGGTTACGAGCTTCGCGAGTTCGAGATCGAACTCGGCATCACGCCCAAAATCATCGCCCACTTCATGCCCTGGCCCGCAAGCGAGGACGATATCGCCGCGGCGCGCGAGGTGCTCAAATCCAACAAGGTCGGCGCCTCGATGCTGAGCGTGCTGCGCCGCGCGGGCGATGTGCACCGGCAGGTCAAAGTACCGGGCTTCAGCTGCGCCCACATGGAAATCGACGTCGGCGTTATTCCGGCTGTGCGTTTGCGCTATCGGGCCGATAACGCGGAATAACTACACGGTCGGCGCCGGCGCCACATCGGCAAGCATCAATCTCGCGATCTCGCGCTCGCCCATAATGACCCGGTCGGCGCCGCTGGCGTTGAGGTGGTCGACCTCCGCGTCGAGATGCGCGCGCGCAACGATCCGCAGACTTGGATTGAGCTTGCGGGCATGAGCGACCACTTCGCCCGACTCGAGCCCGTTAGGCACGGCCACGATAAGGTGCTTTGCCTTCTCAACGCCCGCGGCACGCAGCACTTCGTCGCGCACCGCGTTGCCAAGGATTGCTGTGCGTCCTGCAAGGCGCAATGTCTCCACGCGCTCGATGTCGGATTCCACGACGACGACCGGCAGACCCTTTTCCGCGAGCGTGTCAGCCACGCGCCTGCCGACGCGGCCGTAACCCACCACAATGGTGTGGTCGGCTTCGCTCACATGGCGCGGTGCATCTGGTTCATCGTCAACCGTCGCAGCGGCTTCCTGGGCGGCCTCGCGCGCTAGACGGCGCGCGCGCAGACGGTCCGCAAAGAGGAAAATGGCGGGGCTCAGCATGATTGAGAGGATCGCGCCAGCAAGCACGAGATCGCGCGCAGCCTCGGGAATGAGCCCAAGTCCAATGCCAAGCGACATGAGGATGAACGAAAATTCGCCGATCTGCGCCAGGCTTGCGGAAATCAGTAGCGCTGTGTCCGTCGGATAGCCGAAGGCGCGAACGATTAAAAACGCCGCAACAGATTTTCCGATCACGATGATGGAGAGGGTCGCCAACACCGCGAGCGGTTGTTCGACCAACACCGCCGGATTGAACAACATCCCAACCGACACAAAGAACAACACTGCAAACGCGTCGCGGAGCGGCAAAGTGTTTTCGGCTGCCTGGTGGCTAAGCTCAGACTCTTTCAGCACCATCCCGGCGAAGAACGCGCCGAGCGCGAACGAAACGTCAAAGAAGACAGCCGCGAAGTAAGCGACGCCAATACCAATCGCGAGAACCGAAAGTGTAAAGAGCTCGCGAGACCCGGACCCGGCAACGCGCGCCAACGCCCACGGAATGACGCGCCGGCCAACCACGAATATAAGCCCGGTGAAGGCCACCAGCTTGCCGAGCGTCAGCGCCAGCGAGAGAAGAATGTTTCCGCCAGGCTCGGCGGCGGCGTGAGCATCGCCAGCTGCGCTAAGCGCTGCGCTCTCGGCGACGCCCGGCAGCACTTGCGCCACCACCGGCAGCAGCACCAGCGCGAAAATCATGGCGATGTCTTCGACAATCAGCCAGCCGATCGCAACGTGACCGCTTCGGGTGTCGAGCAATTGGCGATCTTCGAGCGCTCGCAGCAGCACCACCGTACTCGCGACCGATAGCGCGAGCCCAAAGACGATGCCGCCGGCCAAGGGCCAATCCAAAAACCAAGCGAGTCCCATGCCGAGCAGTGTCGCCACAACAATCTGCGCAATCGCGCCGGGAATGGCGATTTTACGAACCGCGAACAGGTCTTTGTAGGAAAAGTGCAGGCCGACGCCGAACATCAGCAGAATGACGCCGATCTCTGCGAGTTCCGCGGCAAGGTCGCCATCCGCTACGAAGCCAGGCGTAAACGGCCCTACGATAATGCCAGCGACGAGGTATCCCACGATTGGCGGAAACTTCAGCCGGTTTGCGATCATGCCTAGAAAGAATGCGACAACAAAACTGGCTGCGATGGTCGCGAGAAGCGGCGTGTGATGCATGGTATGAAAATACGGGAAGTGAGGCGCGCTAGCCAACCCCGTCGAGCGCGGAATGTGCGCGACTGGCGCACAATGACGATTATATCGTGGTCGATGGCGAAATGAGTTCCTCTCGAGCGCTGACATCGCTCGTTCGTGAAATTGACGCGTGCCGCGTGTGCGCGGGTGCGTTGCCGCATGAGCCGCGACCGGTGGTGTGGGTAGATCCGCGCGCGCGGATTTTAATCGCGGGACAGGCGCCCGGTAGGCGCGTGCACGAGAGCGGCATTCCGTGGAACGATGCGTCCGGCGATCGGCTCCGCACCTGGATGGAGCTGGATCGCGACAGGTTCTATGACAAAGGCAACATTGCGGTTGCGGCCATGGGGTTCTGCTTTCCCGGAACCGTCAACGGCGCAGATTTGCCGCCGCGCCGCGAGTGCGCCCCATTGTGGCGGCCGCGGCTGCTGCCGCTTTTGAAGAATGTGCAGCTTACACTGCTGGTCGGCGCTTATGCGCAGCGCTATCATCTGGGTGGTGCTGTGAAGTCGAGTCTCGGTGAAACGGTGAGCGCGTGGCGCGATTACCCCGCCGATGTCATGTCTTTGCCGCATCCGTCGTGGCGAAATACGGGCTGGCTGAAGCGTAATCCATGGTTCGAACGAGATTTGCTCCCCGAGTTGCGGCGCAGGGTTTCATCTGCCTTGCGTTGATCGTGTTAGCCGCTTGCGTGCCGACTGTGCAGCGAGCGGGGTCTCCGTTGGATACATTCGCCGGGCCGCGTTTCGAGCCGGCGGCGGAGCGCTTTATTTCTTTCGATGGCGCCGAGCTTGGGCTCACAGCTTGGTTGCCCGCGAACGATGAAGAGCCGCGCGCCGTGATCATCGCGCTGCACGGCATGAATGACTATGCCAACACGTTCTATCTGGCGGGACCTTGGTTCGCCGAACACGGCGTTGCGGTCTACGCTTACGATGCGCGCGGCTTTGGCCGTTCACCCAATCGCGGTGTGTGGGCCGGCGAACGCCTCATGACCGAGGATTTACGCACAGCAATCATCGTCGCGCGTCGCACGCATCCGAATGCGAAGATCGTGGTCATCGGTGATTCCATGGGTTCGGCGGAAGCCATAATCACTTTCGGCGGACCGGACGCACCGGAGATCGATCGCTTGGTGCTCGTGGCGCCCGCCGTTTGGGGTTGGTCGACGATGCCGGATCAATACGCACTCGCGCTTTGGGTTGGTGCGCATACGTTCCCATGGCGTGCGGTGCAGCCGCCGCGCGGCGTCGTCCGCACGCGCACAGCGTCAGATAATCAGGCAGCCCTGCTGCAAGCAGGGCGGGCGCCGCATATGATTTGGTCGACCCGGATCGATGCGCTCTACGGATTGGTCGGCCTGATGGAGACAGCCTCGGAGCGCGCCGCCGATCTCGATGGCGATGTGCTCTTCCTCTACGGGGCTCACGACCAGATCATCCCCCGCAATTCCGCCATTGCCACGGCCCGCCGCTTACCTCGCGGCGCCCGGACCGCGCTTTATGAGGATGGCTGGCACTGGCTCCTCCGTGATAACCAGCGCGAGGTCGTCTACGCTGATATCTTAGCGTTTATTGACGATCCGCGCGGGCAATTGCCGTCCCACGCCCCCTCGCTTTTACCGACAATTCAAGCAAATCGTTAACGGGATTGAGCTTAGGCTCGCCGCTCAATGGCGGCTGTGAAAGCTCTTTTCGATAAGAAGGGTCTCGCGCTTACGCGCGCGAAGCTTCGCGCCTGGTGGGACGGCGTAGCCTTTGACCAGGAAGCCGCGATCGCTGAGATCGAGGCCAAGCTCGCAGCCGAACCGCCCGCCAACGACGGCGATGCCGAGGACGAACTCTTCGATGAACTCCCCTATGACATGCCGCCGCGCTTGGAGGCGCTCTCGATCATTTGGGGCGAAGATCGGTGTCGGCCCGGTGACGCCACCGCCGACAAGTTAGAGCCTGCGCGTATTGGGCTTTCGCCCGAGGGTGTACTCGCCGTGTTGGGCCCTGGGCTCG
Organism: Caulobacteraceae bacterium; assembly: GCA_031431115.1. Taxonomy (GTDB): domain Bacteria; phylum Pseudomonadota; class Alphaproteobacteria; order Caulobacterales; family Aquidulcibacteraceae; genus Vitreimonas. The sequence goes on from JANPCV010000111.1 coordinate 40,751, forward strand.
CCGGTCCGATGGTTGCTGTCGCGGGCGCGCATGCCGGCAAGATTGAAGTCTTCGAATGGCGCGAAGAGACTTTTGACGCTCTGAAGCATGGGCTGAAAAAAGCAAAGCTCGACGAACGCGTCAGCGCATCTCGGATCGATCTCGAAGCGCACGTGTTCACGCCTGCCTCCTATGACGGGCTCCTGAGCATCGACGATTTTGCCTATTGCGGTTACCCGCCGCATCTCGCGCAGCAGATCATGAAGTGTTTGAAGCCCGGCGCTTGCGCTGTGGTGGAATGTTATGTCGGGCTGAAAACACCGGAACTCGCGACGGCCTTCGCATCATCCTTCGCCGAACCGCAGATCCGCGCTCACGGCGACATCCTGCAATTCTTCGTAGATGCCGGCCTTGCACTCGAGGCCGACGAGGACATGACTGAGGATTTCCTCTTCACCGCCCGAGCCGCTTTCAAGCAGCTCGGCGAGAAGCTCGCTACCACCGGCGGGCTTGAAGTGCCGGTCGCGCGTGAGTTGGCCTGGGAAGCAGAAGCATGGCGCATGCGTTTGCAATTGCTGGCCACGCGCCGTTTAGAGCGCCGCCGCTTCGTGTTGCGCAAGCCGGCCGAAGGTCAGGCCGAAAATGTCCACGCGCCAGCCGGCTGAATTTCCACTGAAACAGTTTCGCCGAGAGCCGTTCGCGGCGGCGTGAGTGCGCGCCAGGTTACGCCTTGAGCTTCGATGCGCACCAGATCATGCGCGCCATGCGGGCGGACAGCTACAACGCGCGCACCCGCGCCTGGAGTTAGCGTCAGCGCCTCAGCACGCACCGCGACGTTTGCGCTCACACCGCTTGGCAAGTGTTCCGCCGCCACCGCACCGAACGGCGTCGCAACCGCGCCGTCCGCGACGCGGCCCGTAAACAGATTGATCGGTCCAAGCGCCGCCGCGGCGTCCAACGACGCGGGCCGGTCATAGGCCTCGCGCGGCGCGGCTTCCTGCAAGACACGCCCGGACTTCAAAATCACCAGCCGATCCGCCGCCTGCAACGCGTCTTCGGCATCGTGCGTGACGAATAAGGTCGTCGTCCGCGCTTCGGCGAGCGTCGCCAGCGTTGCATCGCGCAGCTCCGCGCGTAGGACTGCGTCCAGACCGGAGAATGGCTCGTCGAGCAGGATCGCGCGCGGCTTAGGCGCCAGAGCGCGTGCAAGCGCAACGCGTTGTTGTTCGCCGCCGGAGAGCTCGTGCGGATAGGCGTTTGCGCGATGCTTCAGGCCAACGCGATCCAGCCAGCGCAACGCGGTTTCGTCACGCTCGGCGCGGCCCAGCTTGTCGAGGCCGAAGGCGACGTTCGCGCCCACACTTAGATGCGGAAACAGCGAATAGTCTTGAAACACCATGCCGACACGGCGTGCTTCTGTGGCCAGCGTCGATCCAACGGTCGAAACGCGCTCGCCGCCAATATGAATGTCGCCGGCATCGACCGTTTCCAAGCCAGCGATGAGCCGCAGGATGGTGGACTTGCCCGAGCCGGACGGTCCGAGCAGCGCCACCACTTTGCCTTCCGGCGCCGTGAACGAGACATTGTTCAGCACGCGTGTCTTGCCATAGCTGCGATGGACGCCGGTGACTTGCACGCTGCTCATGACGCAACCCCGGCGCGCCCGCGTTCAATGTTGCGTGCGAGAATGATGATCGGCGCGAGGCCGGCGAGAAAGATGAGCATGGCCGGCGCGGCCGCTTCGAGCAGCCGTTCATCGCTCGCGTAGGAATAGGCCTTCACGGCGAGCGTATCGAAGTTGAACGGACGCAGGATGAGCGTCGCCGGAAGCTCTTTCAAAATTTCAACAAACAATATGAGCGCCGCCGCCGCCAAGCTCGGCGCCGCGATAGGCAGATCGATCTCAGTGAAGCGCCGCCACGGGCCGGCGCCCAACGTGCGCGCTGATGCGTCGAGGCCCTTTGAAAGCCGCGCTAGGCCAGCGTCGATTGGCCCGACGCCCGCCGAAGCAAAACGCGCGGCGTAAGTCCAATAGAGCGCCGCGAGTGAAAGCGTCGCGCCAAGTCCGCCGACCCATCCCGCCTCACGCCCCAGCGCAAACAAAGAAAGCGCACCGAGCGCAATGACGGCCCCAGGCGCCGCATAACCCATGCCTGCCGCAAAAATCGGGATGTTGCCCCATGATTTCGCGCGGCGGGTTGCAACGGCGATGGCAGCTGCGAGTGCAAGCGTGATGAGGGCGCCCGCCGCCGCGAGCACGATCGAGTTCACGAACGGCCCTACAATGTCGGCCACATTCGCGTGCAAAACCGCCAGACGTCCCAGCCACAACAGCGGCAACGCGGCGCCGAATAGGATCAGCGCGGCGCAAAACACAAAGGCCGCGGCCCCGGTTAAGGCGCTGAGCTGATATCGCGGCAACGGCCGCCACCGCGATGAGCCGCCAGCATACGCCGCTCGCCCGCGAGCGCTGCGCTCCACAAACAAAAACACAATTGCCGCCACCAGCAGCACCGCTGAGATTTGCAAGGCCACCGCCGGCGCGCCGTGCGCATACCACGCGCGAAACACGGCGGTTGAAAGCGTGCTCATGCCGAAGTGTTGCGCTGCGCCGTAGTCCGCCGCGATTTCCATGCACGCGAGTGCTGCGCCCGCCGCAATGCCGGGGCGCGCCAACGGCAGCGCTACGCGCCAGAACACACGAAGCGGCGAAGCGCCGAGCATGCGCGCCGCTTCGAGTGCGCACGCCGATTGGCTCGCGAACGCGGCGCGCGCAGCGAGATACACATAAGGATAAAGCCCAACGGCGTAGATAAACGCCACGCCCCAGAGACCTTGCACTGGCACCGGTGAGGCGCCCGCCCATGTCAAACTCGCGTACGCGTAGGCGAGAATGTAGCTCGGGGCCGCGAGCGGGATGACAAGCAGCCACTCGAACAAGGCGCGGCCCGGAAACTTGCACAACGTCACCAGCCACGCCGCCAGCGCGCCGAAGACGATTGCGCCCGAGCCACCGGCGAGAACGAGCGAAAACGTGCCGATCGCGCCTTCACGGATGAGCGCGCCGCCAAAGTTTGCGTCGCTCTCTTGCGTCAGCGCCAGCACGATCACCGCAACCGCCGGCGCCGCGCAAATAAGCGTCGCGACAGCAGCCGTCAGCGCCACGCCGTCGAGGCGCGGCGCTTTAGAGCGAGCAGGAGTTGCGGCTAGGCTCATGAGCCGCTGCTTCTAGCGCGTGTTGGCTTAGGTCCAACCCACTTCTTCGAAGATGCGAGCGGCTTCCGCCTGGTGACGGCCCAGCGCATCGAGCGGGATGTTTTCTTCCTTGAACGGGCCGGCGGCCACCAAATCTGGCGCAGCCACGATTTCCGGGCGGATCGGAAATTCGGTGTTCAGGGGCGCCAGCATGGTCTGCGCCTCGGTGCTCACCAGATATTCCAAGAACTGCACAGCGCGTTCGCGGCGTTTGGCATGGGCGGTGACGCCGCCGCCAGAAATGTTCACGTGCGTGCCGGGGCCGGCCTGGTCGGGAAATACGAAACCAACCCTCTCGATCACTGCGCGATCGGCCGGGTCTTCCGAGCGCAACATGCGGAAGTAGTAATAGTGGTTGCAGACAGATGCCTGCGCCTCGCCCGCGGCCACTGCTTTGATCTGATCGCTATCGCTGCCTTGCGGATCGCGCGCAAAATTGCCGTGCACCGCCGCCGCCCACGCCTTCGCGTTTTCAGCGCCAAGACGCTCAATCCGGGCAGCGAGGGTCGAGAGTTGATACGTATTCGAAGACGAGCGCATCACGATCTGACTACGGAAGCGCGCCGTGCCGAGCGCATCCATGGTCGCCACTTCCTCAGGACGCACCGCGTCCTTGCGATAGACGATGATCCGCGCGCGCTTGGTAAAGCCCCAGAAGGCGCCTTCCGGGTCGCGCAGATGCGCCGGAACGTTTTGCTCCAATGCGGGCGTCGTGACGTTCTGGAAGAGGCCAGCTTCCTTCACCTTCCAGAGGTTGCCTGCGTCCGCGCTGATGAACACGTCGGCTTCCGACGCGTCGCCCTCGGCGCGCAAGCGTTCGAGCAATTGTTCGGCGCTGCCAGTCAACGCACGGACTTCAACCCCGGTCGCTTCTTGGAAGCCGGCATAGAGCGCGCGGTCGGCGTCGTAATGGCGGGCCGTATAGACGTTGACGAAATTGTCCTCGCCACCGGCGCTCGGCGCGCAAGCGGCGAGTGCGGTCGCGGAGGCGCCCAGGACGAGCGCGCGACGGTTCATGACAAAGGACAAGGGCTGCTCCAGCGGCAATTTGCGAACGGTTCGCAATAGGACCAGAAGCAGTGTCCAGGTCAAGTCCCTGCGGCTGGGCCGCTTGACGCAGGCGGGCCGGACTTTATGGTCCGCGCCCTTCGGAAGCTCTGGTTTCCGGGCGCGTAGCTCAGCGGGAGAGCACTCCCTTCACACGGGAGGGGTCGCAGGTTCAATCCCTGCCGCGCCCACCACCCAGTCACTCGACAAGGCTGGTTTCCGTCGCAGCCTGCAGAAACCCCCGACATTCCCGAGGCTTATGGCTCTAAGGCGCGTCAAAGTGCGCGATCGAGAGACGATTTCGCCGCCGTGTGTAGGTGATTTCCGGCTTTCTCTCTCGGGCTCGATTTTGAACCACCTTCAAAAATGCCAGAGATGGGTTTGTGCGACTGCGCGGTCGTCGCAGCGTTCAAGCGAACTGCGCAAACAGCGCGCGTTGTTCGGCGAAGCTGAAGGCAGTGGACGCGCGATGAGTGTCGCCAGCGTTAGCCGCGCGGGTTGGCGTCCGTCCAAAATATCCGCGACCAAAACTGGCGCCAAGAATGCCAGTGGCAGCAACTGACCGGTGTAGTGCGGGCAAAGA
>JANPCV010000112.1:0-14203 GCA_031431115.1 Caulobacteraceae bacterium
GCGCGAACGGGAAGCAGCGCAAACGGCTTGGTTCTGGATGGATTCGGACGCCGGTTTCAATTGGACCAGCGATCCCGCGCGGACAACAAAGCTGCGGCGGGCGCAAACAATGGCGCTGGCGCTGGCGACATTGCTCAACCGTGGCGGCGAGCGGGTTGGCGTGCTGGGTCACGCGCCGCGCACTGGGCCACGCGCCATCGATCGGATCGCGCATGATTTTCTGACGCCGCAAACGGAAGCCGGCGCACCGTCGCGCAGCTGCATCATCTTTTTTTCTGATTTTTACGCGCCGGTGGAAACTTGGCGCACGCGCTTGAGCGCGGCGGCGGACGCGGGCGCCGCTGGCGCGCTGGTGATGGTGGCCGACCCAGCGGAGGAAGAATTCCCGTTTCGTGGACGCACATTGTTTCTCGAGCCTGGCGGACGGCGGAGTGAAACGCTGCTCGGGCGCGCAGAGACCGTGCGCGATGTTTATACCGAGCGGCTGGAAACACACCGCCGCGCCATCCGCCAAGCCGGCGCGAACTTCGGCTTTCCTGCCTTGCTGCATCGCACCGATCATGGCGCAGCGCCTGCGCTCGCCTTGCTGATCGCGCTGGTCTCGGAGCGATTTGCTTGAGCTTCGGGCCGTTCTTGTTCGCGGCGCCCGGCGCATTGTTGGCGCTGCTGGCGCTGCCGGTGCTGTTCTTCATCATGCGCGCGACGCCGCCGCCGCCGCAGCGCGAACAGTTTCCGCCAGCGCGTTTGCTCGAAGGCCTGCGCACGGACGATCAAAGCCGCGAGCGCGCGCCGTGGTGGCTTGTGCTGTTCAGAATGCTGGCGGCAGCGTTGCTGATCCTGGCGTTCGCACGGCCAAGCTTGGCGCCGCAAGCAAGCACAAGTCCGCTGGGCGGGCGTACATTGATCGTGATCGACGATGGTTGGACCTCCGCCCCCGCGTGGAGCGAAGTACGCAACGCCGCGAACGCGGCGATCGCGCAAGCCGAACGCGCACGCGCGCCGATCTTCATGTTGCAAACCGCGCCGAGCACGCGCCCGCGCGATCCCGGCGAGGCGTTGACGGCTGCCGATGCAAAATCGCGTGTGCAGCGGCTGGAGCCGCAACCATGGCGGCCCGATCGCGCCGACGCAGCGGCGCGGCTCTCGCGGACAGAAGGCAATTTCGATCGCATCGTTTGGATCACCGATGGATTGAACGACGCGGGCGCGGAAGCACTGGCGGCAGAGCTACAGCGGCGCGGCCCAGTGACGGCGCGCGTGCCAGCACAAACCGCGCGCGGGATCGTCTCGGGTTCGGTGACGCCGCAGGGTGTCATTATCGAAGCGCGGCGAGCGGTAAATGGCTCGGCTGTTGGCGCGGTGACGGCCGAAACGGCTGAGGGCCGCTCGCTTGGCTCGGCGGAGCTGCAGTTTCCAGGCGATGCGCTGACGGCTTCGGCACGCATCGAGCTACCGCCAGAGATCGCAGCGCGCGCGGCGCGCGTGCGTATCGTCGGCGAACAGAGCGCGGGCGCAGTACGCTTGTTGCCTGCAGGCGCCGGGCGGCCGTTTGTCGGGCTGATCGATCCAGGCGGCGCTGGGCAGCCGCTGCTCTCGGAATTGTTTTACGTCGATCGCGCGCTGCAACCTTACGCGAGTTTGCAGCGCGGCAGCATCACGCAACTCATCGACGCGCGCGCGCAGGCTTTGATCCTTCCGGACGCCGGTCGCGTTGCACCGACTGATAGCGCCGCGCTAACACGCTGGCTTGAGAGCGGCGGCCTACTCGTGCGCTTCGCCGGGCCGCGCCTCGCGAACGATGCAGATGAGTTTGTGCCGGTGCGTTTGCGGCCGGGCTCGCGCACGCTCGGCAGCGCGCTCGCGTGGGAGACGCCGCTCGGCATTGGCGTATTCCCGGCGGACTCTCCCTATGCCGGGATATCACCGCCGGCCGACGTGCAAGTGCGCCGGCAAGTTCTGGCGGAACCCGCGTCACTCGAAGAGGCGCGCGTGTGGGCGACGCTCTCCGACAATTCGCCTCTGGTGACGGCGCAAGCGCGCGGGCGCGGGCTGGTGGTGCTTTTCCATGTGAGTGCAACGCCGGAATGGTCCGACGTGCCGCTCTCAGGACTATTTGTGGAAGTGCTACGGCGGACGCTTGCATTCGCGGCGCGCGCGGATGGCGCTGGCGAACGAGAGATTTCTGGTGGTCCGTTTGTCGCCCAACGCTTGCTCGACGGTTACGGATCACTCGCGCCGGCGCCAACGGATATGCAGCCAATTGCGCCGGAAACATTCGCAATCGCGCAACCCTCTCCGGCCACGCCGCCGGGCTTATACGAACGCGCCGGTATTTCGGCCTCGATCGATGCCGTGCGTCCCGATGAATTGTTGCAGCCGCTGCAATTGCCAGGCGGAATTTCGCGCGCGGGGTTGGGCGCGGTGATCGAACGGCCGTTGGCGGGATGGCTGTTCGGCCTGGCGGGGCTGATGCTGGCCTTCGATATGCTGATTGCGCTGCTACTGATCGGCAAGCTTCCGCGCTTGCCGCGCCGGCGCGCAAGCGCCGCTGCTGCCATGGTGCTTGCAGCGCTCTTTGCCTTCGGCGGCGAAGCGCACGCGCAGAACGTGAACGACCCAACACAAACACTGCGCCTCGCCTACGTACGGACCGGCGACTCGCGGATTGATCGCGCATCGGAGCAAGGGTTGCGCGCGCTTTCGGATGTGCTGACCCAGCGCACCTCGGTTGAGCCCGGCCCGCCGATGGCGCTCGATCTCGCGCGGGACGATCTCTCGGCGTACCCGTTCATCTACTGGCCGGCGCCGCCAACGCCGCGCCGCTTGCCGGATGCAGCGTTGCAGAACGTGGACCGATATCTGGCGATCGGCGGATTGTTGCTGGTCGACACGCGTGACTCCAGCGCGGCGCAACGCGGACGGCCGGCTCAAACGATGCTGTCGGGCCTCGATGTGCCGCCGCTTGAAGTTGTGAACGCCGAGCACGTGCTGACGCGCGCATTTTATCTCCTGCGCAGCTTTCCTGGCCGCTCGCAATCGACACAGCTCTGGGCCGAAAGCGCCTCTGCGGCATCCTCGCGCGATGGCGTTGCGGCGATCTTCATCGGTGACGGCGATTGGGCGAGCGCGTGGTCCGGGCAAGCAGGCGTCAGTGATCGCCAACGCGAGCTTTCGCTACGCTTCGGCGTCAATTTGGTGATGGTGGCGCTAACCGGAAACTACAAAGCCGATCAGGTCCACGTGCCGGCCCTGCTCGAACGCATGGGCGAAGGCCGCCGATGATTGCGGGCGCGCGCATCGGGTTTGATCCAGCACTTTCATGGAGCATGATGATCGCGCTGGGCGTGATCGCCGCGCTTGCGCTTGGCATCTACATTTGGCGCGGCGGCGGCGCGCCGATCTCACGCGGGCTTGGGCTCGCGTTTCTGTTTCTCGGTTTGATGCAGCCGCAATGGGTGCGCGAAACGCGTGAACCCGCCAATGACGTGGCGCTGATTGTCGTCGATCAAAGCGAGAGCTTAGCGCTCTCCGGCCGCCGCGAAGCTGCGCGCGCGGCAGGCGATGCGATGGCGCAGAGACTATCCGAAGAACAAGGGATCGACGTGCGCGTCCGTGAAACGCGCGGCGGACCCGATGGCACCATGGTCACCGGAATCATCGAGGACGCGTTGAGCGATGTCGCGCGCGACCGCATTGGCGGCGTCATCGTCATCACCGACGGGCAAGCTGCCGATCCACCCGAAGAACCGGCGCGGCTCCGTGAACTGGGGCCAGCGCACATTCTCATCGTTGGCGATCCAGAACGCGGTGACCGGCGGCTCGAACTCGTCTCCGCGCCAACGTTTGGCATCGTTGGCGAACCCATGCGCATCACCGGGCGTGTGATCGACGCAAGCGGCAACGCGCCAGTCGCTGTAACGGTCAGCATCGATGGCCAGCGCGCTGTGAGTACAACGGTGCGCGCAAACACCGAGTTCAGCGTCGACCTCCGCCTCGCCCATCGCGGACGCAACATGGTGATCGTCGAAGCCGCTGAGGGGCCGCAGGAAATCACGCTCTCAAACAATCGCGCCGCGTTCGCCGCGAACGGTGTGCGTGACCGGTTGCGCGTGTTGCTGATTACAGGCGAGCCGCACGCGGGCGCGCGCGTTTGGCGCAATCTGCTGAAATCCGATCCGGCCGTAGATCTCGTGCATTTCTCGATCCTCCGTCCGCCGGACAAGCAAGACTTCACGCCGTTGAATGAACTCGCGCTAATCCCGTTCCCGACCGAGGAATTGTTCGAGCGGCGTTTAAATGAGTTCGACCTTATCATTTTCGATCGCGCGCCGCAGCGTGGCATCCTGCAAGCGTATTACTTCTCCTCGATCGCGCGCCGCATCGAAGAAGGCGGCGCACTGCTGATCACGGCGGGCGATCAGGAGGCAGGCCTCGACGGCCTCTACCGCACGGCGCTTGCCGGCATTCTGCCATCGCAACCGACCGGGCAGACTATTTCTCGTCCCTATCGGCCGACGCCAACAGCGTTGGGACGCCGCCATCCAGTCGTCCGCGGACTACCAGCGCCTGAGCGTTGGGGACGCTGGACGCGCCAGATCGATGCGCGCGCGACCGGCGGTCAGACCGTTCTCTCCGGCGCCGATGGGCGTCCATTGCTTGTGCTCGATCGCGCGGGACGCGGACGCGTTGCGCAATTGTGGTCGGATCAACCTTGGCTGTGGGCGCGCGGCTATGATGGTGGCGGCCCGCATGGCGAGTTGCTGCGCAGGCTCGCACACTGGCTGATGCAAGAGCCAGAGTTGGAAGACGATAGCCTGACGCTCGATCCCGGCCCGCGCGGTTTGGAGATTGAGCGTTCGACGCTTGGCAACGCACCTGGCCCCGTCGAAATCATCTCGCCAAGCGGCGAGCGCTCTGAAGCCGGTTTGGATGAAACCGAACCCGGCCTCTATCGCGGCGCAGCGCCAGCGACAGAGCAAGGCCTCTACGAAGCGCGCAGCGGCAATTTGCGTGCGTTCGCGGCTGTTGGTCCGCTCAATCCGCGCGAGGCGGGCGCTCTTGCCGCTAATCCTGCGATCTTGCGCCCGTTCGCGAACGCAACCGGCGGCAGCGTATTCATGACCGGCGAAGATGGCCGGCGCTTACCAGAAATACGCCGTATCGATCGCGGCGCGCGTGCGCAAGGTGGCGATTGGATCGGCATTGAGCGCAACGGCGCATACACGGTACGTGCGGCCGTCGCATCGCCGCTTGGGCCGGGCTGGTTATGGGCGCTGTTTGGTTTAGCGCTGCTGATGTGGGGCTGGCGGCGCGAGAGCGCGTAGCGAGACGGCTCAGTGTTTTGGCGGACGCAGTTCGCCGTACACTTTGTCGAGCCCGCCCGGACGAAGCTCCGTCCACAGCAAACGCGCGGGATCAACCGGCCCCGGCAACCAAACTTTCCCTGCCGGCACGACAGTGAACCCCACCGGACGAAAGAAGCGCTCGGCGCCGACGAGCACGACACCATTGCCGCCGCTCGCGCGGCACGCCGCGACAGCATCGCGAACCAACGCCAGGCCAACGCCGGCCGATTGCCCCGAAGGATCGACCGCCAGCGGTCCAAGGAAAAACAGGGGCTCGCCAGCTTCGACCCGCCAAATACGGCAGACGCCGACGACGTCGCCTTGCTCGTTCAGCGCAATGCGTGTCAGCGATGGCTCCAGCACGGCCCCGGCTTCGCGCACGCGCTCGCTGGTCTTGGCGTAGCGGCCAGGACCGAAGGCGCGGTCAAGCACGCGCTCGATCGCTTCGGCAAACTCAGGCTTCTCGGCAGTAAAAATGTGCGCCATGGAGGCGCCGCGCTTAGGGCGGTGCGGCGCCACCGTCAATCGCGCTCACTTCATATTGCACAGCGCTGAGCGGCGCCGCATGGTCCGCGCCGCTTGGCGTCTCTCCGTATCCCCTCATTCGACATTTTCCGTCACCAGCCGTTCGCCCAATTTTGGATCGGGCGATGGTGCGCGACGTTGGCGATCCAGATGCAGGCGACCGCCATGCTCTGGCAGGTTTACGACGGCGCGCGCGAGCACGGTCAGAACATGGCCGAAGCTTCGTTCACGTTGGGTTTGGTGGGCCTGGCGCAATTCCTGCCGCTGTTGGGACTTTCGCTTTTTGGCGGCCAAGCTGCGGATCGATACAACCGGCGGCTCATTCTATTTGCTTGCGTCGCGTTCAAATCGGTCATCGCATTGTCACTGGCGTTCGCGTCTCAGCTCGGACCTGAGATTGTGATCCCTGCCATTTTCGCAGCCGCCATTGCGGCCGGCGCGACCAATGCATTCCTGCCACCCGCCGCAAGCGCGCTATTGCCGATGCTGCTGCCGCGCAAAGAATTGCCCCAAGGCATTGCGTGGTCGTCGCTCGCGTTCCAATCGGCGCTGATTGTGGGGCCGGCCGTTGGCGGCGTGCTCTACGGGTTCGGCGCGGCCGTGCCGTATGCCAGTGCATTCGTGCTGCTGCTGTTTTCGGCTTGGCTGATGTTTAGCTTGAAGACGCCAAAGCAGGAGCCGGTAAAAGATGCACGCACGGTCGGCATGATTGTCGAAGGGTTGCGCTATGTGTGGAGCAACAAGATCGTGCTTGGCGCGATCTCGCTCGATCTGATCGTGGTGCTGCTCGCCGGCGCGGTGGCGCTGCTACCGGTGTTTGCGCGCGACATCCTGCACGCGGGGCCAAGCGAGCTTGGTATTTTGCGCTCCGCCATGGGTGTAGGCGCAGCCAGCGTCGCGCTTTGGCTGGCGGTCAGCCCGCTGCGGCGGCGCGTGGGGCTCTGGATGTTCGGCTCGACCATCATTTTCGGCCTAGCCACCATCGTGTTTGCGCAATCGACATCGCTTTGGCTCACCGCTTCAGCTTTGGCGATCGCCGGCGGCGTCGATATGATCTCGGTTTACGTTCGATCGAGCCTTATTCAGCTGGCTACGCCCGATGCGATGCGCGGGCGGGTGGCGGCGGTGAGTTTCGTGTTCATCTCTGCGTCGAACGAGCTTGGCGATTTCGAAGCTGGCTTGATGGCGCGGATTTTCGGCCCGGTGAGCGCTGTTACAATCGGCGGCGTTGCGGCTGTCGCGGCATCCTCGTGGTGGATGAAACTCTTCCCAGCGCTTGCGAAGGCTGACGGATTCGAGACGCAGGCGCTTCCCCCTGAGGCACAAAGCGCGATAAAGTTGAACCAAGAAGTGGAGAAGTCGTGATGGGTGTGCTGAGCGGCAAAGTTGTGGTCGTCACGGGCGCCGGAAACGGCATCGGTAAGGAATGTGCGCTGCTCGCAGGCCGCGAAGGCGCCAGCGTTCTCGTCAACGACCTGGGCGGCAGTTTGAAGGGCGAAGACTCCGGCTCAGCTGGCCCCGCCGAAGAAGTGGCCAAGGAAATCCGCGCCGCCGGTGGCAAGGCAATCTCCAACTCCGACAGCGTCTCGGACTACGACGCGATCGCCGCGATGTTCGAGCAGGCAAAGAAGGAATTCGGCGGGCTTCACGCGGTAATCAATCCAGCCGGCATTCTGCGTGACGGCATGTTCCACAAGATGCCGCCCGAAGACTGGAAAGCGGTGATCGACGTGCACCTGCACGGGGCGTTCAACGTGACGCGCGCGTCGATTGAGCATTTCCGCGAGCAGCAGGACGGGTCGTACGTGCTGTTCACGTCCACATCCGGCCTCATCGGCAATATCGGCCAGGCGAACTACGCGGCGGCAAAGCTCGGCGTCATGGGCTTGTCGCGGATTGTAGCAATGGAAGGCCTCGCGAAGAATGTGCGCTCAAACATCATCGCGCCGTTCGCTTGGACCCGCATGATTGCGTCGATCCCGGTGAAGGACGAGGCGAGCGCTGCACGCGTCGAGCGGATCAAGAAGAACATGCGCGCCGATCAGGTGGCGCAACTTGCCGTGGCTTTATGTGCCGATGGCGCGAAGGACACGACCGGGCAGATATTTGCGGTACGCGGCAACGAAGTGTTCCTGTTCAACCAACCGCGTCCGGTTCGCACCTTGGGACGTCTGGACGGGTGGACGCCGCAAACGCTGATCGACCAGGCGCTGCCAGCTATGAAGGCCAGCTACACTGACGTTGGCGCTTCGGCCTCGGTGTTTCCCTACGATCCGGTTTGATGGAGACGCACATGCGCGCCGCACTATTTGCTCTGTTGATGCTCGGCGCTTGCGCGCAAACGCCGGTGAACGATGCGCCGCCAGCCCAAAGCGCGACGCATTTCCTCTCTGGCACCAAATGGTTGCGCATTGACGACATGAACGCCAACCCACACGGCGCAACGCTGGACTTCGAAGGCAATCGCGCTTCTGGCTACACCGGCTGCAATCGTTGGACCGCGGACGTGGCCGAGAACGGCGAGCGGCTGCGCTTTGGCATGGTGGCTGTCACTGAGATGGCATGCGCATCGCCGATGCAGATGGATACAGAGCGCAACTTTCTCGGCGTGATCGATCGGGCGCGCTACGCACATTTCGATCGCGAACGACTGGTGTTGATGGACGCCCAACAAAGTCAGATCGCAGAATTCAACAGCACCGTGCTCACTCAGGAGTAACTCATGAAACGCGCCGCCCTCGCCGCTCTTGTCCTGCTTGCCGCTTGCGCGACTGCTGAAGACGGTAGCAACAGCAGCGCCACACCCCTGGGCGATCTCACCGGCAGCGAATGGACGTTGCTGAACGAAACGCGTAGTGCAGCGCCGCCGACCATCGCATTTGCCGCAGATCGCGCCTCCGGCTTCGCAGGTTGCAATCGCTGGTTCGCCGGCGTCAGCCGCACCGATCAAGCGCTCGACTTCGATGCGATCGGCACGACGCGCATGATGTGCTCGCCTCCCGCAATGGAAGCCGAGCGAGCCTTCACAAGCGCGCTCGAAAATACGCATCACTTCCGTGTCGAGAACGGCGAACTCGTACTCGCTGATATCGGCGGAGCGGACGTCGCCCGCTTCCGCCGCACCAACTAGAACCTCTTACGGAGTCGTCGGCGCGATCTCGACTGTCGGCACTTGGCGTGGACAGAGATCGATGCCGCGTTCGCCGAGGCAGTGTTGAACCGTCGGTTCGGCAGCGCCCGGCGCGAAAGTCACCAACCACTTCTCGTTCGGATCCATGCGCGTCGCGCTGACCAGCGCACCGCACTGAACCGCGAACACCGCACCAGTTGTGTGAGCCGCATAGATGCTGGCTGGATCGACGTTGCCTGGCACGGCGACACGCTCGGTGCTGCGGACGGATGTGCACGGCGGCGTCACTTCCGGGTGCGCTTGCTGGTAGGCGGTGAGCTGTTGATACGCGAACACCGGTTGCGTTTCCGGGCTCATCGCTTCGACTTGCTCGAACAGGCCTTGCGGGGCCGGCGCTTCTTCGGTGGCCGGCGCAGTGGATTGGCCGCAAGCGGCGAGCAGAAGTGCTGCGGCGGCAGCGAGATACGTGCGGATCATGTTGACCTCCCCTTTGCCCGCTCTTGCACTCCGCTACGGCGCTTTCGTCAAGCGGCAGGTGGTGTCAGGCTTGTGCCTTGAGGATGAAATGCGACGGCCCACCTAAGGCGGCGAAGAGGTCACCCATGATTGAGAAACGTCCGTTCGACAGCCTGGGCCAGTTCGACGCCGACTGGCTGGCCGCGCGATATCATTTCAGCTTTTCCGGCTACCACGATCCTGACCGCGTCCACTGGGGCGCGCTCCGCGTCTGGAATGACGACACCATCAAAGCCAAAACCGGCTTTCCGCCCCACCCGCACTCGGACATGGAAATCATCACCTATGTCCGCACCGGCGCGATCACGCATCAAGACTCGCTGGGCAACAAGGGCCGCACCGAGGCCGGCGACGTGCAGGTCATGAGCGCGGGCTCCGGCGTCACGCACGCCGAATACAATCTCGAAGACGAAGCGACGACGCTCTACCAGATCTGGATCGTGCCGAAGGAGCGCGGTGGCAAACCGTATTGGGGGGCGGCGAAGTTTCCGAAGGACGAGCGCTCAGGTTCGCTGGTGACGCTGGCGTCCGGCTACGCCGAGGATCAAGAAGCGGGCGCGCTGCCGATCCGACAAGACGCCCGCTTGCTCGCCGCAACTTTGAAGAGCGGCCAAAGCGTCGCCTACCAGCTCGGCGAAGGCCGCTACGCCTATGTCGCGCTGGCCAAAGGCAAAGCGAAGGTCAACGGCGTCGAACTCGGGCCCCGCGACGGCGCCGCGATCAAGGACGAAGCCGAGCTGCGTATTGAGGCCGGCGAGGATGCTGAAATCGTCCTGGTTGACGCGCCGTAGAAGTTGAACGGCGCGTCAACTTACTGCGCCTCCGATAGTGAAAGTCCGCAGGCCGCCACCGATCTACTGATCGGTGGCGGTATTCGTTTTACGAAAGCTTCGAAATTTACCGGCCGTTTGCAATTTCGGTCGCTTCTACTGGAAGGGTAATCGAGGGGCGGTCAGTGGCGACGCTGAACGACATTCACGTGCTGGTTGTCGATGACAACAAGCAGATGCGTTTTCTGGTGCGCTGCCTTTTGCGGGCGGGCGGCATCAGCAAAGTCACGGAAGCTGAAACCGGCGGCATGGCGCTCGAGATTATGAGCGCCCGGCCTGTGGACCTCATTATCGTCGACTGGAAAATGGCGCCGCTGGACGGGCTGGCCTTCACTCAAATGGTCCGCCGCAATCACGATAGCCCCAACCCCTACGTGCCGATCCTCATGCTCACGGCGCATACGGAGACCTCACGCGTCACCGCCGCTCGCGACGCCGGGGTCAGCGGATTCGTGCGAAAGCCGATCAGCGCTCGCTTGCTGTTCGACCGCATCTCAAACGTGCTCACGGATACGCGCATGTTCGTACGCACCCGCGGTTTCTTCGGCCCGGACCGCCGCTTCGGACAAGATCCGCACTATGCCGGCCCGCTTCGCCGCGAGTCTGACAGCGGAGACGACGAATCCCTTGATCTAGATGATTTGCGCTGGAGCGCCTGACGCTGCACCACGCGCTTGCCAATAGTGCGGTCGCCGCGCACGTTCCGGCGCATTAAGTGCGGGGAATGAAATGATCCGAGCGCTGTTTTTGGTTTTTGTTGTCGCGCCGTTGCTTGCAGGCTGCGTTGTCACCGCTGTCGCTGGCGCCGCGGGCGCGGTTGTGGGCACAGCGGTTGGCGTTACGGGCAACGTGATCGAAGGGGCCGTGGATGTTACCGGCGCCGTGGTGGATGCCGCGATCCCAGGCGATGACGATAAGGACGACGACGACGACGATCGTTAAAACTCCCGTCAACGTTGTGACGTGAACGTGAGTGGCCAACGCACGAACCGCGGGCATACTCAACACAATAGACGCTGTGGGAGCCGCCAATGCGCATTCGTCATCTTCTCGCCGGGGCCGCAATTTTCGCATTCGCCGCGCCTGCGTGGGCGCAATCGACACCGGTCTCCTTCTCACCTGAATTCCAGACATCGCTCGAAGAAGATTTCGGCGTACGCGAAGGCGAAGTGCTGCGCACAGCGGTTACCGAAGCAATTGCGAGGGAGCTCGCGCAGCGCGGTGTCTCGAGCACCGGTCTCAGCATTGACGTCACGATCGTCGACGCCGAGCCGAACCGGCCGACGATGCAGCAGCTTTTCGACGAGCCGTCACTCGACTCTAGCTCGATCTCGATCGGCGGCGCAGAGCTTCGCGCCGTGTTGCACAACGCGTCCGGCCAAACGACCGAGGTTACGCATCGCCGCTACAATCATTCGCTCGCGGATTTGAACGGCCCCGCTACCACTTGGACCGAAGCGCGCCGCGCTATTCGCCAGTTCGCCGTGAAAGTCGCCGACGCTTACATCGCCACCCCGCGATAAGTCGGCGAGCGCTAGGGCGGGCTTATGGCCCCTTTCCCCGTTCGCCTCACCCGCCCTGGCGCACCCTCGCTTTAGAACCGCTTATTTTGCAGCAAATTCGCGCCAACCCTTAGCGCGCAAATCGCACGCGGGGCACGCGCCGCAGCCATAGCCCCAATCGTGGCGTTGCGACCGATCGCCCTCGTAGCAAGTGTGACTGTGCTCGAGGATGGCTTGCACCAATAGCTCGCCGCCAAGATCGCAGGCCAAGCCCCATGTCTGCGCTTTGGTGAGCCGCATCAGTGGCGTTTCGATTGTCAGCGGCGTTGCGAGCCCCAACGAAAGCGCTTGTTGCATCGCGTCGATCGTCTCGCGCCGGCAGTCCGGGTAACCGGAATAATCCGTCTCGCACATGCCGCCAACGAGCGCGCTCGCGCCGCGCCGATAAGCGTGCGCGGCAGCAACTGAAAGGAACACCAGATTGCGCCCAGGCACGAACGTGCTCGGCAACCCGCTCTCGGTCATCTCGATGGCGCGGTCGGCGGTCAGCGCGCTTTCGGCCAGGGCGCCATACCCGGCAAGGTCCACGACGACATCGCTCCCCAGCCGTCCGGCCCACTCTGCACGGATCCCGGCAATCGCAGAGCGGAGGATCGGCCGTTGGCCCATTTCGATGGCGTGTCGCTGGCCGTAGGCGAAGCCGATGGTCTCGACCCGGTCGAAATTTGAGAGCGCCCAGGCCAGGCAGGTGGCGGAATCTTGCCCCGCAGAGAACAGTACCAACGCCGCCGTCATCCCCCGCTTATAGCAGGCCGCGAGTCGCAAGCGACAGACCGGCGACCACAACCTAAAAGGGGGTTGCGATCTGAAATATACACTTCTGAGTTGTAAATCGGCACTGGGCGGCGGCGCGCATAGGCCAAACGGCGCAGAGATTTGTGACAGTGCCCTGGCGTGAGTGTGACCGCGCCGCCTCAGAGTCCAAGCGCTATGACGCTGGCGTCAAGTTATACCATCCGGACCCGTTGACACTTAAGGTCCTAACCCCTGCAATGGCGGCACTTGGACAGGTTAGGGCGCGGGGGGAGCACCCGCTCGTCAGCCCGACCACGCCTATGGTCTGCCGCGGACACCCAAAGAAGGTGGGCCGGGCACTGGGAGGACGACGATGAGCAAAAAGTCAAATTGGGGTCGGATTCTGCTGTCGGGCGCGTCGCTCGCAGCTATGGGGGCGTTCGCGTCACCTGCTCTGGCTCAGGACGCAGATGAAGTAACGGACGAAATCGTCGTCACGGCCACCGGCCGCGCCTCGGCGATCCAGGACGTTCCACTGGCCGTTACGGCCGTGAGCGGGCAGCAGCTGGAAAACTCGGGCGTGCAGGACCTGCGCGACGTGACCCAAGTTGCTCCGTCACTCCAAATCGGTACTGGCCAATCGAATTCTTCGGGCACAATCGCCCGTATCCGCGGCATCGGCACGGGTTCGGATAACCCTGGCTTCGAAGGCGCCGTCGGCATCTTCATCGACGGCGTTTATCGTTCGCGCGCTGGTGCGGCTCTCGCCGACCTGCCAGAACTTGAGCGCGTCGAAATTCTGCGTGGTCCACAAGGCACGCTGTTCGGCCGCAACACCTCGGCCGGCGCTATCAGCGTCATATCGTCTGGCCCGAGCTTCGACCCAGGAATGTACATCCAGGGCTCCTACGGCCTCGACGATCTCGAAGAAGTAGGCCTCGAAGCCGGCATCAATGTGCCGGTGAGCGACGTGCTCGCGTTCCGTCTTGATGGCGTCATCCGTGACCGCGGCGGCTACATCACCGACACCGCCGGTGGCGAAGACGTCAACAGCTCAGGCCGTTGGTCGGCCCGCGGCCAAGCCGTCTGGGACATTACGCCGGACGCTTCGGTTCGCTTCATCCTCGACGCCGCTGAAAGCGATTCAGTTTGCTGCGGCGCTGTAACGGTGAGCTACGGCGGGACGTCGGCGCTGATCTCAGTGCTGACAGGCGGCGGTGGCCTGACGCCGGGTGGCGGCGTTACGCCGATCGCTCCGGAAAATTACCTGATGTCGGTCACACCAGGCCGCGGCTACGGCGAAACGACGGACGAAGTCGGTTTCTCGGCCCAACTCGATTGGGATCTTGGCAACGTCAACCTCACCTCGATCACCGCGGTGCGCGATTGGAATGCTGAGCGCGACCAGGACATCGACTTCACGTCTGCGGACATCGCCTATCGTGATGGTCTGGAAGTCAGCATCGAGAACCTCACCCAAGAATTCCGCCTGCAAGGCGAAATTGGCGCGGTGAACTGGCTCGTTGGCCTCTTCTATGCGCAAGAAGGCATCGACACCAC
>JANPCV010000113.1:0-34461 GCA_031431115.1 Caulobacteraceae bacterium
AACGCCCGTGACGCCATGCCCGACGGTGGCGAGCTGGTGGTGCAAGCAGAAAACGTCGTCGCAGACGATCAAGAGAAGTGCGTGACCATTAGCGTTGCCGATTCCGGTGATGGGATGAGCGAGGACACGCTAGCACGCGCGTTCGAGCCATTCTTCTCTACAAAGGCCGCAGGGGCCGGCACCGGCTTGGGGCTTGCACAGGTTTACGGCTTTGCGATGCAATGCGGAGGCACCGTGGCAATCGACTCCACCATTGGGCAGGGAACGACTGTCACAATCACGCTGCCGCGCGCCTAGCGCCGGCCTAACGGCGGCGCATAAACGTGAAGGGCGACGAGCGCTTCGTCGCTATCGTTGCCCAGCGAGTGGGTCATGTCGCCAGCTGAGCGCGTCACGATGCCAGACGTGAGGTCGCGCGTCATGAACTCTCGCACGACTTTACCAGGCGCCCGTGGCCGGTAGAGACGCTCGCGCCCAACGCCCTCAACAATTCGCACGATGCAGGTCCAAACGCCGTGATCATGCACCGGACTGCGTTGGCCGGGCCGCTAGGTCAGCGCCAGCGCCGCGCCTACGCGCACGTCGCGTTGTACAAGCCTTGGGATGGCGGCGCTCAGTTCCGTCACGCCAGCCCGAGCGCCATTCAATTTCGGGCAGCCAAGACCCAAGATCGCAGAGCAGCAATGACAGCGCATGGCTCGAAGCCGCAGCCCTGCAATCACTCGTTGATATCGAAAGTTCCCACAACACGGCGAGGGCTATAGCGAAAGCGCCGTGCGAGAGTCCGCCGTTATCGTGTCCTCGCGCACATAGCCGGATCGCCCATCCGAAAGCGTCACGCGCACCCACCAATGATCACCCGCGCGGATCTTGCCAGTCGCCTGCATTGCCGTTGCCGCAGGCACGCGTACGACGACAGCTGCGTTGCGGCGTGGCGCTGTGCGCACCTTCGCTCCTGCGCGGCCCGACGTGACCGTGGCCGCTGGCTCAATGGCGGTGACGCCAGCGACTGCCTGCGCCGCCCGCGGCGCTGTGAAGGTCACGACATCTTCGCGAACAAATCCCACGCGACCGTCCGCAAGCTCAACGCGAAACCAATATTGACCCTGAACATTCCGCCGCCCCGTCACGCGCATCGGCGTGCGCGCGGGAATGTCGGCAATCAATTCACCGGTGGTCAGCGGATAGTCGCGTACGCTCGCGCCGGTGCGTCCCGCATAGAGTGGCCGCTGCGGCGCGTAATCCTCCACCGATACATCCATCGGAGAGTAAGGCGGGTCTTGTGCGGTGATTGCCTCAGCTGCAGTCGTTAGGCTGCCCCATGTCGTGCGCGCTTGGTTCAGCAGCCCGGGCTTCATTACGACGCCAATGACGCACGCCGCTACAATACCCAGGAACGCGACGCGCAGGATCGGAAATCGCGGTCCGGTCGCATGGCGGACCTGACGCTCCAACTCGCGCTGCTCAGCTTTGCGCAATCTGCGCTCCTCCTTGCGGGCCTTCGCCTCCGTACGCCGCGCCTCCCGCACCTCATCTTGCGGCGAAGGACGCGGCGGCGCAGCAGCCGGGCGCACACGCTCGGCGCCGCGCAGCACGGCTTCGAGCCGGCGCTGGCCGTCATAGAATCCAGAATTTGGAAGGCTCGGGTCCGAGTAGAAGTAGATCGTGTTTAGTCCCGCGAGTTCTCGCGAGACGCCCCGCAGCGGACTGGGAAGCACGAGAACAACCCGCTTGCCCAAACGCTGCGCTTCCTCGACTTCCCAAACACATTGATCGGAGTGGGCCGAAGCTTCGGTCAGAACCAAAACCAGCGCGTCCGCATCCTCGATCAAGCGGCCGAGGCGATCTTGCCAACCTTCGCCGCCACTCTCGTAACGATCAAGCAGGGGTTGAAAGCCCTCATTGTGGAGGAACGCACCGATCTGGTCGGCGAACGACACGTCGGGACGCGCCGCCGCAACGAACACCCTGATCCGATTGTCGGCGGCAAAGCCGCGCGCGTTCGCCATGACGCCCATGTTACGCCGCTCCTCAGCGTCGGAGAACGCTCAAACAGCAATCATGGGGGCAGTCACCTGAACGCCAGTGTAGCGCCGGTCACTCGAACTGCGACGCAGGCTCCTTCGCGGCGCCAAGCAAGCTGCAAGAGATGCCGCCAATCGTTTCGCCCCCAGCACTGCAAATTTTTCCTAGCGCCTTGGACCGCAACACTATGGGGTGTGCGCAGCGCATCACCCCCAAACACTAGTGGTGGCTCGCTAACCCTTTGATTTTATTAAGCCGGAACAAAACAAAAACATTTTTGAGTCTTTACGATTCCTTAAACAACTCGACTCAACGTGCCGCCGAATCGGGAATCGGGGGCCATGAGCAAGCAAGGATCAGCACTGCTCAGCATCGGTTTAGGGGCTGCAATTCTCTATCTCGGCGCCCAAGCCGTTACCGGCCGCCAAGGCCTCGTGGCTTACGTTGATCTGCAGGCTCAAGAACGTGTCCTCGATCAGCGCGTGGCCAACCTGACTGACGAGGAAGCGCAACTCGAAGCCCGCGCCGCTCGTCTGCGACCGGGTGAGACCTTCGATCGTGACTATCTCGATGAAAGAGCGCGCATCACTTTGGCCGCCGGCGACAGCGACGAAATCGTGTTCGACCTGAACTAAGTCGTGCTGCAATGCAGCATCGCAAACCTTCCTAGCGAGCCACCTCATTCCCGCATAAGAGGAACGCGCCGTTCAGCGTGGACACGTCGCTTGCCCGCAGCGTTACGTCACGGCGGAGGACGACCACCGATGGCGAAAGCGAACGGCAAGCACAGCGCCGAAGCGACCAAAGACGAACTGCTTCAGTACTATCACGACATGCTGCTGATCCGCCGCTTCGAGGAGCGCGCTGGCCAGCTCTATGGCATGGGCCTCATCGGCGGCTTCTGCCACCTCTACATCGGCCAAGAAGCTGTTGTCGTCGGCATGCAAGCCGCTTTGAAGGACGGCGACCAAACCATCACCGCCTATCGCGATCACGGCCACATGCTCGCAGCTGGCATGACGGCCAATGGCGTCATGGCCGAACTCACGGGCCGCAGCGGCGGCTATTCGCGCGGCAAGGGCGGTTCGATGCACATGTTCAGCGTCGAGAAGGCGTTCTACGGCGGGCACGGCATCGTCGGGGCGCAAGTCTCGCTTGGCACCGGCCTCGCGTTCGCAAACCAGTATCGCAAAGATGATAAAGTCTGCCTGACCTATTTCGGAGACGGCGCCGCCAACCAAGGCCAAGTCTATGAGAGCTTCAACATGGCTAGCCTATGGAAGCTGCCAGTCGTCTACGTCGTCGAAAACAATCAGTACGCGATGGGCACATCGATCCAGCGCTCCAGCTCAGAAACCCATCTGCATAAGCGCGGCGTGAGCTTCAACATTCCTGGCGAGGAAGTTGATGGCATGGATGTCGTCGCGGTACGCGAAGCGGGCAGACGCGCCGTGGAAAATGCGCGCGCGGGCAACGGACCCACGCTGTTGGAAATGAAGACATACCGCTATCGCGGACACTCCATGTCCGACCCGGCAAAATACCGCACCAAAGAAGAGGTCGACGAGCAGAAGGCCAAGCGCGATCCGATCGAGCACGTGAAGAAGCTCATCACCGATGCAGGCTACGCCGACGAAGCCGCACTCAAGGACACTGACCGCGAAATCCGCGCCATCGTCACCGACAGCGCCACCTTCGCGCAAGAAAGCCCGGAGCCCGATCCGTCGGAACTCATGACTGACATCTATCTGGACGCCTAAACAACGCGCGGGGAGAACTAACAACCATGACACCAGAACTCACATATCTCGCTTACTCGATCATCTTGCTGTTTGTGATCGTCATGGTCCAAGCGAGCGCGGGCATCCGCCAAAACGGCGGGCTTGTCATGGCGAACGCGCGTGACAACCTGCCGGCGCCGAACACGTTCAGCGCACGCGCAAAACGCAACGTCGAAAACATGCGTGAGAACCTTTGGTTTTTCGCACCGGCGGCGCTGATCGTCGCCATCACCGATGCTTCCACGTCGTGGACCATTCTCGGCGCGCAAATCTTCTTCTTCGCGCGCCTTGCGCATTCGATCACCTATCTCACCGGCTGGCCGATCGTGCGTCCGCTGTTCTGGTTCGCGGGCATCATCGGCTGCGCGATCATCTTCCTTTCACTGTTCGGAATTCTCGTCTGATGACGCAAATCCTCATGCCCGCACTTTCTCCGACAATGGAGGAGGGCAACCTTGCTAAGTGGCTCGTCAAAGTCGGCGACAAAATCGAACCTGGGCAAGTCATTGCCGAGATCGAAACTGATAAGGCGACGATGGAGGTCGAAGCCGTCGACGAGGGCACAGTGACTGAACTCCTCGTGGAAGAAGGCGCGCAAGGTGTGAAGGTGAACACACCGATCGCAATGCTGAGCGGCGAAGGCGAAGCGGCAGCGCCGGCGACAAAGCAGGAAACTAAACAGGCGCCGAAAGCAGAAGCAAAGGACGCGCCTAAGGCCGCTCGCCCTGAGCCAGCGTCACAATCAACGGTGCCATTAGCTGATCCGGAAATTCCGGCAGGCACGCAGATGATCAAGATCACGCTGCGCGACGCGTTGCGTGACGCAATGGCCGAGGAAATGCGCCGTGACGACCGCGTGTTTCTCATGGGCGAGGAAGTCGCGGAATACCAAGGCGCTTACAAAGTCAGCCGTGAATTGCTGCAAGAGTTTGGCCCAACGCGCGTTGTCGATACGCCAATCACCGAGCATGGCTTCGCCGGCCTAGGCGTTGGCGCCGCAATGGCGGGGCTAAAGCCAATCGTCGAATTCATGACCTGGAATTTCGCAATGCAAGCGATCGACCAGATCATCAACTCCGCCGCCAAGACGCTTTATATGTCGGGCGGCCAGATCAAGTCGTCGATCGTGTTCCGCGGACCGAACGGCGCCGCTTCACGCGTGGCAGCCCAACACAGCCAAGACTATTCGTCCTGGTACAGCCACATCCCGGGCTTGATCGTCATCGCGCCGTACGATGCAGCTGACGCAAAGGGCCTGCTGAAAGCTGCAATTCGAAACCCGAGCCCCGTCATCTTCCTTGAGCACGAAATGCTCTATGGCCACGAGTTCGAAATTCCTGATGTCAAAGATTGGCTCGTGCCGATCGGCAAGGCCAAAGTCCGTCGACAAGGCGCAGATGTCACCATCACCGCGCACTCGCGCATGGTCGGCTTGGCTCTCAAGGCTGCAGACGAACTCGCCGAACAGGGCATTGAAGCCGAAGTCATCGATCTCCGCACGCTGCGTCCGCTCGACACAGCAACCATTATCGAGAGCGTGAAGAAGACAAACCGTATCGTGACGGTGGAAGAGGGCTGGGGCCAATCGGGCGTCGGCGCTGAAATCTGCGCGCGCGTCGTGGCCGAGGCGTTCGATTATCTCGACGCACCGCCCACACGCGTTCATCAGGTTGATGCGCCGTTGGCTTACGCCGCGAACCTCGAAGCGCTGGCGCTGCCGAACGCTGATAAGATCGTTGATGCCGTGAAAGCGGTGACGTACCGATAGATGTTCGACTTCTCGCAATCCATTGTGAAACCGTGGCCGGTGCAACTGCCCTTCGGCAGTCGAAACACGACGCTCACGGACGTGCGGTGGTCCGCGGAGCGTGTCTGCGAATTGACGATTGAACACCAGCCTCTCGGTCACGAACTGGATCGCTGGTGCTTTCGCGCAATCGCACCGCTCGACGTGATCGTGCAAGAAGATGAGGGGCAGGTTGTGTCGCTATGGTTACGTCGGACCGCGTGCTGTCCCGGTGAAAGTGGCTTCCTTGTTGTGGAAGATTCACCGATCATTCGTGCTATCACGCGAACCGAGCCGCAGGTCGAACTCCGAATGGCGCCGATGCGCCACTTCGTCCTTGGCACTGACTGGGGCGTTGCGCACATCATCTGCGAAGAAACGCCTTCGTTGGAACGTGCGGCATGATCTACAGCGGCGCATGCCATTGCGGCGTCGTCAGCGCCGAGTATGAGACCAACGAACCCGTTCGCCTTCGCGCCGATGGGTGCAGCTTCTGCATGTCACGCGGCGTTAAATCCGCCAGCGATCCCGGGGGGCGGCTCGCCCTAACCGCGAGCAAACGTCTTAAGCGCTATCGCTTCGGCCATAAGACTGCGGATTTTCTTGTCTGCCCCGACTGCGGCACCTACGTCGCCACGCACATGGAAGGTCCGAGCGGGGCCATCGGCGTGATCAACGTCGTCGGTTTGCAGATCAATGATCTGAAGCATCTACCTGTAACGCTGACTAGCCTCGATGGCGAAACGGTTGAGGAGCGCCTGCAGCGCCGCGCATCGCGCTGGACGCCGATGACTTTGACGGAGATGGCGGCATGAGCGAAGGCGAAGTCGTTGAACAGCTGATTGGCTATATGAGCCTCTTGCTGCTCGGCGTGTCGATCATCTTTACGGTGGTCTCCACCTACATCGTCGCGCTCAACTATTTCGTGGGCGACGCGCAATTCATTGCGCGCCTTGGCGCATTTGCGTTCGTATCGCTCATCCTACTGCTGCTGCTTGTGGTGATGCTTGGCGCCGAGAGCACTCACGCAGCGCTCATTGCACGCCTCGCGGAATTTGAAGCCAGCGGCGATATTAGCGCTGCCGGGCGCGGCGCATTGGAAAATGCACGGAACGGCATCGACGGACTCGTTCGTATTCTCCTCTGGCTTGGCATGGTCTCGGTCTTCGCCGTGCTGGGCTACATGACCTTCATTCATCGCTGGAAACCCGACATCGTGAACGTGTCGCTGCAGTCCCGGAAAGCTTCGTAATGTCGATCCCGATCACCATGCCCGCGCTTTCGCCAACCATGGAGGAGGGCAACCTCGCCAAGTGGCACGTGAAAGCCGGCGACAAGATCGAGCCGGGCCAAGTCATTGCTGAAATCGAAACCGACAAGGCGACGATGGAAGTCGAAGCCGTTGATGAAGGCGTGATCGCCGAAATCTTGGTGCCGGAAGGCAGCCAGGGCGTGAAGGTCAACACACCTATCGCAACGCTGACGAGTGAAGGCGAAGCAGCGATTGCTGCACCGAAGCAAGAGCCAAAAGCCGCGTCCGCCGAAGCCAAGCAAAAGCCGCCGGAGCCTAGCTCCAAACGTGCCGCTCCCGCGCAGACCGTTGCAGCGGCGCCGAGCGAGCGTATCCTCGCCTCACCGCTAGCGCGCCGTCTCGCAGAGCAAGGCGGCATAGATCTAAGCGGCCTAGAAGGCTCTGGCCCGAACGGACGCATTGTCAAAGCAGACGTTGAGGCGGCCGCGAAGTCTCCGCGCGCCACGCCGCAACAGCAAACGCCGCAACAATCGCGCGAAATTTCCAAGCCGGCGCCGCAACAAGCGCCGCCTGCGACGCTGGAGAGCTACGGCATCCGCGCCAACAGCTACGATCTCGTGCCGCTCGACCTCATGCGCAAAACCATCGCCAAGCGCACGACCGCGAGTTTCCGAGACGTGCCGCACTTCCCACTGACCATCGATCTCGAAATCGATGCGCTGCTCAAGGCGCGCGGCGACATCAACAAACGCTTTGCCGACAATGGCGTGAAGATCTCCGTCAACGACATGTGCATCAAGGCTGCGGCCTTAGCACTGAAGCTCGTGCCTGAGGCCAATGCAAGCTACACGCCTGACGGCATTGCCATGCATCACCATGCCGACGTTGCCGTGGCCGTCGCCATCCCTAACGGCCTCATCACGCCGATCATATGGGCCGCCGAGACCAAAGGACTTGCGCAGATCAGCGCCGAGATGGCCGATCTCGCGCAGCGCGCCCGCGAAAGAAAACTAAAGCCCGAAGAATTCCAAGGCGGCACGTTCTCAATCTCGAACATGGGAATGCTCGGCATCAAGAGTTTCGCTTCGATCATCAACGAGCCCCACGGCATGATCATGTCGATCGGCGCAGGCGAGAAGCGCCCGATCGTGAAGAACGACGCGCTAGCGATCGCGACGATGATGACAGTCACCGTCACATGCGATCACCGCGTGGTGGACGGCGCCCTAGGCGCTGCCTTCTTGAAGGCATTCAAGAGCTTCCTCGAAGACCCGATGGCGATGTTGTTGTGATGGCTTGCCTCAATAAGGCCGACTGAAGTCCGAGCATCGCCGCCGGTTTTGGCCCGCCTTGGCTCGTTAACGCCGCAGCCGCCTTGGCGACCTGAGGCGAGACTGCCGCGCTCGGTGAGTTAAGCGACGAACGGACGCTGCAAAGCTCTCCACAGCGGCCCCGCCCGCCGTATGTTCAGGCGTATGCTGGAAACGCTGATTCAAACTGTGGGGCTCTGGTTTTTGGTCGCTGTGGCCCTGGAGGCAGCGGCCGTCTTCGTGGAGCAATGGGGCGTGGCGCGCTCGCCGGATGAGGAGCCGCCTAAGCACAACGCGCTGGCGTTGCTCGCACTGGTGCTCACACTGCTGACGCCGGGCCTGTTGCTGACGCACGGCTTTCTCGCCACTCACGAGGTTGATCAAACCATACGCGTGCTCGCCATGAGCGCGCCGATAGCGGCAATCCTGCTCGGCGCATTGTTCGGCGCCATTGTCGGAGCGCCGGCCCGTGGTGCGGCGCCGACGATGCGCAAACTTGCGCTGCCGCTCGATCTTGTGGCGTTTCTAGTGACCGTGTTTGCTGCGCTCAGCAGTATTCAGGTGCTGATTGGCGCAGCGCAGAATGGCGGCGTGATCGTCATGCCTTAGGCAGTTTGGCCCGCTTGGCGAAGCTTCTTGGTGACCATCACTGTCAGTTGCTGCGTAACGGTCTGACGGATTTCGACCTGGTGGTTCGGCAGCTCAGCCAACTGCACAATTGAATCCAAGTGTGCCTGGACCACATCAAGGTTCAGCGGCGCCTCGGCGCCGACGCCTTTTATGTAGTTGAAGAGGGAAGAGGTCGCCGACATCAGCAGGCGATCCTTCATGTCGCCGGCGAGCGCGCTTAGCTGGCCGCACGTGAGGCAAAGGTCACGCACAGCCACTGCGTCGCCGGGCTGCAAAGCCCGCAGCAATACGCTGATGCGCTCACAATACATGCGCGTTAGGCCTTTACGGATTTGCACGTCCGGCGCGTCAACGTTCTTATCGTTGCTATCAAATAGGCGGCGGCGCGGCCCGTCATAGACGTCCGCGGTCTCCCGGCGGCGACGGCACGGCCCGACATAGCGCGTGCTTTCAACGAAATCACGGCGCCGCGCCCGCACTTCGGCAACGCGCTTCAGCATCGTCTGCGTCGAGAAGGGGCGAATGACAAATTCATCGACGCCAAGATTGCGTGCACGCTGGATATCGGTCGCGCTATTGCGCGTGGCTACCATGATGATTGCGAGCTTGCGGAACGCCGGGCCGCCTTCACCGGCCCGAATGCGCTTCACTAGGGTGAGGCCGCCGCCGTCATCCAGATCCCAATCGGTGATGAGAATGTCAGGCTGGCAATAGCTCAGTGCCATCAGGCATTGCTCAGCGTTCTCGGCATAGTCGACATGCACCCGGCCCGCCGCGCGCAGTGTTTCGGTCGTCAGCCGACGCTGAAACGCCGAACCGTCAGCCACAAGAATTCTGAGAACGGCTTGTTCAGCCGCATCGTCCGTACGCATACCCGCCACCACGAAGCGGACACTACGCAGCGAGGTTTAACATTTGTGGTAATGAGTTCGAATAATCGACGTAAACATGCGCTGAATCGGTTAAGGAGCGTTGATGCTTTCGCTGCTGCTCGCCTCGTTCGTCACGTTCTTCGTCGCCATCGATCCGGTGGCGATGGCGCCGATGTTCACGACCATGACCAACGGCATGACGCCAGAGTGGCGGCGCAAGATGGCGTTCAAATCGATCACCATCGCTACCGGCATTCTGTTGGCGTTTGCATTCGGCGGCGCTTGGCTGCTGGAGCAAATCCACGTCTCGATCGACGCATTCCGCATCGCGGGTGGGATATTGCTGTTCTTGATCGCCGTGGACATGCTGTTCGAGAAGCGCGCCGAGCGGCGTGAGGAGCGGGCAGAGCAAGTCGCGGCCGAGCAAGCCAAGCACCCCGGCACGCAGGATGATATCTCCGTCTTTCCGCTGGCTATCCCGTTGATTTCTGGCCCGGGCGCCATCGCCTCAATCATGCTCTTCTTCGCTGAACACGAGGACATCGCCAGCCGAGGCTTCATCCTTCTCGGCGTCGGCGCGAATTTGGCGCTCTGCCTGATCGCGTTCCTCCTCTCGGGGCCGCTATCGAAGATCATGGGCGAGACAGTGGCCTCGATGCTCACGCGGATTTTTGGCATCCTGCTGGCGGCGCTGGCGGCGCAGTTCGTGGTGGATGGGATCCGCAATGTATTTGGGATTGCGGGCTGAGCCCTCCCATTCCCGGATGAACGCGCAGCGTTCAGTCGGGGACCCATAAGCACGATTGCCATTCGCAAGCGCACAATCGTCGAACAATCGTGTCTATGGGTCCCGGGCTCGATGCTCCGCATCGCCCCGGGAATGGGTGGGTGGTTATCGAATCCCCGCCTTCACGCGCCGTGTTAGACTGCTAAGTACAGTCTCATGAGCACATCTTTCGACGTCATCGTTATCGGTTCTGGCCCCGGCGGCTACGTGACCGCAATCCGCGCTTCGCAACTTGGCTTGAAGACAGCCATCGTCGAGCGCGACCGCTTAGGCGGCATTTGCCTCAACTGGGGTTGCATACCGACGAAGGCGCTGTTGCGCAGCGCTGAAGTTTATCGCAACGCGCAACACGTAGCGGATTTCGGGCTTTCGATCGAAGGCTTGAAGTTTGATCCCGAAGCCGTGGTGAAGCGCTCGCGCGGTGTGGCTGGCCGCATGGAGAAGGGCGTCCAGTTTTTGATGAAGAAGAATAAGATCACGGTGATCGAGGGCGAAGCGCGCCTGGAAAAGGGCAGCGCTGCGCCTAAGGTGATCGTGAAAGGCAAGGACGGCAAAGATGCACCGTATGAAGCCAAGCACGTCATTCTCGCCACCGGTGCGCGTGCGCGTGAAATTCCCGCGGCCGGCCTCAAGGCCGACGGCAAGCGCATCTGGACCTATCGCGATGCGATGGCGCCGCCAGAGTGGCCAGAGTCGCTTCTGGTGTTCGGCTCAGGCGCCATCGGCATCGAGTTCGCGAGCTTCTACGCAACGTTCGGCGTGAAGACGACGGTGGTGGAATTGCTCGATCGCGTGCTGCCGGTCGAGGACGAGGAAATCTCGGCGTTTGCGAAGAAGCGCTACGAGAAGGAGGGGCTGAAAATCCTGACCTCAACCGAAGCAAAGTCGCTAAAGGCGACAGCGGACGGTGTTGAGGCGGTCGTTTCATCCAACGGCAAGGAAGAAACGCTCACAGCCACGCACGCCATCGTCGCTGTCGGCATCACCGGAAACATCGAAAACCTCGGCTTAGAAACGCTCAACGTCAAAACCGATCGCGGCCACATCGTCACTGATGGCTACGGCAAAACCAATGTCGCCGGGCTCTACGCGATCGGCGATGTCACCGGCGCGCCGTGGCTGGCGCACAAGGCGTCACACGAGGGCATCATCTGCATCGAAGCCATCGCCGGGCAAAAGCCGCATCCGATGATCAAAGAACGCATTCCGGGCTGTACATACTCGCACCCACAGGTCGCGAGCGTCGGCCTCACTGAAGCAAAGGCGAAAGCGGCGGGGCGCGAAGTGAAAGTCGGTCGCTTTCCTTTTGCGGGCAACGGCAAAGCGATCGCGCTTGGCGAAGATCAGGGCATGGTCAAAGTCGTTTTCGACGCCAAGACCGGCGAACTCCTCGGCGCGCACATGATCGGCGCCGAAGTGACGGAGCTCATCCAAGGCTACGTCATCGCCATGCAGTGCGAGACCACCGAACACGAGCTCATGGAGACCGTGTTCCCGCACCCAACGCTGTCAGAGATGATGCACGAAGCGGTGCTCGATGCGTATGGGCGGGTGCTGCATGTTTAGGGCTGAGGTCACTAGCTCTATCGCGCCTGACGTTGGCGCGTGTTGCAGGCGTTGGTGTCCGCTTCGAGATAAGTCCGGTCAAAGCAAAGGACGAAACCATCGCCCTGGTTCAGCAAAAGCTGGCCTGCTATTTGGTTGAGACCGCCCTCATTGAAGGGCGGCGCCGTGACCTCAGCACGCAATCGGGCGCGTGCAGCGTCAAGGGCGATGCGATCGCGTCTCAGAAACGCAAGCTGCAGGTCAAGATATGAGACCATGGTAGCGCCGCGCGCCGCTGAATCCTCCGCTCTCGCGTGTTCAAGGAGCGCGATGGCCCGCTCGTACTGACCGTCACGGGCCGCATACCTCGCCTCAACCACATAGAGCTTAAATCGGTTTCTGCTGGCGAATTCGGATCGCGCATCGTCGGCAATCTGACTGGCATGATCGCTCCGGAACGCGGCGAGAATATCAGCCGCTTCGCGATCGCAGTCCCGCAGTTCGAACGCGCGCACGAACCCGCTCCAAGCGCGCTCCTGCTCAAAGAAATCGCGCTCCAGTTCGGCGCCGGCCGTCTCGATGCGCGAGAGGCACGCCTGAGCGGATGCCATTGTCGGCGTCAGCACCAAGACCGCGAGGTTCAGAAAAAAGACCCAGACCCGCGACATACAAGCTAAGCCGCCTTCGCCTCGGCAAACCGCTCCGCGGCCATGCGTTGCATCACGACGTAATCGGTCTTGCCGCTGCCGAGCACCGGGATCTCGTCGACCACGACAATCTTCTTCGGCACGGCCAGTTCGCTCGCGCCGTTCGCCCGGCACCATGCCAGCAATTCTTCGGAAGTCGCGCCGGCGTGATCGGTGAACAGAATAATCCGTTCGCCCTTGCGTGAATCGGGGAGGGCGACGGCGGCGTGTGTGTGCTCAGGCCAAACGGTCTGCGCATAGCTCTCGACCGCGTTCAGCGACACCATTTCGCCGCCGACCTTCGCGAAGCGCTTCACGCGGCCAAGAATGCGGATGAAGCCATCTTCGTCGACGTCCACGACATCGCCGGTGTCGTGCCAGCCTTGCGGCAGGAGATCGATGCCGAACGGCTTGGTCGGATCGAGATAGCCGCGCATCACGTTCGGCCCGCGGACATAGAGCTTCTGACCGCCTTCGATGCCGGGCACAGGCTCAAGCCGCCACTCGATGCCGGGAATAAACTGGCCAACTGAGCCATGCTTGTTCGCGCCAGGAATGTTCACTGCGATGACAGGCGAAGCCTCGGTCGCGCCATAGCCCTCAAGCAGTTCAACGCCGAAGCGCTGCAGATAGAGCTCGCGCGTCTCCGGCTTCACCCGCTCGGCGCCGCACACCATGAGCTGAATGCAGCTCAGATCACCGTCAGCGGCGTTGCGCGCATATTGCTGCGCGAACGTGTCGGTGGCGAAAAAGACATTAGCGCCGGTATCCTTGATGAGTTTCGGAATTTCCTTCACCTGCAATGGCGATGGAAACAGGAACGCCTTATGGCCGGTGAAGATCGGCAACATCACGCCGCCGGTCAGGCCAAAGCTGTGGAACATCGGCAGCGGGCAGAAGAAGGACCAGTTTGGATCGAACGGAATATGCGCGTGCGCTTGTTCGACATTGGCGACGATATTGGAGTGCGAAAGCACCGCGCCTTTTGGCGTGCCGTAAGAGCCAGATGTAAAGAGAATGACGCCCGTATCGTCCGGGCTGGCTTTGGCGGCGAACACGCGCGGAAAGAAGCCCTTCACCAGCGCGACCAGCTTGTCGCCAAAGTCGATCGTCTTGCCGATGTCTTCGAGATAAATAAGCGTCGCGAACTTCGCGAGTTCGGTTTCGAGCGCCTCAAGCTTCGCCAGCTTGATGAACGCGCGCGAGGTCAGAATTTTGCGCACGTTTGCGGCATCACAAGCCGAGCGCAAATTCATCGCGCCAGCCGTGAAATTCAGCATCGCCGGTGTGCGGCCAATGGCATGGAGCGCAAAGAATGTCACTGTGCAGCCAACGCCTGTTGGCAGCAGGATGCCGGCGGTCTCGCGCCGCTTGATCAGCGTATCGAGCTTGCCGCCCAACGCGAACGCCTTGCGGACGATGTCATCGTACGTTTGCGGCGTGCGCGTATGGTCCTCAAGAATCTTGAACTTGCCGCCCTTTAGATCGCGGGCTCGGAGCAGGGCCTCGAACAAGGTGACGCGCGTGCGCGCCAGTTCGAAAGAGCGTTGCGCCATGAGGGTGTTGCCTCCGACTTTATGTTTCGCCTGAACGCCTAGAAGTAAGCGCTCAACCCGTGATTATTGTTTCACGGTTGTAACAGAACCTAGCGGCGTGGATAAAGTGAGGCAAGTGAGACCGCATTAACTCATTGGCGGCGCAGGGGAGGTTTGCCCTCCAGCCGTTGCGGGGCAAGGCGAGGAGGCTCATGTTGGAGCCGTGCCGACGCTTATTGATTTGCGCCAAGGGGGCGATCCAAACCGCCCGCGCCATCCTGAAAAGGAAGGCAGGCCAGATAATGCCAGCCCGCGCAAACCAGACTGGATCCGGGTCAAGGCCCCAACCAGCCTGGGCTACCACCAGACGAAAGAACTGGTGCGCGATCTGAAGCTGCACACGGTCTGCGAAGAGGCGGGCTGCCCAAATATCGGCGAGTGCTGGAGCCAGAAGCACGCCACCTTCATGATCCTCGGCGGCATCTGCACGCGCGCTTGCAGCTTCTGCAACGTCGCCACCGGCAAGCCGCTGCCGCTCGATCAAGCTGAACCCGAGAACGTCGCGTTCGCGACGGCGCAGATGGGGCTGAAGCACGTTGTGATCACATCTGTGGATCGCGACGACCTGGAAGACGGCGGCGCTGATCACTTCGTGCTGACGATCCAAGCCGTGCGACGCGCAGCCCCGGACACAACGATTGAAATCTTGACACCGGACTTTTTGCGCAAGCCTGGCGCTGCCGAACGCGTCATCGATGCCGCGCCGGACGTGTTCAACCACAATCTCGAGACCGTGCCGCGGCTTTATCACTCGATCCGGCCAGGCGCGCGCTACTATCAGTCCTTGCGCCTACTGGACTCAGTGAAACAGCGCGATCCTAACCAGTTCACGAAGTCCGGCCTGATGGTCGGTCTTGGCGAAGCAAAAGACGAAGTGCTGCAGGTGATGGATGACCTCCGCGTCGCCAACGTCGATTTTCTCACCATCGGCCAATATTTGCAGCCGTCGAAAAAGCACGCAGCCATCGATCGCTTCTGGACGCCGGATGAGTTCAAGGCGCTCGAGACCATCGCCTACGCAAAAGGCTTCCTGATGGTTTCAGCTTCACCGCTTACGCGCTCGTCCCACCATGCCGGCGAGGACTTCGCGCGACTGAAGGCAGCGCGCTTGGCCTTGTCTAAGGGCTGAGATGCCACGCACGGTCATCGAATCCGAGCGCGTGCTGCCGTATGCGCCTGAGGACTTGTGCCGCTTGGTTGGCGATGTTCGCGTCTATCCGGAATTTGTGCCGTTTCTGAAGTGTATGCGCGTAATCAAGGAAGAGCCGCGGGACGGCGGTGGCTGGGAGGGTGTCGCCGAAGCGGAGGTTGGCTGGCAGGCAATAAAAGTGACGTTCGCGACGAGCGTGCGCTGCGAGCCCGCCAAAGGCGAAGTCGAGGTTGCGCTCGTAAAAGGCCCGCTACACTCGCTGAGCAATCGCTGGTGGTTCAAGCCGCACGAAAACGGTGCGCACGTGCACTACTGGATCGCGTACGAATTCAAAAACCCGGTGCTGCAGGCCGCAATCTCGGTCAACAAGGACAAACTCGCTTCAAAGATCATGGAAGCGTTCGAGCGCGAAGCGAAGCGGCGGCTGGGTTAGTGGGTCGCGTGCTTCGACGGGCTCAGCATGACGCCATGTCTGGCATCGGCGCCGATCTCAACGTCGGCCTGAGCCTGTCGAAGGCCAAAGGGCACCACTAATCCAACACGCGCGCCAACAGATCGAGCGCGATCGAAACGGTCTCGTACTGGATCTGAAGGCGGCCCGCGTCGCCAAAGCGTTTCTCTTCGTGCAACGTAAGCCCATCACGGCGCGCTGCCGCGATGTGTACGAGACCAACCGGCTTTTCCGCAGTGCCGCCGCCGGGTCCGGCAATTCCGGTGACCGCGACGGCCACATGCGCCGGTGAATGCTCAAGCGCCCCGCGCACCATCGCTAGCGCCACGTCGCGGCTGACCGCACCATGTTCGCGTATGAGTTCGGCGGGCACGCTGAGCAATTCGGTTTTCGCCTCGTTGGAATAGGTGACGAAACCGCGCTCCAACGAAGATGAGGCGCCAGGCACCGCCGCGAGCGTCGCGGCGATCAATCCGCCTGTGCAACTTTCTGCAGTCGCGATCATGTAACCGCGCGCCTTGGTTTGGATGAGCAATTGCTCCGCGCGTTCGTAGTTCGGGTGGCCTGTCATGCCGCAAGTGTGGCGGCGGCGCAGCGAAAGTCCATTCCCTTGCCCCGGCGCCAATGGCAGAAGGCGCGCAGGAGCCGGAGGGATTATGGAGGCCTTAGCGCGTCGCGTTGCTGCGCCAGTTTTCGCGATTGCGCTATTCGCAAGCGCCGCGCTGATCTTTGTGTTGCAGCCTCTGTTCGCACGCATGGTGACCCCGCTTCTGGGCGGCTCGCCGGCTGTCTGGAATACGTCGATGGCGTTTTTCCAGGGCGCACTGCTCGTCGGCTACCTTTACGCGCACTTGCTGGCGCGCGTGAAAGATCTGCGCATCCAAGCGGCCGTGCACGGCCTTGTGCTGGTCGCCGCGTGGTTCGTGCTGCCGGTGCAAGTGACCAGCGCCCTCGGCGAACCAAGTTCCGAACACCCTGTGTGGTGGCTGATCGGGGTGCTCACGCTCTCGGTCGGCGCGCCGTTCGCCGCCGCCTCAGCTACCGCGCCATTGCTTCAGGCATGGTACGCACGGACCGGCCGCGCTGACGCGAAGGATCCGTACTACCTCTATGCGGCCAGTAACCTCGGAAGCTTCATAGGGTTGCTCGCATATCCCGCGCTGATTGAACCGATGCTTGGCGCGCACGCGCAAGGCGCGGCGTGGTCGCTTGGCTACATCGTCGTCGGGGCATTGATCGCGCTCGCAGCCGCGATGGCCATCTCGTCAAATGGCAAGGCGCCAAAGCCGTTGGAGCACACCGCGCCAGCGCCGACTTGGCGTGAGCGCGGTTACTGGATTGCCGCAGCCGCAATCCCATCGGCGCTTTCGCTTGCCGTGACGCAGCACATCTCCACCGATGTCGCCTCAGCGCCAATGCTGTGGGTGATCCCGCTCGCGCTCTATCTCCTTACGTTTGTGCTGGCGTTCGCACGCGGCAGCGAAAAGATGGAAGGAGGGACGCTTTTCATCCACCCCATCGCACTCGCGCTGATGATTATGTCCTACTACGCGTCGGGCAATTGGATCGGCTCGGTGTCCGGCATTCTGGCTGGCTTCTTCTTCAGCGCGCTGATCTGTCATTTGGCGCTCGCGCGCTCGCGCCCCAGCGTAGACCGGCTTACGGAATTCTATCTGTTCGTTTCGCTCGGCGGTGTGCTTGGCGGCGCCTTTGCGGCGCTGATTGCGCCTCTCATCTTCAATAACATCTACGAGTATCCGCTCGCGCTCGCCGCGGCTTGCCTGTTCCGGCCACGCGAAGACAGCGACATGCCGCGCTTGGTCGATGGCTCACTTGCCGCTGCGATTCTGGTAGGCATGCTTTCGCTTCTATTACTGCGCTGGGCGCCGCTTGACGCGACGCTCATCTTGGCCGCGTTGGGCGCCGGCGCTGCTGTCCTGGCCGCCGGCTGGAGCGACGAGAGCCGTCCTGCGATTTATCGCTACCTGTTCTTGGCAGTCGCTGCGGTTCACGCGGTTCTCGTTATCTACGTTGCGTTCAATCTGCCGGCGGTGTTCGTCGAGGCCATCGCTAATGACGAGACACAAACCGTCGCGCGGCAACCGTGGGGCGCACTGCTGACTGGCACGAGTTTCATGGTACTGGCGTTTGCGGTGCACGGGACGATCCTGCCACGCAAGGACAACAGACGTATCGCCGATTGGGGTCTGGGCGCCGCATTGGCTTCAGTGGTGCTTTTGCTGCTTTTGCTGATCCGCGCAGGCGGCGTCGACGCAAACCTGCTTACAGTGACGTCGATCCTGTTTTGCGGCGTTGCAATTTTCTTCAATCGTGGCCGCCCGTGGGCGCTGGCGGCGATCGTGCTGGTCGCTTTCACGATCATCTTCATCGACGAGACGCGCGGCTCGCGGATCATCACGCAGGAGCGCAGCTTCTTCGGCGTGTTGCGAACGCGAGAGTTTTCGGATCGGGCGCAACCAGACACGCCGCCGCTGCGTATCCTGATGCACGGCACCACCATTCACGGCGCGCAGATCGCCGATCCGCGCTTCGAGCGCCAGCCGCTGACGTACTATCACCCGCGAACAGCGCTCGGCGAGGCCATCCTCGCTGGCCTAAGCACTGGCGCCACATCAAATCTCGCCCTCATTGGCCTCGGCACAGGGTCAACGGCCTGCCTCATGCGGCCGACCGACAATCTGACGATCTTCGAGATTGATCCGGCCGTAGTGCGGCTCGCGGCGCGGCCGGGTGGTGATTTCACCTATGTGCCGGCGTGTCAGCCGAATGCACGCATCGAGCTTGGAGACGCACGGCTTCAGATCGCCGAAGAGCCAAATGGCGCGTTCGATGTCATCGTCGTCGATGCGTTCTCCTCGGACGCAATCCCAGCGCACTTGCTGACGCGCGAGGCCATCGCGCTTTATCTCAGCAAGTTGAGCGACCGCGGCATCGTCGTTCTCCACTTGTCAAACCGCAATTTGGCGTTGGTGTCCGAAGCGGCGCGCGTGGCTCAGTCACTCAATGCGCCGTACCTCTATCGAATTAGCGATCGCTTTGAGCAGCCTTACGTCTCTTATTACGGCGGTCTCGCGGCCAGCGTGATGATCATCGCAAAGTCGCCGGAAACCATCGGCACACTTGCAATCAACCCCGATTGGCGGATCATCGAAGCGCCCCCCGGGCGGGCGTGGACTGACGATTACGTCAACCTGCCGCGCGCGTTGTGGGAGGGGCTTTCCGGCGTCGAGACTTGCCGCATCTACACGTATCTGCGGCAATGTCAGGATGCGGCGGCTATATCGGGCGAGACGCCTACGCAGGACGCTCAACCGTCGCCGTAGCCTGAGCCGCGAGACCTTCTTCGCGTCCGAGGAAGCCCATCCGCTCAGTGGTAGTCGCCTTCACACTCACGCGGTTGATTGGAAGCCCGAGCACTTCGGCAGTACGCAAGCGCATGGCGTCGCGATACGGACCGATCTTCGGGCGTTCGCAGAGCAATGTAACATCGACGTGGACGATGCGCGCTCCGGCTCGTTCAGCAAGCATCGCCGCGTGACGAAGAAAGCGCTCAGAGTCGGCGCCCTTCCATTGCGGATCGCTGGGAGGGAAATGGGCGCCGATATCTCCTTCGCCGAGGGCGCCGAGGATCGCGTCGACGAGTGCATGCCAGCCAGCGTCGGCGTCCGAGTGACCGACGAGACCTTTGGTGTGCGGAATTTGAATGCCACATAGCGTAACGAACGCGCCGTCGCCGAAGCGATGCGCGTCAACGCCGTGACCAACGCAAGTTACGCGCTCCACGCCAAGCATGCGTTCGAGCATTGTCATATCCTCAGGGTACGTGATCTTCATGAGCTTCGCCTCGCCTGCGATGAGCTTGGCTTCCACGCCGTGCGCCCGAACGACGGCGATATCATCAGTCATCGATGCATTTGCTGGGAGCGCGGCATAGGCGGCGCGGAGCGTACCAGCGCGAAACGCTTGCGGCGTTTGAATGCGCATCAGACCATCGCGCGCCACGTCCTCAATGATACGGCCGCTCGCATCGGCGCGGCGGAGCGTGTCTGGCACCGCGAGCGCCGGCGTCACGGCGGCCGCGCCTGACTCCAACTCGGCAACGAGCCTGCGTATCAGCGCAGCATCGAGGCCGGGCCGCGCTGCGTCGTGAATGAGAATGGCGTCGGCGTCGCCGACGGCCGCGAGAGCGGCCTGGACGGAGGCGGTGCGGGTCACGCCGCCATCGACTAGACGCACGCCAGCGAGGCCAGACGTTGCGTTGCGGCAGAGTTCGGCGTGTTCAGGGACGCAGGCGATCACTATTTCCGCTGCGCCTGCCTCTGCAAACGCCAGCACCGACCAGGCGATCACCGGTCTGCCTAGCAATATCTTGTATTGCTTGGGTATTTCGCCTCCAACCCGCACACCACGGCCACCGGCCACTATGATTGCCGCGAGCTTCATAACTGGAGAAATCTGACCACTGGATATTGCATCGCAGCATAAAACCCTTGGCGCCCGCTTTTTAGGCGCCCTAAGCTCCCAGCCAAACGGGGTGCTGAGTGTTCGATTTGAACGAAAAACCTCCACTTGTCTCGCTCGCACCAATGGCTGGTGTGACGGACATCCCGTTTCGCCGTCAGGTCAAAACCTTCGGCGGCCAATACTGCGTCTCTGAAATGGTCGCGTCGGATCAGTTGGCGCTGGCGCGGATCGACATGGTTCGCCGCGCCGCTGGCGCTGGGACCATCTCGCCATTGGTCATCCAACTGGCGGGCCGCGATCCTGAGTGGATGGCCGAAGGCGCGCGCCTGGCTGAAGCCGCCGGCGCTGACGTGATCGACATCAATATGGGTTGCCCATCGAAAAGCGTGACGAGCGGACTTTGCGGTTCGGCGCTGATGCGCGAACCCGATCACGCCATGCAGCTCGTTGAAGCCACTGTAAATGCGACGACGCTGCCAGTGACATTGAAGATGCGTCTTGGCTGGGATGAAAAATCGCTCAACGCCCCGGAGATGGCAAAGCGTGCCGAAAATGCGGGCGTGCGTATGCTCACGATCCACGGGCGTACGCGCAGTCAGTTTTTCCGCAGCGTCGCCAGCTGGAGCGCGATTGCACCAGTCATTGATGCGGTGCGTATTCCGGTTATCGCGAACGGCGATATTGGCACGGCGGCAGACGCACGGCGTGCACTGGAGCTCTCGGGCGCAGCTGGCGTCATGATAGGACGCGCTGCGCAGGGCAAACCTTGGCTGCCTGCTGCAATTGAGCGCGCGCTAAAACACGGCGGCGAAATTTCACCGCCACCACGCGCGCAATTGCTACAGAGTCTTCTGACGCTCTGTGACGATACGCTGGAATTCTACTCCGGAACGCTAGGCGTTCGCGTCGTTCGCAAGCACATCGCCTGGATGATCGATGCGGAGTTCGGCGCTGAAGCGCGGGATATCCGCAAAGCGATTTGTACGCTGGATGATCCAGGCCGCGTTCGGGAAGCGCTGGTCAGCCTCTTCGACGATGGGCTGGAACGGGCGGCAGCATGAGCGATCCCACCGTTCGTCCGCTGCCAAGAGCCTCAACACCCGACGGCGACCGTTGGCTCGAAGCGTTGCCGGCGCCGGTGTTGGGGATCGACGCAGGCGAACGAATTCGGTTTGTGAACGCAGCGGCTGCAGATTTGTTGGCTGGCGTTGGCCGCGGGTTGCTAGGTCGCCGTCTCGACGAGATTTTTGGAATCGATGCGCCGATCATCGCCCTCGTGCGCCGCACGCTGTCTGGCGCCAGTGGCGTCGCGGAAGCAGACGTCGCGCTCGTAGGCCCCGGCTTTGCGCTTGGCCGCGCTACCGTTGCGGCGGCCCCGGTGGGGGAAAGCGGCTACATCGCGCTCGTACTGACACGGCCGCCGCGCGCACGCGCCGCGCCGTCTGCGGCAGCAAGCTCGGCTGCGCGTACATTGGCGCACGAGGTGCGCAATCCGCTCGCGGGCATTCGCGCGGCAGCTCAGCTTATTTCACGCGCCGACGATCAGGAATCGGCAGAGCTTGCGAAACTGATCGTCGACGAGGTTGATCGCGTGCGCCGCCTCACGGATCGTATCGATCCGCTTGGCGCCGTCGATGCGCCGAAGTTTGAGCGCTTCAACATTCACGAAGCGCTCGACCGCGTTCGTCGGCTCGTCGGATCCAGCGCACCGAATGTGACTATCCGCGAGCGCTATGACCCAAGCTTACCGAATGTGCGTGGCGATCTCGACCAGCTCATTCAAGCGCTGCTGAACATTGCCAAGAACGCAGCGGAATCTATCGGCGATCAGGCGGACGGTGAGATCACAATCTCAACGTCTTATCGCTCAGGCGTGAAATTTAGATCCGCCGCGAGTGGCGCAGCGCGCGCGCAGCTCGAAGTGCAAATTGTCGATAACGGTCCGGGTCTCCATCCGGACGTCGCCGATCGCCTTTTTGAAGCCTTCGCCACCACTAAAAGCGGAGGCATGGGCCTCGGCCTCACAGTCGCCGCAGACATTATCGCCCGCCACGATGGCCGCATCGAGATCGAGAGCGAGCCAGGCCGTACCTCCTTTAAAATCCTCCTCCCCATCGACCCGGACGAAAACCCATGAGCGCACGCATCCTCCTCGCCGAAGACGACAACTCGTTGAGGCTCGTCCTATCGCAAGCGCTCGGCAAGGAAGGCTACGACGTGCGCGCCACCGGCAACGTCGCAACGCTTTCCAAATGGGTGCGTGACGGCGAAGGCGATTTGGTGCTGAGCGACGTCTATATGGGCGACGATTGTGTGTTCGATGCTCTGCCGGCGATGCGCATGGCGCGTCCACATCTGCCCGTCATCGTAATGAGCGCGCAAAGCACAGTATCTACTGCGCTCTCTGCCGCAGGCGCCGGCGCATTTGACTACATACCAAAGCCTTTCGATCTGGACGATCTGATGGCCGCAGTGAAACGCGCGCTGACCGGCGGACCTGATGCGAAAATGCGGGCGCAGGCTTCCAAGGCGGAAAAGGAAGAGCGCCTTCCGCTGATCGGCCGTTCGGCGCCGATGCAGGACGTTTATCGCGTCATGGCGCGCGTAGCAGGTACGGACCTGACGGTTTTGATCGAGGGCGAAAGCGGCACCGGTAAAGAGCGCGTAGCACGCGCCATTCACGATCACGGCCGCCGTTCGAACGGCCCGTTTGTCGCTATGAGTCTCGCCGGTGCGCAGTCTATGCAGCTCGAGCGCGAGCTGTTCGGGTTGCAGGGCAAGTTCTCGCACGCGCAGGGCGGCACGCTCTTCCTCGAAGACATCGACGAGCTTCCGCAAGATTCCCAAACGCGCCTTGCTGGCCTGCTGCACGCAGAAGAGCCTGGCGATCGTCCCGACGCGCGGCTTATCGTTTCATCACAGCGGAGCCTGGCGACACTGACGCGCCAAGGCGCGTTCCGGCAGGATCTGTTCTACCGCCTGAACGTCGTGGTCATTCGCATGCCGCCGCTACGTGAGCGCCTGGAGGACATCGGCGATTTGGCGCGCGCCTTTCTCGTGCGTGCTAAGCGCGAAGGCCTGCCAGACAAATCCATCGACAACGCCGCAATCGAACGGCTCAAAGCGCACAGCTTCCCGGGCAACCTGCGCGAACTGGAAAACCTGCTCCGCCGCGCGACTGCCTTAAGCCCTGCGAGCGTCATCACCGCCCGCGAAATCGGTCGCGAACTTGGCCACGCCGACAACAACGTCGTTCCTGAGGATGCTACCGACGGCTTCGAGACTGCCGTGGCCCGCAGAGTGGAAGGGGAGTTCGCCGCCGCGAGCCCTGGCTTCCCGTCAGCCGGCCTCTATGATCGCCTTCTGGCCGAGGTGGAGCGACCGCTCATCAACCAGGCGCTCCTGGCTACGCGCGGCAACCAGATCAAGGCCGCAGCGATCCTCGGGATCAACCGGAATACCCTCCGGAAGAAAATCCAGGCCCTCGGACTCTCAGCTGGGCGAGGCGATTGACCCCAGCGTGATATTGGTTCAACACCATGTTGCTATTCCGCAACATGGTGACCCCCGGCCATGGCAGAAATCACGATAGATGAGCCGGCAGATGCCGCCGTGCTCTCCGATCAACCGCAGAGCCGCAGTGCGCTGACCTTCCTGGTCGGGCTCGGGCTCGCCGGCGCGTTGACGGCTGTCGCAACGATTACGCTTCTCATGGGCGACGGCCTCGCCGGTGACGACAGCGGCCTGATCCAAACGCTGCTGATCGTAAGCCTTGTGATCTCAGCAGGGCTCGCTGGCATTCTCATCCATCGGATATTGAAGGTGGCACGCGCATGGCGCGCCGCGGCGACAGGCGCGCGTCTCCATCTCCGCTTCGTGACTCTCTTCAGCCTCGCCGCCCTCGCGCCGGCGATCATTGTTGCCGCGTTTCTCGGCTTCACCTTCACGCAGGGCGTTGAACGCTGGTTCAGCGAGCGCGTTGAAAGCACGATCGAGAACGCAGCTGACGTTGGCCGCGCTTATGTTGACCTCGCGTCTGGTGGCCTGAGCGGCGAAGTGCAGGCCATGGCTGAGGATCTAAACAACGCGCGCGCGGGTCTCACTAGCGATCCAGCGCGATACGCGGCGTTCTTGCAGTTGCAAGGCGAGCGGCGCGACCTCTCTTCGGTTTATGTCATCGACAGCAGTGGCAATGTTCTCGCCGGCGGCTCGCTGGTTGAAAACGCAGTGCCTTATCGGGCGCCGTCCGCCGAGGCATTCGCGACGGCAAACCGAGGCGAAGTCTCTGCCGGATTCGATCAGGATAATGATCGCCTTCGCGGGCTCTATCGGCTCTCGGCGTACAATGATTCCTACGTTCTCGTGTCGAAGAACCTCGAGCCGGGTCTGGTTGCACAACTTCGGCAGTTCGATGAATCTGTGAACGAGTATCGCTCGGCCCGCCTACAACAAAACTCCCTTCGCGGCCTGTTTGGCATGGCCTACCTCTCGACGGCGCTATTGCTTCTGCTTGGCGCTGGCTGGGTTGGTTTGACGAGCGCATCCCGTGTCGCCGAACCGATTGGACGTCTGGTGGGTGCGGCTCGGCGCGTTGCCGCCGGCGATCTGACGGCGCGGGTCGCGGTGGGGGAAGAGCGGGACGAAGTTGATGCGCTCGCCACAGCGTTCAATAGCATGACCGCGCAACTCGAAGCGCAGCGGCGTGATGTTGTGACGGCGCAGGAAGACACCGAAAACCGGCGCTCGTTCATCGAGGCGGTGCTCGCTGGCGTAAGCGCCGGCGTGATGGGTCTCGATCACAACGGCCGCGTGAGCGCCGCCAATCGATCGGCGGTGCAGCTCCTAGGTCTCGAAAGCGCAGAGATCATTGGCCGGCGTCTGATTGATCTGACGCCGGAGTTTACTGAGCTTTTGAACCAGCCGCC
Source organism: Caulobacteraceae bacterium (assembly GCA_031431115.1). GTDB lineage: Bacteria > Pseudomonadota > Alphaproteobacteria > Caulobacterales > Aquidulcibacteraceae > Vitreimonas. The sequence goes on from JANPCV010000113.1 coordinate 25,281, forward strand.
CCGCGCGGGCGAAGCTCCAGCGCAACGCGTCGACTTGATGCGCGAAGGCGGCTCAGTGAACCTTAGTGTCCGCATGAGTCCGGAGGCCGACGGCGGCTTGGTGCTCACCTTCGACGATATGACCAAGCTCATCTCCGCTCAACGGCAAGAAGCTTGGAAGGACGTCGCTCGCCGCATCGCCCACGAAATCAAAAATCCGCTGACGCCAATTCAACTTTCGGCGGAAAGGCTACGGAAGAAATACAGCGCCGAAATCACGTCGGACCCAGAGACGTTCATAAAGTGCACCGACACGATCCTGCGCCAGGTCGCCGATATCGGCCGCATGGTGGATGAGTTCTCGTCCTTCGCGCGCATGCCAACCCCGCGTATGGCGTTTGCGGATATCAGCGACGTGGCTCGGTCGACCGTGTTCGCGCAGCGCCTGGTGTTTCCTGATGTGCGGATCGAAGTTGAAGGCGCGGACCAGCCGATCGCGCTCGTCAGCGACGAGCGCTTGATTGGGCAATCGCTGCTCAATCTGATCAAGAATGCGAGTGAGAGCGTGCAAGCGCGGTGCGAGCGCGATGGCGAGCCAAAGGATGGCTTCGTAACCCTGCGTCTGCGAGATTTGGATTTTGGCGTACAGTTCGAAGTGATCGACAACGGGTTGGGTTTCCCGGAAAAAGATCGCCACCGTCTAATCGAACCGTATATCACGACGCGAACGAAAGGCGCAGGCCTCGGCCTCGCAATCGTTGCGCGCATTATCGAAGACCATGGGGGACTTATTGAGTTGGACGACGCGCCAGGCGGGGGGCCCGGTGCGGTTGTTCGTTTTGTTCTCCCTAAACGCGGCGAAGACGCGATCGACACCGCTGCAGAAAACGGCGCAGGAGCCCCCTGATGACACAAGATATTCTCGTAGTAGATGATGAAGCGGACATCCGCGATCTCGTCTCCGGCATTCTGGAAGACGACGGCCACCAAGTCCGCACCGCACGCGACAGTGACGAAGCGCTGAATGCGTTCGGCAAGCGCAAGCCTTCGTTGATCGTGCTCGACATCTGGCTGCAAGGCAGCCGCATGGATGGTCTCGATCTCCTGGCGAACTTCAAAGAGATTGATCCCGACATGCCGGTGGTCGTGATTTCCGGTCACGGCACGATCGAGACCGCAGTGGCGGCCATCCGGAAGGGCGCCTACGATTTCGTCGAAAAGCCCTTCACGGCAGACCGCCTGCTGCATGTCGTTTCCCGCGCGCTCGAAACAAGGCGCTTGAAGCGCGAGAACACCGAGCTGAAAGTACGTTCCGCAGCGAGCGACAATCTCATCGGATCTTCTGCCGTCATGGCGGCTCTCCGCGCTGCAATCGATCGTGTGGCGCAAACCAATTCACGCGTGTTGATCACGGGCCCCGCCGGCGCTGGCAAAGAATTGGTCGCGCGCCTGCTGCACGAGCGGAGTTCGCGCGCGGGCGGCGCCTTTGTGGCGATCAACGCAGCATCAATCGCGCCGGAACGCATGGAGAGCGAGATCTTCGGCGAAGAGGGCGCCGACGGGCGTCCGAAAAAGATTGGCGTGTTTGAGCAAGCCCACATGGGCACGCTCTTCCTCGATGAGGTCGGCGATATGCCACCGGAGACGCAGTCGAAGATCCTGCGCGTTCTGGTGGAGCAGCGCTTCAAACGATTGAACGGCGCCAACGACGTGCAGGTAAACGTGCGGGTCGTGTCTTCGACGTCGCGCGATCTCGGCGGCGACATCACCGAGGGGCGCTTTCGCGAGGACCTCTACCATCGCCTCAACGTCGTGCCGTTGCGCTCGCCGAGTTTGGCCGAACGGCGCGAGGATATTCCTGAGCTCGCGGGCTACTTCGTTGGCCGTCTGGCCGGCATGTCCGGCGTGCCTGCGCGGCAAATCGGTGAAGACGCGCTAGCGACGCTGCAGGCCGCCGAATGGCCGGGCAACGTACGTCAACTGCGCAATGTCATCGAACGCATTCTGATCCTTGCCACAGGCGATCCCTCGACACCGGTTACGGTCGACTCGCTACCGCCAGAGGCCTGGCCGCAAGCCGGCTTTAACAAACACGATGGCCTTCAGCAGGTGATCGGCCTTTCGCTTCGCGATGCGCGTGAACGGTTTGAGCGCGAATATCTCAACGTCCAAATCACACGCTTCGGCGGCAACATTTCGCGCACGGCGGCTTTCATCGGCATGGAGCGCTCAGCGTTGCACCGCAAGCTCAAGTCGCTCGGCGTTGATCCGCCGGGCCGCAACGGCGCCGAGGCAGAATGAGCCGGGTCGCCTACGTGAACGGCGCATACGTGCCTTTACGCGGCGCAGGCATTTCAATCATGGACCGCGGCTTTCAGTTTGCGGATTCGATCTACGAAGTCTGGGCCATTCGCGGCGGACGTATGTTCGACGTCGATGAGCACATGGCGCGCTTGCAGCGCTCGCTGACCGAACTCCGAATTGCGCCGCCGATGAGTGCTGCTTCGCTCATGGCAGTGATCCGGGAAACCATGCGGCGCAATAGGGTGCGCGATGGGATCGTCTATGTGCAGGTCAGCCGAGGCGCTGCGAACCGGGATCACGTGTTTCCTGCGGCGACGACTCCTCCGACGCTCGTCGTCACTACAAAAAATTTAGATCAGCGCGCTATCGCCGCTCGGGCAGTTGCGGGCATCAAGATCACAAGCGCGCCCGACACCCGCTGGGCGCGTCGCGACATAAAGTCAGTCAACCTCCTCCCCAACGTCCTCGCGCGGCAGGGCGCAAAGGAGAAGGGGGCGTTTGAAGCGTGGTTCGTTGATGCAAACGGTTTGGTGACCGAAGGCACCGCGTCCAACGCTTGGATCGTTGACGCTGACGGCGTGCTTCGGACGCGGGCGCTCTCGCAAGAAATCCTCCACGGCGTGACGCGCGGCGCGATACTGAAGCTGGCTCAAGACCGGCAAATGAAAATCGAAGAGCGTCCGTTCACGATCGAAGAAGCCAAGGCGGCGCGTGAGGCCTTCATTACTGCGGCCTCGAACGCCACGACCGCAGTCGTCGAGATTGACGGCGCGCGCATTGGCGATGGCAAACCTGGTCCTGTCACAGAAGCTTTGCGCGCCGCTTATTTGGGCGCCTGAGGCGAATACACGTCCGTTACGGTTGGCGAATGGGCCGACGCACCCTATACCAATGATTGCAGCCTCGCGTTCGACGGGGCGCTATAAAACTCAACCAACATGGGGGCTTACACCATGGATAAGAAACAAAATCTCCAGGACACGTTTCTCAACGCCGTCCGCAAGGCCAAAACACCGCTCACAATCTTTCTGGTGAATGGGGTGAAGCTCCAGGGCGTCGTCACGTGGTTCGACAACTTCTGTGTGCTGTTGCGTCGCGACGGCCAAGTGCAGCTGGTTTACAAGCACGCGATCTCGACGATCATGCCGGGCGCGCCTGTCCAGCTCTTCGAAAACGACAAGGCTCTAGATGAAGCCGACGGCTGATACGCCGCTCAAAGATCTGAACACGGCCATCGTTCTGCGCCCGCTCGCGAGCGCGGCGGAGAGCGTTCGCGATGGCGAAGCGCGATTGCTGGAGGCTGTCGGCCTCGCGCAAGCGTTGGGACTTCAGATTGCAGCGGCTGAAGCTGCGCCTCTCAGACAGATCAGTCCGCGCACCTACTTTGGCTCGGGCCGCGTTGAGCGTTTGAAGGATCAATCCGAAGCGCTTGGCGCTGGCGTGATTGTCATCGATGCACCGCTCTCACCCGTGCAACAGCGCAACCTCGAGACCGACATCGGCTCGAAGGTGGTCGATCGCACCGGGCTCATCCTTGAAATATTCGGACTGCGAGCACGCACCAAGGAAGGCAAGCTCCAGGTCGAACTCGCGCGCCAAGGCTATGAACGCTCGCGCCTTGTGCGAACCTGGACTCACTTGGAGCGCCAGCGCGGCGGTCTCGGAAAAACCGGCGGGCCAGGCGAAACGCAGATCGAGCTCGATCGCCGCATCATCGCCGATCGCATCATCAAGCTAAAGCGAGAGCTTGAGGACGTGCGACGAACGCGAGGCTTACAGAGGCGCGCGCGTTCGCGTGCTGGACTACCCGCGGTTGTGCTCGTTGGCTATACCAACGCTGGCAAATCGACGCTGTTCAATCGCCTCACGCAAGCAGGCGTCCTCGCCAAGGACATGTTGTTTGCCACGCTTGATCCTACGGCGCGGCAAGTGAAGCTGCCGAGCGGCCGCGCGGTGATCATGAGCGATACGGTGGGCTTCATCTCCGACTTGCCACACGAGTTGGTTGAGAGCTTCCGCGCGACGCTTGAGGCCGTGACCGAAGCTGATTTGCTCGTGCACGTGCGCGACATCGCGCACCCGCAGAGCGAGGATCAGAGAGCTGACGTGCTCGCTGTGTTGTCGCAACTATCAAAAGACGCCGGTGGAAAGTCGCCGCCGGTGCTTGAGGCTTGGAATAAGATCGATTTGCTGGATGAGGCGACGCGAGTTGGGCGCTTGCGGCGCGCGGAGACGGCGGCTGAGCAGGGGCAGGGCAGCGCCCTACCCCCTGTTGCGATTTCAGCAGAGACGGGGGAGGGCGTTGAGGCCCTGCTTACCGCGATCGATCGCGCCGCGTTTTCTGCAACACGTGTCATCACCCTCACCTTGCCGCCGGACGACGCCGGCCGCATGCGTGCGCAGATCGCCGCCGCCGGCAAAATCCTCGAAGAAACGTCCGACGACGATGGCGCGATCACGTTGCGAGCCGAGCTGCTGATCGCGGATGCAGCGCGATTTGCGCCGATCGAGGCCCTACCCGAAAATCTGCGCCCTGCGGCGGAGTAGGGGAGCGCCCTACTTCGCGGCGATACGTTGAAGCAACTCAGCCGCGAACACACTCAACGTATCATCGCGTGCGCCCATAACGACGATGCGGTCACCGGGCTCGGCCAATTCGATCAGCTTATCGCCGCAGGCGCCGCGTTCGGCGAAAGCCATGGCTTGCAGGCCGCGTGAGCGGACGCCGGAGACGATATGCTCGCTGGTGACGCTGCGGTCCACGGTGCCGCCGAAATAGACGGGGTCGGGCATGATGAGCACGTCATCGTCGCTCATGTTGCGTGCGAAGCAGTCGATGAACTCGTCACGCATCAAACGTAGTGGTCCAAAGCCGTGCGGCTGAAACATGACGAGCAGGCGGCCCGGGAAGGCGTGCAGCGTATTGAGGGTGGCGGCGATCTTGTCGGGGTTGTGCCCGAAATCATCGATGACGGTGATGTTGTTGGCTTTGCCGACGACTTCAAGGCGGCGCTTGGTGCCGGAGAAGCCTTTGAGCGCCTCGGCCGCGTCTTGCAGCGGCAGGCCATAGGCCCGCGCTGCTGAGAGCGCCGCGAGCGCGTTCGAGACATTGTGCTCGCCCGGCACAGCAAGCTCTACGGTCGCGGTGTGGCGTGTGTCTTTCTCGATCACGTCGAATGCGACACCGTCGGGCGCCAAGCGAATGGCGGAGCAATGCAGGTCGGCGAGGCCGGAGCGCAGCGAGTAGGTGCGGGTGCGGACCTTGGTGGTCAGCACCAACGCCGCCGTTTCCTCGTTGTCGAGGTTCAGCACCGCGACCTCGGCCTTGTTGACGAAGCCGGTAAACAGCGCGCGCAGCTCGTCCATGCTCTTGTGGTCGAGGGCGATGTTGTTGACGACGGCGATCGTCGGCTCGTAGCGCGCAATCGAGCCATCGCTTTCGTCCACTTCGCTCACGAACGCATCGCCTTTGCCGACCAGCGCGCTGGCGAAAAGTGCGTCGGGCGTGACGAAGTTTTTCATCACGGCGCCGTTCATGACGGTGGGATCACGGCCGGCGCGGTGGAGCAGCCAAGCGATCATGCCGGTGGTGGTGCTTTTGCCGCTGGTGCCGGCGACGCCAATGCGGACGGGCGCTGCGTTGAAAAGCTCTGCGAGCAGTTGCGGACGCTTCAAATCTTCTGCGCCAACGCGCTTAGCGGCGACCACATCGCCAACGGTGTCTTCGACGGCGGCTGATCGCACTAGGATCTGATCGGCGCTGGTGATGCCGGAGCCGTCCTGCGGGAAGAGGGCGATGCCCTGCGCTTTGAGGTACTCGAACTTGGCGCCGAGGCGGCCTTGGTCGAGCGAGCGGTCCGAGCCCGCCACCACAACGCCTTTGCCGCGCAGAATGAGCGCCAGCGGCAACATTCCGGAGCCACCGACACCGCTGAAGAAATAGGATTTTGCCTGACTCATCTCTGCCCGTTATGACGAGAAACGCCGCTTATCGGCAAGGACGCGAACGCAGCAACATGGCCCCATCGCTTCGCATTGGCGTCGTAGCGCCTGGCACACGCATTGATCCGGCGCTCGCCGAGCGCGTTAAAGCGTTCGCAGCGGACAGTTTTCTCGATCGCGCCCCGGAAATCATTTTCCATCCGCAATGTTTTATGAGCGCCGGACATTTCGCTGGCGACGATGACACCCGCACGAAAGCCTTCGTTGAATTCGCCAACGATCCTTCGCTGGACGTGATCTGGTTTGCGCGCGGCGGCTACGGCGCATGCCGCATTGCGGAAGCGGCGCTGAGCCAGCTCAATGGCGCGTCGCGCACGAAGACGTATCTCGGCTACAGCGATAATGGCGCGATCCTCGGCGGGCTCTATGCGCGTGGCTACGACAACATTGCGCATGGCCCTATTCCCGTCGACATGACGCGAGCCGACGGAGAAGGGGCCATAAAGAGGGCGCTCAATTGGCTGCTTGATCGCGCGCCAGAGAGTGTTGAACTCGGGGTGATGTTCGACGGCAAAAGCGCGGCTTTCAACATCACCGTGTTTCAGTCGATGCTCGGCACTTCGTTGGAGCCCAATCTTTCCGAGCACGTGCTGATGCTCGAAGATGTTGGCGAGTACCTTTACCGGCTAGACCGCGCCCTCTTCCAAATTACCTCCTCCGCCAACGTTCGGACCGTGAAGGGGATTAAGCTCGGGCGCATCTCGGATGTGCCGGAGAACGACAAGCCGTTCGGCGCGACGGCCGAAGAAATCGCGCGTTATTGGTGCGGGAAGGCTGGCATCGCGTATCTCGGCCGCGCCGATATTGGCCACGATGTTGAGAACAAGGTCGTGCCGTTTGGGACGCCGAAGCGCTAACGCTTTGGGAGGACACTCATGGGATTCAAAATCTCTTGGATCGGTTTTAGGGGACTAGGCAAGGAGGACGTGCTGAGGCTGTTGAACGCTAGGGATACAGGTGAGCACGACGAGGCGAACGAAGCGCCTTTCTCCGGAGCTGAAATCCCCGATGGCTGGTTCATTTTGTTCGCCAACGACTTCTCGTATGCATCGGAGGATCGTTTGGAGACTCTGTCGAACCATTGTGAACTTGTGGCGTGCCAAGTGCACGAAGGAGTGATGGTCTCCGCGTCATACGGTTACGAGCGCGGACGGCAAAAGTGGTCGCTCCTCCATGACGCGCAACAAGACCTTCGACACCTCGACGTAGCTGGAACTCCGCCGGCAGCTTTTGCAGAAATCCGAGAGCGACTTTCGAAAGAGCAGGACCAGCGAGAGGGTGAAAACCCCGCCGTGGACTATGTCTTCGACATTCCCCTTGCGACCGCAGGCGCTGTCTGCCCATACCAACATGATCGTTGGAAGTTCGATTGGGGTGAGCCTCGTTTCACGGTGCTCCACGTCGCCTAAGCGGGGCCCTGTATCTCGACGGTGCGTCGGCGCTCCGGCCCGCATGCGCGCCGGGAGGCGCGCGCTCCAACCTGCAAGCGCTTGCGCCGGCCGGCGAGACGCCGGCGCTCCATATTGGCGCTCCATATTTTAGACGTGCGTCATCGCATTGCGTCTCCTAGCTGACACGCTGGCTCTTTCGCTCACGCGAAAGCGGGAGACAGGGCGCGTGGGATACGCCGGGTTAGTTCCTGGGGTGCGCCGTTCGATCGCTCGAACAACGCCGCGTATCGCACGCGCCCTGTTGCGATTGTTTTCCAGCGGGCCCTCACGGGGAGGTGTTTCACTCTCCTGGATAGGTCCCCGCCGGCGTGCGAACTCTTGCCTTAAGTCCGGTGTCACGCTCAATCGCGACCCTCGCGCTCGCTTGGCTCGGCTAGCCGGTGAGCCTCCCGTGCGAGGGATGTGCGCAGTGTGCGCGTGTTTTGGCGCTGTAGGATAAGTTTGCATCTATCCACGAAAGTTGGAGCGCGGGCCTCCGGCCCGCATCGGGCGCTTCTTGCTTGAAAGGTTTAAGGAAATGCGGGGCGGAGCCCCGCGCTCCAACTTGCGAAGGCCGGTGTGTATGCGGAGGATAGATCGCGCTTAGCGCTCAGCTAGCTCCGCGGCGAGCCGCGCTGCGCGGTCTTGGGAGCGCTCGGTCTGGATGAGCTTTTGATCCAGATCGGCAAGCAGACGCGTGACGTCGAGCTCCAGTCCGGGCGTTGCCCGGACGCGTCTCGCGGCTTGCGCCAGCGTGTTTTGATCCATCTCAAGCGTACAGCGCTCCGGCAGCGTCAGGCGCGCGAGGCCAGTGGTGGCGGTGATCATCTCTTCGGCGCAGGCCTCACGAATGCGCGCCTGCACGTGATACGGAATGGCGCGGCGGACGATCTCGCGATACGGCGGCACGTTGCGGAACGTGGCCTCGCTGGTCTCCACAGCGACGTAGTAGTTCGCGATGTTGTCGCGCGTGCTGACGGCGCCCAGCGTATCGAGCGCGCCCACGGACTGGATCTCGTCATAGGCGCCGCGCGTAAGTGGACGCGGATAGATCTGCGTCGCCTGATAGGCGGCGATCAGGAACTGCTCGTCGGAGATGCGGGCCGTCCCATCGAGATCGCCCAGTACTTGCAGGGCGAAGGTGCGAACTTGAGTGAAGTACGCGTCTCGGCTCTGCAGATCGCTCTGGTTGTTCTCCAGATCGCGGACGATACGGGCGCGGTAGGTATCGCCAGCTTCGTGGGCGAGGCGCTCAGCGTTCCAGTTGCTCACTTGCGTGCCAAGGAAGACGCCGAGCACGACGATTACGAGGTCGATGCTAACGGCGAGGGTCTGTCAGGAATTTCGTGTAGGGGCCGGTTGATCAAGCGAGTTTGAACCGGTCTTCGAACAGGATGGCGAATTGGGTTTTCGCCATGGTCCATTCCCTGGGCGGCATTCTCCAATCTTTCTCGGCCAGGTTCAAC
>JANPCV010000114.1:0-147512 GCA_031431115.1 Caulobacteraceae bacterium
GACGCGCACGCGTCCGTTCCGCGCGCCGCACCATTCCGCGTCGATGGCGGCTTTGGTCGGCGGTGGTTTGCGGGCAAAGCCCGGCGAGATCAGCCTCGCTCACCAAGGCGTGCTCTTCCTCGACGAGCTACCGGAGTTTTCGACGCAGGCGCTCGACGCGCTGCGCCAACCGCTCGAAAGCGGCGAGGTGCTGATCGCGCGCGCCAACCATCACGTCACCTATCCCGCGCGCATCCTGCTCGCAGCGGCGATGAATCCATGCCGTTGCGGGGGAGGGCCCGGCGCCGGCGCCTGCCGTCGCGGGCCGCGCTGCGCCATCGATTATCAAGCGCGGCTTTCGGGACCTCTGCTGGATCGCATCGACATTCAACTCGACCTCCCGCCCGTCACCGCCGCCGATCTCACCCTGCCGCCGCCGATCGAAGGTACAGCCGAAGCAGCCTCACGTGTTTCTCGCGCGCGTGATGGGCAATCGTCCCGCAGCGCCGGGCTGAACGCGACGCTCAGTCTCGACGCCCTCGAACGCCTCGCCAGTCCCGATGCACCAGGCGCGGCGTTGCTGGCGAAGGCGGCTGAATCGTTCTCGCTTTCGGCGCGCGCCTATCACCGCACGCTCAAAGTCGCCCGCACCATTGCTGACCTCGACGGCTCAGATGCGGTGCGCCGTGTCCATATTGGCGAGGCGCTCAGCCTAAAACGCCGTTGGGCGAGCGCAGACCAGGCCGGTTTCGCTAGGGTTTCTTAACCGCCGCAGCCTTTGATCGCGCCATGGCCCAGCCGGCGGTGACGCACGCTTTCGATGCCTTCGATGCATTGCCCGATCCCGTCGCCATCCTCGCGGCGGACGGCGCGCTTTTGCGCGCCAATCCGGTGTTTCGCGCCACCTTCCGGCACTGGATCGGCCCGCAGCGGCCGCCTTGGGGCAGGGCGCAAGCGCCGGAGTTCAAAAACGGCGAGCGCCGTTTCGATGCGCCGGCGCCTGACGGAAGCCAGTTCGAGTGGGTGGAGCGTCTGTTGCCCGATGGCGCCAGCCTCGTCATCGCGCGCGACATCACCCGCCATGTCCGCGCCGCTGAAGATGCGTTGCGCGCCAAGACGACACTGTTCGCAACGCTCACCCACGAGTTACGCACGCCGCTGAACGGCGTTCTCGGCATGGCGGGATTGCTAGAACTCGGCAAACTTGAGCCCAACGCGAAAAGCTATGTCGGCGCGATCAAGCAATCCGGCGAATTGCTGCTCGAACTGATCACCGAGATTTTGGACTACTCCCGCCTCGAAGCTGGCCGCGTCGAACTCGAATCCGCACCCTTCGATCCGGAAGCGACGATGCAGAGCGTCGCCGAATTGCTCTCGCCGCGCGCCCGCGACAAGGGTCTGGAAATCGCGGTTTTAGTGCGTGCAGATTCGCCCGCGCGCGTGATCGGCGATGACGGCCGCTTGCGGCAAATCCTGTTCAATCTCGCCGGCAATGCGGTGAAGTTCACCGAGACGGGCGGCGTCGTCATCGAAATGGCGCCGCGCCCCAATGGCCGCGTTCGCTTCAACATTCGCGATACAGGCCCAGGCGTCGTGCCCGAAAAGCAAGCGTTGATCTTCGAGGAGTTCACGCAAGCAGACGCCGGCGTTGCGCGCCGCCACGGCGGGGCGGGCTTGGGCCTTGCCATCGTGAAGAAGCTCGCGCTTGCTATGGGCGGCGACGTTGGTCTCGTCTCGCGTCCTGGATTTGGCGCGAGCTTTTGGGTTGAGCTGCCGCTTGCCGCTGCGCCGCGCGAAGATGCGCCGCTTTCGCTCGCGGGTGTTCGTATTTGTGTTGTCAGCCCGTCGCTATTGCTCATGCAAACGTTGCGCGCGGTTGCGATCTCTCTTGGTGCAATACCTGTTGAGCGCGGCGACTATGCCGATGTTGTGCTGTTCGACTGGCATGACGGCGTCGATGGCGAAGAGATCGATGCGCTGCGCCGCAACTCGCGCGCCGTGATCGCGCTGGCGCCGCAAGAGCAACGCCAAATCATCGATGCCTGCCGCGCCGCCGGTATTGAGCACTACACTTTAAAACCCGTGCGCCGCGGCTCCTTGGTTGAGCGCGTGCGCGCCGCCTTGGGCGACGAACCCGCGCGCGCCGCGCCGAAACCAATCCCCCAAGCGCCCACGCAACAACCGCTCCTCGGCCTCCGCGTGCTGCTCGCCGAAGACAATCCGATCAACGCCCTGCTCGCGCGCACTTTGCTGACGCGGGCGGGCTGCGTTGTCACGACGGTGCAGGACGGTGAAGAGGCGGTAGCGGTTGCGGGCGCTGGCGCCTTCGATCTCATCTTGCTCGATATTCGCATGCCGCGCCTCGATGGTTTTGAAGCAGCCATTCGCATCCGCGCTGGAGGAGGGCCCTCGGCGGCCGCGCCGATGATTGCGCTGACCGCTGACGCGGGCGACGAAGAGCGCGCGCACGCCGCCAAAGCCGGCATGGACGATTTCATCACCAAACCGATCGACGCGAACAGATTGCTACAAGTCGCGGCGCGCTTTACCGAGCGCCCGAACCCAGCCACGTTCGCGGGCGAATAACGCGGCGGAGACCTGCATGTCAGAGACTCAAACAGCACCTACGCCGAAACGCTCAACTTGGGAGGCGATCGCGGTCTTCTTCGATCGCCGAGCGTTAGTGATGCTCGCACTGGGGTTTGCCGCCGGCCTGCCCAATCTATTGTTGTTCGACACGCTCTCTGTCTGGTTGCGGCAAGCAAAAATACCGCTCGACGTCATCGGCCTCTTCAGTTTGGTGACCATCACCTACGCGGTGAAATTTCTTTGGGCGCCGATCGTCGATCGCGTTCGAATTCCGGGCCTCCATAAGCTGCTCGGCAAGCGACGTTCGTGGATGCTCTTGGCGCAGGCCGGCATCGTGCTTGGCATTTGGGCGATCGCTGTAAACGCGCCTGCCGTTTCCGCCGCTGTCGCCGGCAACGTCGAAGGCGTCGTGCAGCCAGATCCCGATTTGAGTTTGCTCTGGATTGTCGCTGTGTGCGCGACGCTTACAGCTGTATTCGGCGCGACCCAAGATATTGCAATCGACGCGTGGAGAATTGAAGTCGCCGCGGTTGAGCGTCAGGGCGCAATGGCCGCCGCTTATCAGTGGGGCTATCGCCTCGCCGTCGTGGTCTCCGGGGCCGCGCCGCTTTTGCTTGCGTCACGCATTGGATGGAGCGGCGCTTATTCGGCAATGGCGTTGGTCATGGCTGTCGGCGTCATCGGCGTTCTGTTGGCGCCGCGCGAAAAAAGCATCGACCTGCCGCCGCTGCCGGCTGCAAGCACGCCGCCTTGGGCCGAAGCGTTGGAGTGGGCCGGACGGCTGCTGGTTGTCGTTTTCGGCGCTTGTTTCATCGGCGCGGGGCTATCGGGCAAAGCTGAGCCCATCACGTTTCTCTTCACCGCCGCCGGCATGACCGATTTTGCGGCGTCGGTAAGCGCGATCTGGACCACGAAGCCTTGGGGCGTGATCTGGCAAGTGATCGGCACACTTTTTGGTCTCATGGTCGTTGCAGCGGGCACGTACCCGGTGATCAAATCGCGTCCCAGCGCCTATTTTGCCGGCACGCTGAAAGAGCCGCTCGAGGACTTTTTTAAGCGCTACAAAAACACCGGGATGATGATCCTGGCGATGATATGCGTCTATCGCATCTCAGATTTCGTGCTCAATTTGATGGGCGTTTTTTATACCGACGTTGGCTTCACGCTCGACGAAATCGCAGGTGCGCGGAAATTGTTCGGCGTGCTCATGTCGGTGGCGGGCATTGGCCTCGGTGGCTGGGCCGTCGCCCGCTTTGGCTTGATGAAACCGCTGATCGTCGGCGCCATTTTGCAACCGCTTTCCAACATCGCCTTCGGCAGCCTCGTGTTCACTGGCCCTTGGTTGCCCGGCCTCTACGCGTGCATTGCCATCGACAACATCTCGGCGGGCATCGCCGGGACCTGCCTGATCGCCTACATGTCCAGCCTCACCAGTTTGGGCTTCACGGCGACGCAATACGCGCTGTTCTCATCGCTCTACGCGTTACCTGGCAAAATTCTGGCCGCGATATCCGGGCGCATTGTCGAAGGCGCGATTGCTGCGTTCTCGGCAGGGGAGAGCGAATGGCTGCGCGGCTGGTTCACCGGCATGGCGCCGTCGGCCTTCGCGCGCTTGTCTGAAGAACGCGGCATTCCGCCGGAAGCATATGCTGCCGGCTACATGACGTTCTTCATCTACACCGGGATCATCGGCGTGCTCGCGCTCATCTTTGCGATTGCTGTTGTGCGCCAACAGCCGCCGCCCAGTGACACCGCGAAAGCCGCGCCCGCTTAAGCTTTGACGTCGCCCTTAGCTTCCGCGACTTGGAACGCCGCCAATGTCGCGTACGTCACGATGTCCGACACTGTGCCGCCAAGAGGAGCGATCTGGATTGGCTTTGAGAGGCCTGTCAGCACTGGCCCGATCACGGTTGCGCCTCCTGCCGAGGCGAGCAAGCTCGTGGCGATCGACGCGGAGTGCAGCGCCGGCATGACGAGCACGTTCGCGGGCTCCGAGAGGCGTGAGAACGGATAGAGTTCGCGCATATCAGGATTGAGCGCGACGTCGACGTTCATCTCGCCTTCGTACTCGAAGCTGATTTCTTCGCGCCGGTCCAAGATCGAAACGGCGTCGCGAATCTTCTCGGAGCGCTCCATCTTCGGATTGCCGAAGGTCGAGTGCGATATCAGCGCCACGCGCGGCGTCACGCCAAACTGACGCGCCATCGCCGCTGATTGCAGCACGATCTGCGCCAGATCGGGCGAGTCAGGGAATTCGGCCACTGCCGTATCGCTGATGAATAGCGTTCGGCCTTTCGTGAGCACCACAGACATGCCCATCGCGCGCTCACGCGGCGCCGGATCGATCACCTTCAGCACATCATCGAGCGCCGTTGCGTAATTGCGGGTCACGCCGGTGACCATGCCGTCTGCTTGGCCCATCGCCACCATGCAGGCGCCGAAGACGTTGCGATCGAGGTTCACCAAACGCTGTGCGTCGCGATGCAGGAAACCGAAACGCTGCAAGCGCTTGTAGAGAAACTCCGCATAGAGCCCGTTGTGCTCCGAGAGCCGCGCGTTGACGATGTTGAGCGAGGCGGTATCGGGCACGCCGACTTGCGCCATGTTGGTCTTCACCGTGTCTTCGCGACCGATGAGCACGGCGCGGCCAAGACCCAGCTCTTGAAACGCATAAGCGGCGCGGATCACTGACGGCTCTTCGCCTTCAGCAAAGACGATGCATGCGGGCTTGCGCCGCACCACGGTCTGCACGCGCTGCATCATTGCAGCTGTCGGATCGAGCCGCTGCGCCAAGCTGTGTTTGTAAGCTTGCATATCGGCGATCGGCCGGCGCGCCACGCCGGTATCCATCGCCGCTTGCGCCACGAACGGCGGAATTTCCGAGATCAGGCGAGGATCGAACGGGGCAGGGATAATGTAGTCAGGCCCGAACTTCGGGCGCTTGCCGTGATACGCCGCCGCGACTTCGTCGGGCACGTCTTGCTTCGCCAGGTCCGCCAGCGCGCGCGCTGCGGCAACCTTCATGGGTTCATTGATTGTCCGCGCCCGCACATCGAGCGCGCCGCGGAAGATATAAGGAAAGCCCAGAACATTGTTGACCTGGTTCGGATAGTCCGACCGGCCGGTCGCGACGATGGCGTCCTTACGCACTTCGTGCACCTCTTCTGGCGTGATTTCCGGATCGGGATTGGCCATGGCGAAGATGATTGGCCGCTTCGCCATCGACTTCACCATCTCCTGCGTCACGGCCCCCGCCACGGAAAGTCCCATGAACACGTCCGCACCCTTCATTGCGTCCGTAAGCGTGCGCGCCTTGGTGTCGATCGCGTGCACGGATTTGAACTGATCCATGCCTTTTTCGCGGCCGCGATAGATAACGCCTTCGCGATCGAGCGCGATGACGTTTTCATGCGGCACGCCAAGTTGCTTGATCAGTGCAATACAAGAGAGCCCGGCCGCGCCTGCGCCGTTGACGACAACCTTGATATCTTCCAGCCGCCGTCCAGTCAGCTCACACGCATTAAGCAGGCCAGCCGCCGCGATGATCGCGGTGCCGTGCTGGTCGTCATGGAAAACCGGAATGTCGAGATCGTCGCGCAGACGGCTCTCGATGATGAAGCACTCGGGGCTCTTGATGTCCTCAAGGTTGATGCCGCCGAAGGTCGGCCCGATGTTGCGGACGGTTGTGATGAACTCTTCGACATCTTGCGTCGTCACTTCGATGTCGATCGAGTCCACATCGGCGAAGCGCTTGAAGAGAACGCTCTTGCCTTCCATCACCGGCTTCGACGCCATCGCGCCCAAATTGCCGAGACCAAGGATCGCGGTGCCGTTCGAGATCACGGCGACCAAATTGCCCTTGGAGGTATAATCGTAGGCCTTGTCCGGATCCTCGGCGATTGCCCTCACGGGCGCCGCGACGCCCGGTGAGTAAGCCAACGAAAGATCACGCTGCGTCGCCATCGGCTTGGTCGGCGTGATGGAGATTTTTCCTGGCGTCGGCAGGCGGTGGAAGTCCAGCGCCTCTTGATCGGTGAATGTTTTCTTGGAGTCGGCCATGGGTCGTCAAATTGTCCGGAAATTGAGGCGGCACCGTAGCTTTGAGCCTCAGCGCGTCAATGGAAGTCCGCGCAGTAACTCGCTAAAGGTGGCGCGTGGCTGATTCCTCTCACCCGGCGCCAAAAGTGACGCCGTTCATGGCGCAGTATCTCGCCGCCAAAGCTGAGCACCCCGATGCGCTGCTCTTCTTTCGCATGGGCGATTTCTATGAACTGTTTTTCGAGGACGCTGAGAAAGCATCTACCGCTGTTGGGATCACGCTGACAAAGCGCGGTCAGCATGGCGGCGAGCCGATCCCGATGGCTGGCGTGCCGTGGCACCAAGCCGAGAATTATCTGTCGAAACTGATCCGCGCTGGGCACAAAGTTGCGGTATGCGAGCAATTAGAAGATCCAGCTGAAGCGAAGAAGCGCGGCGCCAAATCGATCGTGCATCGCGGTGTCGTGCGTGTCGTCACACCTGGCACGTTGACGGAAGAGGGGTTGCTCGACGCGCGCTCCGCCAACCGGTTGGCGGCGATTGCGTTCAGCAGTGAGGGCGCAGCGATTGCTTGGGCCGATGTATCGACCGGTGCGTTTGAGACGCGGGCGCTGAAGCACAACGAAGCTGAAGAAGAGATCGCCGCGCTTTCACCCGCCGAACTCCTGGTCACCGACGCCGACGTGCAACATGTGAATGAAGCCGCGCGTATCACTGGCGCTGCGCTTACCATTCGCCCTGCAGTTAAAGCCGATGCGAAAGCCGCCTCGCGGCGTATCAAAGCCGCGTTCGAGGTCGCAGCGCTCGATGCGTTCGGCGATTTCAGCAATGTTGAACTCTCGGCCATGGGCCTGCTGCTCGATTACATCGAGCTGACCCAAGCCGGCGCCGCCCCGCGCCTGATGCCGCCGCGCCGCAACGCCGAGCGCGCGTTCATGGCGATTGACGCTGCAACGCGCATGGCTCTCGAAATCGAGCGTTCTACGCGGGGCAGCAGGGAAGGCTCGCTGCTCGCCTGTATCGACCGCACCGTGACCTCTGCCGGCGGGCGCATGTTGGCGGAACGCATTTCGCGCCCGCTTACAGACGTTAGCGCTATCAGCGCGCGTCATGATGCGGTGCAGTTCTTCCTCGAAGCGCGCGATCGCCGCGACGGCGTGCGCCAGGAATTGCGTGCTGCCGGTGACCTCGCGCGGGCGCTGACTCGCCTCGCTCTAGGCCGTGGCGGGCCGCGTGATCTGGCGAATTTGCGCGATGGGTTGAGCGCCGGGGATCGCGTCGCCGCGCGCTGTTTGGGTGCGGGAAGCAACGCGCCTGCTGAAATCGCGCGCGCCTGCACGGCGCTTTCGTTGAGCGCACACGCCGAAAGTGCGGCGCTCGCGCAAACATTGGCTCGCGCCCTAGCGCCAGAACTCTCACTGCTTGCGCGCGACGGCGGCTTCATCGCCGCGGGCTACGACGCCGCGCTCGATGAAACCCGTGCGCTCCGCGATGACAGCCGCAAAGTCATCGCCGCACTGCAAGCGAGCTATGCCGAGGGCGCCGGCATTGCTGGCCTGAAACTCAAGCATAACAACGTGCTCGGTTATCACATCGATGCAACGACCAAACAGGCCGAGGCCTTGATGGCGTCGCCGCTCAACGCGCGCTTCATCCATCGCCAAACCAATGCCGGTTCAGTCCGCTTCACCACGACAGAGCTTGCCGAACTCGACGCCAAGATCTCCCGCGCCGGTGAAGCCTCGCTGGCGCGTGAGTTGGCGCTGTTCAAGGAATTCGCCGCGCGCGCTGCTTCACTCGAAGCGCCGATCCGCGCTGCGGCTGAAGCGCTCGCGGCGCTCGATGTGGCTGCTGGCCTGGCGCAATGGGCGGAGGAAACAGACGCAACGCGTCCTGAGATCGATGAAACCTCAGCGCTTCTCGCCGAAGGCGCGCGTCACCCAGTGGTGGAAGAGGGCGTTCGGCGCGATGGCAATGGCTTCACGCCAAATGATGCGCGGCTCGATGCCGAGGGTCGCTCTGGTCCGCGCCTCATGGTCGTCACTGGCCCGAACATGGCGGGCAAAAGTACGTATCTGCGCCAGATCGCGTTGCTGGCTGTGCTTGCGCAGGCAGGCGCCTACGTGCCCGCGCGCAAACTTCGCCTCGGCATTGTCGATCGCGTCTTCGCCCGCGTCGGCGCTTCGGATGATCTCGCGCGCGGCCGCTCAACCTTCATGACCGAGATGGTCGAGACGGCCGCGATCCTCAACCAAGCAGGCTCACGCGCGCTCGTCGTGCTCGATGAAATCGGCCGCGGCACCGCGACCTTCGATGGTCTCGCCATCGCCTGGGCCGTCGCCGAGCATTTGCACGAAGCCAACAAATGCCGCGCCGTGTTCGCGACCCACTATCACGAGCTCACGCGTCTGGCGGACAAGCTTGAGGCCGGCGCCAACGCGCATCTGCGCGCCAAGGAGTGGAAGGGCGATCTGGTTTTTCTGCACGAAGTCGCGCCAGGCCCGGCCGATCGCTCGTACGGCATTCAAGTTGCAAAGCTCGCTGGCTTGCCCAAAAGCGCAGTCGAGCGCGCGCGTGCAGTGCTGCAGAAGCTGGAAGCCAGCGGTGGTTCCGCGCGCTTCGAGATTGTCGATGAACTGCCGCTGTTTGCGCAAGTGATGGAAGAGCATGCGCCGTCAGCGCTGGAAGCAGCGCTCGCCGACATCAATCCAGATCATTTGTCGCCGAAAGAAGCCCTTGAGCTTCTCTATAAGCTTAAGGCTGCGTCTCAGCAGGATCTCTGAGCGGAGACTCGCGGTCATCGACGCGTTGGCGCGCTTGTTCGACGGCCATACCGCGCGACACCGCTTCCGAAGCCAGCGGCAGTGAAGAATCCATCGCCACGAACATCATGTAGGCGCCGAGAATGCCGCCGAGCACGAGGCCGGTGACGCCCCAGAGCGAAGCGGCGAACCAGTAGGCCGAGGAGCGCTCGCTTCTGATGCGTTGCGCAAATAGCTTCTGATCCATGATCGCTTCGAGGTTCGCGCGAGCGGGGTGATCATGCACTTGATGATCCTCATCAACCGGGTTGAGGCGGATGGTTTTGCCGCTTTTACGCATTCGAGGGCTCTCCCAGGAAACAATCGTTCCCGTTACACTTGTGGCTGTGCCCGCGAAATGAGGCAAGGTTTCGACGTGTTCATAACGCAGAAGTCAGACATGAAAGCTCGAAACAGTGGCGCCAGCGCCCCAGAATGACGAAATAGCAATCCAATGGTCGCCTCCCGGCTGAAGCCCGCCCGTATTGAGCACGTCGTCGACGGCATCCGGCTGCGTGCTCAACTGAGCGCGGCCTATGCCGCTGAGGGTGAAAATGCGCGCGGCGCGGTCCGCAACCTGCTGCACGGGGCTTTGTTTCGGGGCCGAATGGTTGCCAAGGAGCGATTGGAGTCTGGCGAGAATGGTCTCGCGGTCGCTCGCCTCCTCGCCCAAGTCGCCGACGAAGTGGTCGCGGCCCTCTACGATTACACCACCACTCACATCTTCCGCGCCCGCAACCCAACCGAAGGGGAGCGCTTCGCGATCGTCGCTGTCGGCGGGTACGGCCGCGGCGAACTCGCGCCATCGTCCGATCTCGATCTGCTCTTCCTGCGCGCCTACAAGCAGACGCCGTTCGACGAGAGCGTCACCGAATACATGCTCTACATGCTCTGGGACATGGGCCTCAAAGTCGGCCACTCATCGCGCAGCATCGACGAATGCCTGAAGCTCGCGCGCGAAGATCACACGATCCAAACTGCTTTGCTTGAAGGCCGCCGCATCGCCGGCGATGAATCTCTTGCGCAAGAGCTTTTCACGCGCTTCCGCAAAGAGGTCGCCGATCGCGATCACGCGACATTCATTACCGCAAAGCTCACCGAGCGCGATGAACGCCACGCCCGCGCCGGCGCATCGCGCTACATGGTCGAGCCCAATATCAAAGAGGGGAAGGGCGGTCTCCGCGACCTGCACACGCTCTTCTGGCTCGCGCGCCGCCGCTACGGCTTTTCGCAAATGCGCGAGTACGTTGAAGCTGGCGTGTTCACCAACGAAGAGCGCAACGCCTTCCGCCGTGCGTTGGAATTTCTTTGGACGGTGCGTTGCCATCTCCACTTTATCACAGGCCGCGCCGAAGAGCGTCTGTCCTTCGATCTGCAGCCTGAACTTGCGAAGCGCCTGGGCTATGGCGGCCGCGCCAACCAAAGCGCTGTCGAGCGGTTCATGAAGCGCTACTTTCTCGTAGCGAAAGAAGTCGGCGCGCTGACGCGAACCTTGTGCGCGCGTCTGGAAGCCGATCACGCCAAGCAAAGCCCGAAAGGCCTGCAGCGTTTTCTAAGCTCCGGCCGCAAGCGCACCGCTCCAGTCGAAGCGGGCTTCTTCGTCGATGGCGGGCGCCTTAACATCGAAAGCGAAGACATTCTCGCGACGCCAGCGAACGCGCTCCGCCTGTTCGCGATCGCGGAGAAACTGGATCTCGACATTCACCCCGAAGCCTTCGGCCAAGTGTCACGCCGCGTCCGCGCTTTTGGCCCCGCCTGGCGCAAGCAACCGGAAGCCCGCGTCGCATTCCTCGAAGTCGCGACCTCCGCGCGCCACCCTGGCGCGGCGTTGCGGTTGATGAACGAGGCGGGCGTGCTCGGAAAATTCGTGCCGGAATTCGGTCGCATCGTCGCGCAGATGCAGTTCAACATGTATCACCACTACACCGTGGATGAGCACACGTTGCGCGCTATCGACGCGATGTCCGAGATCGAACACGGCGCACACAAAGAGCAACACCCGCTTGCGAGCGATATTTTTCCGAAGATCATCAATCGCCGCGCGCTCTATCTCGCCATGCTGCTGCACGACACCGGCAAGGGCGACGGCGACCAGCAAATCGAGGGTGAAAAATCAGCCCGCGCCGCGTGCGAACGCCTGGGTTTGCCACAAGAGGAAGTCGATCTCGTCGGCTGGCTCGTCGGCAATCACCTCGTCATGAGCGATGTCGCCCAAAAGCGCGATATCGGCGATCCGCGCACCGTGGCGCAGTTCTCGAAGATTGTCGGCAACGTCGAGCGCTTACGTCTCCTGCTTGTCCTCACCGTCTCGGATATCCGCGCTGTCGGCAATGTCTGGAACGACTGGAAAGGCCAGCTGCTTCGCGATTTGTATCGCCTCACCGAAGCTGCGCTTCACGGCGGCCGCTCCGACGAAGACGGCGTGCGCGCACATCTTGCTGAGATCGCTCACGCCGCGAAAGAACAATTGTTGAAAGACATCGGCGGCGCGCGCGCCGACGTGTTGCAAGCTTGGCTCGATGCGCTCGAGGATGGCTATTGGCTCAATCACGACGCTGATGCGCTCAAATGGCATGCGCTCGAAGTGATGCGCGCGCGCACCGAGCGCGCCATCCCACATGTCGCGGCGCGCATTCGCGAAACCCAGGGTGTGAGCGAAGTGCTCGTCTATGCCGGAGACCGCGCCGGTCTCTTTGCGAGCCTCGCCTCTGCAATTTCCGCAAGCGGTGCGGATATCGTCGGCGCGCGCGTCCACACCTCTAAGGATGGCGCTGCGTTCGACGTCTTCTCGATCCAAACAACCGGTCACAAGCCCTTCGGCCTAAACGATCCGCGCGCACTCGAAGCGCTCACAACCAAGCTCATACACGCCGTACTGGCTGATCAGGCCGCGCCGCCGCCCGCGCCGCCGTCACGCCGCAACGCCGCGTTCGCTATCGAGCCTTGGGTGCGCATCGACAATGACATCACCCCGCACGCCACCGTCATCGAAGCATCCGGCCGCGACCGGTTGGGTCTCCTCGCCGATATCGCGCACGTTTGCGTCGAAGCCAACGTCTCGGTCGTCAGCGCCCATATCGATACGTATGGCGAACGAGCCTCCGACGTCTTCTACGTGCAGGAAGAGGAGGGCGGGCAGATCACCAATCCGCGCCGCATCGCCTCGGTACGCAGCAAGTTGGAGGCCGTACTCCGCGCCGCCGAACCGGCGGCGCCCGCCGATCCGGCCAAGGCGCCGCTCGCTGTAGCCCGCGCCTCGACGGCGCGTTAGCGCCGCGCTACGCCCGTTGCGTCACAGCGTGAGTCGCCTGCCCAAATGAGCCTTGCCCGCAACACCGCCGTTATCGGCGGCTTGACCTTGATCTCACGTCTCTTCGGCTTTGCCCGTGACATCGTGCTCACAGCGGCGCTCGGCGCCGGCCCGATGGCGGACGCGTTCAACGCGGCGCTGCGTTTTCCGAACTTGTTTCGCCGTCTCTTTGCAGAAGGCGCGTTCAGTCAGGCGTTCGTGCCGATTTATTCGAAGACGCTCGCCGCCGAAGGCGAGGAAGCGGCCAATCGGCTTGCCTCTGAAGCGCTGTCAGTCCTGCTGCTGGTCACCGGCGTTCTCAGCGCCATCGCCATGGTGTTCATGGGCTGGATCAACAGCGTCTTGCTGGCTGGCTTCCTTGACGACCCGCAAAAGTTTGCCTGGGCGAACCTGCTGACTCAACTCGCCATGCCATATCTCGTCGCCATGTCGGCGGCGACTTTGTTCTCTGGCGTCTTGAACGCGCATGGCCGCTTCTTCGCCGCCGCCGCTGCGCCAATTCTTTTTAATCTCTGTCAGCTGGGCGCGCTTTGGGTTTTTCACGACACGCCGGAACGCGCTGCACTTGCCGCCATTATCGCGGTGTCGGTCTCGGGTGTGTTGCAAGCGCTTTGGGTGTGGTGGGGCGCACAGCGCTCATCGATCAAAGTCGGCTTGCCGTTTCCGCGCCTTACGCCCGGTGTGAAGCGGCTTTTCGTGCTCGCGGCCCCCGCCGCCATCGCTGGCGGCGCTTTGCAGATCAACGTTATCGTGAGCCAGGCGCTCGCATCATTCGAAAGTGGCGCCATCACCTATCTCGCGGTCGCTGACCGCCTCTACCAGTTGCCGCTTGGCCTCATCGGTATCGCCGTTGGCGTTGCGATGCTCCCTCGGCTCTCGCGCCTCGTCCAGGATGGTGACGAGGCGGGCGCGCGCGGTTCGCTCGATGAAGCTGTGGCGCTGTCCATGGCATTCACGCTCCCCGCGGCGGCGGCGATGCTGGCGATCCCATTCTATTTGTTGGACGGACTTTATTCGCGCGGAGAATTTTCCGCGGCCGACGCGCAGAACGCGGCGCTCGCTCTCATTCACTATGGCTGGGGCGTACCGGCCTTCGTGCTTGCAAAAATTTACGCGCCTGCTTTTTTTGCGCGCGAAGATACCAAAGCGCCGATGCGCTACGCGATTACATCGATGGTGATCAACATCGTGCTCGGCGCGGCGCTCTTCTTCGGATTGCGGGCGGCGGGTCTGCCCGGTTTCCAGGGGCTCGCCATCGCAACCTCCACTGCTGCGTGGGTGAACGTCGCACTGATGATCCGCTCGCTCATCGCGCGCGGGGCCTACGCGCCGACGGCAGCGGCCTTCGCGCGCTTGCTGCGCATCCTCCTGGCGTCCGCAATCCTCTTTGCCGTGATGTG
Source organism: Caulobacteraceae bacterium (assembly GCA_031431115.1). Lineage (GTDB taxonomy): Bacteria > Pseudomonadota > Alphaproteobacteria > Caulobacterales > Aquidulcibacteraceae > Vitreimonas. The sequence continues at coordinate 14,118 of JANPCV010000114.1, forward strand.
GTTCGGCAACGCCAACCGCGACACGCTTGAAGTCACACTCGGCTCTAAGGAAGCAGCCATTGCACTGCTGATCCTCGGCGGCGGCACATTCTACTTCATGGTCGCATTCCTGGTGCGCGCGGTGACCTTCTCGGAGGTCCGCTCGGCCTTTAAGCGCGAACGCGGACCCGCAACCGGGGGAGGCGGCTTGCCGCCAGGCTTAGACGGCTGATAGAAGCCGGCGCATGAACACGGGAACGAACACTTGGCGATGGCGGGCCTGACCTGACGCCTATTTGGCGCGCAACAGCGCGCTCGTTCTCATGTTCCGGAGTTTCCAATGACTGACGCACCGCAGTCCGAATATCAGGGCCCCAAACGCGTATTCTCAGGCATGCAGCCGACCAACGGTTTGCATCTCGGCAATTATCTCGGCGCGCTGCAAAAGTTCGTGCGCCTGCAAGATCAGTACGAGTGCATCTATTGCATCGTCGATCTGCACGCGATCACCACCGGCCCTGATCCGGAAAATCTCGCCAGCCGCTGCCGTGAAGTCGCCGCCGCGTACGTCGCCGCCGGCGTTGATCCCAAACGCTCGACCATTTTCGTGCAATCGGCCGTGCGCGAACACACAGAGCTTGCCTGGATATTCAATTGCGTCGCCCGCATGGGTTGGGTCGAGCGCATGACGCAGTTCAAGGATAAAGCCGGCAAAGACGCGCAACGTTCATCTGTGGGCCTCTTCGCTTATCCGGTTCTGCAAGCCGCCGACATTCTGCTCTACAAAGCGACGCACGTTCCCGTCGGCGAAGATCAGAAACAACACTTGGAGCTCTCGCGCGACATCGCGCAGAAGTTCAACAACGACCACAACGCGCCGAACTTCTTCCCGCTGCCCGAGCCTCTGATCCAAGGCCCAGGCGCGCGGATCATGAGCTTGCGCGATGGTTCAAAGAAAATGTCGAAGTCAGACCCCTCCGACATGACCCGCATCAACCTCACCGACGATGCCGATGCGATCATGTCGAAGGTCAAGAAGGCGACGACAGATTCGCTTCCGTTGCCGGAGAGCAAGGAAGGTCTGGCAGGCCGGGCGGAAGTGGAAAACCTCGTCGGCATCTTTGCCGCTGTCACCGAGCGCAGCGTCGATGACGTGCTCGGCGAGTTCGGCGGCAAAGGCTTTGGCGTGTTCAAACCGGCGCTTGCCGAAACGCTGGCCGCCAAGCTCAGCCCCATCGCTGCCGAAATGCGCCGTCTCACCGCTGACACGGCGACGCTCGACGCCATACTGAAAGACGGCGCCGACAAAGCCCGCGCCGTGGCCGAGCCGATCATGGCCGAAGTCCGCGACGTCGTCGGGCTCTGGCGCGCTTGATGCCCGGCAGCGTTTGAGCGACCATCGCGCCACATGACGAAAGATCTGCAAGCCTTCAGCTGCCTGGTCATCGCCGACGAGAGCGAGGAGTTCCCGGACGCGTTGATCTATGCCGGCTTGCTGTGCCGCTACACCGGTTGGCGCTTGCTGATGTTGCGCGCGATCGAACCGTCCGATCCGGCGCCGTGGGCCTCGATCACCGAAGAAATGCGCCGCCAGGCGCGTGATGCAGCGGAATCGCTGACTCAACGCTTCGCCGCTGAGGCCTGGGCCGAGTGCGGCGTGACGGCCGAGCCGGTGTTGCGCGAAGGCGATCTGAAGCCCGAGCTGCGCAAGCTCTTGCTGGAAGACAGCACGATTAAGCTAGTGGTGCTGGCGGCCGCTTCACCCCCCAGCGGCCCTGGTCCGCTGATCACCCAGCTTGGCCGCAGTGGCGGCTTGTCGCCGCGCCCGGTTCCGGTCGTCGTGGTGCCGGGTGCGCTGTCGCGCGATGAAATCCGCGCCATTGCGCTGCCGATGGCCGCGGCCGTTTCCGTCGAAAGTGAAGAAGAGCCGCCGGCGCCACAGCCGCCGCCTGCTTGACCCATTTGGTCCGAAGGCCCACCTGGGGCTCATGTTCATTCAGACAGAATCCACGCCAAACCCGCGCACGCTGAAGTTTCTGCCGGGGCGTGATGTGCTCGGGCAGGGCAGCCGCGAATACGCAGACGCCGACGCCGCCCTTGGCGCGCCACTGGCGACGGCGCTCTTTAACGTTGACGGCGTCGAGCGCGTCTATCTGGGCGGCGACTTTATCACCATCACCAAGTCCGAAGAGATCGAGTGGCCGCACCTGAAGCCGCACGTGCTCGCCGCGATCATGGATCACTTCACCTCCGGCCGTCCGGTGCTCGGCGATGGCGCAGCGCCCGCTGACGAAACCGACGAAGCCGATATCGTCTATGAGGGCGACGCCATCGGGATCGTGAAAGAACTGAAAGAGATCATCGACGCGCGCGTGCGCCCCGCCGTAGCGCGCGATGGCGGCGACATCACCTTCCACTCCTGGGACCACGAACACGGCATCGTCCGGCTCAACATGCGCGGCGCCTGCGCCGGTTGCCCGTCTTCAACGCTGACCCTGAAGCAGGGCATCGAAAACATGCTCCGTCACTACGTGCCGGAAGTGCTGTCGGTCGAGCAAGTGGTGTGAGCCAGAGCGCCTCCGATATCGAATGATAGTGCTCGGCATCGATACAAGCTTGGACGCCTGCTCCGTCGCCATCGTACGCGACGGTGAAACGCTCGCGCATCTCCACGAACAAATGACGCGTGGCCAAGCCGAGCGCCTAGCGCCGATGGTGCGTGAAGCGGCCGAGCAGGCAGGCGTCGCCTTCGCCGAGTTGGATCGCATCACGGTAACCACCGGTCCGGGCTCATTCACCGGCGTCCGTGTCGGTCTCTCATTCGCTCGCGCGCTGGCGCTCGCGATTCGCAAACCGTGCATAGGCGTTTCAACGCTTGAAGCCCTCGCACTTCAGACGGGCGAAGAGGGCGCCCGCGCCGCTTTGATCGAAACGCCCGGCGCCTCGTACTTCGCCCGCTATGAAAACGGCGCGCTTACGATCCCGCCGCGCAACATCGAGCGTGGTGAACACGAAACGCAATTGCAAAGCGCGCGCCTTATCGGTCCCGGCGTCACGGTGAACGCCGCCGCGCTCGCTACCCGCGCGGCGCGCCTCGATCCTGCGCTTTATCCGCCCAACCCCACCTACCTTCGCGCCCCGCACGTTACGTTGCCGAGCGGGACATGATCGAGGCCGCATCGCCCTCAGCGAGCGAACTGCTCGCCGCTCTGCACGCCCGCGCGTTCCCGAAACCCTGGAGCGCCGCGGAAATCGAAAAGCTGATGGAAAACCAAGCCGTATTTGCGTTGCTGCACGGTAATGGCGCTGAAGCGAACGGTTTCGTTATGGCGTGGGCCGCTGCTGGGGATTCCGAATTACTGACCGTCGCCGTGGTTCCCGAAGCGCGCCGCAAGGGCGTCGGCGCGGCGCTGGTGACCTCGGCCGGCGTTGCGGCGCTCGTACGCGGCGCCGCCTCGATGCATCTGGAGGTCGCCGAAACCAACGAAGGCGCCCGCGCGCTCTACAGAAAGCTCGGCTACGAAGAGGCGGGCCGCCGTCATGCCTATTACGCGGGCGAGGGCGGTTCGGTTGACGCGATTGTCATGCGCCGCGCGCTGCCACGGCCGGTTGTTTAGTCCACGAGGTGGACACCGCCCGGTCGGAGGGGGTATTTGACCGCCCATGGATCGGATCGAAAAACTATGCGTCGAGAAGGGTATGCGCATGACCGAGCAGCGCCGCGTCATCGCGCGCGTCGTCTCGGCCAGCCATGACCACCCGGATGTCGAAGAGCTGCATCGCCGCGCCGCCGCGGTCGATCCCGGCATCTCTATCGCCACGGTCTACCGCACCGTTCGCTTGTTCGAAGACAGCGGCATTCTCGAGCGCCATGACTTCCGCGATGGCCGCTCGCGCTACGAAGAAGTGCCTGAGCATCACCATGATCACCTGATCGACATGAGGTCAGGCAAGGTTGTCGAGTTCATCGACGAAGAGATCGAGCGCCTTCAGCAGGAAATCGCGCGCCGCTTGGGTTACAAGCTCGTCGATCACCGCCTCGAACTTTACGGCGTCCCGCTCGATGATAAATCCAAGGCGGGCAAGAAGTAGGATGTCCGAACCCCCGAAGCGTCTCTTCATCGGGACGTACGGTTGCCAGATGAACGTCTACGATTCCGAGCGCATGCGCGACGTGTTGAGCCCGCTGGGCTACACCGTCGCTGATAAGCCGGACGACGCAGACCTCGTCATCCTCAACACCTGCCACATCCGCGAAAAGGCGACCGAGAAGGTTTATTCCGAGATCGGCCGCTTGCGCGAGCACAAGGAGCGCCGCGCCGCTGAAGGCAAGGGCATGACGATCACTATCGCCGGCTGCGTCGCGCAGGCCGAAGGCGAGGAGATCATCCGCCGCGCGCCTGAAGTCGATCTCGTTGTCGGCCCGCAGGCCTATCACAAGCTGCCCGAACTCGTCGCCCGCATTGCCCGCAAGACCGGCGAACGCTTGGCGACGGATTTCACCGCGCAGGAAAAGTTCGACGCACTGCCCGCGCGCGCGCCCGATGGCGTGACGGCGTTTCTCTCGATCCAAGAAGGCTGCGATAAATTCTGCACCTTCTGTGTCGTGCCATATACACGCGGCGCCGAGTTTTCGCGGCCGCTCGCCGACGTGCTGGCGGAAGCGCGGTCTCTGGCGGACAAGGGCGTGCGCGAAGTCACGTTGCTCGGCCAGAACGTCAACGCCTATCACGGCGGCGCGGCGTTCACGGATTTGCTCTCCGCGCTGGCCGAAATCCCGGGCATCGCGCGTATCCGCTATATGACCTCGCACCCCGTCGAGATGACCGACGAACTCATCGCGATGCACGCCAGCGAAGCCAAACTGATGCCGTTTCTCCACCTGCCGGTGCAATCTGGCTCGGATCGGATCCTCAAGGCCATGAACCGAAAGCACGATGGCGCGTTCTATCGCGACATCATCTCGCGCGTGCGGGCGGTGCGGCCGGATATCGCGCTATCGACCGACTTCATCGTTGGCTTTCCGGGCGAGACCGAGAAGGAATTCGAAGCGACCATGCAACTCGTCAACGACCTTACGTTCGCAGCAGCGTACTCGTTCAAATACTCCTCGCGCCCAGGCACGCCCGCTGCCGCGATGTTGGGGCAGGTGAGCGAGGATGATAAATCCCGTCGTCTCGCCATCCTGCAAAGGCGCTTGTTCGAGCAGCAGACCGCATTTAACGCGAGCCAAGTTGGACGCACGCTGTCCGTGCTCGTCACCGGCATCGGCCGCCGTTCGGGTCAAAAGCACGGCCGCTCGCCGTACTTGCAATCTGTTCACTTCGATGACGCGGACGCAAAGAACGGCGACATCGTGCAAGTGCGCATCAATGGCTTTTCCCAAAACTCACTGAGCGGTGAACTGCCTGTGCTGACACCAGCATGAGCGAGTCACGCACGATCCCGCTTGGCGAAACGGCACAAGCCGTCTTCGGCCCGCTCCATCGCCACGTCGCGCAGATTCAGGAAGCGTTTCGCGACCCGAATGCGCCGCGCGGCTCGCCAGCCTACCGGCTGACCTTCGACGCGCAGGGCGACAAGCTCATCGTCAAATCCGGCGCGGGCGCCAGCGAAGCCGATTTCGTCCGCGCGCAGCGCATCGTCGAAGCCTTGATCGATCAAGCCCGCCGCAAAGGCCGCGTGCGTGAAGGCGAAGTGCTGGCCGCGATCTCGTTCTCGGAAGGCGCCAGCGAAGACGCGCCCCTCACAATGCAATTGCCGCAACTCGGCGGTCTCACTTTGCGCACGCCGCGCCAGGTGCATTACGTCGAAGCGCTGCGTGACGAGGCGATCGACCTCATCTTCGGCGTCGGCCCCGCCGGCACTGGCAAAACCTTTCTTGCCGTCGCAGCGGCCGTTGAAGCGCTGAAGCAAGAGCGTGTCGATAAGATCATCGTCACGCGCCCCGCGGTCGAGGCAGGGGAGAAGCTTGGCTATCTGCCGGGTGATCTCGCCGAAAAGGTCGATCCGTATTTGCAGCCGATCTGGGACGCGTTTCGCAGCCAGATGAGCGAGAACGATCTCAAGGCCCGCCGTGAGCGGCGCCAGATCGAAGTTGCGCCGCTTGCTTTCATGCGCGGCCGCACACTCTCGAACGCGTTCGTCATTGTCGACGAAGCGCAGAACGCCACCGTGCTGCAAATGAAGATGACGCTCACTCGTCTTGGCGAAGGCTCGCGCATGGTGGTCACTGGCGATCCCTCGCAGATCGACTTGCTGCGCCCAGATCAGTCCGGCCTCGCGCACGCGATCTCAATTCTGGAAGACGTGCCCGCCGTCGAGATCATCCGCTTCGCTGTGCAGGATGTTGTCCGTCACAGGCTCGTCGCAGAGATCGTCGAGGCCTATCAGCGGGATGAAAGTACGCGCGGCGGTGGCTGAACTCGAAGTTGATATTCTCGCGAACTGCGAGCTTTGGCGCGGGCACGAGGATGTATTGTCGAAAGCGCTCGCGGCCGCGGCCGAAGCGGAGAGCAAATCCGGCACGGTGTCGCTATTACTCGGAGACGATGCTTCGGTGGCTGAACTCAATCAGCAATTCCGCAACAAAGCCGGCCCGACCAACGTGCTCTCGTTTCCGCCCGCACCAGGGGCGGCTGAGCCAGGCTTTCTCGGCGACATCGCGCTTGCGGCGGAAACCATTGTCGAACAAGCGAATTTTCAGGGTAAACGGTTCGAAAATCACGCTGCCCACCTGGTCGTGCACGGATTTCTACACCTGATAGGCTATGATCACGAAAATCCGGCCGACGCCGATGCTATGGAAACGCGTGAGCGCGTGATCCTTGCATCGCTTGGGATAGAAGATCCCTACGCGTAAGCGCTGCCAACGGAGTGCGACACACACCATTATGGTTGAGACGACAAACGAAGCTGCCGACCCTCCCTCGCGAAGACGCGCGGGCCTACTTCAACGCTGGACGCGCATTTTCGCGCGCGGGAAGCTGGGGTCCGCGGAGGCAGTCGAAGAAGCGCTACGAGAGCGTGAAGAAAACGGCGGCCAGATGGAATTGGCGCACAAGGATCTCATCCTGCGCGCCGCACACTTCGATCAGCTCAAGGTTGCTGACGTGATGCGCGCGCGCGCAGAGATCGTCGCGATCGAAGCCGGCGCCACCCTAGGGGAGGCGGCGCGCGTCTTCGCTGAAAGTCAGCATTCACGTTTGCCCATCTACGGCGAAACCTTGGATGATCCGCAAGGCTTCGTGCACGTGCGCGACGTGCTTGCGCTGCTCTCGCCGGATGAAGCCGGTGTTTCGGATGCGCAGTTCGAAGATCGCTCACTGCAGCGCATCCGGCGCGAAATTCTCTTCGTGCCGCAATCGATGACGCTGGCGCGTCTATTCTTGCGGATGCAGTCCAGCCGGATCCATCTGGCGCTTGTCGTTGATGAATACGGCGGCACCGATGGCCTCGTCTCGATGGAAGATCTCGTCGAACAGATTGTCGGCGCTATCGACGATGAACACGATGTCGATTCCGCGCTCGTGCTCGAGCGCCCAAACGGCGCCTTTGAGGCCGATGGCCGTGCACAGATTTCGGAGCTGGAGGAAAAGCTCGGGAAAACACTGGCGCTTCCAGATCACGAAGACGAGTTCGACACCGCCGCTGGCCTCGCCGTTGCGCTCGCATCGCGGCTGCCGCAGCGCGGCGAAATCCTGCGTCACCCCGCCGGTTTCGACGTTGAAATTGTCGACGCTGATCCGCGCCGCGTAAAACGCATCAGGATCAAGCCCACAACCGAAGCGACAACTACGCCCCAGACGGCCACACCCACGAGAAACGCGACACATCGCAGCGCGTGAGTGTTGACCCGCGCTGCTGATCGCGCTCCAACCGCGAGTTCGCGCCGGGCAGGGGAGTTTCCGTTTGAACGCTGAAGCAGCAAGCGCCGCGCAATCGCGCGTCCAAACGTGGTTTAGCGCACGTTCGCCCTGGCAACGGCGCGGCATCGCGACCGTTGCTGGCGCGCTCGCAACTTTGGGGCACGCGCCGTTTCAGCTGACGCTATTGTTCGTCGTCGCCATCGTAGTGCTGGTGTGGCTGCTCGATGTCTCGGCCAAGCAAGAGCGTCGTTTGCGTTCAGCGTTCAGCATGGGGTGGTTCTTTGGCCTCGGCCATTTCACCACTGGGCTTTACTGGGTCGCCGCCGCCTTCAACGTCGATAGCGATGCGTGGGGCCCGGTTTGGGGCGTACCCGCAACGCTGGCGCTCGCCGGCGGTTTGGCCATTTTCTTCGGCATCGGCGCGGTGATCGCCGTGCTGCTGTGGACGAACGACGTGCGCCGCGTCGCTGCGATCGCGATCGGCTTGTTTATCTCCGAGTGGCTGCGCGGTCACATACTGACCGGGCTTCCCTGGCTCTTGCCGGCCTACGTCTGGACGCCCGGCGAGCCGATCTCTCAGCTCGCGTCCTTGGTCGGCTCCTACGGCCTGACGCTGCTGACGCTCTTCATCGCCGCAACACCCGCAACGCTCGCGGATGGCGGCCAGAGTTCAGGCCGCCGCTTTGCGCCGATGCTCGCGGCGGCGCTCGCTGTTGGCATGGCGTGGGGGTGGGGCGCGCAGCACATCGCCGCTGCGCCGATCGAATTGCCCGGTGCACAACCCATCGTGCGTGTGGCTGACTCTGGCCTCGGCCAAGCCGAGAAATGGGAAAACCGTCCCGACCAAGAATGGCGCGTGCTCGAAAGCTATCTCGAAGTCAGCGGCGAACCGACAGACGACAACGCAGACTCGATCGTGATCTGGCCGGAAGGCGCGATCCCGGTCGTGAACTTCTTCATGCTCGAAAATCCGGACTTCATGGCCGCACTCGGCCGCGGCCTGGGCGATCGCGTGCTCATCGCCGGCCTCACGCGCCGCGAAGGCCGCGCCGACGAAGTTGCGTACTTCAACTCCGCCGCTGTCATTGATGGCGTGAACGGCGAAGCGCGCTTGAGCCAGTTCTACAACAAGAACCATCTCGTCCCGTTCGGCGAGTACATCCCGTTCTGGAATCTCGTCAGCAATTTCAATATCGCGCCTTTGCAGCGGATCGGCTCTGGCTTCGAAGCAGGCCCCGCGCCAACGCGGCTCGTGGTGCCCGGGGCGCCACCTGCGGTTGTGCTCATCTGTTACGAGGCGATTTTTCCCGGGATGGTCCCGCGCGGCGATGGTCGGCCCGGCTGGATCGTCATGGTCACCAATGACGCGTGGTTCGGCGGCGGCTCCGGCCCCTACCAGCACTACGCCATGGCCCGGTATCGAGCGATCGAGGAGGGGCTTCCGGTCGCCCGGGCGGCTTCGGGCGGGATTTCGGCGATTGTCGACGCCTACGGGCGCCAAGTCACGGCCACCAGCGCCCGGACACTGTATGCGGAGGCGCAACTCCCCCCTGCGCTTCAAGAGACCCCATACGCGCGGTGGGGTAGTATAGTGCTCGCGCTATTGTTTGCAGTTATCGCCGCGCTCCGGTTCATTCCCTCCGGACGTCGTGGGCCGGGAGGGTCCCGAAAATGAATGATGAGCGCGCAGCCAACGCGATCGACAAGAAAGTCGGTCAAAGGGTGCGGTCCAGACGCCTCGAGATCGGTATGAGCCAAGAAAAGCTCGCCGAAACACTTGGGGTCACCTTCCAGCAGGTCCAAAAGTACGAGAAAGGCGTCAATCGCATCGCGGTTAGTCGCCTGTTTGACATCGCCAATGCTCTGGAAATGACCCCGGGCCGCTTCTTCGAAGGGCTGGCGCCCGCAACGCCAGGCGTCGCGGAAAACCGTACCGAATATGTGGCTGACGCTCTGGCGACTCCCGAGGGGGCCCAGCTCATGGCGCTGTTCGCGACCATCAAGAGCCAGAAGGTCCGTCGCCGGGTCGTCGACCTGGTCCGGACTCTGGCCGAGGACGAGACCAAGGACGGCTAAACGCCCGCGACGATTGTGAAATTGCCTCTGAGCCCGCTTCTCCCTAAAGGAGCGGCTTCGTTTTTACCGTTTGGGCCGGAGAATCTCGTGTCGCGCAGCAATTACGTCTTCACTAGCGAGAGCGTTTCCGAAGGTCACCCGGATAAGGTCGCAGACCGTATCTCAGACACCGTCGTGGACGCGTTTATCGCTGCCGACCCTGAAGCTCGCGTCGCCTGCGAGACCATGGTGACGACAAACCGGATCATCCTCGCCGGTGAAGTCCGCGCCGGTAAGCCAGGCAACGACAAGGCCGCCAACAAGGCCTTCACCAAAGACATCATCGCGTCGCTGCAGCCAAAGGTCCGCGCTGCGGTGAAGGACATCGGCTACGCGCAGAAGGGCTTTCACTGGGAGAAGGCGAAGTTCGCCTGCTACCTGCACGGCCAGTCCGCGCACATCGCCCAAGGCGTCGATTCATCCGCGAAGAAGGACGAAGGCGCCGGCGACCAGGGCATCATGTTCGGTTACGCCTGCAAAGAAACGCCAGAGCTGATGCCGGCGACGCTGCAATACTCGCACAACATCCTGAAGCGCCTCGCTGAGTTGCGCCACAGCGGTGAACGTCCTGAGCTTGAGCCGGACGCGAAGAGCCAAGTCACGCTGCGCTACGAGAATGGCAAGCCGGTCGAAGTCGTCGCCATAGTCGTCAGCCACCAGCACGCAAAGAAGCTCGGCGATAAAAGCTACAGCCAAGCGCGCTTCGCTGAGATCGTGAAGCCAATCGCCGCTTCGGTTTTCCCCGAAGGCCTGATCACCAAGAAAACCAAGTGGCACATAAACCCGACCGGTAAGTTCGAAATCGGCGGCCCGGACGGCGATAGCGGTCTCACCGGCCGCAAGATCATCGTCGACACCTACGGCGGCGCAGCTCCGCACGGCGGCGGCGCTTTCTCGGGCAAGGACCCAACGAAAGTTGACCGCTCTGCCGCGTACGCGTGCCGCTATCTCGCAAAGAACGTCGTCGCCGCCGGTCTTGCCGATCGCTGCACCATTCAGATCAGCTACGCCATTGGCGTTGCGGTGCCGACGAGCTTCTACGTCGATCTCCACGGCGCCGACACGATCGATCCCGCGATCCTCGAAGCCAAATTGCCGGAACTGATCGGCGGCGCGACGCCGCGCTCGATCCGCAACCATCTGAAGCTGAACCGTCCGATCTACGCGCGCACCGCTGCCTACGGCCACTTCGGCCGTCAGCCGGACAATGAAGGCGGCTTCAGCTGGGAACGCGATGATCTGGTGGCTGAGCTAAAGGGCTTGGCTTAACTTTGGACCGCGGGCCTTCAGGCCCGCTCTTCGCCCAAAGTTGGAGAAGCGCGTCTAAAGACGCGCGGTCCAAGAGGCGCTACATCAGCCGCATGTCCTCCTCATTTGGCCTCGCGCCCGAACTCGTCCGCTACCTCGCGCACGTCAATCCGCCTAAACATCTTGCGCTCGTGCGTTGCCGCGAAGAAACCGCGCGTATGTCCAACGCGCAGATGCAGATCAGCGCCGAGCAGGGCGCGTTCATGCAAACGATCGCGCGTATGCTCAACGCCAAGCGCGCCTTCGAGATCGGCGTGTTCACCGGTTATTCGTCAACTGCCGTCGCGCTCACCATGAAAGAAATGAACCCGGGCGCGAAGCTGCTCGCCTGCGACGTCTCCGAAGAATGGACCACCAAGGCGCGCGATTACTGGCGTGAAGCGCAAGTCGATGACGTGATCGACCTCGTCATCGCGCCTGCAACCGAAACCCTCGATGCGCGCATCGCGGCAGGAGAGGCGGGCCACTACGATCTCGGCTTCATCGACGCTGATAAAACCGGCTACGATTCCTACTACGAGCGCGGGCTTCAGCTTCTGCGCAAAGGCGGCGTCATGCTGTTCGACAACGTGCTCTGGTCCGGCCGCGTCGCCGATCCGGCCGACACATCGCCAGATACCTCGGCGCTCCGCGCATTGGCGCAAAAAGCCAAAGCCGACGCCCGCGTCCACGCCGCCATGACCAGCATCGGCGATGGCGTGTTGATCTGCGTAAAGCTCTGACGCACCGAAACGCTCGCGCGCGGTGAGACGGTTGCAACCGGGCCATCGACTTGGCGCGACAAATAAACCGCACGTTTCCCGGACGCTACCCCCGCCTTGCTCGTCCGCCGAAGCGCCAAGCGCGGAGGCGGAAGCCGGGGTGCGATCCGAGATCCAGGAGTCAGCACGCCGCTCTTTTTCCGCTAGGTCTCGGCTCTCGCCCTGCTTTCGCAGGGCATTCGGCCGGGAAGCGTTTCCGCCGCGTTGCGCCCTAACGCGAGCGGGTCTAATCACGCGCCTTCTTTTCCCGAATCCTATCGGAGCAGCCCCAATGGCCCGCGCAAAAATCGCCCTTATCGGTTCTGGCATGATTGGCGGCACGCTCGCCCACATTGCGGCGCGCGAAGAGCTGGGTGACGTGATCCTGTTCGACGTTGTCGAAGGCGTGCCGCAAGGCAAAGCGCTCGATATCGCCGAAGCCTCGCCTGTGTTCGGCAAGGATAGCGCGCTGAAGGGCGCCAACGACTATGCCGGCATCGCCGGCGCCGATGTCTGCATCGTCACCGCTGGCGTGCCGCGCAAGCCCGGCATGAGCCGCGACGATCTTCTCGGCATCAATTTGAAAGTCATGAAGGCCGTGGGCGAGGGCATCGCCGCGCACGCGCCGAACGCGTTCGTTATCGTCGTTACCAATCCGCTCGATGCCATGGTGTGGGCGCTGCGCCAATTCTCGAAGCTGCCGCACAACAAAGTCGTCGGCATGGCCGGTGTGCTCGATAGCGCGCGCTTCCGTTACTTCCTCGCCGAGGAATTCAAAGTCTCGGTTGAGGACGTCTCCGCCTTTGTGCTCGGTGGCCACGGCGACACGATGGTGCCGCTCGCGCGCTATTCCACCATCGCCGGCATTCCGCTGCCCGATCTGGTGAAGATGGGTTGGACCACCCAAGAAAAGCTCGACCAGATCATTCAACGCACGCGCGATGGCGGCGCCGAAATCGTCGGCCTGCTGAAGACTGGCTCGGCCTTCTACGCGCCAGCCGAAAGCGCGATTCAAATGGCGAAGAGCTTCCTGCGCGACAAAAAGCGCGTGCTCCCATGCGCCGCCAATCTCAACGGCCAGTACGGCCTGCACGACATGTATGTCGGCGTGCCGTGCATCATCGGCGCTGGCGGCGTCGAGAAGGTGATCGAAATCGAACTTTCACCCGAAGAACGCGCCATGTTCGACCACAGCGTCGGCGCGGTGAAGGGCTTGGTGGATGCCTGCAAGGGTATCGACCCTAGCGTAGGCTAAAGGACTAGAGGAGTAGAGGACTAGAGGACTGTAACCGCGCCATCGTCTCATTCGTAAGAAAACAATGGATGATGGAGGATCGCATGCGTGTTCTAGCCGGAATAGTCGCCGTCGTTGCGCTGAGTGTTGCGTCGATGGCGACGGCTCAAACTCACAATTTCGGTCCAGCCGTAGGCGCAACAGTTCCTGCAATCTCGGCCCCGGATGAAGCCGGCGTAACCCGCACGCTTGCTTCGCTCGCCGGCGACAACGGCACGGTGCTGCTGGTCACGCGCGCCGCCGATTGGTGTCCGTACTGTCAAACGCAAATGATTGGTCTCGAAGGCGTGCGCGGCGAGATCGAACAGCGCGGCTATCGCATCGTCACCATCAGTACTGACAGCGTCGAGGAACTCGCTAGCTTCGAGCGCCGCCGAAGCATCGGCTACACGATGTTGTCCGACGAGCAGGCGCAAGTCGTTCGCCAACTCGCTCTCCTCGACCCCACGCAACCGCCAGGCCGGCGCCATAACGGTCTTCCGGTGCCGACGATTCTAATCCTCTCCCCGGGCGGCGAAGTTCTAGCCAAGCTAGGCGATGCGAACTATCAGCTGCGGCCTGCGCCCGAGATAGTGCTCGCGACGCTCGACGGACTGCGCTAGCGCCGCTCATGTGGGCGCACTAAGACGCCCATATGACCACGATCGGCCCAACCCTCACCACCGCGCGCCTCATCCTCCGCCCGCCGCAACACGAAGACTTCGACGGCTTCGCGGCCATGGCGCAGGAAGCGGAAACCATGCGCTTCATCGGCGGCCTCGCGCCGCGTGACGCAGCTTGGCGCGGCATGGCTTCGCTCGCCGGTTCGTGGGCGATCCTTGGCTACGGCATGTTCTCCGTCATCCGCCGCGACACCAACGAATGGATCGGCCGTCTCGGTCCGTGGCGTCCGGGCGGCAAGGAAGGCAATTGGCCGGGCGACGAAGTCGGCTGGGGCGTGAAGGCGAGCGCGGCAGGGCAGGGCTTCGCGCACGAAGGCGCAATCGCCGCCATCGATTGGGCCTTTGACACTCTTGGCTGGGATCACGTCATCCACTGCATCGACAAGCGCAATCTGCCGTCGATCAAACTTGCGGAACGCTTGGGCTCACGCTGCGAGAAGGAAGACGTGCAACTCGCGCCACCCTTCGAAAACAGCGTCGTCGATCTCTACGGCCAGTCGAAAGCCGCATGGAAAGCGCGCCGCTAGCGCGCGACCGGATCGTCCCGGAACCAGCCAGCGATCGAGAGCCGCGGTGATGGGGCGAACGTCGAGATCGATGTTACCGAATGCAGTCGCAATCCATCGAACACCGTCAGCGTGTTGAAGCGCGGTAGAAATCCGCTTTGCACGTCCTGCTTGCTATCCAAAAACAGCAGCAAGCCGCCCCAATCCGGCTGCCAATTGCGTGAAAAGCCGATCGTGTAGGCCGCGCGGCGTTCCTTCTTGGCGCCGTCATCGATATGGCGCGTCAGATAATGCCCGCGCTGATAATTGCTCGCGTGCGCGTCGATCTTGGTCACGCGCGGCTCGCTGATAATCTCTTTTGCGAAAGCGATGAATTGCGGTGAGTTCAAAAACGCCGTCAGCGCGTGAATCGGATGGCCCTGATCCCAACCGCGTTGCACCGCCTCGATCATCGGATACGTGTAATAGGTGTAGCCAAAGCTATCCGCCGCGCGCTTGCGAATACCGTCTTCAAGCTTCTTGCGCGCCTCCGCCGACATGCCGGCGAGCGCTTCCTGCGTCAGCAAGATCGTCTCGCGGTATTCGTTCTGAATGATGAGCCGCCACGGCAGGCCCAGCAGCACGCGTTCAAGCGCATTCGCGGTTTCTTCTTCGAACAGGTCAGAAATTTGCACGACCTTGTGCGCCGCGTACGCCTTCGCGAACGGAGCAGGATCGAGGGCTGGGTTCAAACGGAGCTGGATCATTGGGCGCGCACTCTGATCAAGCGCCTCAGCTTTCGCAAGACAGCCAATGTTTTCCGTCGTTTGCCGCTTGCCTCATCCGCCCCGGTGCACAATCTATGCGCCAGTAGGGGACATAATGCGATTGATTTTGTTAGCGGCGGGCGCGCTCGCGCTCGCCTATCCGGCGAGTGCGCAACAACAGCAACCGCAGGCGACACCAGGCTTCGTCCAAGCGTCGAACCCGCCGGCGGCTGAGCCACCCGTCGCGCCGCTCCCCGCCGCGCAACAGCGCACAATCGATCGCTTGCAAGCCGCCGCGCTCGCGAGCGATCGCGCCTATGACATCGTCGAAAGCCTCGTCACCGAGATTGGCCCGCGTCTCGCTGGCTCGGAAGCAGAAGCGCGCGCCCGCGATTGGGCCGTCGCCATGCTGCGCGCCAACGGCTTCACCAACGTTCGCGTTGAACCGTTCACGCTGCCGTACTGGGATGCGACCCGCGAAGAAGCGCACATCGTGGCGCCAGGCATCGAGCGCCCGATGGTTGCCGCCGCACTCGGCGGCTCGCCCTCAACACCTGAGGGCGGCCTCACCGCCGAAGTCGTGCGCTTCGCTGACATGACAGCTTTCGAAGCTGCGCCGAACAGCGCCGTCGCCGGCCGCATCGTGTTCATCGATGAGCGCATGAGCCGCGCCCAGGATGGCTCAGGCTACGGCGTCGCCGTCCGCAAACGCGGACGTTGCGCGCCGATCGCCCAAGCAAAGGGGGCCGCTGCGTGCTTGATCCGCGCTGTCGGCACCGACACGCATCGCTTCGCCCACCAAGGCGGCAGCTCGCGCCAAGCGCAGGGCGCATCGCTCCCGGCAATGTCGATCTCACCAGCCGACGCTGACGTGCTCGCGAACCTTGTCGCAAGTGGCCGCGCCGTGCGCGTGCGCCTCGATATCCGGGCCGACATTCGCGAGAACGCGCAATCCGGCAACGTCATCGCCGAGATCCGTGGCCGTGAGCGTCCCGACGAAATCGTGCTGCTCGCGGCGCACCTCGATTCCTGGGACCAAGGGCAGGGCGCCATCGATGACGGCGCCGGCGTCGCCATCATCACCGCCGCTGCGCGCCTGATCCGCGATCTGCCGCGCCGTCCGCGCCGCACCATTCGCATCTTGCTTGCTGGCGCCGAGGAGAATGGCGTTCACGGCGGCACGGCTTACGGGCGTGCGCATGCTAACGAGAACCATGTCGTCGCGCTCGAAAGCGATTTCGGCGCCGGCCGCGTCTGGCGCTTCGATACGCGTTTTTCGGAATCGGCAATGCCGTATTCCCGCGCCTTCCAACGTGCACTGGCGCCGCTCGGCATCGTGCCCGGCAACAACCTCGCCGACGGTGGCGCCGACGTTTACGCAATGCGTGAAGCTGGCACGCCAGTGGTTGATCTCAGCCAGGATGGCGCCGACTATTTCGACTATCACCACACGCCGAACGACACGCTCTACGCCATCGATCCCGCGAACCTCCAACAGAACGTCGCTGCTTGGGCGACGTTCGTGTATCTCGCGGCGGATAGTGATTGGTCGTTCCGCGCCGCGCCGGCGGCGCCGTAAAGTCGCTTGGGAGAAGCGGCATGCTCAACAAGATATTCGCAGGCATCATGATCGCCAGCGGCTTGCTGACGCTCACCATGCTCTACGGAGCGATTTCGCCTAGCGGCGCCATCCAATCCATGTTCGGCGAAACGCCGGACGGGGCTTTCGCTTCGATCATCGTGCCGAACTGGAGTATTCTCATCGGCCTGATGGGCGCGCTTTTGATCTACGGTGGGTTGAAGCCGTCAGCGCGCAAACTCACGCTTGTCGTTGCCGGCGCCAGCAAGGTCGCGTTCATTTCGCTCATTCTCGCGCAAGGCGATCGCTATTTGAGCGGACTTGGCGCGGCGGTCGCCGTCGACAGCGTGATCGTCGTCCTGTTCGCCGCGTACGTTGTTTTCGGCAAGCCGGACTAAAACGGCGCCGTTCACCGCTGCGTCGCCCTTCGACAAGCTCAGGGTGACGCTGTCGAGAAGCTTGAATTGGCGTCATGCTGAGCTTGTCGAAGCACGACGCCACGCGCCGCGAGCAGACTAAAACCAGCCCGCCTCACGCAACGCACGCACGTTCGGCCGGCTCACCGGCGCCTCAGCGCCGCCCTTGAGCACGAGCATCATTTTATCGCCGTCGCGCCGCGTGCTCTCGACTGCCTCGCGCGCCACCCACCACGAGCGATGGGTCTGGGCGCCTTCCAGTCCTTCAAGCTCAGAGATCGCATCCGAGAGCCGCATCAAGATGAGATCCGCGCCCTTCGACGTGTGTAGCCGCAAATAGTGATCCTCGGACGATACCGCATAGAGCACCGCGCCTTTAAGCTTTGCCGGCAGCCGTTCAAGAAAACGCGCTCGCACCGGTGCTGCGTCCACCGCCGCCGCATGGGTCACGCGGCCGGGCTGGCTGGCGAGCATGATGATCGACGTCATCGCAAACGAGACCAGCAACACGGACCCAAAAAGAACGTGCAGCTGCGTGAACGGCACGTTCGTATGCAGTACCCAGCCCGCGTGCGCCCAGACGAGTAGCGTAATCGGGATCGAGATCAACACCGCAAGCAGCGCGCCGAAGACCCAAGGGTTGGCGCCGGCGCGCGGTATTCGCAGCGCCGCCAGCGCTACGAAATGCGAGATAGCCGCGCCGCCGAGCATGAGCGGCATCCAAAACAATAAGCGCGTGCCGAGCGGTGCGTCTTGCGTGCCAAGCGCGCCAACCATCGAAAGGAAAACGCCGGCCGCGGCACACACCACCAGATTGCGCGCTAGATCGCGCAGAGACCCGGAGCCGAACGCCGCTTGCGTTTCACGGCTCGTTTCAGTCGTTTTGCGTAGTTCAGGCTGCAAGCGCGCACTCCGTCTGCCAGCGTTCCTTACCAGACTTCGACCGGAGACCAGTAGCCCCTGTCGCAACCTGGTCGTTGCGGATGCGCTCGCCTTCGTTCCGGGCCGATTGATGTTCGAGAGCTTCTTCGGCTAGCAGCGCGGCGTTTTTGCCGGTTCAAGCGGCGGTGAATCGCGGCTACAAGCTCGCATCCCATGACGAGCCTGCTGCGCAACGTCGCTGCCCTCATCGCAGCCGTTACTATCCTGCAACTTGCAGGCGGTTTGCTTGGCGTGCGCATTCCGCTCGCCTTCACCGAAGACCATTCCCGCACTGCGCTTGGTCTTGTTGCCGCGTCCTATTCGGCCGGCTTCATGATGGGCGCGATGATCGCGACCGTGCTGTTTGCGCGCGTCGGCCACATCCGCGTCTATGCTGCGTGCGCGGCCATCTTCTCGGTCACGACGCTGGCGCTTCACTTCAACGCTGACATCTGGTGGTGGGGTGTTGCGCGCATGATCGCCGGCATGGCGGTCGCGCTCATGTTCGCCGCCGTTGAAAGCTGGATCAGCTATTCGATCGGCAGGCACGCGCGCGGCGAAGTGATGAGCGTCTATATGGTGCTCACCAAAGGCGCGCTGGCTGTCGGCCCGTTCCTCGCCTTCGGCTACGCGCCCGCGGAAGCCGAGCCGTGGATGATCGCCGCCGCACTCGCCGCGCTCTCGATGGTGCCGCTTTGCTTTACCGCCGCTGAACAACCCGATCCACCGAAGGCGCAACCGCTGGCGCTCGTCGAACAATTTGCCACCGCGCCTGCTGCCGTCATTGGTTGTTTCGGGGCAGGGCTGGTCAATGGCGGCGTGCTCGCGCTCGCGCCGCTCTACGCCGCCGAACACTACGGCCCCAATGCCGCCGCAGAATTCTACTCCGCCGCCTTCACCGGCTCGCTTCTGTTGCAATGGCCGGCAGGCCGCCTCTCGGATCGCGTGGACCGCCGCTTGGTGATCGCCGCACTTGCCGCACTTGCCGCCGCCGCATCGTTCGCGCTCGCCAGCTTGAGCGGCCAGTTGCTCAATTGGTCAGCTGTGCTGTTGTTCTTCATCTGGGGCGCCGGCGCGCTTTCGTTCTACGGCATTGCCGTCGCGCACATGGCTGACCGCGCCGAGCCCGGCAAGCTCGCGCAATCCGCTGCGGGCTTGTTGTTCGTGTGGGCGGCGGGCTCGGTCATCGGCCCGTTGGTGATGGGACCATTGGTGGATTGGTTCGATGTCGCCGGCATGTTCTGGTTTTCAGGCGGCGCTGCGGCTTTTGTCGCGCTTGCCATGTTCTGGCGCCGCTCCACCCGCCGCGGCCCCGTCACCAAGGAAGAGTACGCACCGCAGCTCGGCACCTCCGTGGCCGCCGGCGAGATCGCCTACGGCGACGACAAACCGAATGATGACAAAGGCGCGATTGCAGCAACTAACAATCCGCGCTAGCGCGCTCACGTGAGCCCATCTCTTTCAACGCTGTTCGCGGAATCGCTGAAGATCGGCTGCCTCGGCTTCGGCGGCCCGGCCGGCCAAATCGCGTTGATGCACCGCGTTTTCGTTGATGAGCGCAAATGGATCGATGACGAGCGCTTTCAGCACATGCTTGCGTTCTGCATGCTGCTGCCCGGTCCCGAAGCCCAGCAACTCGCAACCTACATCGGCTGGCGTCTACGCGGCTGGGCCGGCGCGCTGATCGCCGGCTGGATGTTCGTATTGCCAGGTGCGCTCATCGTTCTCGCGCTCTCGTGGCTCTACGTGAATTACGGCGAAGTCCCGCTCGTCGCCGCCGCGTTCGACGGCATCAAATGCGCGGTGGTAGCGCTGGTCGCCGAAGCGCTACTCAAAGTCGGCAAGCGCGCGCTGAAAACACGCACAGCGCTCTGGATCGCGATCGCTGCGTTCATCGCGCTGGTGTTAGGCGCGCCGTTTCCGTTGGTGATCGTGGTCGCAGCGCTGATTGGCTCGTTGTTTCCCTCCCCCCTCTTGGGGGAGGGCAGGGAGGGGGGCGCAGGCGCCAATGCTTCAAACGCTCAGCCAATACCCCCACCCCCAACCCCGCCCCACAAGGGGGCGGGGAGCCAAGCCTTCCTCTGGCTCATGCTCTGGCTCACACCGCTAGCGATCATCGCGCTCACACTCGGCACGGACCACGTGCTCTTCCAGATCGCGCTGCTCTTCTCGGTCCTCGCATGCGTAACGTTCGGCGGCGCCTACGCGTTACTAGCGTATCTCACCACCGAAGCCGCAGCGCGCGGCTGGCTCACGCCTGCGCAAATGATCGACGGTCTCGGCCTTGCCGAAACAACACCAGGCCCGCTCATTCTCGTGAACGAGTTCGTCGGCTTCCTTGCCGGACACAACGCTGGCGGCTTCGCGCTCGCCGGCGCCGCTATCGCGCTTTGGTGCACGTTTGCACCAAGCTTTGTCTGGATATTCGCCGGCGCTCCATTCGCCGAGCGCCTCCAGCACAATCCGCGCGCCGCCGGCGCACTCGCGGCCATCACAGCCGCTGTGCTCGGCGTCATCGCCAAGCTTGCGCTCTTCTTCGCCGCCCACGCACTCTTTGCCCGCCAGCTGAACATCGGACCCACCGCACTGCCTGACCTAACGTCCGGTATTTGGTGGATGATCGCCCTGGCGCTCGCTGCTGGCGTAGCTCTCATCCGATTCAAAGCAAATCTGCTGCTGGTTTTGGTCGCATGCGCCTTGGCGGGCTTGGCGGCGCGCGCCGCAGCCCTATAAAGCGGCAGCGATTTCCCACCCATTCGAGCTTTCGGGGCCACGATGAACATCCACGAATACCAAGGCAAAGCCGTCCTGAAGAGCTTCGGCGCGCCGGTTCCGCGCGGCTTCCCGGCCTTCACCACGGAAGAGGCCATCGACGCCGCCGCAAAGCTTGGCGGTTCGGTCTGGGCCGTGAAGAGCCAGATCCACGCCGGCGGCCGCGGAAAGGGCAAGTTCAAGGAAGCGGATGCAGGCGAGAAGGGCGGCGTCCGCATCGCTTTTAAGCCGGAAGATGTCGGCCTCTACGCGCAGCAAATGCTGAACCACACGCTCGTCACCGAGCAGACCGGTCCCGCCGGCCGCGTCGTCAATCGCATCTACATCGAAGAAGGCATCAAGATCGCGAAGGAGTTTTATCTCTCCGCGCTCGTCGATCGCGAAACTGGCCGCGTTGCGTTCGTCGCCTCTGAAGCCGGCGGCATGAACATCGAAGAAGTCGCGCACGACACGCCGGAAAAAATCACCACCGTGCCCATCGATCCCGCGACTGGCCCGTCGGGCGCCGACAATTCCAAGATCGCCGCCGCATTCGGCGTCAGCGGCGACCTCGCCACCCAGTGCAGCGATCTGATCGGCAAAATCTACGCCGCCTTCGTGAAGAGCGACATGAGCCTGCTCGAAGTGAACCCGCTCATCGTCACCGAAGATGGCAAGCTCATCTGCGGCGACGCCAAAGTCAGCTTCGATCCCAACGCCGGCTTCCGTCACCCGGAATGGGCTGATCTCCGCGACATCGGCGAGGAAGACGCAAAAGAGATCGAAGCCTCGAAGTACGACCTCGCCTACATCCCGCTCGACGGCGATATCGGCTGCATGGTCAACGGCGCCGGCCTCGCCATGGCGACGATGGACATCATCAAGCTCTTCGGCGCCGAGCCCGCAAACTTCCTCGATGTCGGCGGCGGCGCCAGCAAAGAGAAGGTGACGGCTGCGTTCAAGATCATCACTGCCGATCCGAACGTGAAAGGCATCCTCGTCAACATCTTCGGCGGCATCATGAAGTGCGATGTCATCGCCGAAGGCGTGATCGCCGCGGTCAAGGAAGTCGGCCTGCAAGTGCCGCTCGTCGTCCGCCTCGAAGGCACCAACGTCGAACTCGGCAAAAAGATCATCAACGAAAGCGGCCTCAACGTCATCAGCGCGGATGATTTGGAAGACGCAGCGCGGAAGATCGTGAAGGCTGTTAAGGGGTGAGGGCGGGGCCCTATGCTGGCGAGGAGCGCAAACACATGATCGGTTACGTCACACTGGGCACGAACGATCTCGATCGCGCCGCAAAATTCTACGACGCCATCGCCGCAGAGCTCGGCACGTCGCGCATGATGGAGTGGCCAGGAGCAATCGCTTGGGGCACGCCGGGCGGCGGTGCGGGCATAGGCCTCACGAAGCCGTTCAATGGCGAAGCGGCGACAATTGGCAATGGCGTCATGGTGGCGCTCGAAGCCAAGGATAAAGAACAGATCCATCGACTTCACGAGATCGCGCTCGCGAACGGCGGCACTTGCGAGGGCCCGCCAGGACCGCGCAGCGACACCTTCTATGCGGCCTATTTCCGCGATCCTGACGGCAACAAACTCAACGCTTTCATTATGGGTTGAGCTCGCGTCCGCGTCGCTCCGTCAGGGTTTGCAACCGGGGCGCCGTGGGTTAGGACCTATCCCGAAATTCCAAATTTTTCCAAGGCCGGGGGCCCTTTTTGTCCATTCTCGTCAACGCTGCCACACGCGTCATCTGCCAGGGCTTCACCGGCAAGAACGGCACCTTCCACTCTGAGCAAGCGATCGCCTACGGCACCAAAATGACGGGCGGCGTCTCGCCAGGGAAGGGCGGCCAGACGCACCTCGGTCTGCCGGTGTTCAACACCGTCGCCGAAGCGAAGGAAAAAGCCGGCGCTGACGCGACTGTGATCTACGTGCCGCCGCCGGGCGCGGCCGCCGCTATCGAAGAAGCGATCGACGCTGAAATTCCGTACATCGTCTGCATCACCGAAGGCATTCCGGTGCTCGACATGGTGCGCGTGAAGGCTCGTCTCGCGAGCTCGAAGTCAAAGCTCCTCGGCCCCAACTGCCCCGGCATTCTGACGCCGAACGAGTGCAAAATCGGCATTATGCCGGGCCAGATCTTCAAGAAGGGCTCAGTCGGCGTCGTCTCGCGCTCGGGCACGCTGACCTACGAAGCCGTCTTCCAAACGACGAACGAGGGCCTCGGCCAAACCACGGCAGTTGGCATCGGCGGCGATCCGGTGAAGGGCACCGAGTTCATCGATGTTCTCGAACTCTTCCTCGGCGACCCCGAAACCAAGTCGATCATCATGATCGGTGAAATCGGCGGCGCCGCCGAAGAAGACGCGGCGCAATTCCTGGCCGACGAGAAAAAGAAAGGCCGTTGGAAGCCTACCGTAGGCTTCATTGCGGGTGCGACCGCGCCTCCAGGCCGCCGCATGGGTCATGCTGGCGCAATCATTTCCGGCGGCAAAGGCGATGCAGGCTCAAAGATTGCCGCTATGGAAGCCGCCGGAATTACAGTTTCGCCGCACCCGGCCGCTCTCGGCCGAACGATGACGGAACTGTTGAAGGGCTAAACAGCGCAGCTCTGCGCCAACGCAGCCCTTCAATCCCTGAGCGACGCACTTTAGAAGGGGCGCCGCCCAGCCGTGCGTCCTATATTTTCCAAGGGTGCACGATTTCCGAGAAGGTCAGCGTTCCATGGCGGATGACGCCCGCAGCTTGCCAAACACAGCCATGCTCGAAACGAGCTTCCTCTACGGCGCCAACGCGACGTTCGTGGAGGAGATGGCGGCAAAATACGCCGATGATCCGAACTCCGTAGATCCGTCCTGGCGCGCCGTTTTCGATCAGCTCCGCGACGATCCGGATGCGTCGCGCGCGGCTGTTCGTGGCCCGTCTTGGTATCGCCCCGAAATCGCGCGGCCGCAGACGACTGAAACCACAGCGTTGCTCGATGGCAATTGGGCTGGGCTCGCTACCAAGCTCGAACAAAAAGTCGCCGCGCGTCTGCCGGGCGCTTCAACGCAAGACGTTCAATCCGCCGCGCGCGATAGTGTTCGCGCATTGATGATGATCCGCGCCTATCGCACGCGTGGTCACTTGGCCGCCAAGCTCGATCCGCTCGGCATTGAAGTGCGTCCACCGGCGCCGGACCTTGATCCCTCAAGCCACGGCTTCGGTCCTGGCGACCTCGATCGGCCGATCTTCATCGACGGCGTGCTCGGCATGCAGACCGCAACTGTCAACGAGATGCTTGCGATCCTGCAGCGCACCTATTGCGGCACGTTCGGCATTGAGTTCATGCACATCACCGATCCGGGTGAGAAGTCCTGGATCCAGGAGCGCATCGAAGGTCCGGACAAAGAGATCGCGTTCACCACCGAAGGCAAGCGCTCGATCCTGAAGAAGTTGCTTGAAGGCGAGAGCTTCGAAAAGTTCGTACACAGGCGCCATCCCGGCACCAAGCGCTTCGGCCTCGATGGCGGCGAAGCGATGCTTCCGGCGCTAGAGCAAATCATCAAGCGCGGCGGCGCACTCGGCGTGCAGGAAATCATTTTCGGCATGGCCCACCGCGGGCGCCTCAACATTCTCGCCGCCGTTATGGGCAAGCCGTACCAAGCAATTTTCCATGAATTCCAAGGCGGCTCTGCAACGCCGGACGACGTGCTCGGCTCCGGCGACGTGAAGTATCACTTGGGCGCATCATCAGATCGCGCGTTCGATGGCAACAACGTCCATCTCTCGCTCACCGCGAACCCGTCGCACCTCGAAATTGTCAATCCCGTAGTTCTCGGCAAAGCCCGCGCCAAGCAGGCCCAGCGCGCGACGTGGACCGAGGAAGGCGAAGCGTTGCACGATTTGCGCGCGCGTGTGATGCCGCTGCTCATTCATGGCGACGCGGCGTTCGCAGGGCAGGGCGTTGTCGCCGAGTGCTTCGCGCTGTCAGGTCTGCGCGGCTACCGCACCGGCGGTACGATGCATTTCATCATCAACAACCAGATCGGCTTCACGACGGCGCCGCACTATTCGCGCTCATCGCCGTATCCGTCCGACGTCGCGCTGATGGTGCAAGCGCCAATCATGCACGTGAACGGCGACGATCCAGAAGCCGTTGTCTTCGCCGCCAAGGTCGCGACTGAATATCGCCAGATTTTCGGCAAGGACGTTGTCATCGACATGTTCTGCTATCGCCGCTTCGGTCACAATGAAGGCGACGATCCGACGATGACGCAGCCGATCATGTATAGGCGCGTGAAAGATCAGCAGACGACGCTGCAAATTTATAGCGAGCGCCTGATCAAAGAGGGCGTGGTCACTCAGGCTGACGTTGACGAGTGGCAAGACGACTTCAACGCCTTCCTCGATCGCGAGTTTGATGCAGGCAAAGCCTATCGCGTCAACAAAGCCGATTGGCTCGACGGCGTGTGGTCCGGCTTCTCGCTGCCGGTCGATGACGATCGCCGTGGCCAAACCGACGTTCCGCTGAACAGGCTGAAAGAGCTCGGCCAACGCATCACCGAAATCCCGCGCGATTTCGACATGCACAAAACCGTGCAGCGCGTCATCGAAACGCGTCGCAAGGCGATCGATGAAGGTCAGGGCGTCGATTGGGCGCTCGGCGAACATCTCGCTTTCGCGACGTTGCTCGATGAAGGCTTCAACGTTCGACTGAGCGGTCAAGATTCATGCCGCGGCACATTCAGCCAGCGCCACTCGCATTTCGTCGATCAACAAAATGAAGCGCGCTACACGCCGCTCAATCACATGCGCGCTGGCCAAGCGCACTACGAAGTCATCGACTCGCTGCTCTCCGAGGAAGCCGTTCTCGGCTTCGAATACGGCTACACGCTCGCCGATCCGAAGACGCTGACGCTCTGGGAAGCGCAGTTCGGCGACTTCGTGAACGGCGCGCAGGTGCTGATCGACCAGTTCATCTCCTCTGGCGAACGCAAATGGCTGCGCATGTCGGGTCTCGTGATGCTGCTGCCGCATGGCTATGAGGGGCAGGGCCCAGAGCACTCATCGGCGCGCATGGAGCGCTTCCTGCAGCAATGCGCCGAAGATAACATGCAGGTCGTCAATTGCACGACGCCGGCGAATTATTTCCATGCGCTGCGCCGCCAATTGCATCGCGAATTCCGCAAGCCGCTCGTCGTGTTCACGCCGAAATCGCTTTTGCGCCACAAGAAGTGCGTCTCGTCGCTCGCCGACATGGCCGAAGGCACCTCATTCCACCGCGTTCTGTGGGACGATGCCCAGGTCAATAGCAGCAACACGGCAATCAAGCTCAAAGGCGATAGCGAGATCCGCCGTGTCGTCATGTGTTCGGGCAAGGTCTATTACGATCTGCTCGATGAGCGCGAAAAGCGCGGCCTGACTGACGTCTATCTGCTGCGTTTGGAGCAATTCTATCCATGGCCGATGAAATCGGTGATGCACGAATTGCAACGCTTCGCTAACGCCGAACTTGTTTGGTGTCAGGAAGAGCCCAAGAACATGGGCGGCTGGAGTTTCGTTGAGCCGTGGATCGAACTCACGCTCGAGAAGATGAGCATCAAGGCAAAACGCCCGCGCTATGCAGGCCGTCCAGCGAGCGCTTCGACGGCCGCTGGCCAGATGTCGAAGCACTTGAAGGAATTGGAAGCGTTGCTCGAAGGCGCGCTCGGATGAGCAAGGTCAGCGCCTCCTGTCATTGCGGCGCCGTCCGCTTCGAGGTCGAAGAGCCTGAATGGGTGATGGACTGCAATTGCTCGCATTGTCGGCTCTACGGCGGCCTTTGGGCTTATTATCCGCAACGCGAGGTGATCTTCGCCAACCCGCCCGACACTTTCGTATATATGCGGGGCGATCGCGAACTGGAATTTCACCATTGCCGCATGTGCGGATGCGCGACGCACAGTACGCAAGTTGGAACGGACGACGCCGAACGGATCGCTGTCAATGCGCGGCTGATGCGCGGTTTGAACCCCGCGCGCGTGCGGCTCGTACAGAAAAATAACGGCAATGACGGCGTGTTTTGGACGAAAACCGATTCACCTGTCCTGCCGAGTCATGATGCGCCACCAAGCAACGAAGTGAACTGAAAAATGACAGACATTGTTGTGCCGACACTTGGCGAAAGCGTGAGCGAAGCCACCGTCGCCAAGTGGATGAAGAAGGCCGGCGACGCCGTGAAGAAGGACGAGACGCTCGTCGAACTGGAAACCGACAAGGTTTCCGTCGAAGTCTCTGCGCCGGAAGCTGGCGTGTTGAGCGAGATCGTGGCCTCCGAAGGCGCGACCGTCGGCATCGGCGCAGTGCTCGGCCGCATGGGCGGGGCGGGCGCGCAACCGGCGGCGTCTGCGCCAAAGGCCGAAGCGCCGAGGCCGGCAGCGCCTCCGCCAACGCCGCCACCTGCTGCGGCCAGCAATGGCGCGACCAAGCAAGCGCCGCCGTCGGTTCAACGCATCGCTGCGGAAAACAATGTCGATGTGTCTGGCGTTTCCGGCTCGGGCAAAGATGGCCGGGTGACCAAGGCTGACGCGCTCGCCATTATCGAAAACCGCGGCGCCCAATCGCAGCAGCAAGCACCGTCCGCGCATCCGCCGCTCGCCGCACGTGTGGTTGGCGAGCGCGAAGAGCGCGTGCCGATGACGCGTTTGCGCCGGACGATCGCGCGCCGCTTGAAGGAAGCGCAAAACACGGCCGCGATGCTGACGACGTTTAATGAGGCCGACATGTCGGCGATCATGGCGGCGCGCAACAAGTACAAAGACACGTTCGAGCGCCGCCACGGCGTGAAGCTCGGTTTCATGTCGTTCTTCGTGAAGGCGTGTATCGCGGCGCTGAAGGAAATTCCGAACGTCAACGCCGAGATCGATGGCGACGACATCATCTACAAGAACTTCTACAACATCGGCATTGCCGTCGGCACTGATCGCGGCCTGGTTGTGCCGGTGGTGCGCGACGCTGATCACAAATCGATGGCGGAGATTGAAAAAGAGATCAACGAACTCGGCGTGAAGGCGCGTGATGGCCATTTGAAAATCGAAGACCTGCAAGGGGCGACGTTTACGATCAGCAATGGCGGCGTCTATGGCTCGCTGATGTCGACGCCGATCCTGAACGCGCCGCAATCGGGCATCCTGGGCATGCACAAGATTCAGGAGCGTCCAGTCGTCGTCGACAAGCAGGTCGTCGTGCGTCCGATGATGTATCTGGCGATGAGCTACGATCACCGCATCGTTGACGGCAAAGAAGCCGTCACGTTCCTCGTACGCGTGAAAGAGGGCCTGGAAGATCCAGAGCGTATGCTGCTCGATTTGTAACTTCTGCGCGTGTGCAGCGGCGATCAAATGATCGCGCGCCGCATTACATCACTACGTGGTTTTCGGCCGGCGTACGATAGCTGCGTGATGCAGAGCGCTTGCGATAGCTTGCTTCGAGCGCGCGATCTTCTTCGTCGAGTTCTGCTTGGCGGAGCGTTTCTTGGACGTTCGCGTCCTCTAGTTTCGCGGCGAGTTGCGCGAAGAATGTTCCTGCGGGGATCAGGCCATTTGCATTGGCCACGTCGCGAAATTTTTGCACCTGCATAGGGCAATCTCCTGATTGCCCGCCCGCAAGTAGAACGGAGGTTACCCAGATTTTGTTGCGCGTTTCGCGCGCGGATCGTTGTGGAGAACTATTTGGTCTCTTTGTGCAGCACCGCGAGCGCGAGTCCGGCGAGAGCCACAAGCACTAGTCCGATCGCGAGCGGAGATTCGGTGCTGGGCGAAGCCGTAACCCAAGGCAGCATCAACAGTCCGGCCATGAAACCCCAAGCGCCCGCGAGCAGGCGTAGGCCGCCCGACATTTTCCGGAGCGTCCTAAAACCGCCAAAAGCGAGCCCCAAAGCTGTCGCCGAATAAATCCAGCCGCCGGCGCCCGTCGCGAACTGGAAGTATGCGTTCACGGCGAACATCGCCCCCAGCGCTACCGCCGCCCAAGCGCTCACCGTCCCGAACCACGTCATAAGTCATTCCCTCCGCCCGTGCAGGCTAGCGCGCCTCTTCTCCAAGCAGAAGAGCAATGAATTCAAACGTTTTCTCAGCACCCATTGGCGATCCGCAACGAGCCCGATAGATTGGCCGCCTCGCTCGGGGGAGCGGAGCGGGAGGGGACGCCTAATGACATTTATTCTGCGCTGGCCGGCCATTCTGGTGCTGTTGCTTTTGGTGTTCGCGAGCTTCGGCGCTGCGTTCGCCGGAACCGTACATCTCGCGCAATTGCCGATCGCGTTGCCGATGACGGCCGATCAGCAAGCGACGATCAATCAACTGAGCTGGATCGAAGTCGGCCTTTGGGCTGGCGCCGGTCTTTTCTTCCTGATTGCCGCCGTGCGTCTCATCCGCCGCACGCAAGCCTTCTGGACCTGGCTCATCGGCTTTGCGCTCTTCGGCGCGCGCTGGGCGATGGCGCAACAGAACGAAGGCGGCGGGCTCGTCGCCAACGTGCAAAGCATCGATGTGAACGCCTATACTGCACCTGCAGAACTCGCGGCGAACACTGGCGGCACCGAAGCTCAAGTCGCCATTCTCGGCATCATCCTGATCGTTGGTCTGCTCGTGTTCATCATCGACGCCGCAGACCGTTCGTATTGGGACAAGCAAGGCGCCTAGCACGCGTAAGGAGGCGAGGGTGCTGCTGCTCGGACGCGTCTTCGCGGCGCTGATTTCCGGCGCGCTGCTCGCGCAGGCGTATAGCCTCAATCCGTTCTGGCCGCTGGCTTGGCTTGCGCCGATCCCGTTGCTGATTGCAGCGATCGGCGCATCGCGCTTGGGCGCGTTTGCGTACGGTGCGATCGCGGGCGTCGTGTCGATGGCGCTGATGGTCTCCTATTTCATGGAGGTCGCGGGGCTTGTGCCGGTGCTCATCGTCACGCTGAGCAAAGCGCTGGTTTGGGGCGTGATTGCGTATGCGGTTCGCGCTGCGACGCGAGCGTTGCCAACATGGGCGGCGGTTTTTGTGTTTCCCGCATTGGTGGCGGGAATCGACACGCTCACAGCCGCAACTTCGCCGCACGGTAGCGCTGGCGCGTTTGCTTATAGCCAGATGGATCTCATTGCCTTGATCCAGATCGCATCAATCGGGGGCGCGCCTGCGATTACGTTTGTGGTCACGCTGTTTTCGTCAGCGGTGGCGTTTCTCTTTGCAAAACGCGCGTTCGTCTCAGCGTTGGCGCCCGCGCTCATTATCGCTGGCGCTTTGAGTTATGGCGTCTTCCGTGTGCCAATGGTTGAGCCGCCAACGCCAAGCGGACCTTCGCGTACGATTAGCGCAACACTGATTGCCGGCGATCAGTTTGAGGGCATCCCCGAAGATTGGCGCGCGGTTTGGAATGCTTACACCCCGCAGATTGAACGCGCCGCTGACGATGGCCGCCGCGTTATCATTCTGCCGGAAAAGATCGCGCACCTGGAACCGGGGGATCGCGCCGCTGCGATTGAGCAACTCGCTGAAATCGCGCGCCGCCGCGATGTAATGATCGTCGCCGGCGCCGATGATGAAGCCGACGATGGCCGCTTCAATCGCGCCTTCGTCTTCACCCGGGCTGGATGGCTTAGTTACGACAAGCGCCACATGATCCCGGCGTTCGAGTCGCACTTTGCGCTTGGCGCCGGCCCGCTCACATTCGAGCACGAAGGCGTCCAATACGGTGTCGCCGTCTGCAAGGACATGGACTTCCCAGACCTCGGCCGCGAATACGCTGGCGTCGATGTGATGCTGGTGCCGGCCTGGGACTTTGTCGACGATGCCTGGCTGCATAGCCGCATGGGCATTCTGCGCGGCGTCGAGAGCGGCTACGCTATCGCCCGCAGCGTGCGCAACGGCGTGCTGACCGTGAGCGATGCTTATGGCCGCGTGCTCCAGCAAGCTCCAAGCGGCCCGCAGACGGCTTACAATGTCACGGCGCCAACGACAGGGCCTGGACCCACGCTCTATGCCCGCTTTGGCGACGTCTTCGGCTGGTTCACGCTGGCGCTCGCGATCGTTTTGATCGGTTGGACTGCCTGGGCGCGCAGGCGCGCAGGGCAGGGCGACTAAATCGCGGATTGATCGCTCGCCGCGCCGCCTTATGTTCCGCTCAAATCACGCCTGCGCCGAAGCGCACGATCTCGCATCACTGGAGCATTCATGTCGTACGATCTCGTCATTATCGGGGGCGGCCCTGGTGGCTACAATTGCGCGATCCGCGCCGGTCAACTCGGACTGAAGACGGCAATCATCGAAAGCCGCGGCAAGCTCGGCGGCACGTGCCTCAATGTGGGCTGCATCCCCTCAAAGGCGATGCTGCACGCGAGCGAATATTTTGAAGCGGCGACGAAGACGTTCCCTTCCATGGGCGTGAAGGTCAGCGGCGTTGAACTCGATCTGCCGCAAATGTTGAAGCAGAAGGACGATGCCGTCGATGGCCTGACCAAAGGCATCGAATTCCTGATGCGCAAAAACAAGGTCGATTACGTCAAAGGCTTCGGCGCCATCGCCGGAAAGGGCCGCGTTGACGTCACCGGTCCCGACGGCGCCAAGCAGACGCTTGAAACCAAGAACATTGTCATCGCGACGGGCAGCGAGCCGACGCCGCTGCCGGGGATCGATATTGACGAAGAGCGCATCGTCAGCTCAACCGGCGCGCTGGCGCTGAGCAAGGTGCCAGGCAAACTCATCGTTGTGGGCGCCGGCGTCATTGGTCTTGAACTCGGCAGCGTGTGGCGTCGGCTTGGCGCGGAAGTCACGGTCGTTGAATTCCTCGACAAGATCACGCCAACGATCGACACCGAAATCGCGACCACCTTCCAAAAGATACTGAAGAAGCAGGGCGTGAAGTTCGAGCTTGGCCACAAGGTGACCGGCGCTGAGAAAAGCGGCGCTGGCCTTAAGGTTACCATCGAACCGGCAAAGGGCGGCCAAGCGCGCACGCTCGACGCGGATGTTGTGCTGGTTGCGATCGGCCGCCGTCCGGTCACGAAGGGGCTGGGGCTTGAGACGGTTGGCATCCAAACAGATCAACGCGGCTTCATTCCGAACGATCACCTGAAGACAACCGCCGAAGGCGTCTACGTGATTGGCGACGTCACCACCGGCGCGATGCTGGCGCACAAGGCGGAAGAAGAGGGCATCGCCGCCGCGCAGATGATCGCAGGCCAATGGGGCCACGTGAATTACGACGTAATCCCGAACGTGATCTACACGTACCCGGAAGTCGCGACTGTCGGCAAAACCGAAGAAGAACTGACGGCTGCTGGCATCGAATACAAAGTCGGCAAATTCCCATTCATGGCCAATTCGCGCGCGCGCACCAATCACGAGACCGATGGTTTGGTGAAGGTGCTCGAAGAAGTCGCGACCAAGAAAGTGATCGGCGTTCACATGGTCGGCGCCGGCGTCGGCGAGATGATCGGTGAGATTTGCGTTGCGATGGAATTTGGCGCCAGCGCCGAAGATATCGCCCGCACCTGCCATGCGCACCCGACGATGGCGGAGGCCATTCGCGAAGCGGCCAAGGGCGTCGACGGCTGGGTTATGCAGTCTTGAGCGTGTTACGGCGCGATCAGCTTCAATTTTGGGAAGTAACTGCGATAGCGCTGCACGTCTCGTGTGAGCAGCGGTAGCGCTTCGATGGCCGCGTGCGCGCCGATGAAAAAATCAGGCAGCACGCCGGTGCGGACGCCGCCGGAGGCGCGATAATCCTGAAACACTTTGCCTGCCAAAAAGAGCGCCGCGCGTGGCAGTCGTTCGAGAGTTAGGCCGGCGGTATCGATGAAGACATTCACATCTTCAACGCGCACATATCTCACTGAAAGCTCGGCGTAGATGATGTCGTTGATGAGAAGCGGCCCGCGGAGCGCCGCAGCATCCAGCTGCCTAAGTGACCAATCAGCCCATACACGATCGTTGGTGGCGACATCGAGCAGCACGTTGGTATCGACCAACGTGCTCATTCGCCGCGCGTCAGCGCCATGATCTGATCGGTTGTCATGCCCTTGCCCGCGTGGCCCCGCAGCGCTTCAAAACGGCTGCGCTTTGGTTTGCTCTTGGCCTTCGCGATGGTTACCTGGCCGTCGCCGCCGAGCTCGAACGTGATTTCATCGCCCGGCTTTACGCCGAGCCGGTCGCGCACTGGCTTAGGGATCGTAACCTGACCCTTGATTGTAAGGGTGGACATGGTATTACCTCTTCACAAGAGGTATTACTTTTGACCTCGCCTGTAAAGTCCTCAATGACCAACGCACTCTCCGTTCGCGCTCTCACCAAGAAATTCGGCGACAAGATCGCCGTCGATGCACTTGATCTCGATATCCGCGCCGGCGAGCTTTATGCGCTGCTCGGCCCGAACGGCGCCGGCAAGACGACGACGTTGCGCATGGTCACTGGGCTGCTGAGGCCGGACTCCGGTTCGATCCATGTGTTTGGCGCCGATGTGGTTGCTGATCCGATTGCGGCCAAGCGCATGCTGGCGTGGCTGCCGGATGAACCGGCGCTCTACGACAAGCTGACGGCGTGGGAATATCTTGAATTCATCGCCGGGCTTTGGGGCGTCACGGCGAAGGAGGCGGCGCCGCGCGCGGAGGAATTGCTGAAGCTCCTGGGCCTCTGGGACAATCGCGATGAGCGCACTGAGGGCTTTTCACGCGGTATGAAGCAGAAGACAGCGCTCGCTGGCGCTTTGATTCATGATCCGAAATTGCTGATGCTCGATGAGCCGCTGACTGGCCTTGACGCTGCGGTTGCGCGCCAAGTGAAAGACTTGCTCACGCAACGCGCGCGAAGCGGCGGCTCGGTTATTTTGACAACGCACATTCTTGATGTCGCCGAACGCGTCGCCGATCGTATTGGCATTATCCAGGGCGGCAAGTTGCTGGCGGAAGGCACGCTCACCGAATTGCGCAGCAGGGCAGGCGGCGCGAGCGCGACGCTTGAGGACGTTTATCTTCAGCTCGTCGGCGCCACTGAAGCCGGAGCGGCTTGATGTTCGGCCCTGGCGGCGTGCTTTTCCTGCTGCGCCACGAAATGCTGCTGACGTGGCGGGCTTTCCGCGCGTCCGGCAAGGGCAAGCACGTTCGCCGCATCATCTTCTACTCGATCATGGCGGCGCTGCTCGGCTTTGGCGGCTATTGGGCGGCGCGCTTTCTCTCTGACATCGAGCCGCAACCGACTGTGTTGATGCTCGGCATCACCGGCGGCGTTTTTGCGATCCTGTGCTCGCTAATGATCTCGCAGGCGCTGATGCTGATTACAGAGTCGTTGTATCAACGCGGCGATCTCGATCTCTTGCTTTCATCGCCGGTGCCATTGTGGCGCGTGCTGATCGTGCGGATGAGCGCAATCGCGATCAATGTCGGGCTGTTCTATCTCATACTAACCGCTGCTGTGTTCATCTGGTTGCCGAGTTTCGGCGGCTGGAGATGGATGGCGTTCGCGCCGAGCTTGCTGCTGCTGACCTTGTTTTCGACAGCAGCGGCGCTTGTTCTGGCGCGGCTGATGTTTGCGCTGATCGGGCCGAAGAACACGCGCATCGTCGCGCAAATTCTGGGCAGCTTGATCGGCGCTGCGTTCTTCATTGCATCGCAGGTTCCGCGTTTTACGCAGGACGAATCGCGCGCGCAGGCAATGCGCGATGTGTTCGATGCGTTGATCCCGGTGGTTGGTGATCCGGAAAGCGTGGTCTCGCTGCCGGCACGGGCAGCCTTTGGGCTCGGTTTCGATATTTGGATTTGGGCGCTGGTGGCGGCCGGCTCATTTCTGCTTGCAGTGTGGTGGTACGCGTCACGCTTCGCGAACGATGCGGCCGCGATTTCCGGGCTTGGGAGCCGCCGCAAGCGCAATGATCGAGCCGCGCGTGGCATGCGCGGCGGCGTGAGCTCGACGCTGGTGTTCAAGGAATGGCGGTTGTTGCGGCGCGATCCGCTGCTGCTGTCGCAGATCTTGCTGCCGCTGCTTTATTTTGCGCCGCTGTTTGCTGTATTTGGGTCGCGTGTCGGCGAGGGCGATCTCACGCGCATTTCGGCAGCAGGGTTTGCGGCGGCGTTTGTGTTGCTGGTGACATCGTTCGCCGCGAGCCTCGCTTGGCTGACGGTCTCAGCAGAAGATGCGCCTGACCTCATCGCCAGCGCGCCGGTGTCGCGCGATCAGGTCGATGTCGCCAAGTCGATGGCTGCGGCTGTGCCTTCGGTGATGTTGTTGCTGCCGCCGGTGATTGGCGCGGCGATTCTAGTGACGCCGATGGCGGGCTTATGGATGCTGATCGGCGGCGGCGCCGCGATCTTCTCCACCTGCCTCATCGCGACGTGGCATCAGACGCCGGGCAACCGCAAAGAGTTTCGCCGCCGCACGCGTGGCAGCTTGATGCTGAACATCGGCCGCTCGTTTGTCGCAATCGGTTGGATTGGTGCGACTGGTCTTGCGGTCGCGGGTTGGCCGCTGGCTGCGATCATTCCTGCGATTATCTCAGCCGGCTTCATGTTGGCGTTGCACGAGAGCCGGCCGCCGCTCGAGGTCTAACTGGGCAGACGGTAACCTCGGCAACGCGCTGTGGAAATTGCCGATCGCTAACTTTGCATTGGCCGGCTCATGAGTTCTGCTCGGTTCCGTTGAACCGAGGGAGGCAGGTCGTGTTGATACTGACTGCGGAGCGCGTTGCGCTTCTTGCGCTCGATCGTGACTTGGCCGCGCTGCAGGCGTCGAGCCGCACGGCCTTCTTCAACGCCATCGCGGTGACGCATGAAGCGATTTGGCCGCCGGCGCCGTTTGAGTCGGGCGCGTTCGCATGGGCCGAGCAAAACCTGGCGCACGATCCTGAAGGTCAGGGTTGGTACGGCTGGGCTTTGCTTGCGAATGAAGGCGAACGCGCGCCGCCGCGGCTGGTCGGCATAGCTGCGCTGATCGGCAGGCCGGACGAAGACGGCGACGTTGAGCTTGCCTTTGGCCTGCTGCCGGAATTCCGCGGCCGTGGGTATGGCGGCGAGACCATCCGCGCGCTGGCGGGGTGGGGCTTTGCAAATGGCGCAAAGCGGGTGATCGCGCATTTGGACGCCGAGGATCTCAACGCCGCTCACACGCTGGCGAAGCAGGGCTTCACCGACACACGCGAGCCTCCGTATCCGGGCGTTGCACGCTGGGCGCTTAGCCCGGCGATTTAGTCAACTTAGACGGGAGTGGAGTGCGAGGCAGAGACGCTTCGCGCTTTTTTCTGCGCCCGCTTCTTGTTTTAGAGTAGGTTTAGATATATCTGTTATTTCGTTATATCGAAAGGCACTCTAAATGTTTTCCCGTCATTCCCACCACCAACACCGCTTCGAGCGGTTCGCGCGCCGCGAGCATGGCCATCACGGCGACTTCCCACACAAACGCTGGCACGGCGGCGGCCGCGGATTTGGCCGCTTCTTTGCGCACGGCGACCTTCGCTTGGTGATCTTGCATTTGATCGCTGAGAAGCCGCGTCACGGCTACGAGATCATCAAAGCGATCGAAGAGATGGCCGGCGGCGCTTACAGCCCGAGCCCCGGTGTCATCTATCCGACGCTGACGCTGCTCGAAGAACTGAGCTACGTCTCAGTCACTGCGTCTGGCGAAGGCGCCAAGAAGCTCCACGAGATCACCGAGCAAGGCCGCGCCTTCCTCGAAGCCAATCGCCCAGCGCTCGATGCATTGCTCGCGCGCATGGGAGAGGTGGCCGGCTCGCGCCAGGATCACCGTCCGCAAATCATGCGCGCGATGGAAAACCTGAAGTTGGCGCTGCGGTTGAAGCTTTCGTCCGGCGCGCTGACGCAGGAGCAGATCGACGAAGTGGCCGCCATCCTCGATGGCGCTGCGGGCAAGATCGAGAAGGTCTAGTGCTAGTTCCGCTCGCAAATGCTGTGTAATGCCGAGAGGCGAGACGGCATTGGCGGGCGACGATGAATCCAATCCTGCATAATCTAGTGAACTTGACGAACTTTAGCGATCGTCAGACGCGCGGACAATTCTGGCCCTACGCGCTTACGATCCTTGCACTGATGTTCGTGGTGAACGCCGCAATCTTCATTCCGGTGCTGACGGAAAGTATGGAGCGCATGCGCGCGTTCGCAGCCGAACATCCCGAGCTGGCGACCGTGCAGCGAACCGCGACAAGCGAAAGCATTAGTATTCGCGGGCGCCATCCAGAGCTCATGCCGGACTTTGGCCTGATGATTGTAGCGATCGGCGCGCTT
Source organism: Caulobacteraceae bacterium (assembly GCA_031431115.1). GTDB lineage: Bacteria > Pseudomonadota > Alphaproteobacteria > Caulobacterales > Aquidulcibacteraceae > Vitreimonas. Next base: position 51,240 of record JANPCV010000114.1, read on the forward strand.
GCCGTGGCCGCCGTGCTTTTGCTTGCGGCTGCGGTGACGCGGCGGCTGCACGATCGTGGCAAGTCTGGTTTGTGGGGGTTGGCGCCGCTCGTCCTTCTGGTGAGTGGTTTTGCGATTATGTCGGCGCTCTTTCGGCAATTTGGTCAGTCGTCGGTTGACCTGACGCTTTTCGGCGTCGGGTTCATCAACAACGCCCTTTATCTCGCCTCACTGGTCACGTTGATCATCTGGCTCGTTGGACCCGGCGCGCCGAGCGAGAACCGCTACGGGGCTGCGCCGCTCACTCCGCCGCGCTGAGCAAAGTCTGGATGCGATTGAGATAGGCGATCCAGGCGGCGCGGCCTTGTTTGGTGAGATGGACGAGTGTGAGCGGCTTTTTGCCTGAGAAGGTTTTCTCGATGCGCACGTACTCGGCTTCTTCGAGCTTGCTGAGGTGCGTGGAGAGATTGCCGTCGGTGGCGTTGACCTTGCCCTTTAGCTCCACAAACGGCGCGGGGGAGACGGTCGAGAGATACGCCATGATCCCCAGCCGCAAGCGGCCGTGGATCACGTCATCGATCTCGGTGTGATCGAATTTGCTCACACGATTGCCGACGGCTCGCGCTTCAACAGGACAATGCCTGGCCAGGCGAGCACAGTGAGGCTGCCGGCAGCGGCGAGAAGATAAGCCCAGCTCTCGTTCGCAAACAGGCAGAGCACGGCGCCGATTACGATCGAGATCAGGCCGAAGCTGCGGAGCCAGGTTTGCTCCGACAGCGAGGCGGTGCCGATGAGCGATGCGCCATAGATTGCGAAAGCGGGTCCGAAGATGGCGTTCGGGGCGGTGGTGTCGCCGGTGATCATCATGCGCGCGAGCGAACCGAAAACGATCGCTAACAGCGCCATTGCCGCGCCAGTCCAGAGCGCTCTTTCGGCGCGTGCGCCGATCGCGGTTTGACCAGGTTTGGTACGCGTGCGCTGGCTCAGCCAGAACGAGCCGATCGTGGCGACGACGCCATAGCTCGACCACAACACCGCGAAAGCTGCGCCGTCCGCCATCGGCAGCCAGCCTTCAAGGATGGCCCATTGCACAGTGAACGCCGCAGCGTTCAGCACACCCCAGAATGTCAGGTGCGCGCCGCCGAGCAGGGGCGCGTGGCGTCCTTCTTCGGCAAGCGCGCGTGCGTACGCGAGATCCGCGAGCATTTCTTCGCGTGTCATTCTCGTCTCCACTTTGAAATACAAAGTAGATGAGCAAAGCGCTAACGTCAAGCGATTGGCGTGATGGCGATGTCGAGAGAGGAGGGGTGCGCGCCTAGGCGCGAGAGGATCGTTGCTTGAAAGCGTAGCGCGAAAGTCGACGGTGTTCGTAGCGGGAGCGGGGACAACGAATGACCGGAGAGCGCATGCGATCCTTTGGGTCTGTGTCTGAAACGGCGAAGGGGGACGCTGTGCGGCGTCCCCCTTGCCTTTTCTTTACATCGCGGTGGCGACGACCGGCTTCTTCGCAGTCTTGCGCTTGGCGGCCTTGCGGACCGTCTTCTTCGCGACCTTCTTCGCCGGCTTCTTGGCGGCGGCCTTCTTTGTCGTCTTGCGAGCAGCGGCCTTACGGACCGACTTCTTCGCGACCTTCTTTGCCGGCTTCTTGGCGGCGGCCTTCTTAACTTTCTTAGCCATTGTCATTTCCTCGTTTGGTTTGTCTTCGCGACTGGTTGGACGGGAGTTGTTTGACTCTCCGAAGATTTTTTTGAACCAATTTGGTTTGCAAGTAGTTTCCGCAAGTCATTGCGCGAATTTTTCTGCGTGTTCGGTTTTTCTCTTCGCGATGACTGCGCGAAAACTCTACGAGCCTTGAAAACAAAGGCGCGCAGAGGTGAGCGCACATGCAAAAACACTCATGCGCGTGGATGTGCGCGCCGGTACGCCTGCAAAATTTTTTGCGCTTCGACGCTCGTGTAGGTCTGAGTCGTCGAAAGTGATTCGTGTCCGAGCAGATCTTGGATCGCTCTGAGATCGGCGCCGTTGGCGAGCAAATGTGTTGCGAACGAGTGCCGCAAAGCGTGCGGCGTCGCGCTCGAAGGAAGCCCCAGACGTATGCGCAAACGCTCCAACAGAGCTTGCGCCATGCGCGGGGAGAACGCTCCGCCGCGGCTCGCGCGGAAGAGCGGCGCATCTTCGTCGATGCTGTAGGGGCAAAGCTCAACATAGCGAGCGATGGCCTGACGCGCGGCCGCGAGCAAGGGCACGACACGCTCTTTGCCGCCTTTGCCGTGGACGCGCAGCGCCTCAGGCAGAGGCAGATCACCGCCGGTGAGCGCTAGCGCTTCGCTGATGCGGAGGCCCGCGGCGTAGAGGAGCGTGAGCAGCGCCGCATCGCGCGCGCCCTGCCAATCGTCCGCGCCTGTGGCGTTCGCTTCCGAGATCAGGTTGAGGGCTGCGCCTTCGGAAACGGGCCGGGGCAGCGAGCGTTTGAGCTTTGGGCCGCGCACGAGCGTGAGGCGCGCGTTCTTCACGCCGTGGCGGCGTTCGAGGAAGCGATAGAAGCTGCGGATCGCCGCTAGCGCGCGAGAAATCGAGCGATCGGACAGCGCATCTAGACCTTGGCGACGGTGCGCGAGATAGGCGCGCAGATCGCGCGGCTCGAGTTCAGCGAGATCTTGAGCGCTGGGCTCGCCGCCGAGGTGGCCGCTTAGAAAGCCCAGAAATGTCGAGACATCGCGTTGGTAGGCTTCGACCGAATTTTCGGAAAAGCGGCGCTCGTCACGCAAGTGCGCGATCCATTGTGTGAGCAGGGTGGCGGCGGCCGTCATCGGCGCGATGCTGCGCGCGCGGCTATTGAGGTCTGTTTAACGCTTAGGCTTTGGGGCGACGTGCGTGAGCCACCATTCGTACTGGTAGTGCGCTCGGCCATCGCTCACGGCATACTTGGGCTGATGCGGGCGACCCTCGTGTGTGAGCAGATCATCGGGCAATTGCCAAGGGCTGACGCCGGTGGCGCGCGCTGTTGCGAGCTCCGCGTCGAACGCCAAGCGCTGACGCATCGAGAGGGCGAGGCCCAACTCGGCGTTGGGATAGAAGCCGCCTTCCACTCGTGCTGCGAGGTCCCGGAGGAAGCCGCCGCGCGCTTCTTCTTCACCGCGCACGCGCCTCGTGGCCACCTCGCCCGGTGCGCCGGCGCAAAGCACGAAGAGCGCCGTCGCCCGGTCGCAGGTGCGCTGACCGGTGATCCATTCGAGTTCAGAGATGCCGGCGTTCCAATCCCAATCGCGCGCGATCTGGTGCCAATCGTCCGGACGCATCTTGCGGATGAGCCCGAGGAGGGTGGGCGCTTCGATGTCGAGCGGCGCGGCGAGGCACTCCTTCCATCGAGAAAAGTGCACTCGTCGCGCGCTCTCCGCCGCCGCCAAGGGGATGAGGTCGGCGATCAATTGCGCACGTGTCTCTGTGAGCAAGCGGCGAAAGTCGGGATCGACGCGCCAGAGCGCCAGTTGAAATTCGAATGCTTCGGAGCGTTCGAAGCAGCAAATGTAAGCCGATCCGACGCGGCGGAGTTCGATGCCGTCGAGCCGGCGCCAATTTCTGCCGATGATGCGATCGACCAGCGTGCGGAAGTGTAGGTGTTGCGGCGGCACGCGCTCGTCAGGGAGCGCGGCGCGGTATTGATGATAGATCGTGTTCAACACCTGCGACGGGGCGCCGTCAGGAGCGAACGTTGTGAAAAGGTAGTCGTGCGCACTGGCTGGCAGCGGCACGAGCCGAGACAGGAGCTTCGCGAACATGGGCGGAAAGTCGCTGATTGTGGCTAAGAACCGGTCAGTAAGGAAAGTAAAGAGCGGTTCAGTAACAGCTCTGCAACATCCGGCGCTTCCACCGAGTGACCTGACCCACTAGATTCAGGGCAATGAGTTCAACCGCCCGCCGCCGCGCCCTGGATGCGCTTAAGCGTACCCGCTCCACGCCGCCGCTCGGACCGCTGTTTTCGGTGGCCGAGGAGGGCGCCGAGTACGCGGCGGACACGCTCGATAAGGTTGCGGTGCTGTTTCCGTTGCCGTTGCCAGAGCCGTTCGATTATCGCGCGTCGTCGTCGCTGAATATTCAACCAGGCCAGCATGTCATTGCACCGATCGGCTCGCGCTTGGTGCGCGGCGTGGTGTGGGGCGTGGAGCGCAATCATCCGGGCGCCGCGAACCTGAAGGCGATCGAGGAGGTGTTGCCGGGCACGCCGGTGCCGGAGGTGAGCCGCGCGTTCGTGGAATGGGCGGCGAAATATGTGGTGCGGCCGCCGGGGGATCTTTCGCGCATGGTGGTGCGCTCGCCGGAGGCTTTGTTTCCGCCTCCCACGCACACCGTGATTGCGCCGAGCGGCGAGCCGCCGCCGAAACTTACGGATGCACGCCGCCGGGTGATGGAAGAAGCCGCGAAGGAGCATGTAAGCGCAGCTGAGTTGGCGCGGCGGGCTGAGGCGTCATCGGCCGTGGTGAAGGGCCTGGTCGATTGCGGGGCGCTGGTGAAGCTGGAGATCAGCGAAGACCCGCCGTTCCCGCCGCCGGATCTGACGATGACCGGCAAAGCGCTCTCCGGCATTCAGGAGGCTGCCGCCGCCGATCTTTGCGCGTCGGTGCGGGAGCATAAGTTTCACGTTGCGCTGCTCGATGGCGTCACCGGCTCGGGGAAGACGGAAGTTTATCTCGAAGCCGCGGCTGAAGCGCTGAAGAGCGCGCCGAATGCGCAAGTGTTGGTGCTACTGCCGGAAATTGCGCTGACGCAATCGGCGATGAGCCGGTTTGAGGCGCGTTTTGGCGTCAAGCCGGTCGAGTGGCACTCAGCGATCCAGCACAAGGCGCGCCGCCGTGCTTGGCGCGAGATTGCGGCGGGCCGTGCGCGGCTCATCGTGGGCGCGCGGTCGGCGCTGTTTTTGCCATATCCAAATCTGCGCCTCATCGTGATCGACGAAGAGCATGACCCTTCCTACAAGCAGGAGGAGGGCGTCATCTATCAAGCGCGCGATATGGCGGTGGCGCGCGCCAAGCTCGGTGACTGCATGGTGGTGTTGGCGAGCGCGACGCCCTCGCTCGAAACGCTGGTGAACGCGCAAGCTGGGCGTTACGCGCATGTGCAGCTGCCGTCTCGTCACGGCACGGCTGAATTACCGGACGTTGAGCTGATCGATTTGAAGCTCGATCCGCCTGAGAAAGGCCGTTGGTTGTCGCCGAAGCTGATCACCGGCGCGGCGCAGGCGCTGCTGCGGGGCGAACAATCGCTGTTCTACATGAATCGCCGTGGCTACGCGCCGCTGACGCTCTGCCGTGCGTGCGGCCATCGCATGCGCTCGCCGGATAGTGATTCATGGCTGGTGGAGCACCGCTATTCAGGACGGCTGGTGTGCCATCTCACGGGGTTTTCGATCCCGAAGCCGAAGGAATGTCCGGAGTGCAAAGCGGTCGATGCGTTCACGTCGATCGGCCCCGGCGTTGAGCGGATCGAAGAAGAGGTGCGCGATAGCTTTCCGAACGCGCGCATTGAAATCTTCTCGTCGGATACAACGCCGAACGGCGAGGCCGTGCGCGGTCTGGTGGCGCGCATGGAGAACAACGAGATCGACATCCTCATTGGCACGCAGATTGTCGCCAAGGGTCACAACTTCCCGAATTTGACGTTCGTTGGCGTGGTCGATGCTGATTTGGGGTTGAAGGGCGGCGATCTGCGCGCAGGCGAGCGGACGTTCCAGTTGGTCAGCCAAGTCGCGGGCCGCGCGGGCCGTCACGAAAAACGGGGTAGGGCGCTCATTCAAACTTACGCGCCGCACGAGCCAGTGATGCAGGCGCTCGCGGCGCAGGATCGCGATGCGTTCTTTGCCGCGGAAGTTGCCGAGCGCGAAGCGGCGGGTATGCCGCCTTATGGGCGGCTCGCGGCCGTTATCGTCTCGGCGCCTAACGAAAAGCTCGCCGCTGATTCAGCCAAGGCCATGGGTGAGAAAGCGCCGCACGTTGAGGGGCTGGACCTTTGGGGGCCGGCGCCGGCGCCGCTTTCGGTTATCCGCGGCATGTATCGCCACCGCTTCCTCATCCGCGCCAATCGCGGTGTTGATGTGAGCGCGTTTCTGGCGGCATGGTCTGGACGCGTGAAGATGCACAGCGCTGTACGCGTGCAGATCGACGTGGATCCGTATTCGTTTTTGTAAGTGCGTCGCGCGCCTACCATCGTCCACAAGCGCGATTCCAAACCCAGAGCAGATGCGCCGTGACATGATACGTGGCTGCTGCGATCCACGAGAACGGCGGCGTTTGTGTGAGGCGTCCCAGCATTCGATAAGGCGGCGTTGCCGCCCAAGCGAGCGAGACAGCGGGCATGCCTCGCAAAACGCGTCCATCTGGTGTCAGCGCATGGAGCTTCAGGCGCACGGCATCGAGCGTGACGCCTGCACGCCGGAGTGACTCCGGATTGGCCGCTATATCTGTGAAAATGACGCCTGCGCGCGCCGCAGCCGCTTTGCGCTCAAGATCGCACGCGCCAGCCCGGCAAACCCGGCAGACGCCGTTGTAGAGCACTTCGATCGGTGTCGTCGGCACGCGTCGATCCTGCGCTCATCAGCCCGCATGACAATGAGACCGCGCGCCGCGCCCAGTGCCTCGGCACGGCAAACCGGCGCCAGCGAAGTGCATACTCTTGCCCTCCGCCGATTGCTCCCTGCATAGTCGCGCGATGATAAATCGCACCTTTGGTATCGTCACTCTGGTTTTGGCTCTGGCGCTTGCGGCGCCGTCTTTTGCTCAGGAGCAAGATGCCGTGTGGGCCATGGCTGAGCAGGCGCGGGGAGAGGCGCTGTTTCAAAGTCAGGATTTCTTGGGCGCGGAGGCGGCGCACCGGGCGGCGCTGGAAGTGCGCACGCGGAGTGCTGACCCGATCGGCTGGGCGGAGTCGACCGCATCGGCGGGCGCGGCGCAATCGTTTCGCGGCACTCGCACGCGTGATGCCACCGCATTCGACGGGGCGGTGCGCGATTATCGCGCGGCGCGAGAAGTTTACACGCGCGCCGAGAACCCGGGCGAATGGTCGGAGTTGCAGAACAATCTCGCGACGGCTTTGGTTTGGCTCGCGCAAGTGCATGGCGGCGGCTCGATCATCGAACTCGAAGGGGCTGAGGCGGCGTTCCGCAATGTGTTGCAGGTGACGACGCCGGACGCGAACGCCGCGAATGCGGGCGTGGTGCTCTATAATATTGGCACGGTGCAGGAGCGGATGGGTGATCGCCTCACCGGCGACTCGCAGCGGGCGAAGTACCGTGAGGCCTCCGAGACTTATGCGCATGCGCTCGACACATTGCGTCGCGGGCGGCAGCTTTGAGTACGCAACGACTGTGGAGCGGCGCGTCAGTCCGTTTATGAACCGCGTCGCGGCAACGGAATAGGAACCATGACCTATAAGCCCTTCGATCTCACCGGCCGCGTCGCGCTCATCACCGGCGGCAATAGCGGCATTGGTCTGGCCATGGCGGATGCGCTGGCGCAGGCGGGCGCGAGTGTCGAAGTGTGGGGCACGAACCCCGAGAAGAACGCGCGCGCGCTGGAACAACTGAAGGCGCACGGCACCAAGGTGAACGCGCGAATCGTTGATGTCTCAAAGGAAGAGATCATCGTCGCGGGATTTGAAGCGACGATTGCGGAATTCGGACGCATCGATTCCTGCTTTGCAAATGCCGGTGTCTCCAATCGCTGGAAATCGTTTCTCGACATTGGCGGCGAAGACTATCGGCGGTTGATGTCGATCAATCTCGACGGCGTCGTTTGGACTTTGCGCGAAGCGTGCCGTCACATGAAGGCGCGCGCCGAGGCGGGTGATCCGGGCGGTTCGGTCGTGCCGATCGCAAGTATGGGCGCCGTGTGGGGCTCGCCGCGCGCGGAAGATTATAGCGCCTCGAAAGCCGCGGTGATCGCCGTGAGCAATGGCATTGCGGTTGAGTTCGCGCGCTATGGCGTGCGCTCGAACGCTATTCTGCCGGGTTGGATCGCCACAGATTTGACGATCACGGCGCGGGAGAATGAGACGTTCACGAAGAATGTCATCTCGCGCGTGCCGTACCGGCGTTGGGGCGAGCCTGAGGAGTTCGGCGGCATCGCCGTCTATCTCGCCAGCGACGCATCGCGTTTCCATAACGGCGATTCTATTTTCATTGACGGCGGCTACAGCAAATTCTGATGCTGCGCGCAGCGTTGCGACAACGTGGCGGCGCTTAGCTTCGCGCTTGAATAACTAGACGTCGTCTTCGCCGATTGCGCCGCCTTCGCCTTCGAGGCGGCGGAGTTGTTTCACATCTTTCCGTGTGAAGCGCAGGCGGACGCCGGCGCCGAGATCGCTCTCATCCAAGAAGACTGCGCCGGCCGTTTCGAGCGCGTGCTTGAGCGCCGCTTTGGCGTCATCGCCCGGATCGACGTCGCCAGTCTCGAACGCGCGGATCGCCGGCTTGGCGACGCCGGATGCTGTGGCGAGCTGCGCGCGTGGCCATTGCACCAAGGCGCGGGCAGCGCGGCAGAGAGGGCCGGTGATTTGCATGTTGGCTCCGTGGTCGCATCAATGATTGCGCACTCCTGGGCGCCAGTGAAGTCCGGAAATGGCGAGCGCGGTGCGCCCGAACGCAGCATGATCCGGCCGTCGATCCGATCCTGGAGACACCCGAAATGTCAATGATTGTGAAGGCGTGCGGCGTGGCCGTGGCGCCTTACTTATGTCCAGCGTGGCGCACGCCTCACCCGAGCAAGATCGTGCGATGGTCGCGGCGCTTGATACCGAATACCAAGCCGCGGTGGAGCGCAACGATGCCGATATAATGGCGCGTATTCTGCACCCGGAGATGATCCTCGTTATCGGCCGGGGCTTGGTGTTCACGCGGGAGGATTTGCTGCGATCGGCACGCCAGGCGGAGTTCGTCTACGAGCATCAGCTCGAGGAAGAGGGTACGCAGATTGTGCGCCTCTATGGTGATGACACAGCCATTGTCACGGCGCTGCTGTGGCTGAAGGGGACCGGCCCGACTGGGCCGTTCGATCGCCTTCTCTGGTTCAGCGATACCTATGTGCGCACTGCGGAGGGTTGGCGCTACGCGTTTGGTCAGGCGTCGATCAACTTGCCGCAGGAATAGCAGCGGGCGCCGCGCCGGGTTTGCGTTTGAAGGTGCGGAGCAAAAGCCAGATGACGATCGCGCATTGCGCTGTGACGGAAGCGACCGAAAGCAACCAGACATGATGCAACGTGAACCACGGCTGCGCTGACATCCACAGCACCGGGACGACGAACGTGATCATGCGCGTAGCGCTGGAGAACAATGAGGGGCGCGTATCTCCCATGCCTTGGAACAGGCTGCCTGCCGACATCACCAAGCCGCTGAACACAAAATTCCATGAGACGATTTGGAGATAGTCATTGCTGATCGCGAGCACGGCGGGATCATTGGTGAAGGGGCGTGCGAGCAAGCCTGGGCTCAGATGACAGAGAATGCTGAGCGTCAGCATGATGCCGCAGCTGATCAGCGCTGTAACGTTGAAGGTCTCGCGTACGCGGTCGTAGCGTTTGGCGCCGAAGTTCTGGCCAGCGATGGGCGCGGCAGCGAAGGCGACAGCCATGGCAGGCAGGAAGATCGATTGCATGATCCGTCCGCCGATGCCGAAGCCTGCTTGTGCTTCGGCGCCAAAATCGCGGATCACAAAGTAGATGACGATGAAGATGACGAACATCATCAAGAATTCGAGCGAGGTCGGCAGGCCGATGAAGACGATGCGCCGCCAAGCGGCAAACTTCGGCTTTAGCGAACTGACGTGGAGCCGCAGATAGCTCTGAACGCGCGGAAACATGAAGATGAGTGCGATCGTGCCGACGAACGCAGCGATTGAACTTGCCCAACCTGCGCCCGCGGCGCCGAGGGCGACGCCTGTGCCCCAACCAGCGATCAGGACCGGAGCGAGGATGGCGTTTAGAATGATCGTGGCGGTCTGCAAAACCATCGTCGGCATGGTTACGCCTGCGCCGCGCAGCGCCGATGTCATTGCCGAAACCGGAAACATCAGGGCGAGTTGCGGCAGAAACGCGAAGAGATAAGCGCGGCCGGCTTCGGCGCTTGCGGCGTCGGCTGTGAGCGCATCAACACCGAGACCGCCGAACGCGTAGCCGAGCACGAGCATGATTGCGCCGAAGAGCAGCGACATGGAGATGGCTTGGTCGGAGAAGAGGTTAGCTTCGGCTTCATCCTTTTTGCCGACAGCCTGCGCCACCGTCGCCATCACGCCGATCGAGATGAGTTGGCTCGCGGCGAGTGCCAGGAAGAAGACATTGCCTGCAGCGGAGACGCCGGCGATGACGGCGCTGCCGAGGCGCGAGACGAAGTAAAGATCGACGATGAAATACATCGTCTGAAAAATGAGGCTGATGCCGATGAACGCGGCCATGCCAAGGAGGTGGCCGGCGATTGGCCCTTCCGTGAGATCACGCACTTTCGGAGGAGCCTTACTGGTTAGCCGCGGCGGAAGTGCAGCCGTGCGCACACTGCGTCGGGAGAATACGGTAGGGCCTCGACTTGGCCGTCCGGGCGCGTTTCGAATTGGATGGGTTCGCGTAGGCCTACGTAGCGGGTCGTGCCATCCGGCGCGTCGTAGCGTCCGATCGCGGCGGGGCCTTGCGGGCCGCAGAAGAACGCTGGCGCTGGGTCCGAAGGCTCGCCTTCGGTGGCGTAGTAAAGCGTTGTTATTTCTTGGCCTTGCAACCCCATGATCTGTGCGAGCGCGCCGCCCGCGCCCTGTGCGGCGAGATCGTTGTTGGTGTGATTGGCTTCCTGGAACGTGAGCGTGCGCCCGTCAGCATGACGAAGTGAAAGCGCAACAAGCGGGTCCATGCCGTCTCCGGCGCCTTGAGAACGCAGCGTTTCGGTCAGCGTTTCGCCGACCGCGAGCGAGGTTGAGGCGTCGGCCGCTCTGAGCTGCGCCGTCGTTCCAGACGTTGGCGGCGACGCGCATGCGGCGAGAGCCAAGCCAGCAATGAGGATAAGTTTTTTCATGTGAGCTCAGTCTCCTAATGCGTAGCTGGCGTATCGGCCTTCGGCGGCCTTCTTTTCTTGGCTGAGTTGCGCGACAGCATGTTGAGGCTCTCAACCAGCGCCGAGAACGCCATTGCCGCGTAGATGTAGCCCTTCGGAACGTGAACGCCGAAGCCTTCCGCGATCAGCACCATGCCGATCATCAGCAAAAAGCCGAGCGCGAGCATGACGACCGTCGGGTTCTTGTTGATGAAATTGCCAACCGGATCGGCCGCGAGCAGCATGACGGTGACGGCGACGATGACGGCGGCTACCATGATCGGTACGTGGTCGGTCATGCCGACAGCGGTGAGGATCGAGTCGATCGAGAAGACGATATCCAAGAGGATGATCTGGAAGATGGTCGATCCAAAATTGGCGACGACGATTTGTTTTTTGTCGAGCACGTCATCGGTCGGCGTTGGGTCAACGCTGTGGTGGATTTCCTTGGTGGCCTTCCAAACGAGGAAGAGGCCGCCAGCGATCAAAATGAGGTCGCGCCAGGAGAAGGCGGTCTCGAATGTTGGATTGCCGTGATCGTCGACGCTGCCGACGATGCCGAGATCGAAAACCGGGTGCACCAGGGTCACGATGATGGCGATGGTCGAGAGCAAGGCCAGACGCATGATCAGCGCCAGGCCGATGCCGATGCGGCGTGCGCGTGTGCGCTGTTCTGCGGGCAACTTGTTGGTCAGGATCGAGATGAAGATGAGGTTGTCGATGCCAAGCACGACTTCCATCACGATCAGCGTGATCAAAGCGGCCCAGGCGGCCGGATCCGCGATAAGATGACTGACGTCCCAATCCATTCGTAAGTTCCCTCTGTTTCGCGCAGGATGTAGGGGATTGTCGCGGCGCCGGGAAGGGTGACCGTGCGGGCAGGAGCCGAAGATGAGAGCCGAGATGTCCGCGATCGCGATGGTTCGCTCGCCGCGCAAAGATCTGGCGGATGATTTTTGGGGCGCGGTGGAGGTGGAGATTGTTCTGGACGCGGCGTTTGATGAAACCGCGCTCTTTGGGCTCGCCGATTTCAGCCATGTCGAGGTGTTGTTCCTGATGCATCAGGTGGACCCAGCGAAGATAGAAACGGGCGCGCGGCATCCGCGTGCGCGCAAGGATTGGCCGCTAGTGGGTATTTTTGCGCAGCGCGGTAAGGCTCGTCCGAACCGGATCGGCCTGACGCGCGCCACGATCGTGAAGGTCGAGGGACGGGTGCTGACGGTGCGCGGGCTTGATGCGGTCGATGGCACACCAGTGCTAGACGTGAAGCCGTGGATGGATGAGTTCGCGCCAATAGGCCCCACGCGCCAGCCGGCGTGGGCGACGCAATTGATGCGGGACTATTTCAAGGACTGATTGCGTGCAGTTGCCGATTCTTCGAACGCTCGCCCTGGTTGCCGTCGGCAACGCGGCAATTGGTGGAAAGAATGTCGCGGGATTTTTTCCCGGCGATCCGCTGTTTCAGTATTCTGCGTCGGTGGACTTTATGACGCCGCGCGACAATGGCGAGTTGCGGCGCGTCTCCGACGATGTCGTGGACTGGTTCGGCAAGCTGAAGTCCCGCAAATGCCGTGGGCTGCGGCTGCACAATTCACCGATGCAGCAAAACCAAAAGCTTGGTCATATCGATGAGAGGCTGCTGGTCGGCATGGTCGGGGGCGGCCCGCGTTGGCTAATCGAGGCGGTGTATCCGGAGCACTCCGAGCTTTGGGAAGGCTTTGACCGCATTGGCGATCAGAAGGCGGCGGACAAAAAGACTTGGCTGAGCGCCTACATTTTGATCGGCGAAGCAGCGTCGGGAGAGAAAGTTGACACTGGCGTCGCCGCGGCGTCGTTGGACTTGCGCGATGCGCTGCTCTCAATCGAGGGCGTGGCGCGGGCCATTCCGGGCGCGCCGTTCGCGGATGTGTTCGTTGCAGCGCGTGAGACTTTGGAGGGTAAAGACCTTCCATATCCGCTTGAGTTCTTGCGCTATGCGCAGATGAAGCCGGAAGCAGAGCGCCTGCTTAAAGCCGCGGGCCGGGCTTGGGTATTTGGCGCTATGGGGAGCTGGAATGACGTTGGCGTCGATGCGGCGATGAAGCCGCGTTACGAGTCGGCGTCGAAGGCGTTGTTCAGCGCCGTACAGCGCGCTGTGTTGGTGACCGCAAACTCGACCTATCGAGGCTGAGAATCGCGGCCGATCTCTAGCAGCGCTTGGTACATTTCATCGGCAAAGTGGATCACAGCAACGCCAGCTTTCGCTTGCGTCTTCGTCGCCGACATCTCGACGAAAGCTGCGCCTAAGCCCGTGTCATCTGCGCCAGTGACCGCTTCGAGCACACGCGCACTGGCGTGCCCAAAGCGGTCAAGGGCGCTGGTGAGGGCCAAGGCGGCGTGGGGGATCGCCGTCATGGAAGCAACCCTACACGAGCAGGTTTAAGCTCTCGTTCAGAAAGCTGGTGAATGCGTGAAAACCACGACTATGCGTGGATGTCGCGATCCTTCGTTTCTGGTAGAAATAGCAGGCAAACTGTTGCGGCGATGGCAGTGCAGATCGCGGGAAACCAGAGGCCGTTATAGATCGAGCCGGTCGCAGTGTTGATCGCGAACACGATCGCCGGCAGCAATCCGCCAAACCATCCGGTCCCGATATGATAGGGCAGTGACATCGCCGTGTAGCGGATGCGTGTTGGGAAAAGTTCGACCAGCGCCGCCGCTTGGGGGCCGTAGAGTGCGGTCGCGGCAAGCGCCATGAGCAGTAATATTCCGATCACAGCAGGCAAATTGGTTTGGCCCGGATCTGCAGCGGCTGGATAGCCCGCTTCGTTCAACGCTGCGCGGACGCGTGTATCGACATCGGTACGCGCCGCGCGAATATCAGCCATCGGCTGGCCAGTTGCGTTCACGCTCTCAACGACGGCGTCACCAACGCGGATTTGCGTCAAAGACCCGCTGGGCGCGGCTTCGGTCGTGTAGCTGACGCCGGCGCTTGCGAGCACGCCTTTGGCGATGTCGCACGACGTTGCGAACAGTCGCGCGCCGCCCGTGAGATCGAGCTGGAAGCTGCAATCTGCAGGGTCGGCGGCGACGACAACGGGCGATGACGCGGTTGCGCTAGCAAGGGCAGGGTTTCCTACGCGCGTCAGCAGTTGGTAGCCGGGAAAATACAGCGCGAGCATCACCAGCATTCCGGCAAGCATGACCGGTTTGCGACCAATGCGATCCGAGAGCGCGGCGAACACCCAATAAAAGGGCGCTGACAAAAGCACGACGCTCATCATCACGAAGTTCACGGTGCGAGAGTCGATCTTGAGAATGCGCTCAAGGTAGAATTGCGAATAGAAAAAGCCTGTGTACCAGACGACGCCCTGCGCCATCATAATGCCGAACAGCGCCAGTAAAACGACGCGCAGGCTGCGCCATTCGAAAAAGCTCTCGGCGTATGCACGCTTCGAGACACGGCCCTCCGCCTGCAATTGTTTGAACGCCGGGCTTTCTTCGAGCTGGAGCCGTATCCAGACGGAGATCGCCAGCAGGCCAATTGATACCAAGAAAGGGATACGCCAACCCCCCGCGCGGAACGCCTCCTCGCCCAGCGTAGCGCGGGTGATGAAGACGACCGCGAGCGCGCCAATCAGCCCGAACGCGGCCGAGATTTGGATCCATCCGGTCGAAGCCCCGCGCTTGTTGTGCTTTGCATGTTCGGCGACGTAGATCGCCGCGCCGCCATATTCGCCACCGAGCGCGAAACCCTGCAGCACTCGGCATGTCACCAGCAGGATCGGCGCCCAGATGCCAATGGCTTCCGCTGTTGGCAGCAAACCGATCGCGAACGTGGCGACGCCCATGATCGTGATGGTGATGAGGAACGCGCCCTTGCGCCCGGTCGAATCGCCGATCTTGCCGAACACCAAAGCGCCGAGCGGACGCACGACGAAGCCGACGGCAAACGTGAGCAGGGTGAACACGAACGCTTGCGCGTCGGGGAGGCCAGCGAAAAAGATCGGTGAAATCACCGACGCCAGCGCGCCATAGACGAAGAAATCGTACCACTCGAACACCGTTCCGGCGGCGCTCGCGAGCACCACTTGGCGCATCTTTTCGGGCGATACCTCATGGCTGCTCTGCGCAGGCGCGGGCGTGTCGGTCATCGGTCTGTTTCCCCCCGCCTATTCAGGCGCTTTTGTCGCTGATCCGCCGTCCTCCGGGCCGGTTGTCAAGCCAGAACGCACCGTGTTACTTCGCGCGCGCGTCAGGGGGTCCGCGCGGTCGTGCGCAGCGGCCCCGTTGGCGTTTGGGTTTTCCCCAATCGGCGTGATCAAAACAGCGGGTGGCCAGCGGCCGCCGGCCGTGTGAGCAGCGAGACTGGCGTGGCTGATAGAATTGATGGCGAGGCTTCCGAAGCGGCCCGGCGCTATGCGCAGGCAATCTTCGATTTAGCTAAAGAAGCCAAGCAGTTAGATGCGGTGGAGCAGGACTTTTCGAAGTTCTCAGTCGCGTGGCGCGAGAGCTCTGAGCTTCGCGACGTCGCGCGTTCGCCGCTTATCGACCCTGTGGATAAAGCCAGGGCGCTGGTCGCTGTCGCTCAGAAACTCGGACTTTCGGATCTCGGCCGCAAGGCGATCGGCACTGTCGCGCAAAATCGCCGCGCCGCTGAATTGCTGGCGATCGGCTCGGTATTCCGTTCGCTGGTGCTGCGTGAGCGCGGCGCCCGCCAAGTCGAAGTCATTTTCGCCCGTCAGCCGGGCGACCAAGAGAAGAATGCCGTGATCGCGGCGCTGAGCGAGACGCTCGGCTCCAAGATCGAAGCAGAAATCAGCGTCGATGAGAGCTTGATCGGTGGGTTCGTCGCCCGCGCCGGCTCCCGTCAATTCGATGCATCCGTCAAAGCCAAGCTGGACGCTCTGCGTCTCGCACTGAAATCCGCCTGAGAGGGAACGAACACATGGACGTCCGCGCCGCAGAAATTTCCGCAATCCTCAAAGAGCAGATCAAGGGCTTCGGCTCTGACGCGAAGGTCTCCGAGATCGGCCGCATTCTGTCCGTTGGCGACGGTATCGCGCGCGTTTATGGCCTCGAGACGGTTCAGGCCGGCGAAATGGTCGAATTCCCGGGCGGCGTTAAGGGCATGGCCCTCAACCTCGAGCGCGACAATGTCGGCGTCGTTATCTTCGGCGAAGACCGTGGCTTGAAGGAAGGCGACACCGTTAAGCGCCTCGGCGAGATCGTCGACGTTCCGGTTGGCAAGGCGCTGCTCGGCCGCGTCGTCAACGCGCTTGGCGAACCGATCGACGGCAAGGGCCCGATCAAAGCGGAAGCCCGCGCCCGCGTCGACGTAAAGGCGCCAGGCATCATTCCGCGTAAGTCGGTTCACGAGCCGATGCAGACGGGCATCAAGGCGATCGACGCGCTGATCCCGATTGGCCGCGGCCAACGCGAACTCATCATCGGCGACCGCCAAACCGGCAAGACCGCCGTCGCTCTCGATGCGATGCTCTATCAGCGCGATGCGCACGATCGCAATGCGCCGGAGAGCGAAAAACTCTACTGCATCTACGTCGTTATCGGTCAAAAGCGCTCGACGGTGGCGCAGCTGGTGAAGACGCTCGAAGATAAGGGCGCGCTTGGCTATTCGATCATCGTCGCCGCCACGGCTTCGGAATCTGCGCCGTTGCAATTCCTCGCGCCGTTCTCGGGCTGCGCCATGGGCGAGTATTTCCGTGACAATGGCATGCACGCGCTCATCATCTATGATGACTTGTCCAAGCAAGCCGTCGCGTATCGCCAAATGTCGCTGCTGCTGCGCCGCCCGCCGGGCCGCGAAGCCTATCCGGGCGACGTTTTCTATCTGCACTCACGTCTGCTCGAGCGCGCGGCCAAGCTGAACGAAGACAACAAGTCCGGTTCGCTGACGGCGCTGCCAATCATCGAAACGCAAGCCAACGACGTCTCGGCCTACATTCCGACCAACGTCATCTCGATCACCGACGGCCAGATCTTCTTGGAAACGGATTTGTTCTTCCAAGGCATCCGTCCGGCGCTCAACGTCGGTATCTCGGTGTCGCGCGTCGGCGGCAACGCGCAGATTAAGGCGATGAAGCAAGTCGCCGGCCCGCTGAAGGGTGAACTCGCGCAGTACCGCGAAATGGCGGCGTTCGCGAAGTTCGGTTCGGACCTCGACACAGCCACGCAACGCCTGCTGAACCGCGGCGCGCGCCTGACGGAATTGCTGAAGCAACCGCAATTCTCGCCGGTGCCGGTCGAAGAGCAGATCGTCCTGATTTACGCCGGGACGCGTGGCTATCTCGACAAGATCGAAGTCGCCGATGTGGTCCGCTTCGAGCGCGAGTTGGTCGAGTGGCTGCGCGCGAAGAAGGCCGACCTCCTGAAGTCGATCATCGACAAAAAGGACATCAGCAAAGACGGCATCGAAGACAAGATCAAAGCCGCCCTCACCGAGTTCTCAGCGACCTTCGCCTAAGGGGCCCAGATGCCGAGCTTAAAAGAGTTCCGCAATCGCATCGCCAGCGTGAAATCCACGCAGAAGATCACCAAGGCGATGCAGATGGTGGCGGCTGCGAAGCTGAAGCGGGCGCAGAGCCAAGCCGAAGCGGCGCGGCCTTACGCAGGCCGCATGGCGCGCGTGATCGCCAACCTTGCGGCGGCGGTGTCGGGCGATAGCGCGCCTTTGCTGCTGCGCGGCACGGGCCAGGATCAAGTCTATTTGCTTGTGGTGCTGACGAGCGAGCGCGGCCTTTGCGGTGGCTTCAACACTCAGATCGTCCGCGCAGCGCGCGAAAAGATCGACGAGCTGCTGCGGGCTGGCAAGACGGTGAAGATTCTCGCCGTTGGCAAGAAGGGTCGCGATCAGCTGAAGCGCGTGCACAGCGAAAAGATCGTGCAGTACGTGGATCTCTCCGGATTTCGCAACATCAGCGCCGATGCAGCGCATCTTGTGAGTGAGGCGTTGCTTGAACTCTTCAAGGCCGGTGAGTTTGACGTCGCGACGATGTTCTACTCCCGCTTCCAATCGGTGATTAGCCAAGTGCCGACGGCGCTGCAGCTCATTCCGGCGCGCGCGCCGGAAGGCGTGCGGCCGCCGGATCTGAAGGGCGCAGTGTACGAGTACGAGCCGAGTGAAGAGGAAATCCTCGAGGCGCTGCTGCCGCAATATCTGAACGGTCAAATCCTCCAGGCGCTACTCGAGAACCAAGCCGGCTTCTATGGTGCGCAAATGAGCGCCATGGACAACGCCACGCGCAACGCTGGCGACATGATCCGCAAGCTGACGCTTCGCTATAACCGTCAGCGTCAGGCGAACATCACGAAAGAACTGATCGAGATCATCTCTGGGGCGGAGGCTCTCTAAAGGAGAACACGCATGGCAGACGCACTTTTCACCACGACTGCAGTTTCAAAGGGCGGCCGCGCTGGCGGCAAGGCAGCTCTCACTGAGGGCGGCATCTGGATTCACATGGAGCACTCGAAGGGTCTCGGCGGTTCAGGCGAAGGAACCAATCCGGAGCAACTGTTCGCGATTGGCTGGTCGAATTGCTTCAACTCGGCGGTGCTGTTCGTCGCTGGCCAGAAGAAGATCGATGCGTCGAAGGCTGTCGTGAAGTGCGAAGTTTCAATCGGCCGCGAAGAAGGCGGCCTCGGACTTTCTGCCAAACTGACGCTCGCCGTTGCGGGTTTGGAGCGCACGCAAGTTCAAGAGCTCATCGATGCGGCGCACCAAGTGTGCCCTTACTCGAAGGCCACGCGGAATAACATTCCGGTCGAATTGGTGGTCGAAGGATAATGAAGCGCGCGGCGCGCATCGCCCTGATCATCGCGCCATTTTTGGCGGTGGCGGCGGGCGTGATCGTAGCGCGGTTGTTGAATTAGGATCGAAGCCCACGCGGGCTCATGAGGAACGGACGAGGAAGAAGAGATGGCACAGCAATCAAAAGGCCGCGTGGCGCAGGTGATCGGCGCCGTCGTCGACGTTGAGTTCGAAGGGGCGCTGCCGGATATCTACAACGCGCTTGAGACCATGAATAATGGCCGGCGCTTGGTGCTCGAAGTGGCGACGCACCTTGGTGAGTCCACTGTGCGCACGATCGCCATGGACGCAACGGACGGCTTGGTCCGCGGCCAAGAAGTCACCGACACGGGCTCGCCAATCATGGTGCCGGTTGGGGAAGAAACTCTCGGCCGCATCCTGAACGTCATCGGTGAGCCGATCGACGAAGCTGGCCCGGTGAAGACGACCGTGAAGCGCGGCATCCACCAACTCGCTCCGGCGTTCGTCGATCAAAAGCCAGTTCCGGAAATTCTCGTCACCGGCATTAAGGTCGTCGATCTGCTCTGTCCGTACGCGAAGGGCGGCAAGATCGGCCTCTTCGGCGGCGCCGGCGTCGGCAAGACGGTGCTGATTCAAGAGCTGATCAACAACATTGCCAAGGCCTACGGCGGCTATTCGGTGTTCGCCGGCGTCGGAGAGCGCACGCGCGAAGGCAACGACCTCTATCACGAAATGATCGAGTCGAACGTCAACGTGAAGGGCGGCGGCCAAGGCTCGCGTTGCGCGCTCGTGTTCGGTCAGATGAACGAACCACCGGGCGCGCGCGCTCGTGTTGCGCTGACGGGCCTCACGATCGCCGAACACTTCCGCGATCAGGGCAAGGACATTCTGTTCTTCGTCGACAACGTGTTCCGCTTCACGCAAGCGGGCTCGGAAGTGTCGGCGTTGCTCGGGCGTATTCCGTCGGCGGTCGGCTATCAGCCGACGCTCGCCACGGAAATGGGCCAGATGCAGGAACGCATCACCTCGACAACCAAGGGCTCGATCACGTCGGTGCAAGCCATCTACGTTCCGGCCGACGATTTGACCGACCCTGCGCCGGCTACCTCGTTCGCACACTTGGACGCGACCACCGTCCTTTCGCGCGACATCGCCGCGAAGGGCATCTATCCGGCGGTCGATCCGCTCGACTCTTCGTCGCGTATCTTGGATCCGAACGTCGTTGGCGAAGAGCACTACCTGGTTGCGCGCCAAGTTCAGGAAACGCTGCAACGCTATAAGTCGCTGCAAGACATCATCGCCATTCTGGGCATGGACGAACTCTCGGAAGACGACAAACTCGTCGTCGCCCGCGCCCGTAAGATTGAGCGCTTCCTGTCGCAGCCGTTCCACGTCGCCGAAGCGTTCACCGGCTCGCCGGGCGTGCTCTGCGATCTGAAGGACACGGTTCGTGGCTTCAAGGGTCTCGTGAACGGTGACTACGACCACCTGCCGGAGCCGGCTTTCTACATGGTCGGTTCAATCGAAGACGCTGTCGCCAAGGCGCAGAGACTCGCGGCGGAGGCGGCCTGATGACGGACGCCAGCCTGACGCACAGCCAACTCGCAGCAATGCTGGTCGAGGGGTGCTTGGGCCACATTGCGGGCAACGTCCGCGGCAAGATGCCGATCGAGGCGGTTCCGGTGACTGGGCTGGAACGCGCGGATGTCGGTTTGGCGCAAGGTGGCCAGACACTGTTCTATCCGCTCACCTCTGACACCGGCGTCTATGTCGATTTGGCGGGCTCGGTCGCCACGGTTTGGTTCTTGGGCGGAGACTTTGAGCGCGGCTTAGCGGCGCTTGACGATCTGCTCAAGCGCTCGGGCGCTAAGGTGAAGCAATTGAGTGACGAGGCAGGCACGGCGCCGAAGCGTCGAGTTCGCTCGTATCAGGTTGAACTGGGCGGTGGGCGCTTGGCGCATGTCGCGGCAGAGTACGATGAGCGCGGCGCGTCTCAGGAACGCTTTCTCGTGCGCGTCGGCGCTCAGGTCCGCAAAGGATAGCAACTGTCATGAAGCACAGTGAAGTAGCGACCAGACTCGCCATTGAAGGCGCCGTAGCTGCAATCGCCGGAACCGTTACAGGTTCGATCGGCATTGCGCCAAAGCGCCTCGGTCCCAACGAGAAGATCGATCTCGGTATGGCCGACATCGGCGATACGCTTTTCTACTCGGTGGGCGAAACCGGCGTCTTCTTTCACACGGACGGCGCGTACACGACGATTTGGTACGTCGGCGCTGACTACGACAAAGGCGCGGATATCCTCGATAGAGCGATCAAGAAGTTCTATCCGCAAGCCAAGCGCGTGAAGGATGGACCGCACGAAAGCGAACCAAACCTCAAGCTGCGCACGTACGACATCAAACTTCCGCACAACCAGCTGGCGATCGTTGACGCGATTTTCCCGTCGGGCCGCGTCGAAAATCCGAAATTCATGATCCGCGTTACCGCGATGGCGAGGCAGAACTGATGCGCTCGTTAGCGCCACGCTTTATGATTGCGACCGTTTTGGCGCTCGTGATGGTCACGCCGGTCTCGGCGCAACGGCTAACACCAAACCAGGTTGGCGAAGGGTTTGTGGAAGCGGTCGCGCTCTGCGCTAAGGCCACGCTCGCAGGCGACGGCATCGCCGCGCTCGGGGAAGCAGATCGCGCATTGGTCGCCGAAGGCGACGCGCAGGCGCGAGCGTTTGTCCGAAGCCCTGAGGGCCGGCCTGTGTGGGATGTTCTTTTCGCGCGCGGCATCGTGCTGATATCTGAGCCAGAGGACCACCGTTGCGACGTCATTGCTTGCGGCCCGCGTGTGGAGCCTGTGTTCAACGCGGTAACCGCGCGGTTGCGACGGGAAGATTTGGACTTTTCCGTTATCGATACGCCTCAAACACCGAGCGCAATCGTGCGGGTCTATGAGCGCGTCTCCGGTGAAACGCGTGTTGAGGTTCGTCTTGATGGTGGCGAACCCGGCATGCCGGGCCGTACGTTTCGCTTTCCAATGTTGCTTGCGTTCGTGGCATCGAACGCTGTTAACGTTCAATAGGAACAAGTTGCAGTCATGGCCGACAAACTAAGCTTTGCTCTGGTTTCGCCCGAGCGCGAATTGTTCAACGGCGACGTCGATCATGTTGTCGTGCCGGGCGCGGAAGGCGAGTTCGGCGTGCTGCCAAACCACGCGCCAGTGATGAGCGTGATCAAGCCCGGTGCGCTGCGTGTCATCAACGAAGGCGCCGAGCGCCGCATTTTCGTCAATGGCGGCTTTGCCGACGTGACGCCGGAGGGCCTTACGGTTCTGGCGGAAGAGGCGGTCGATCTGGACGACATCGAACCGGCGACGTTGGAGCTCGATCTGAAGAGCGCGCAGGAAGATCTGCGCGACGCCAACACCGATGCAAAGAAGGACGCGGCGCAGCGCGCTGTCAGTCGTCTGGAAAGCATCAAAGCGGCGATGGCGCGCTAAGCGCTTCTGGCGCTAAGCTCAGCGCCAATGCCAGACTTCTTTCATCCGCAATTGCTGCCAGCCACGATTGGCGCAGTCATTGGGCTGCCGCTGGTTATCTTTGCGTGCGCGTGGCTCTTTCGGCGCTGGGCGACGCTAAAGCCCCGCACGCGCTGGTTGCTCGTCGCGCTCGTGGCGGTGTTTGAGGCGCTCTATTGGCTGAACATCTATGCGTGGTTTATCGAGCCCAATCAGCTCGTGGTCCGGCACGTCGAGATCGTTAGCGAGGAGTGGCATGGCGCGCCGCTGACTATCGCCGCGATCAGCGATACGCATGTGGGCGGGCCACACGTCGATGCAGCGCGGATGGGACGCATCGCTGAGCGCATCAACGCGCTGCGGCCCGAATTGGTTGTGCTGCTCGGTGACTATGTGAACGGGCACAAACATCCGTTCGAACGCACACCTGCAGAGAACCAGCAAATCACTGGCGGCATCGCCACGTTCGCAGCGCTGCGCGCTCGCTACGGCGTCGTCGCAGTGATCGGCAATCACGACGTTTGGTATGATCGCACACCGGTGCAGGCAGGTCTGGAAGAGGCTGGCGTCGCTGCGCTTTGGAATCGGCACATCGTCATTCGCCGGACCGGCGGGGCGCCGTTGGTGATTGCGGGGCTTGCCGATTTCACAACGGGTGAGCCGGACTTCGAACAAGCGCTCGATGGCGCGCCGGAAGGCGCTGATACCATTGTGATCAGCCACTCGCCGGACCCGTTTATCGAAATGCCGCGCGGCGCAGCGCTGATGCTCGCCGGCCATGGCCATTGCGGGCAGGTGACGATCCCTTTTGTTGGGCGGCCGATCGTTCCTTTGGTCAATGATCGCTACGCTTGCGGGCTGATCCAGGAACGCGGCGAGCAGATGTATGTGACCGGCGGCATTGGCACGAGCATGCTGCCGATGCGCTTTCTCAATCCGCCTGAGATCGTGATCATTCGGATTAGAAGCGGCGCGGCGATGCAACCACCGGCGCCAACCGCGAACTAAGCGCCGGCGCCTTCGCCCCAGCTGAACAGCGATAGCTGCTTGCGTTTCGGCTTCACGGGCTTTGGACCAATGCCGCGGGCTTCTAGCCACTGCAGCGTCATCGTTGATACGTCCGCGGCTTCCGGTTCGCCGATCAGCCAGTGGCTCATGTCCGGAAACTCATGGAAGTGGGCTTGGTCGCCAGAGAAGCGGCCGATGATGCGGCGGACGGTGCTTGCTGGATTCACGCGATCCTTGCCGCCCGCGAGGCCGAGAACGGGCGCGCTGATGCGATACACCGGCGCTTGGGTCGCCATCGAATGGTCGGCCCACCATTGCAAGGTTTCACGAATGGCGCGGCCGCTCTCGGGGACGAAGCGTGCAAACGCGTGACGCGCATCGTCACGTGACAAGCGATCGAGCGTGGTCGCGCGCGCGACGCGATAATCGGGCGGGATTGGGCGGCGCCAATAATCGCCAAGCAACGACAAGCCGAACTGACTGCCGTGTTCATCCAACGTGGTCGGCGGCACGCCCCACGGCGCGCTTGGCGCGAGCAGCACGAGGCCGGCGATCGGCATGTGCGTGGCGACGAGTTGTGAAACCAATCCGCCGAGTGAGTGACCGACCAGAACCGGCGGCGCGCGCAGCTCACGCACGTAATGGCCGATGGCGCGCGCGTATTCTTTGACGCCGGTTTGTGCGAGTTGCTCAAGATCGGCGCCGCGCTCGTGATGCGGCAAGTTCGGTGCGTGCGTTTCAAAGCCAGCGGCTTCGAATGGCTCACGGAAAGCGTCGAACGCCCAGCCGCCGCAAAACGCGCCGTGCACGAATACGACCGGCGTCACTACGTCTGTGCGCTTCACTTGGAAGACGCCTCTGCGGCGCCCATCAGGCAGACAATCATTTTGAGGCCCCCACCGTGAACTTCCTGAACCGCTGCGCCACTTCTTCGTAAACGGGTCGCTTGAACGGTATGACTAACGCTGGCGCGGTTTCGAGCGCCGCCCAACGCCAATCTACAAACTCCGGCGTATGAGTATCTAGTCTTATATCTGAGTCACGTCCCTTGAAGCGGAACGCGAACCACTTTTGCCTTTGCCCCAGATAGCGTCCGCGCGGCTTCATTTTTGTGCGCACGTCGATGGGGAAATCGTAATGTAGCCAATCTGCTGTTTCTTCGAGCAGTTCCGCGTGCGCTGACCTTACGCCAATCTCTTCTTCAAGTTCGCGGTAAGCGGCGTCGGCGATTTTCTCGCCGCGATCAACGCCGCCTTGCGGCATTTGCCATTGATACGGACCTTCGGTCGCCACGCGTTTGCCGAGAAAGACCAAGCCGTTCGAGTGGAACAGGGCGAGGCCAACATTTGGGCGGTAAAGTTTCGGATCTTGCGGCGTGTTCATCGGCGCGCGGCGCGTGCATTGAGCACGGCCGAGGCTGGCGCCAATTGATATCCGCGCGATTCCACATCGCGTGCCCAGCGGCCGACTTGCTCCATGGTCACAGGATACGCAAAGCCTGCGCCAATCGCGCTCTGATTTTGCAGCGCGAGGGCCTCTAGGTTCAGTAGCTGATCGTCGATCGCGTCGGCTTCGCGGCGCGCGTCGATAATGCGGTCGGCGGCGGTATTCGGCAGCTGCGCGCGTTGCGCTTCGACGCTGAGCGCTGTGCGTTGGCCTATGCCGGAAGAAATGAACACCATGCCGCGGCGGCGTAGCGCTTGCGCGATAGGCGCTGAGGCTTGCGCCGACGTCGCGAAGCGCGCGCCCTGGTAATTGGTGACGCCGAAATAGCCGGTCCCGCGCGAGAGCAATTGCTCCAAGCGCGAGATGTTCTGCTGCGCTGGCGCTGAAGCGAGCAGCGTTTGCGGGCCGGTATCGTCTGCATCTGGATCGAACGGCTCCATCGGCAGTTCGAGCATGACTTCATGGCCACGCGCGCGGGCGCGATCGATCCACGATTGCAGGTTCTGCGCATAGGGAACGAACGAGAGCGTGATTTCCGCAGGCAGTTCGTCGATCGCTTGCGTGGTTGCGTTGGCGTTGAAGCCGAGGCCGCCGATTATGATCGCGACTTTGGGGCGGCCCTGCTGCGGCGTGAACGGACGCGCGTAAGCTTGTGACGGCGTGCGGCCATTGGCGGCGACAATCGGCAGCGGACCGTTGGGACCGCTCTCGAACAAGCCAGCAAGCGGCGCGCGCGGTAGCGGCGAAGCCGGTGGGCGGCCAGCCACCGGCGCCGGTTGTGATTCAACGACGGCGACACGCAGTTCGCCATTCTCATCGATCTCGCCGTACTCGCCGGTTTGCGGCAACTCATCGATGCCGAAGGTTTGCATCTCCGCGCCTTCTTCGGCGGCGTCGGTGAAGGAGACACGGGGCGCGCTCGCTTCCGCGTTCGATGGCTGTAGCGACACGACCCGGCGCGGACCAGCGGCGCCCGGATCGCCGAAAATTTGGACAGCCGTAAGCGCGCCGATTGCGAGCACGCCGACGAAGGCGAACGCGACGGTTCGGTGGTTGAGTTGCGGCAGGCGTCGCGCAGGCTTTGGTGGTTGCTTTGGCGCGAAGCCCCGCATGTTCACGCGCGGGCGAATCATGGCGCGGAGAGTCGCTGAATTCGCGCCAGCCGTCACTAGGACGGCTGGACGCTTCACATTGATTTACGAGTGGTAAATGGGTCTCAACCGGCGCGCTGGCGAAGTCGTTCCGCCACCATGCCTTGGCGTAGGAATTCCATCGCGCGCGAGAGCTGATAGTCCTCTTCGGCGTCCCAGCTTTCCGGCGGTTGATCGTCCGGAACGTGGGCGGCGCGGCGGTGCGCGCCGGACTCGTTGTCGAGCGCGTTCGGCAGATCTTCTTCCGAAACAGCCAAGCGTTGCAGCCGCTCAACCTCGGCAGCATTGATGCGGCGCGAAGCTACTTCCATGTCCGGGACGATGCCCGGGCCTTGGATTGAGCGGCCGGCTGGCGTGTAGTAGCGCGCCGTGGTGAGGCGCAACGCGCCGTCGCGGCCGCCTTGCAGCGGGATCACGGTTTGGACCGAGCCTTTGCCGAACGAGTCGGTGCCGACGATCAGCGCGCGGTTGCGATCTTGGAGCGCTCCCGCAACGATTTCCGCAGCCGAGGCCGAAGCCCCGTTGATGAGCACCACCACAGGCACGCCGGCGAGGTCGTCGCCGCGGCGGGCGTTGTAGCGCTGAACATCTTCCGGCTGGCGGCCGCGGGTGGAAACCACTTCGCCGCCGTCAAGGAAGGCGTCGGAGACCTCGATGGCTTGATCGAGCAGGCCGCCTGGATTGTTGCGCAGGTCAACGACGACGCCGCGGAGGCGCCCGCCCGTATCGCGCTTCACTTGACGGATTGCGTCTTGAAGCATCGAGCCGGTGCGTTCGTTGAAGGTTGAAATGCGGATGACGCCGACATCGCCGCCTTCGACGCGGGCGGTGACGGCGCGGACATTGATGGTTTCACGCTGCAGCGTCACATCGAACGGATCGGTGGCTTCGCGCGCGATGGTGATGGTGATTTCAGTGCCGGCTTCGCCGCGCATACGGCCGACGGCTTCGTTCAGCGTCAGGCCGACGATGCTCTCGCCGTTGATGGCGGTCAGATAATCGCCTGCGAGGATGCCGGCGCGCGCAGCAGGGGTGCCGTCGATCGGGGAGACGACGCGGACCACGCCTTCTTCGCTGGTGACTTCGATACCGAGCCCGCCGTATTCGCCGCGGGTCTGGCTTTGCATTTCGCGGTAGTCTTCCGCGTTCATGTACGATGAGTGCGGGTCAAGCGAGGCGAGCATGCCCTGGATGGCCGCTTCCATTGCCTGCTGTTCGTCGATCTCGACGACGTAATCTTGTTCGACGCGCGCCAGGACGTCAGCAAAGAGCTCGAGCTGACGGTAGATGTCGCCGCTGCTGCGGGTCTCGGGAGCCGACCAGGCAAGCGCGCCAACGAGAGCGGCAGCGCCTGCAACCGGCGCCAAAATCCAAGCTAAGCGCATGCCTTACTCCCCGGGTCGTCCTACCCGATTCGCGTTAACCGGCTCGTGCGCCAGCCTCCGCAGTAAGGCCTCGCGCATTTAGCCATCTTACAGGATCGACCGGCTGGTCACCCCTGCGTACTTCTACATACAATTCCGGCGCCGAAGAGGCCGTTGCTGTCATTTGCCCGACAGTTTGCCCCGCCCGCACCGCCTCACCGACCCGGACGTTGATCGCCTCAAGCCCGGTCAGAACGAGAGCGTAACCACCATCCAGATTGAGGATCAACACGTTTCCGTAGCTTCTAAAGCTTCCGGCATAGGCAACCTCACCTGCGGCGGGAGAAATTACCTGAGCGCCTGAATTTGTGCGGACGGTAGCGCCCTGCGCAGCTGGGCCGCCGGCTAGACGAGCGCCGTAGGCGCGGGTGATCTGGCCTTGCGCGGGAGCGACCCAGGCGGCGGGGATTACGCTTGGGCCAGATGGCGGCGTTGTTCCGGGCTGGCGCCGTGAGGCGCGCTCGACGCGCTGCGATAGTTCCCGAAGGGAACGGGCTTCGGCTGTGAGCTGGCGGACGCGCCGCTCGGCAGCAATGGCTTCACGCGCGAGACGCGTTTGCACGGAACGGCGCTGCGCCAGGAGATTAACGATGTCGCCGCGTTCTTGCGCGATCGCCGCTTGCGCGTCTGCCAGCACGCTCCGTTCGGTGGTGATGGCGTTTTCGTCTTGGTGTGCGGCGGCGAGCGCGCCGGCGCGGCGGCGCTCTTCGGCTTGGTAGGAGGGCGCGAGCGCGCGCGCGACGATGCTTGCGCGTACGGCCTGCGGATCGACGCGGCGTTGGGCGAAGGCGGCGGCGATGACAGAGGACTCAAACGCATTGCGAGCGCGTGAGCGCGCAGCGGTGTCTTCGACGATCTGTTGTTGCACCGTGGTGAGCCGCCGAAGCGCGGCTTCGGCGGCGGCTTCCGATTCCTGGCGTCTGCGACTGGCTGCGACGAGGCGTGTATCAAGCGTACGCACTTCGCGCGCGGCGGATGTGGCTTCGGTGCGCAGCCGTTCGGCGCGCTGAGATTCCGCGCGGCGATCGCGTTCGGCTTGCGCCACTGTTCGCTGCGTCTGGGCGTCCGCCGTCCCTAGCAGGAGTGCGAACACTCCCGTCGCACATGCGACAAGGGCGCGGGCGCGTTTTGCGCCTCGAGCCATTTCACCACCACCATATCGTCCGGAAACTTCAGTCCCGGTGATACGGAGTAGAACAGAGTATCGTCACAGCTCGGTAAACTTGTTCGGAAATCATCACCCGAACGAGCCTGTGCGGCCACGTTTGTCGGCCAAAAGCCAGCTTTTCGTCAGCGTTATCCTTAACGCCTTGTGAAGCGCCGTCAGCGCCGCCGATCCAGAATGTCGTGCATGCAACGCCGTCATCGCGCCAACGCGCGAGCTTTTCGGCAAGCTGACGAGACGTCCATTCGGCGCCGCGTTCATCGAGCAAAATTTTGCGCGCATCATCGGGTGTTGCGCGAACGAGTGCTGCAGCTTCAGCGCGCATATCGCCTGGCGGCTTGCCTTCGACTTCGACCAGATCAAAGCCTTTGAAGCCGATCTGCCGGCCGGCCTGTGTGGCGCGTTGGAGATAATCGACAGTCATCGCCGCTTCAGGTCCGTCACGCAGACGGCCAATGGCGGCGACGATCACGCGCAAGCGTTAGCTCTGCACGGAGTCCGGCGTCGCGCCCGACCAGATCTTTTCGATGTTGTAGAACGAGCGGACTTCCGGGCGGAAAATGTGAACCACCACGTCGCCAGCGTCGACAAGCACCCAGTCAGCCTGCGGCATGCCTTCGATACGAACGTCCTTCACGCCGGCTTCCTTGAGCTGACGCATGACGTGATCGGCAAGCGCGCCGACGTGCCGCGCCGAACGCCCAGAAGCGATGACGAGCATGTCCGCGAAAGAGGATTTGCCGCGAATGTCGATGGCGAGGATTTCCTCGGCCTTGTCGTCTTCGAGCGAGGTCAGCACCACCTTGGTGGCGGCTTCAACATCGATGCCGGGTGCGGGCCGGTTGGCTGCTCGCGGCGTGGCTCCGGCTTTAGCGCTCGGTGCGCGTTTCATTTCAGGCGACAGGGTCCTTGATCCTTCTCTTGCCCCAGATAGGGAAACGCTATCACTTCCGCTTGGGTTTCGCCAACGCCGCACGCTTTTGCGCACGGATGGCGGTGGAAGATTCCCTGTGGAGCCGGGCGTTTAGGTAGGTCCACTGGCGCGGCGCGCCAAGCCTTTCGGCGGCGCGGACGCCCGGGCGGGACACAATAACCACCGGAATGGCGGCCGCGACCTCCCGCCAGTTCCGCCATTTGCGGAAATTGGCGAGGTTATCTGCGCCCATAATCAGCACAAACGAAACGCCAGGATAGAGCCGCTTGAGCGCGCGCAACGTCTCGTATGTGAAGCCGCAGCCGAGGCGCTGCTCCAAGTCAGTCACGACCATCTTCGCGCTGTGCGTCTGATCTTGCGCCGACCGCATGCGCTCAGTGAATGGGCTCGATTTCGGCTTCAGGGGATTTTGCGGCGACACCAGCCACCAAACGCGATCGAGGCCCAGACGTTTGAGCGCCGTTTCCGCCACATGCGCGTGTCCTTCATGCGCAGGATCGAAGCTGCCGCCGAAGAGGCCGATCTTCATGCCGGGATAGGCGAGAGGCAGATCGCGCTTCATGCGGCTTTCTGTGGCGGTAACGGCATCGTCTCGCTTATATAGCGCGCCAGGGCGAGCGCCACAGCGTGGCGCGAAATGGGGAGGCAGGCATGTCCTGTACGCGTCGCGCTTTAATCGCTGCTGCTGCCATGGCGCCATTTGCGGGTAGCGCTCACGCGCAGCAGTCGCAGGCGCCGGATTGGCTGCGTAACCATAGCGCGATGTCGGTATGGGACGCGCCGGAACGGTCTTCTGAACGTCTGCTCAACGCGCGTCTTGCGCCCGAATCGGCGGCGGGCCGCGTCAGTATTCGCGAATGGCTGGGCGGTAGGCCGGCCGTGCTTGCAGTGTGGGCGACATGGTGTCCGCCATGCCTGGCGGAGAAGCGCGATGAAGCGAGGCTCAGCGCGCGTTTGGCCGCAGCGGGTTCGAATGCGCAGATTAAGGCGCTGCTCGCGTTCGATCGCGCGACTTTGCCGGAAGCGCAGCAACGCCTGCAATCGCTGGGCGCGTCAGACCTAGAGACCGCGCGCGCCACAGACAGCGCCGAGCAGGCGCTGCTTTACACGTTCGGTTTTGAACGCGACCGCCGTTCGATGAACCGCACCAGCAATACGATTGCGGAGCTGTCGACGGCATTGCCGTTCACACTGTTGCTTGGCGCCGATGGAACGCTGCTTGGCACGATGACAGGCCGTGTGACCGACGAAAATGGCCGCGCTTATTGGAGCCGGCCTGACACGTTTGACATGCTGCGGCGGCTCGGCGGGCAAGCCTAGGACCGAGTCTGGCCGTCGCCGCGGATCACATATTTGAACGTGGTGAGCTGTTCGGCCCCGACGGGGCCGCGCGCGTGCAGGCGGCCCGTAGCGATGCCGATTTCGCCGCCAAAGCCGAACTCGCCACCATCGGCGAATTGTGTCGAGGCGTTGTGCAGCACGATGGCGCTATCGACTTCGCGCAGGAAAAGTTCGGCTGCGGCGACATCCTCGGTGATGATGGATTCTGTGTGCTGCGAGCCGTAGCGGGCGATATGGGCGATGGCGTCTGCGATGCCATCGACGACGCGCACCGACAGGATCGGCGCGAGATATTCAGTGCGCCAATCGTCTTCGCTGGCCGCATCCATGCTCACGATCGCGCGCGCTGCGTCGTCGCCGCGAAGCGTGCAGCCGGCGTTTTTTAGGTCATTCGCGATCGCTGGAAGCAAAGCTGGCGCGACGGCCCTGTCGATCAGCAAAGTCTCGGTGGCGCCGCACACCGAGACGCGGCGCATCTTCGCGTTGAGCACGATCGCTTGTGCTTTCGCGGGATCGGCGCTGGTGTGGATGTAGGTGTGGCAGATGCCTTCGAGGTGCGCGAACACCGGTACGCGCGCTTCCTGTTGCACACGCTGGACCAAGCTCTTGCCGCCGCGTGGGATGATGACGTCGATGGCGCCGTTCAATCCGGTCAGCATTAGGCCAACGGCGGCGCGATCGGTTGTCGGCACGGCCTGGATCGCATCTTCTGGCAGGCCGCTATCGCGCAATGCGGCGCGCAATTCGTTCACGATCGCAGCGGTGGTCTCTGCGCTCTCGGAGCCGCCGCGCAAAATGATGGCGTTGCCGGACCGGATCGCCAGCGCCCCAGCGTCAGCGGCAACGTTCGGCCGGCTCTCGAAAATCATGCCGATTACCCCGATCGGTGTGCGCACGCGTTGGATGCGGAGGCCGTTCGGGCGTGTCCATTCCGCGGCGGCGGCGCCAACGGGGTCAGCTTGTTGGGCGATGGCCGCTACACCGTCTGCGACGGCGAGCGTACGCTCACGATCCAGGCGCAGGCGATCAATCTGAGCGCCGTCTAATCCTTTGCTTTGGGCGGCGGCGACGTCGCTTTCATTGACGCTCGCGATTTCGGCAGCGCGCTCACGCAGACGTTGCGCCATGGCGTTAGTCGCAGCGGTGCGAGCGTCGGAAGAGGCGAGGCGTAAAGTGTTCGCCGCCTCGCGAGCGCGGCGTCCAATGTCCAGCATCTCAGCTTCGAGCGTGCTCATGAATCAGACTTGGGCCAGGTCATCGGCGTGCACCAGGGCGGGGCCGCCATCATAACCGAGCGTTTCGGCGATTGCCGTGCTTTTCATGCCTTTAATGCGTGAGGCGTCGGCTGCGTCATAGCGGGCGAGGCCGCGCGCGATCTCGGCGCCGCTGGAGGAAAGAACGCGAATGCAGTCGCCTTTTTCAAAGGCGCCGCGAATTTCGGTGACGCCGGCGGGCAGCAAGCTTTTGCCTGCGCGAACCGCATTTGCGGCGCCATCGTCCACGACCAGCGCACCCTGCGGCGCGAGGCTTCCGGCGATCCAAGCTTTATAGGCGGCGCGCGGCGAGGCGCTGGGCAAGAACCACGTTGCGCGTGCGCCACCCTCAAGGCGCTGTAATGGGTTGAGGTCGCCGCCTTTGGTGATGACGACGGCGCATCCGGCGCGCGTCGCGATCTTCGCGGCTTCGATCTTGGTGCGCATGCCGCCCGTGCCGAGCGCGCCGGGATCGCCGGCCATCGCTTCGATCGTGGGGGTGATTTCACTGACCTCGGCGATGAACGGGGCGGCGGCGTCCTTGCGCGGATCGCGCTCGTAGAGGCCGTCGATATCCGAGAGCAGTACAAGCACGTCAGCAGAAATCATCTGCGCCGCGCGTGCTGCCAAGCGATCGTTGTCGCCGTAGCGGATCTCGGCGGTCGCGACCGTGTCGTTTTCGTTGATGATCGGGATCGCGCCGAGTTCGAGCAAAGTCTCCAACGTCGCGCGCGCGTTTAGCCAGCGGCGGCGGCGTTCGGTGTCGTCGGGGGTGAGCAAAGCTTGAGCGACCGGAATGTTGTGGCGCGCAAACGCTTCTTCGTAGGCGCCCATCAGTCGCGCTTGGCCTGCTGCGGCCGCAGCCTGCTTTTCAGCGAGCGTGGTCGCACGCTCCAATCCAAGCGCCTTGCGTCCCAAAGCGATCGCGCCGGACGAGACGATGACGACCTGTTTGCCGGCCACGCGCGCCGCAGCGATGTCGTCCGCCAGCGCTGCGAGCCATGCGCGCGCCGGAGCGCCTTCGCGGTCGACGAGGAGGGCGGAGCCAATTTTGATAACGAGTCGGTTCGCGGCGGCGATCCGGCTCACGGCGTCCAATCCTGCTCGGCCTCTTCGGCTTTTACTTGGTCGCTCCGCCGGTCGCGCAGCATTGTGGCGATTTCGTTTACCAGATCGCGCACTCCGGCGCCGGAAACACCGGAGACGAGGCGCACTTCTTTGCCGATCGCGCGCGAGAGCGCGGCGCGTTTGCGGTTCGCCTCTGCGGGCGTCATTGCATCGACTTTGTTGAGCGCAACGATCTCCGGCTTTTCCGCAAGCCCTTCGCCGTAAGCCTCGATTTCATGACGCACGGTGCGATAGGAGTCCGTCGCGCTTTCGGCGGTCGCATCGATCAGGTGCACAAGCGCGACGCAGCGCTCGACGTGACCGAGGAAGCGGGTGCCGAGGCCAGTGCCTTCAGCGGCGCCCTCAATGAGACCAGGCAAGTCCGCCATGACGAAGCGTTCAGCGTTGCCAACGGTGACGACGCCAAGGTGCGGGTGCAGCGTCGTGAACGGATAGTCGGCGACCTTCGGCGTCGCGCTTGAGACGGCGCGTAAGAATGTCGACTTGCCGGCGTTCGGTAGGCCGACAAGGCCGGCGTCGGCGATCAGCTTCAGCCGAAGCCAGAAGACGCGCTCCTCGCCCTCGAGGCCGGGATTGGCGTGTTCAGGCGCCTGGTTCACGGACGATTTGAAGTAGGCGTTGCCGAAGCCGCCATTGCCGCCGCGTGCGAGCAGCACGCGCATGCCCGCCTTGTTTAGGTCGGCGATCACCGCCTCTTTGTCTTCGTCCAGCACTTCGGTGCCGGTCGGGACTTTGAGTATGGCGCTCTCGCCGTTGGCGCCGTGGCGGTTCTGGCCCATGCCGTGGCCGCCGGTCGCGCCTTTGAAGTGCTGTTGGTAGCGATAGTCGATCAGCGTGTTGAGGCCGTCGGCGGCCTCGATCCAGACGTCACCGCCCCGGCCACCGTCGCCGCCATCCGGACCGCCGAAAGGAATGAACTTTTCGCGCCGGAACGAGACCGCGCCGGCGCCGCCGTTGCCAGAGCGCACGTAGATCTTGGTCTGATCCAGGAATTTCATAGCGCTCTATATGGCGAAGGCGCCCGGCGCCTCAATCGGTTTCGCGCCGCCAACGCAGTGAAACGCGCTGATCGCCGTTGCCGAGGAAGCTGGTGATGAGCACCAGGCGCGGGCGGACGGTCCATTCGACCTTCGTTTGCGCTTGGCCGAGGCCTGTGCGCGCCACTTCGACATAAACGTCGCGGGTGAGGTAAACGCCGCCCGCGACGAGGAAGCCGCCGTTTTCGTCCTGGCGCACATTGAAGCGATCAAGACCCGCGGCGGCGCGCGCGGCATCCAGGAGGTCGAGCGAAGCGCGCCCTGAAAGCGCCGCCAAGCTCGAAGCGAGCTGGGCCGCTTCGAGGGCCGAGAGATCCTCGACCGAGCGGCCAAACAGAACTTGCGGTAGGATTTCATCTTCCGGCAGCGCCGGATCGGAGGAGAAGGTGATCTCCGGGTCGCGCGCGGTGCCGATCAGGCGAATGCGGGCGCTGAGGTCTGCTGTGTCACGGACGGCCGTGAGATTGATGCGCGCGTCGAGTGGATCGCCGTCGAATTCGATGATCGCGCTTTCAATTTCAAAAGGTTGCCCTGAGAGTGCAAGCGTTCCGCGTTGTGCGGTGGCGGTACCGAACACTAATGGACGCGCCGACGTGCCACCGAGGCGCATATTGAGCGCCCATTCCGCATCGACGCCGCGGCCACGCGTAAACACACGCCCCGGCGCTGTGACGTTGACATTAAGCGTCGTCGAACCATTGCGGCGCGGCGCTTCCTCTTCGAGCGGCTCGTCCTCTTCGCCGGGGCGATTGATTTCGATGACGTCGAGGGTCGGTATGCCAGCCTGCGGATTGCCGGCAATGTCGATGCTTGCTTCGATAATGTTGAGATCGCCGGTCAACGATGATTGAAGGCCGTTCCAGGCGAGCGTGAGTTCGCCGCTCGCCACCGCGCGCGCATCGGGGCGATCGGCGACGCGCATAGTGTCGACATCGACGGTGATGCTGCCTTGGCGATCGTTGATGCTGCCGCCAGTTGCGGTGAGGCGCCCGCCGCGCGGGCCTGATGCGGCGAAGTTCTCGATGGTCACGCCGCGATCATCGAGCGCCACGCGCGCGTCGAGATCGACAAGCCGCACGCCTGTGAGCTTATCTTCAAAGCGGCCATCGATGATTTCGAGGTGGCCAGCGCCGGAAAGGTAGCCTGCACCGAACTCGATCGTGCCTTCGCCGTCGAGCGCGCCTTCAAGCGACTGATCGGGCAAACGCGCCGCCGCCCACAATGCCTCGGCCGGACCTCGCACGGACCACGAGGCGCGGCCGCGCCGGTCCCGCGCAATGGCGATGCGCAGGGGCACGGCGCTGGTTTCCACCGGCGCGTCGGCTTCCAAATGTGCGATGAGGCCGCCTTCGGAGGTGGCGTCGACGGTCGAGGTCAGCCTGGTTGGCGTCAAATTGCCGACGATGTGCATGTCCAGCGTGTTGCGCTGACGGCCGGAGACGCGCGCGTCGTCGAGGCGAATGTCGGCGTCGCCGCTTAAACCGCCGCCATTGCTGGCGAGCGAGATGCGTCCGTCGATGCGGCCAGTGGCGCGTTCGCCCCAAATGGCGGCGAGCGGTGCGAGCGGCGCGTCCTCGATTTGCGCGGCGCCGGTGAGGGCGCGGCCGCGCTCCTCCCATTGCGCCTGCACGACGCCGTCGCCCATAGCGACGTTGACCGATGCCTGTGTGCGGCCCGCGCTCCAATCGATCATGATCGGCGCGCGCGAGTAGATGGGTTGGTCCGCGAGTGTGCCGCGGCCCTCGATGCGCACGGATTGCTCATCGAGGTCGAAGGTCGCGGCGCCGGCGAATGCGAGTGATGCTTGCCGCAAGCGTCCACGTAGATCGAAGGTGGTGGCGATTGCGTCGAGCGGGCCCTCGGCATGCAGCGTGGCGGCTCGCACGCGAAGATCGCCGGCGCGCGCATCCGCTACGTTGGCGTCGAGCGTGATCGCTTCGGGTGTGAGAACGAGATCGCCGGCAAGACGGCCGGTCAAGCCGGGCACGAGGCCATCGACGGCGCCGTTGACATCGAGTTGTGCGGAGACACCGCGATTTCCGAATTGAGCGCTGCCTTGTGCTTGCACGCCACCCCATTGTGCATCGAGCTCGTTCAAGCCGATGGCGCCGCTCGCGATGACGACGTTGGCCTTGCCGCTAAGCGCTTGGCCGGAAGCCGTGCCCGCAACGTCTGCGCGGCCCGCATAGCCGTTTCCACTCGGCGCCAGCGTGAAGTTCACGATCGGTTGCTCGACCACCACGCCGCCCGCGGCAAAGCTGGAAAGTGCGCCGCGCATTGCCAGCGTTGGGCGCGCAATGCGGCCCGTAATTGTACCGGTTGCGTCGATAGCGCCGCCGATTTCCGCACCGCCCAGATCAAGCGGACCGCGCGCGCTGGCTTCGATCGCCAGGTTGGCGTTGCCGTTTACGATGCGACCGGTCGCGCCGGCGCGCAGCTGCGCACCGGCGATACGCGCGTGCGAAACGGTGATGCCGCCGTTTTCGTAGCGCATGCGTGCGTCGAGGCGGGGAGAGGCGCCGAGAAGTTGAGCAATGACGTCCGGCGATCCAGCAAATCGGGCGCCTTGGCCGTCAACGCTGATCGCCCAGGCGCGCTCGTCGCCTTCGCCGTCGCGGAAGGCGCGCCAGCGGCCAGCGGCTTCGCCGCGTAGATCCGGCGCCAAAGCTTCCATGCGGCGCACGCGCCATGCACCGGAGAGCTCGCCATCGCCGCAATTGACCCAGCCTTGCGCGTCCAACGCGATCGCGTCGCTGGTGAGTTCAGTGCGATTGAGTTCGAAGCGTTCGCGGCGGCGATTGTAGTCGATCGCGGTGCGCAGGCGCGCGTTGACGAAGAGTGGCGCGGTTTGTTGCGGCGCGCGCAAATCCGCCGTGAGCGCGAACGCCTCATCGCTGAGCGCGGCTTCGACCGGACCCGTCAGCTGCGTTCGCTGGCCAAGGATATCGACTTGCTGTGCATCGAGCGTGGCGCGGATGGCGGTTGTGCCGCGCGCGCGGCGAAGCTCACCTTCTAGACGCGCGGCGCCGAGCGGAAATGGCGATTCTCGCGCCACATCGGAAAGCTGATTGGTTGTCGCCACAATGCGCGCCGGGCCATCGAGTTCGCCGTTCTCATCAAGCGCGCCTGTCAGGTCTAGCGCAAGGAAGGGCGTCTCAGCATGCGCGTTGAACCCGCGATTTTGAGGCGTACCGGTCAGGTTGAAATTCACACTCGGGCCGATGCGCTCTGCGAGCGTTTGCAGGGCTGGCAGGGCGTCGAGATACGCTTGTCCAGTTACGGACCAATCGGATTCGCTCCAGCGCGTGTTGGCGATGAGCAATTGGCGTTCGCCTGCAATTGCTTCGATGTGTGAATTGCCGGCGCGGAGATTGCCGTTGCCAATCGCTGTGGCGCGAATGCCTTGGTCTCCAACACCGATCGCGCTGGCGATGACGCCGCCAGGCGCGCTGTAAAGATCGAGGCTGAGGGCGTAGTTTTGGTCTGCGTGATAGAGTGCGATGAGGCGATCGTCCTCGGAATCGAGCCGCCGCAGGGTCAGATCAATCGCGCGAAGATCTTCATCTTGGAGGTCGAGCACGAGATCGGCGGTAAACGCGGCTGCGTGGCCAACAACAGGCTCGGCAAGCGTCAGGCGCCCTACGTGCAACTGATCGATGACGACATCAAAGCTCGCGCCTGAGGAGGGGCGTTGCTCAAGGAGGGTTGGTTGACGCGCTATTGCGATGGAGTTGGCGCTCGCCGCGTGCAGGCGGACCGCACCGAAGAGTATATCTTGCGGCGACCAATCGAGCGCCACGTCGTGCGCTTCGAGCCAGACGCCATCTTCGTCCGCGATCGTGATGGCGCCGGCGCGGAGATTTCCGATCCAGCTGCCGCTGACATCATCGACTTTCAACGTGCCGAGCCGCCATACGCGCGCGCCGTCCGCTGCGGCGTCGACGACCAGGTGCGCCGCCGGCCCAAGCGCGATCGCCGCGCCGGCGCCAACAAGCACGCCGCCGCCAGCGAAGGCCCACCAGCGTTTACGCCGACGCGGTTTGGGGGTCTCTTCGCTCAAAACGCTTGGCCCAAGCTGATGTAGAGCGCGACGTCGCCGGTGCGCTCGTCTTCGTCGAGTGGGAACGCGATGTCGAAGCGCAGGGGTGCGAAGCCGAGATTGTAGCGCGCGCCGAAGCCGACGCCCCAGCTCAGATCTGTTGCATCGCCCCAGTCATCGAACGCCGTTCCGCCATCGACAAACGCGGTCGCGCCCCAGCGATCGTTGAAGCGCCAGCGTGCTTCGAATGAGACTTCGAGTGCGCCTTGCCCACCGGGCGTGAGGCCAAGCAGGTCGCGTTCTTCGGGATAAATGGAGTTGTACTCATAGCCGCGCACGGAGCCGCCGCCGCCTGCGTAGAAGCGGCGATCGGGCGGAGCATCGTTCGGATCGCCAGAGACGGCCTCAAGCCAGCCAACGCGTCCGCGCGCAGCGAGCGTGACGCGATCATTGGCGCCGAGCGACTGGTAGATGCGTCCTTCGGCGGTGGCGCGAAGGAAGCCGAGCGTTTCGTCGCCGGTTGAGACCGAGGGTTCGAGACGAAGTTCGGTGATCGAGCCGTCCGTCGGATCGAGCGAGAACGCTGTCGTGTCATGGCGCCAATTGCCGAAGCCCGAGAGCACAATGGCGTCGCTAACCGTGCCGACCGTGTCGTCGTATTCGTCAGCCGAGAGCCGCAAGCCGTAGCTTGTGGCGCTGCGCAGGCGCGTTGAAGCATCGACGGAGGCAAAGATCGCAACGCCTTGCCTGGAGTACGCGTCCAGTTGCTCGCGGTTGGCGGAGACGCCGAACGTTGTCGAGTGGCCGAGGCCGGCGGCGTGAGGCCGAGTGTGCGAGGCTTCGAGACCTTGCTGCATCTCGGCCAGAGTTGCGCCGATGGTCAGCGAGTCGGCGCGTCCTGTCAGGTTGCGGCGCGTCCACTCTGCCTGCACGCCCGCGCCTTCGGTGGTCGAGTAGCTGACGCCGAGTTCATAGGCGTTGCGCTTTGCCGGTTCGATATTGATGATGACGTCGCGCAGGCCAGCTTCGTTCGGCGGCGCAAGCCGCGTCGAGGCGAGCGAAACCGCACCGGTTGATGTGAGATCACGGCGCAAGCGCGCCAACGCTTGCGGCGAATAGACGGCGCCGGTCTCCCAGTTTTGCAGATCGCTGATGAAGCCGGGGCGCAGAATGTCGCCCGGTTCGGCGCGCACGCTGCCAAGGCGCGCCAGTTCTCCGGTGCTAAAGCGAAATTCGGCGGCGACTTCCGCGCTGGCATGATCGACGACAACGCGCCGATCATTTGCGGTAGCGTCGGCGTAGCCATTCTGTTGCAGCGCCGAGAGCGCGTCGGACTCGGCCTGCAGCACCGCCGCGGAGCGCGCTGGATCGCGGTGACGCACCGTTGCAATCGCCTCGTCGGCTGCGCGGGATGCTTCCGCGTTCGGCGCACCGGAGACGTAAACGATACGCGGCGTCTCGAAGGTAAATCGCGTGCCGAGTTCAATGATGAGCCGCGCGGACGGCGGGTTCTCGCTCGCTTCAGGCGTAACCGTCGCGCCGTAATAGCCTTCCGAACGCAGCCACGCCAAAGCACGCGCCGCCGCTTCCTCGGCGATGCGCTCCGCGTCGAATAAGCTTTCAGGACTTTCGCGGTCGGGCAGGAGATCGAGAATGGCGCGGCGCGTATCGCGATCCGTGCCGTCGATAACAACAGGCGAATCCGCCCAAGCGGGCGCAACGCCGGGCAGGCCGAGTGCCGCGCCGAGCGCGACAGGAAGGATAGCAAAACCGCGCATCGCTAGTCGTAAAAACCTGACCAGCGAAAGTCGCAGGATGGCGGTTAAGGATTCATCAACCATAAGCCCGGGCCCGCACCCCGCGTCCGTGCGAATTAGTTAGCTAAATCAAAGACAAAGCAAGCGCCGCCGGCGCCTTGCTGAAGCTTAACCCCAGGGACCACGCTTGCGCTCTGGCGCAGCGCTCCGGCGGCAGGCGTGTTGCGCAACCGAAACGGCGCGCCATGTCCAGCAATTGCGCGATCTCGAGAGCCGAGGGTAGGGTTCAGTATGGCAGATGACGCCCCGCCGCCGCGCAAGCTGACGCCGGAAGCGCAACGCGCACTGGCGGAGGCCGAAGCACGCCGCGTGGCCGTGCGCGCGGAGGAACGAGCCAAGGAACTCGGCGGACGCGAAGGCCCGGAGCCAACGCGTTTTGGCGACTGGGAGCGCAAGGGCATCGCCAGCGACTTCTGATTAATGGCGCCGCATTGGCGCGAACTTCGCGCGTGGGTGGCGAAGCGGCTTCACCTGGGTGCACGCGTGCGCAAAGCTTCCGCACTGTATTTTGGAGAAAGCCCATGCGCGTGCGCGCAATCCTTGCGGCCCTGGCGCTTATAGCGGCGCCCGCGTTTGTGGCGCCGACCGCCGCCTATGCTGACGGCATCGAGCGCCCGCGTCCGCCGCAACGCCAGCGTGTGCGCCGGCCTCCGCCGCTGCGCCCAGCGGCGCCACTTCCGCCGGCGCCCGTGGTTGAGACCGGCCCAGAAACGGTGACGCTTTCCAACTCGTTCTTCAGTGGCGGCGGCGTTGGCGCCGACATCGGTGTCGGCGGCTATTACTCCAGCACCACTGTCATAATTCGTGGTGGATCGGCTTCCGCATCGGCGTTCGCCTACGCTTCGGCCCGTTCGAGCGCGCGTAGCGGCGGCTATGGCGGCGGCCATCGTGGCGGTGGGTGCGGCTGCCGCTGAGGTAACCAAACGACAAGGTCCCTGGTCGCAAGAAGGTGAAGGCGCAAGCATTTGCGCCTCCACGTTAAAGGGCGTAGACGCGCGGCCCACCGGGCGCGGCTTTGTGCTCGAAGGGGATTTCTCTTATGGCGCAGGCTCCAGCCGAAGCGCCCCAGCCCAATAGCTCAGCAAACGGCGGTGGCGGCCGCGCGCGCGCGGCTGCGCATGGCGGCTTCTGGGCGTTGGTGCTGGGTTCGATTGGCGTCGTTTACGGCGACATCGGCACGAGCCCGCACTACGCGTTCAAGGAATCCTTCGCGCACGTTCTGCAGGACGGGACGTCTGCTTCGGTCGAAGAAGTCCTCGGGATCGTGTCCCTAGTCTTCTGGGCGCTGATGATCGTGGTGACGCTCAAATACGTCATCATCGTTCTCCAGATGGACAATAAGGGCGAGGGCGGGACGCTCTCGCTTATGGCGCTGGCGCAGCGTGCTCTTGGTAAGCGCACGCCACTCCTGTTTCTTGTTGGCGTCGCAGGCGCGTCGATGTTTTACGGCGATGCCCTAATCACGCCGGCGATTTCGGTTCTTTCGGCAGTCGAAGGTTTGAAAGCTGTCCCTCAGCTGGAAGGCCGTATTGACGCGTTCATCCTGCCGATTGCGATCGGCATATTAATCGGGCTGTTCGCAATCCAATCGCGCGGCACTGGCGCGATGGGGCGCTTCTTCGGTCCGATCACCACCGTGTGGTTCGTCACCATGGGTGTGCTGGGGCTCACGCAAATTATTGCAAACCCCGGCGTGTTGCAGGCATTGCTGCCATCACACGCAATCGGCTTTATGGTCGAGCATCGCTTCTTGACCTTCATCGTCTTGGGGTCGGTGTTCTTGGCTGTCACCGGCGCTGAGGCGCTGTACGCAGACATGGGCCATTTTGGCCGCCGTCCGATCCGCCTTGCCTGGGTCGCCCTCGTGCTACCGGCGCTCACATTGAATTACTTGGGGCAGGGCGCCTTCGTCATTGCCAATCTGGACACGCTAAATGCGGAATACCAGTTGGCGCGCGAAGCGGCGCGGGCTGTAGGCGCTAACGCAGTTCAGTTCGAGTTCAGTCCGTTCTTTGAAATGGCGCCCGATATGTTGCGCCTGCCATTGGTGATCTTGGCGACCGCAGCGACCGTGATTGCTTCGCAGGCGGTGATCTCCGGCGCATTTTCTCTGACTCAGCAGGCAATCCAACTTGGCCTACTGCCGCGCATGGAAATTCGTCGGACATCCGAAACTCAAGCTGGCCAGATCTACATGCCGCAGATCAATTGGATGCTGCTGGCGGGCGTGCTGGTGCTGACACTCGCGTTTGGCTCCTCCACGCGCCTCGCGGCGGCTTACGGCATTTCCATCACGGGCGAGATGCTGATGAGCACCTTCATGATGTTTATCATTATATGGAAGCTGTGGAAACGCCCGGTTTGGCTCGCGGCGCTCATCGTCACTCCGTTCGTGATCATCGAGACGATCTTCCTCGCATCGAACCTGCAGCGCGTTTGGTCGGGCGGCTTTGTGCCGCTATTGCTGGCGGGCGGGCTCATCCTCGTCATGTGGACGTGGGTGCGCGGCACGCGGTTGCTTGCGGAGACGACGCGTCGCGATGAACCATTGGCGAAGCTATTCGAGACCCTCTCGCATCACCCGCCGCATCGTGTGCGTGGCGCCGCAATCTTCCTGACCGGCGATCCAGACATCGCGCCCGCGGCGCTGATGCATAATTTGAAGCACAACCAAGTGTTGCACGAGCAGATCATCATTCTGACCGTGAAAACCGTCAACGCACCGCGCGCGCCCGAGAGCGAACGTGTGAAGGTCGAAGATTACATGCCGGATGTCAGGCGCGTCACGCTGACCTTCGGCTTCATGGAAACACCGAACGTCGTCAAAGCGCTGACGGAGGCGCGAAAACACGGCCTGAAGTTTGATATAATGAAAACGAGTTTCTTTCTGTCGCGGCGCACCATCGTGCCGAGCGAGAGAAGCGGCATGCCGCTTTGGCAGGATCACATGTTCATTTTCCTCGCCCGCAACGCGACAAACGCCACAGACTTCTTCCATATTCCGTCCGGGCGCGCCGTGGAGTTGGGCAACCAGGTGATGGTCTAAGGCGGAAGGCCGAAACGCTAGCGATACAGATAGTTTGCGGGCAGACTTAGCCGCTTGCACGCTTGCGCGGGCGGCGCATCTTCCAGCACGAAGCGCTCCGACGCCGCGCCCATCGCGCGGACCAACGATTCATAGCTCGGCTTGAATCCGTACTCGGGGCCTAACCCCAAAATCTCGCGCGCCCAAGGAGGCGTAACCTCAACGGCGGCGCGGATCATTAGACGCTGAAGCCGTCGCCATGGCAGCAGGTGCGCGGCGCGCACGACGTCGAAAAACTCCAATACAATGTCTGAGCGCTCCAGCTTGGGCGCCATTGTGGCGAACAGAGCGTCTAAATCCGCCGTCGAACGCGGTGAGCGATCCGCGCCGTAAAGCGCGCCGACCGATGCGCCTTCGGCGTAGAAGCGATCAATCTCATCGGCTGCGAGCGGCCGAACGAAGCGCGTGTAGGCCTCCACGAAACCGAACGCCGCTGTGGCGTGCACCCACGTCAGAAGCTCAGGTTCATTGGCGCGATAGGGAACGCCCGCCGGCGTTCGTCCCTCGACACGCTCATGCGCGCGCGCGACACCAGCGATCATAGTCCGCGCAGTATCCTCCGGCGCATAGACCGTCACCCAAGCCGCGTAACCCGTGCGCCGCATGCGGGTCACTGGATCGCGCCGAAAGGTCGTGTGCTCCCAGACGCCGGTCCGCACGCGCGGTTCGGCCAGTTCGAGGATCACCGCCGCGATGCCGCCGACAACGAGTGCAATGGGATTTTTCATGATTCGCCAGATCACCGAGTCGGGTGCAAACAGAGCTGGCGCACCTGCAGGCGCGGC
This sequence comes from Caulobacteraceae bacterium, assembly GCA_031431115.1. Lineage (GTDB taxonomy): Bacteria > Pseudomonadota > Alphaproteobacteria > Caulobacterales > Aquidulcibacteraceae > Vitreimonas. The sequence goes on from JANPCV010000114.1 coordinate 95,169, forward strand.
GAAATCCACCGGGCGCATGCCGGGCGGGGGCGCGATGTAGTCGCGCAGCAGCCGATCCAAGTTGCGAGCCATCGTGAAAACTCTAGCATAAGCAACGAGCGAAAGGGCGTTTTGGTGTCAGGCGCGGACGTTACGTCACTGCAGCAGCGCGCAAGGTCCGGCGACGCGCGCTCGCAATATGAGCTTGGTGCGCGCTTGCTCGTTGGCCGGGATGCGCCGTTCGCGCCGGAAGATGGCGCCCGCCTCATCGAGGAATCTGCACAGCAAGAAAATGTCGACGCGTTGCAGCTTTCCGCAGTGCTGGCGGCCCTCGGTATTGGCCGCGCTCAGGATTGGCGCGGAGCGTTCGATCTGCTGAGACGAGCTGCGGAGCAGGGCGATGCGCGCGCGCTTGGCCAAGTCGCCGTGATCGGCGATCGCTTTGGCGATCAGCTGACAACCCCAGATTTGAAAGTTCACTTCGAGGCGCCGCGTGTCGCGACCTCCGGGGGGTTTTTATCAACCGGTTCGTGCGCCTGGATCATGGACCGCGCACGTCCGAGCCTGGACTCCGCGCGGGTGAAGAATGCCGAAGCTGGGGGCGCCAATGTTCACGCGCTGCGTACGAATACTGGCATGGGCTTTTCGCTGATCGACACCGATCTCGTTATTCAGGTCGCGCACGCGCGTATCGCCGCGGTCATCGGGGAGCCCGTGGCCCATCAAGAGCCGACGAACATTTTGCACTACACGCCAGGCCAAGAGTACCGACCGCACTATGATTTCATCGATCCCGGCGTCGCCCACTTTGCGCGCGAGCTTCAGACCGTGGGTCAGCGCGTCGTTACCTTCCTGATCTACCTGAACGACGACTACGAAGGCGGGGCTACCACGTTCCCGCGCCTCGATTGGAGCTTCAAGGGCGGGACTGGCGATGCTCTTGCCTTCTGGAATTTGACAGATGGCGAACCAGACACACGCACGCTCCACGCGGGCACGCCCACGACCAATGGCGTCAAATGGCTGTTCTCGAAATGGGTGCGCGATCGCCCGGTGCCGTTGATCTAACCGCCGCGCTGTGGAAGAAGCGCGCCATTCGCTCAGGAAGAATCCCAGGGAATGTTGATGTCGCAGCCCAAGGTCAAAAAAGTCGTGCTCGCTTATTCAGGTGGCCTCGACACCTCCATCATTCTGAAGTGGTTGCAGGAGACCTACGGCTGCGAGATTGTCACCTTCACGGCCGATCTCGGTCAGGGCGAAGAGCTCGCGCCGGCGCGCGAGAAGGCGCTGAAAATGGGCGTGAAGCCCGGCAATATCTTCATCGATGATCTGCGCGAAGAGTTCGTCTGTGATTTCGTGTGGCCGATGTTCCGCGCCAACACGCTCTACGAAGGCCAGTATCTGCTCGGCACCTCGATTGCGCGGCCGCTGATCGCAAAGCGCCAGATCGAAATCGCCAACCTGGTCGGCGCCGACGCCGTCTGCCACGGTGCGACCGGCAAGGGGAACGACCAAGTTCGCTTTGAGGTCAGCTATTACGCGCTGAAGCCGGACGTGAAAGTGATTGCACCGTGGCGCGAGTGGGAGTTCGAGGGCCGTCCCGATCTCATCGCCTACGCCAAGAAGCACGACATCCAAATCGCGCAAGGCAAAGAGCAGGCCGCGCCGTTCTCGATTGATGCGAACTTGCTGCACACGTCGAGCGAGGGCCTGGCGCTCGAAGATCCGGACGTCGAAGTGCCGGAGATCGTGACCAAGCGCGGCGATCGCCGGACCATCACGCCGGAAGAAGCGCCCGATCAGGCCGAGACGGTCACGCTCTCATTCGAGCGCGGCGATCTCGTCGCCATCAATGGCAAAGCCATGAAGGCGCACGAGCTGCTGGCGGAGCTGAACCGGCTTGGCTCCAAGCACGGCATCGGCGGGCTCGATCTGGTCGAGAACCGCTATGTCGGCATGAAGTCACGCGGCTTCTACGAAACGCCCGGCGGCACGATCCTGTGGCACGGACACCGCGCCATCGAGAGCATCACGCTCGATCGCGGCGCGATGCATCTCAAAGATGAGCTGATGCCGCGCTATGCCAGTATCATCTACAATGGCTTCTTGTGGACGCCCGAGCGCAAGATGCTGCAAGCTGCAATCGACGCGAGCCAGGACAGCGTTGCCGGCGATGTAAAGCTGAAGCTCTACAAAGGCAGCGTCCGCACCGTGGGCCGCTCGTCGCCATACTCGCTCTATTCGAAGAGACTCGTCGGCTTCGACGAAGCGGGTGGCTACAATCAGGCCGACGCCGAAGGCTTTATCAAGCTCAACGCCCTGCGCCTGCGCATATTGGCCGAACGCGATAAGAAGCGCGGCAAGAACGAGTAACTAGTTCGCGGGCGCCGCCGTGAGCGCGGCTTCGGCAGCCGTCAACAAACGCAACGCTGTTTCCGCTGCGCCGCCCGCATGTGGATCGTAGGCGAGCGCGCGCAGGATTGGGATCGCTTCGCGGGGCCGGTCGGCGGCGATCAGCATATTCGCGGCATTGAGGCTGATCTCATCCACCTGAGGTGCGAGTTGTCGCGCGAGTAGCAGGATGTTGAGGTAATTCTCGAACGTTGCCTCGCTCATTGAAACGCCTGCATAAGTCTCCGCGTAACGCGCGAGCGTTGGGACGTGATTGCCGTCGATGCGATAGCCGCGCACGAGGTGCCGTCGCGCTTCCGCAAGCAACGCTGTTCGGCTCTCTCCCTCGGACGCATGGGCTTCGCGCAGATAGGCGAGCCCCATCAAATAGAGCGCGTCGCGATTGTTCGGGTTGGCAGCGAGGTATGGCTCAAGCAGCGTTCGTGCCGTTTGCGTCGTACCGAGCGTGATCTCAGCGCGGGCAAGTGTGAAGAGCGCAAAGTCGTCGTATGGCGCGGCGCCCGCGAGTTGGCGAGCGCGCGCAAGCAATTCAGGCTTGTCGTCGTCTGGGATCGTGCCGTTCTCTAGCCGCGTCGCGACCGTCATCAGGCGTTGTGAACTGGCGGGGAGCTGCGACACCGTCATTGGCGGCGCAGCGACAAGAGCGGGTTGCGTCAATACGATGGCATTGGGATTGGCGCGCAAATACGCTCGCAACGTCGTTTGCATCTCAGCAGGTGTTACGCCGAAGCCGTGTTGAAACGCTTCAAGCGCCGGACGGCCGCTGCGCAACTCGCGTACATAAGTTGCGAATTGTACATTCGCCCCAGGTGTCAGCAGCAAATAATGCGCAAAGAGCCAACTCTGTGCGTAAAACATCGCTGCCTCACGACCGTCACGAAACTGGCTTGTCGATGTCGTGAGCAACCGTTCCATCGACAGCCATGTCGTGCTCTGGAGATCACGCGTTCTTGCCGGATTGGCGCGTCCGATGACAATTCTCTCGGAGCTGAGCAGCGCGGTCGACACAACCTCAGCGAAGCCTTCGATGTACCAAGCTGGATAAGCGTTGTTGAAATACTGGTACATGAAGTGGTGCGCGTATTCGTGGAACAGGATGTCCTGCGAGCCAAACCCGCTGTTCACGCTGAAGATCGAATAGGCGGCGATGCGCTCTGTTTGGGCGTAATAAACGCCGGCAACGTTGTCGCCGAAGTGGGGGAAGGCCTCTTCGAATTGATTCGGGCTGAACATGTAGACTTCGAGCTTGCTTGGCGAGCGTTCGGCAGGCGCGCTGGTCATGCGGCGCAACAGGCCATCGAACTGTTCGAGTTGCAGCGCCTGGTCAGTCGCCCGGCGCTCTGAGCCGGCGGCGTACACGACAAAGCCAGGCGTCTCGACCGATAGCCAACGCGACTGCGCCTGAGCCTGGGCGGTCAACGCCGTCCACGAGCACAAAACGGCGCCGATCAATGTAGCGATGCGCATGAACCCCTCCGCGGCCGGAAGGTAAATCCGGCCAGGGTGGGCGGCAAGTGTGAAGCGCCGCACGCGCGTCAGGCGCGTTTAAACTCCATCCACCAATTCACTTCCCAGGTCGCGCCACCATCGGCTGAGAAGGCTTGCTCCCAACGTGCGGAATTGCCGGTGATGTTCGACCACTGAAAGTACACGCGGATCATTTGGCCGTTGAACGTATCGTCGCCTTCAAAGCGGCCGACGCCGTTGGCGAAGCCGCCCCGCACGGGCGGTTCGATGACATGGCTGCGTTCGTCGAACCACCAGATCGACCATTGCCGTGTTTCCGGGTTGAAGGCCCGCACGCCCATGGCGCGGTAAGCGCCGGTGGGAAGATCGAGCCAGTTGTCGTCCATGTTGCCGAAGCCGTTGAGCGCCGGGACCATAGTGCACGTTCCGTCGAAGTCATCCCAATCGCGCGAGCCTGCGAGTCGCTCCTTCAAGCGGTGATGACGGACAGTCCAGCTTCCGATCAACCAATCCCAGTCGTGACGGTGGCGTTCGAGGTCGTCGGCTTCAGTCATGTTGCATGCTCCGGTGTCCGCCCAGGACGAGCCCGGCGCTGCGATCGCTAGTGGCGTCTCGGCGGGTGGGGTTGGTCATGGCGCGAGGTATAGCTGCGCCTACCTGACACCCGGTGTCAGGTTTTAATCGAGCTCGCGAAATTCGTATTGATCGCGGATTCGCCAGTTGAAGTACTGGCCTTGCGAGGGCGCGGTGGCGAACTCGGAATAAACATCCGCGGGCAGGCCGAAATAGAGATACGTGCGCCCGGTCGTGAACGTCACCGTGAGGGTCTCCTTCGCGGGATCGTAGATGGCGCGTTGGATCAGGCTCGATCGCGGCATGAGGCGAACATAAGAAAACGCGCCCGCTATCGCTAGCGGGCGCGTCTCGAAATCAGCCGGCGGACTTTAGGTCCAGTATTGATCCACCTTGTAGAATGCGAAGGCCTGATCGCGATAGGCAAGGCCATCGTTCTTGGTCAGTTCGTCGATCGTGTCGGACGGCGCTGATTTCAGCTCGTCTTTCGTGTACGGCACGACGTAGGCGTCGTCTTCTTCGTCGTAGTTCAGCGACGCCCACGGCAGTGGGTGGAATTTTTCGCCCATCTTCAACACGCCGCCGAAGCCGACGACCGCGAAGAGGATGGTGTTGTTGGTCTTGTCGAGCACGAGGTCTTCGACCGTGCCGATCTTCTCGCCGCTCGTATCGTTTACGGACGTGCCGATGACTTTCTTGGCGCGAATGGCGCTGGTGTGTCCGGTGGTTGTGGGCATGGGGGCTCGCTCCTGCTTTTGAGTGTCCTGCTAAAACAGGCGTGCGCTTGCGCGGTTCCGCGCGGGAATATTGGAATTGCTGTTTGCGCGGCTAGTCTCGAAGCTGCCGCCGCAGTTGAGGGCGCTCGCGCGCCCCGTCGGCTAGCTCAGCACAAGCCCGATCATAACCGCGCCGTAATGCCCTGCCGCGCCAATGATGACGCAAGCGTGCCAAAGCGCGCGGCGGAAGGGGATGGCGTGGTTGAGGTACAGCAACACGCCGCCCGAATATGTGAGGCCAGCCACCACCAGCATCGCGATCGCGAGCGGCGGCAGCGTCGGCACCGCGGGTCCAAGGATCAGCACAGCGAGCCAACCGAAGGCGAGATAGATGAAGCACCAGGCGCGATCCGAGAGCCCGGTCGCGAAAACCTTGCCGGCGGCGCCCGCAAGCGCGGCGACCCAGATAGCGACTGTCACCGCCACGGCAAAATCTGGCGGCAGCAGCTTTACCGTGAACGGGGTGTACGAGCCGGCGATCATCAGGAAGATCGCGGCTTCATCGATCCGGCGCAGGACGCGGCGGTAACGAGATGGCTTGGTGAGATTGTAGATGGCCGAGGCGGCGAGCATCGCCATCAGGCACATCGCGTAGATAGCGCCGGCGGTCGCCATCGGCACGCCGCGATTAACCAAGGCGACCGCAACGAGGAGGCCGCCGCCAATCAAAGCTGCGAGGATGCCAACCGCGTGCACGATACCGTCGGCCGCATGTTCGGCCCGGTTCGGGTAGTGCTCTGCGAGCTCACGCTCGTCAGCGGTTAGGAGGTCCGAGAAAGCCATACCAGCAGCGTCTTCCTTCGAGTTCATCTGAGGGACGCCTCAGATATAGTTGTAGTTCCCCCGCCTTAATGTTGGATGATGGAAACCGCGATTTTCTTGCAACACAAGTCGTTGAGCTTGCGGCGTGCGCGCAACGCTACCCATGCGCGTAATGCGTGTTTCCCAGGTGGCGCGATTTTCGCAGCGCAGCTCACATGGCTGTTGTCCGTCCCAATCCGGCTGCGCTGCGCGCTGAGGCGCGGGTGCTCACCGTTGCCGGCTTCTTCCTCTTGGGTGTTGGTTTTCCGATAACCTTAATCATGACCGCGATTGCGCTCGGTACCGGCGATGGCTCGCCGTTCGCCCCGGCCGCGATTGGCGCACCGCCCATGATGCTCGGTTATCTCGCCTGTCACTTCGCCTCGCAGCGTATGGTCAAAGCGAAGGCGCTTGAGCATGACGCCCGCTAAGCAGCGATGCAGCGCGATTGCTAATGTTCGCGCCAACGGTTGCGTGTCGTTGACCAGGGAACCGCATCGCTTCAGCCTCGATTAAGCGAGCGCGCAGCAAGCTTGCTGTGCGTTGCTTTTTGGAGGCCGCATGGAAACCGAGTTCGCTTTGAGATTGCAAGGCTGGCGCTTAGCGACGGCCGAGGTGCTCTACTACATGCCCGACCATCCGGCGTTGCTGCAGAGCTTTACCTGGCAGACTCTCGATCTCGCGCCGTCCTACCCGCGCATCCATAAATTTCTTGAATTCTGGCGTGCCGAGATTCAGGCGGTGATCCATTCCGTGCGCCTAGCCAGCGGTGAGGAATTGGCGCCCGCCAAGGTCCGTAACGTCGCGACCATCCTCCACCATTAACCGGCATCACCAGATTGAGATTGGCGCCGCCGCCGATCGGCCTACATAAGGGGGCACAAGGGACCGAATTTGGAGATGAGCCGCATGCGAATGCTTGCGCTTGCCGCTGTTGCTGGGCTGCTCGCCGCCTGCGCGACGGCCACACCGTACCAACCCACTGAAACCGCCGGCTACGGGTTTCGGGAGCAGCGGATCGAGGACGACCGCGTCCGTATCACCTTCCGCGGCAACACGCTGACGGATCGCGAGACGGTCGAAACCTATCTGCTCTACCGCGCCGCCGAAGTGACGCTGCAGAGCGGCAAGGACTATTTCGTCGTCGTCACCCGCGACACCGAGGAGCATTCGCGGCTCCAGGGTGAGGGCTTTGGCAACCGCTATGGCTTCTCCTATTACGCCTACCGCCCACGCTTTGGCTGGTCGCCCTGGTACGACCCCTTCTGGGATGAGCCCGCGCGCTACCGCGAAGTGACCCGCTACGAGGCCATCGCCGAGATCGCCATGTTCAACGGCCCCAAGCCCGCGAACCAGGCGGACGCCTTCGATGCCCGGGAGGTCCAAGCCAATTTGCAGGGCCGGATTACCCGTCCACCGGCCGCCGGGTAGGGCTCGCGTTTCCAGCGAAGCTCGGCTAGAGGTGTCGCCCGCTCGGGCCTAGCCCGCGCCAGCGCGCACCCGTAGCTCAGCTGGATAGAGCACTGCCCTCCGAAGGCAGGGGTCGGGGGTTCGAATCCCTTCGGGTGCGCCAGCTTTCCTTTTGGCGCGTTAGCAGCACATTCTCTTGCAACGGCCATGGCTGAACCAGTCATCTATCGCAGGCGCGGCGGCGCCATTTCGAGGAACGAGCGCGAGTGGCGCGTCGAGGACGACGCACTCGTGTCTTGTGGCGGCTCAGGCCGCGAGAAACGCTACCGCTGGTGCGACATCGCAAGCGTGCGGCTCTTGCACGATCCGGCGCGGGCGCGCGCCTGGCGTTACGTGTTCGAGTTGCAACCGAAGCACGCGCGCAAGATCGTCATCGACAACGCGCATTATCTCGGCGCGCGTGATTTTGAGGAGCGCTCGGAGAGCTTCACGCCGTTCGTTCGCGCCGCGATCGCGCGCTGGGCTGCGACACATCCGAAGGGGCGTGTGCTTATCGGCGAAACCCCAAAGCGTTACTTCTTCCTCCTGATCGCCGCGCTGCTGGGCCTCGGCTTGCTCGCTTATATTTTGGTGGCGGTGCGCACGCCGCTCGACGCGTTGCCGTACGCCAATCTCGTAAAGTTCGGCATCATCTTGCTTATGCTGCCGATTTTCTGGCGCTCGGTCTTGAAGATCGTGCCGCGCGGCGTTGCGCCTGATGAGATTCCGGAGCGCGCCTTTCCGTCAAATTCGAACTGCGGTTAATCGAAATTTTATGTGGGCGCCAGATAAGCGCAGCGGAGGTTTTCCGTGCGCCAGAAAGACGGCCGTCGTGACTTGTCCCTGATCCGCGCAAGCGGCTCGACCGCACGCGTGCTCAACCTTGCGCTCGCTTTCGAGCGCTTCGGCGATACGGACGATTACAAGAATAAGCCGCTCTTCCGAAATCCGCGTCTCAATCGCGCGTTGATTTTGAAGCACGTGGTGCGCCCGCACGAGCGCGAGCTGTTCACGCGGCCGACGACCACCGCCACCAAAGTCATTCTGCCGTACGCGGCCCAAGAGCTTGAGCTCGGCGGCGTCAGCTTCATGGTCAATGAAATCCGCTTCGAACGCCTGCTGCGCGACGCGGTCGGCGGCTACACGAACGATGCGGATTTGCTCGCCGACGCGGAGCTTCTCAAAGTGCTGGCGGCGCTGCCGTCATTCGACCCGTTCCTGTTGCGCGAACGCCTGCGCCATATGGGCATTGATCCGGCGCGCGCGTACTTCGATATCGCCGAAGCCGATATCGTGCGCATGCGTGCTTTCGTTAGCCGGGAAATTGCGCAACTCGTCAGTCTCGCGTTCGCCACCGGCGGCGTCGATGCCGGTGGCCTTTCGCAACGCCTCGCCGACAAGTTGATGACGGATGAGACTGCGAAAACGCTGGATCCGTTGCGCGAAACGCTGCGCCTCTCCGGCGAGGAATACATTGAGGGCGTCTTCGGCTGGAAGGGCTTCCTCTACTACAAATGGCTGATGGACGAAATTCGTCCGGGCCTTGCAGACTTTAAGCCGCGCTTTGCGGGTCTTAGGATTACGCAAGCGACGTCCGGCGAACGCCAGCAACTTGCGGAAACGCGCCGCGATATTCTGACCAAATTGGGCCTGGCGCTGGTGCGCGTTGATGAGACGCTGCTGGAATACGGTGTTGCCTTTGCGGCGCTTGCTGAAGGTCAGCCATCGGCGTTCCGCAACTTCCTGTTGAAGGCGCCTTCGATGTTCATTCCGATCGGCGAAGCCGTCGGCGTCATTCGTCACATCGATTCATTCTGGCGCTTCCGCTTCCCGGACGCCGCCACACCGATGATGGAAGCGGATGAAGCCATCGAAGTGCTCCATGATTTCGAAACCACGGTTGAAGGCGTTGAGTTCGTGAAGGGCACGAACGAGCACAGGCTCGCCAGCTAATCAGCTTAGCGTTCGTTTAAAAATCAGATCTCGGGTCAGCGCGCTCACGCGCGCGCGCCCGCAGAGCGCCATCGTGCGCCGAAGTTCGCTATCCATGATCTCCAACGCGCGCCGCACGCCCAGCTCTCCGCCGGCCGCAAGCCCATAGAGATAGGCGCGGCCCAGCGCGACAGCGTTTGCCCCGAGCGCCAGCGCCTTCACCACATCACTGCCACGGCGAACGCCGCCATCAAGGATGATCTCGGCGCGTCCGGCGACGGCGTCAGCAATGGCGGGCAGGGTGTCGATCGTCGCCGGCGCCGTGTCGAGCTGACGCCCGCCATGGTTTGAGAGCCAGACAGCGTCCGCGCCAACGCCAATGCAGCGCTGCGCATCCTCGGGCGTTAAGATGCCTTTGATGGCGAGCTTGCCGTCCCAGTTTTCACGCAACCAGCGGGCATCGTCCCACGTCACCGTGCGATCGAATTGCGTGTTGATGAAACCGACCAAGCCGCCATCGATGCGGAGGTGCGCGAAATTGGCGGGACGTATTTCCGGTGTCGTCATCAGATCCCAGAGATAGCCCGGTGCGGCTAAAGCTTGCGTGGCCGTGCGCCAGGTAACTTTCGGCGGGATTGTAAAGTCATTGGCGTGATCACGTTCGCGATTGCCCGAGACCGGCACGTCCACCGTGAGAATGATGGCGCCGAAGCCAGCCGCTTTCGCCCGCGCCAGCATGTCCTGCACCAGCGCGCGATCCTTCCAGACATAAACCTGAAACCATTTCGGGCCTGGGTTCACCGCCGCGATGTTCTCCACCGTCGTCGAAGCCAGCGTCGAGCAGACGTATGGCACGCCCGCCGCATGCGCCGCGCGTGCGACTGCAAGTTCGCCGGCGCGTGGATGAAATAGGCGCGAGGTCGCCGTGGGGCCGATGAAGAATGGCGACGCCGACGCCGCGCCCATGATCGTCGTACTTGTATCGATCTCGGCGACGTTCGAGAGCGCGTCCCAGACCAGTTCGATATCCTGGAACCGCGACACGCTTCGCCCGAGGGTCACCTCATCGTCGGCGCCGCCATCGATATAATCGAACACCATCCGCGGCAGCCGCCGCAGCGCCATGCGGCGCAGGTCGGCGATATTGCGCGCTCTGGCGATAGAAGAGGGCAGGTAGCCGGGCTCAGACATGGCCAATTTCTGGGGCGGACCGCCGTGCCCTGCAAGCCAAAGCGTCCCGGTCTTGCCTCTCCGCCCGGCTCCGCGTAGGAAACCGCCCTTCTGCGGAGGCCCTCGGGTCGCCGCCCGGAGCCGCCTTAGCTCAGCCGGTAGAGCACCGCATTCGTAATGCGGGGGTCAGGTGTTCGAGTCACCTAGGCGGCACCATTCCCACCTCATCATGAGCGCCAACGCCGCTTAGCGGATCTCTTCGACTTCCTCGGCGACGTCCGGCGCGCGCTCGGCGCGCAACTCCGGCTTTGGCGGCGTCAGCACCGCCGTTGGCATCGCCATGACCGGGCCAAGCACGTCGTGGCCTCCGCGCTCCATGCGCGGGTGAATTAGCATGCCGCCATCGCCGAACGCGTACACAAGCCGCGCCCAGTCGTTGTCGTCATAGAGAAACGCCGGACCTTCCGGATCGAGATCCGACCAATCGGCTTCACGCGGCGCGGCTGCCGCTTGCGCGAGCCATGTGCGCGCGCCGTTCTCATCGCCGCGTCCGCGCGCAACTTGCGCAAACAGGATGCAAATGCGCGACGAAGGATTTTCACGATACGCGTCTTCGAGCGCTGCCTGTGCGCCGCCCCAATCGCCGCGCTCCATCGCGAGCTCTGCCAGAATGATCTTGGTCTCGCGTGAATCGCGGCGGCGCTCAGCGAACGCACGCATGCGCTCAGCCCGCGCTTCACGGCTCTCGCCGGGCGCGAGATCGCGATAGGCATGCGCCAGCGCTGGGTGCGGGCCGTTTTCCCAGGCTTCTTCTAGGATCGCCGCGGCGCGCTCAGGCTTGCCTTCGCCAACGAGCAGACGCGCCGCCATGGCGCCGGCCGGTGCAAACGCAGGCGCCATACGGAAGGCTTTCTGCGCCATCTCCGCCGCCCTATCCGGGCGGCGTTCGCGCTCGAGCTTTTGCGATTGCGCGCTCATCAACACGGCGCGGCGGCGCTTGGCGACCTTATCTTCGATCTGCTTGCGCTTATCGCCAGCATCCAGCGTCTCGATCGCGTTCTCCCAATCGCCTTGTTGGACGGCGAGATCGAACGCGTACTGGAACGGCCATGTCGCTGTCTTCGAAACTTTCAGCGCCGCTTCCGCATGCGCCCGCGCCGCAACCCGGTCGCCGCGCTTCAACGCCGCCGCCATCAGGCCCTTGCGCCCGAGCACTTCAGTATCTTCGTTCTGCAACATGCCGGCGTACGCACGCTCGGCGCCCGCCGTATCGCCGCTGACTTCCGCCGCGCGCGCTTGCAGCAACAAGGCGAGGCGCGGCTCGTCGATCAAGTCTTCGGCTTTATCAGCGTGACGGCGCGCTTCTTCAAACTCGCCAGCTTCAGCGGCGATCAAGCCAAGCGCCAAAGCTTCCTGACCACGGCGCACCTTGGCGCGCTGGCTGACTTTACCGAGACGCCCCGGCGCATCCATCAGGAACATGAGTAAGCGCAGCAGCGGCAACGCCACCGCGACCGCGAGCACAAGCACCAGCAAACCAAACAAGGCGCTGGTGGTGATCTCAGTGCCGAACCACGTGATTTCGACTGTGCCCTGGTCAGTGGAGATGACCTGCCACGACACTAAGGCCGCGAGCACCGCGATGATGAGCAGGAAGGCGACACGCAACATGGCTGATTAGCTCCGCGACAATTCTTGGCGGATGGCCGCGATGCGCGTGTCGATTTCCAACCTGCGCTGCGCGTCATTTATCCAAGCCTGAGCGGCGCGCTTCGGCGCCGCGGGCAAACGATTGAGTTCTTGAATGGCGTCGGCCAAGCGGTCCGCCGCCAGATATTGTTCTGCACGTTCGACAATGCCTTCTGGCGTATCGCCCGCGCCCGCTTGGCGAATCACGATCCATTGCGCCATCGCAGCTTGGATGCGGCCCCAGAAGCCGGCGCCCGCTTGGCTTTGACGCGCCGAGCGGATGATCTCGTTGTCCAGACGCGAGAATTGATCGCGAAGCTCGATGCGTGTCGGTGCGCCAACGCGCGCCAACGGCTCAAGCGCCGCCACGTTCGGATCGTTCGGCAGCAATGCCGCGAGCGATGCGTGCGCTTGCTCGAACGGCCCTGATGAGCGTGCAGCCTCAGATGCTGCAACAACCGCATACGAAGCCCGCGCCGCCGTTGCGGCCGTGCGTGCTTCCGCCGCCACGGCCGGCAGTTCTTCCTGCAGACGTCGCACTTCCGCGACCAAGGCTTGCACTTCCTCCGTCGATGGCATCGTGTTCAAGCGCGTCTCGACATCGCGCAGACCCGCCTGCAGCGCGAACACGCGCGCGCCGGTGCCGCCATCGCCGGCTTCACCAGCAGCAGCGGAAGCGAGCGGCGCGTTCATGATCTCTTCGATTGCATCTAGACGCTGATCGAACGTGGCAGCGTCGCCAGATGGCGATGTGCTCGCGCCGTCGGCCGAGATCGGCGCGACATTGTTCAAGGCTTGCTGCACCGCCGGAATCCGCGGCGCCACAGCGCCGCCAGCAGCGCCGACACCGGCAGCTACGAGCGCCAGCACGAGCGCCGTGCCCGTGCCCACACCGCGCCCCGCGTCCTCGCGGTACGCAGGCTCATATTCAACGTCGATCGGCTCGCCGCGTCCGCGGTCGGCTTCATCGTCGTCTCTGCTCATGTTATTCCCCAAGAGCTGCCCGGCTTTTTTCCGAGACTTTTCCGCTATTTCGCACTGGAAACGAGTCGCTAGCCAAGCGAAACTTAGGGCCGCCCGGGTAGCCGCTCAAGCGATTGCGCCAGCAGGGGAGAATTACCCCCCGAGTGTGGCTGTCAGGAGATCGTCTTCGCGCGGGTGAGCCGCCGTAACGATCCGCTTCCAGGACGTTTTCTCCACAGCAGCCGCCACGGCGGCGCTGAGACACGCCGCTGTAAGCTGCGCCGCGTTCGGCGCGCCGAGCGCAATGAAGGTCTCCGCCGCCCGGGCGCTGTGGAAAAGTAGGATATCCAAAGGCTCTCGCAGGGCCTCGGGCAGTGTCTGCCGCGCGACTGACGCATACGCCAACCGCCTCTCGATGCTGAACCCGGCCGCGCGGAGTTCACCGCTAAGATCGCCCGCAACGTGGTCGCCGGCGATGTGGATGAGCTTGCCTTTGGCTGGATCGAAGTCGCGCTTTACCAGCGCCGCCAACGCGACCACATCGCCATCGGCCGAGCGCACATCGGTAAAACCGGCCTCGCGCGCGGCCTCCGCTGTCGCATCCCCGACCGTGAGAATGGTTTGATCGCGTGCGCCGATTGTGTCGGGGAAAGCGTGAACGCCGTTAGTGCTTGTGAAGATGATCGCCTGCGCACCCTCGGTGCTGGTGTCGTACCCGCACGCCACGATGGTGAGCAGCGGCGCGATGATCGCTTCCGCGCCGCGCGCCTCAACGCGCGCAGCTGTACGCGATGCTTCAGGCTCAGCCCGCGTGATGGCGACGCGCATCATTTTTCCTCTCCCCGTGAGGGGAGGGGGCAGGGGGTGGGGTGAAACTCCGGAGCCCGAAAAGGTATGCGGTGCGACGCGTGGTAAAATTCCGAACGTCGCGGTTCACCCCGCCCCTCAACCCCCTCCCCTCGGAGGGGAGGGGGAGCGAATGAGACACGCCCGCTCACTTATCCAACACGATCGCGTCGCCCGCTTCGTTGCGTATTTCGTGACCGAGCTTCGCGCCCAGCGCTTGCGCGAACGCAATTGCATCGCCGTCTAGCGAAATGGTCTCGTTACGACGCCAACGCTGCGCGCCATTGGGCTGCAATGTTTCACCAATGAACGACATTTGCGCGCCATTCACCCGCGCCAACGCACCTATCGGCGTGCGGCATGATCCATCCAGCGCTTTTAGAAATGCGCGTTCAGCTTCGATCTCAATGCGCGCGTTTACATTTTCGCACTGCGCCAGCGCATCGCGCACCCGCGCATCATCGGTGCGCGCCGTAATCGCAATGGCGCCCTGACATGCGGCAGGCGGCGACTCAAACGGATCGACCAAGCTTGCCGCGCGATCTCCCAAACCCATGCGCTTCAAGCCTGCCAACGCTAGAAACGTCGCATCGGCTTCGCCGGCTTCCAGCTTTGCCAGCCGCGTATCGACATTTCCGCGCAGCACCGACACGCGCAAATCGCGCCGCGCAAACAGCACTTGCGCTTGGCGCCGCAAGCTCGCTGTGCCGACTGTCGCGCCAGCCGGTAAGTCCGCCAGCGTCTTCGCTTTCAAACTGACGAAAGCATCTCGTGGATCTTCGCGCTCCGGCACGCATGCGAGCACAATGCCATCCGGCAAACCCGTCGGCAGGTCTTTCAGCGAATGCACAGCAAAATCGATGCGCCCGTCGAACAGCGCCTCGTCCAACTCCTTCGTGAACAGCCCCTTGCCGCCAGCTTCGATCAGTGAGCGATCCTGAATGCGATCGCCGCTGGTGACGATTGGCACGATCTCGAATGCGTCTTCATCGAGCCCAAGCGCTGCCGCCAGCCGCGCACACGTCTGCCTAGTCTGCGCCAGCGACAGTTTCGAGCCGCGCGCGCCGTTGCGTAAAAGGGTTGAAGTAATATCACTACGTCTATCACCCCCTCCCCTTTTGGGTTGGGGGCTGGGGGCGGGGTGAGGCGCGACATATCAAAGCGCGCTGTATCAAAACTGCAGAGCGTCGCCCCACCCCTAACCCCTCCCCTCGCGGGGAGGGGAATAAGCAGCTATCTCCGCAACGCATGAAGCCGCTCACCGTCCTCGGCATTGAAACCAGCTGCGATGAAACCGCGGCGGCGGTGCTGCGCCTGGATGAGAACGGTCCGCACGTCATATCCGACGTGGTGCTCGGCCAAGCCGCGCACCATGCGCCCTATAGAGGCGTGGTTCCGGAGATCGCCGCTCGCGCACACGTTGAAGTCCTCGACAGCACGATCGCCGCCGCCATGTCGGATGCGAAACTCGGCTTCGCCGATCTCGACGGCGTCGCGGCGACGGCGGGTCCCGGGCTTATCGGCGGCGTCATAGTCGGGCTGCTCGCCGGCAAAGCCATCGCGCTTGCGCACAACAAGCCGCTGATCGCCGTGAACCACCTCGAAGGCCATGCGCTTAGCCCGCGGCTCGCCGAAGGGGGCGCGACGTTTCCGTATCTTCTGTTGTTGGTGAGCGGTGGCCACTGCCAGTTCATCGCTGTGCTCGATGTCGGCGTGTACCGCCGCTACGGCTCGACTCTAGACGATGCGCTTGGCGAAGCGTTCGACAAGCTCGCCAAGCTGCTCGATCTTGGCTTCCCAGGCGGGCCACTCGTCGAAAAAGTCGCGAAAAACGGCGATTCCAAGCGCTTTGCGTTGCCACGGCCGTTACTCGGCCGCGAAGGCTGCGACTTCTCATTCGCTGGATTGAAAACCGCCTGCGCGCGCGAAGTCGATCGCCTAGGCGCGCTTACCGATCAGGACAAAGCCGATCTCTGCGCCAGCTTCCAGGCTGCCGTGCTCGACATCATCGAGGATCGCACGCGTAACGCGATGCGGATGTTCGATACTGTGTGGGGAGCGAAAGGGCGGCTGGTGGCCGCGGGAGGTGTTGCGGCAAACCAGGCGATCCGAAGCCGTTTGCAGGCTCTGGGGGAGGATCGCGGCTATGATTTCATAGCGCCGCCGCTTCGCTGGTGCACCGATAACGCGGCCATGATTGCGCTGGCGGGCGCTGAAAGGTTGCGGCTTGGATTCAGTGACGACCTGTCATTTCCAGCCCGGCCGCGATGGCCGCTGGATGAAGAGGCCGCCCGCTTGCGCCCCAGCCATCAGCCGGGACGCAAGGGAGCTAAAGCTTAGGCGACGACGCGTGCGGCTGCGAAAAGCAGCGGTGCGAGGGCGGTCGCAACCAGCGCGATCGCAATCACTACGGACATTGCGCGGGCGGTCGCCGGAAGGTCTTGAGCGGACATAGTAGGATTTCCCTGAGTGGTTCGATGTTGCAGGTGCGAACACCCGTGAGGGTGAGATGGACCCTTTCGTGAACGCATAGAAGGCATGTTTTGCCAGCCCAGTTATGCGTTCTTGCAATCAAACCGTTAATGTCGCCCCGTTAATGCAGGTAAAGAGCAGGCGCGAAGGGGTTACCTTCGCGCCTGCAATATAACCCGAGAGACGCTGGGAGGCGCCGCCTGGGCAGGGCTAAACGACGACCGAAGCCGCGATCTGTACGAAGGGTGAGGCCGCGGCGGCGAACAGCGCGAGGGCGGTCAGAACGAAGGCGGCGGACAGCAGGATTGAGGGGCGGGTCGTGGTCATTTGAGGTCTCCAGGGGTGCTCGGGCTTCGATGGACGTACGTACCACCGGACCCTGGAGTGATCAATGAATAAAATAGAATCTATTCAATTATTCCGTAGTGGTCACTACGCAGATGCGTCCTGCTTGGCGCGCGCCTTCGGTGCAGCAGCCTCCGCACCACGTGCATAGAGACCTTGCAGCACCAGGCTCATCACCCCGTCGAACTCGCGTTCGAGCTTCGCCAGCGTCAGGCGTGAGAACAGTTGTGGGATGCCGAATTTCAACGTCGCGGCCTGCAGCATCTCGGCCATGAACTCGGCGTCGCCCTTGCCGAAGATGCCGTTTTCCATGCCTTCTTCGATCACCGCGGTGACGCCAACGCGCTCAAGCGCAATCAATTCGTTCATGAAAACCGGGCGTTCGCGCGAAAGAACCTCCGCGACTTCCAAGATTTTCGCGTTGTCCGAGAACATCTGGAAGTTGTCGCGCATGCGCTTCAACAGCATTTCCTTCAGGCGCTTATCGGCTGGCCAATCCTTGCGGCGGCCGACCTGCGCCATCGCCGTGTGTTCTTCGGCGTAGTGCTTACGCGCCATGGCCTCAGCGATGTCGATCTTCGCTTCGAAGAAGCGATAGATGTTGCCCGGCGACATGTCGCAATCGGCAGCGATCTCGGCCATGGTTGTCTTGCCGTAGCCGTAGTGCTTGATGCGGGTCATCGCGGCCTGGAGAATGCGGTCGCGGGTAGCGGATTTTTCGTCCATCCCTACCACCTACGCGGTTTCTACTGAACGTTCAATGAAGGATTCAGGATTGCCGGAGGCTTTCGAGACTGTCGCCGTCCTGGGTGGAGGGGCCTGGGGCACCGCTTTGGCGCAGGTCGCCGCCACCGCTGGACGCAAAGTGACCATCTGGGCTCGAGAGCCGGAAGTGGTCGAGAGCATCAATAGCGCGTCCGAGAACACGCTTTTCCTGCCTGGAATCAAGCTCAACACCAATGTCCGCGCCACTGCCGATCTGGAAGACGCCGCGACATCCGAGCTCATCCTGGCGGTCCCGCCGGCCCAGCACATGCGCGCGGTGCTCCGCGCCGTGCGGCCCTACCTTCAGCCAGGCGCGCCGCTCGTGCTCTGCGCCAAGGGTGTCGAACGTGGATCGCTAGCGCTGATGACTGACGTCCTGGCTGAGGAGCTTCCGGACGTTGGCCCTGTCGTCCTCTCCGGACCCGGCTTCGCCAAAGACGTCGCGCGCGGCCTTCCAACCGCCACCACCATCGCGAGCCCCGATCAGCCGCTCGCGCAGCGCATCGTCGCCACCATCGGCCTGCCGACCTTCCGCCCCTACGTCGCCGACGATCTGATCGGCGCTGAAATTGGCGGGGCGGTGAAGAACGTCATCGCCATCGCCTGCGGCGTCGCTGAGGGTCGCAAGCTCGGCGACGGCGCCCGTGCGGCACTGATCACGCGCGGCTTCGCTGAACTCACCCGCCTTGGGCTCGCCATGGGCGCGAAAGCTGAAACGTTGTCCGGCCTCTGTGGCCTCGGCGATCTCGTGCTCACCTGCGCCTCACTCACCTCGCGCAATACCTCGCTCGGCGCCGCTCTCGGAGAGGGGCGCAAGCTTAAGGACATTCTCGCCGAGCGCCGCTCCGTCGCCGAAGGCATGGAGAGTGCGCCTGCGGTCGTGGCGCTGGCGGCGAAGTACAACGTCGAAATGCCGATCTGCGCCGCGGTCGATGCGATCGTGAACGACCGCATCGGCGTCGATGAGGCGATCACGGCCTTGCTCTCACGCCCGTTCAAGGCGGAGAGCGCGTGAGCTTCGAGCGCGGCCTTGTGTTGGCGCGTATCGACGCGCTGGCTGATCCAAGCGCCATCGTCGTCGTGCCGCATCCAGATGAGCCGTTCGTCTCGATCCTGCTCACACGCAAAGGCGATCGCATCGCCGCCTTCCGCAACAAATGCCCGCACGCCGGCTATCCACTGCAGCGCTCGGACGGCCGCGTAATGGTTCAGGAGGGGCGTTATATCGTTTGCGCCGCGCATGGCGCGAGCTTCGGTATCGAAGATGGCCGTTGCGCGGGCGGCCCATGCAACAATGGCGACGCGCTGGAGCGCATCGATGTCGTCGTCAGAGATGGCGCAGTGTGCGTCGCCTAACCTCTTCACCCATTCCCGGAGCGATGCTCCGGGAATGGGTCGGGCGCCTAAGCTTCGTCGGTCTCTTCGTCGTCATCGCGGCGGCGCATGAGCAGATATCCCGCACCCGCCAACACAATCACGCCAAGCGCGATCCACGGGAAATAGCCAGAAAGCCCGCCGAACGCGGTTTGGCCCGTGGTCGATGCCGTGTCAGCGATCGCTTGCGTTTGCGCGGTTGCAACGCCGGTCACCAAGCCCGGCACCGAATAGTTCGACACCGTGTCAGATGCGGCTTGGAAGTCCGTGTGACGTTTGCCTTCCGGAAAGGAGAGCATGGCGCGCAGTTCGGTCGCGGCTGCAGCGATCGCCGGCTGCTGATCGGCGCTGCCGATCGAGGTCATGCCGGCGACGCCTTCGCGGCCCATGATCTTTTGTTCGTACCGCAGATCCTTGCCTCCAGCGCCGCCGGGCGCCGCGACGCGCTCGGCCCACACAACGTACGGCGCCTCAGCGTTGAATGACGGCGCTGTCGCGAAGCCTTCAAAGCGGCGGCTCTGCGTTTGGCGCGCATCGCGCACTTGGGTTTCGAAGTTTGTATCGCTGAGACCCGCCGCCGTTTCCGGTTGCACGTAGCCGATCGCATCGTAGCTCACGACTGTCGCCCAGGTGCCGGGTGCGCGGATGTCTTGGCCGTTGCGTGCGAGCAGGCCGTAAATCTCGCCGCCCGGTGCTTGTTGGCTAGCGCGTTGCAGATAAGCGCGGGCTTCGGCCGCCGAATAGAAGCGATAGCTCGCCGGCACGTTGAGCGAGAGCCCGCCATTGCCGAGCGGAATAACGCCGGTGCGCCCTTCAGGCGCCGCAGTCGGTTGCGTCGAAGCCGCGGGCGGTGGTGGTGTGGTCGGCGCAGCGCGCGCAGGCGCCGCCGCTTCGTTCGGCCCGCCATCGCCCGGTCCGTCGGCATAAGCCACCGGTGCAATGAAAATCGCGAGCGCAGCCAGCATGGCGCGCGTCAGGTTGTTGCGCATGGGTTTCTCCCTCGCTCGCCCGTTCGGGCCGCATCCCCAAAATCCAGACTTAACGGCTTGGGTTTGGTTTGTCGCGTGTCAGGACGTACAGGCGGCGCGAAGTTCCCCCGCAGCCGCCGCCATGGCGTCACCGATTGCCGCTCGCCAATCGGCCATGTTGGTCGCGGCCTGCGCCGCCTGGGGATAAAGCACTGCCCGCGACGAACTCACGACGCCGCCCTCGCGCATGGACCCGCCCGCCTGAACGAAACCCGCTACCGCATCCGCCGCGCTCGCGCCCTGAGCGCCGTAGCCGGGGACAAGGAAGAGCGCTTCCGGCATCGCCTCGCGCAACTGCCGCCCTTCTTCAGGATAGGTCGCGCCCGCGACCGCCATTAGCCCCGACCAGCCGCTCGCGCCGCGCAGCCTCGCGCATTCCGGCGCCAGCATTTCCGCGACCCGCCGCCACACCGGTGCGCCGCCAACCTGCAAATCCTGGAAATCGCCCGCGCCTGGATTGGACGTGCGCACCAGCACCGCAACGCCTTTGCCTTCGGTCTGCGCGCGCGTGATGAATGGCTCCAGCGTGTCCTTGCCCATGTACGGATTTACGGTGACAGCGTCAGCGTTGAAGCCGGGCGCTGCGCCTATGGTGGCCCGCGAATAGCCTTCCGCCGTTGTGCCGATATCGCCGCGTTTGGCGTCGAGCAGAACCAGCATGCCTTCTTGCTGCGCGTAGCTGCACAGCATCCGCGCCACCGCGTAGCCCATCTCGCCGAATTGCTCGAACAGCCCAAGCTGCGGCTTCAGCACGCACGCGTGAGTGCGCGCAATGTCGATGATGGCGGTGCCGAACTTGAGAATGGTGGAGGTGTCTTCGGCCGCATTGCCGAACAGCGCCGGGATTTTATCCGGGAAGGGATCGAGGCCAATACAGAGCGGTGTGTTCTTGGCGCGGACGCCTTCGATCAAGCGGTCAGCGAACGGTGTCGTCATGTCCTCGGCATGTCCTGCGGCGCCACGCAGACAACTTGCGCCACCGCCAGATTGCGGCGGAGGTCGTCGGAAGCCTGGCCGTAATTGTCGGGCGTAAGCCGCTCGGCCGGCGCGCCTTGCGCTTCGATCTGCTCAACGCGCAGCAGGCGCAAGATCGAAGACGGCGCAGCGGTGTAGATGCGGCCACGCCGCGCCGATTCTGCAACCGTGATGCCAATCACTTGGCCACTTGAAGACAGCGCCGGCCCGCCGCTAATGCCCGCGAGCGAGCCACGCAGCCCCGAAGTGCGGCCCAATTCAGCCCACGCCAGCACCGGCTCTTCGATGTCGTAGCGCCCGCGCGCGATCAAAGTTTCGCGGCCAATGAGACGCGAATACGCCTCGCCAGGGCGGCCTTGCGGGAAACCAATATGGAAGGCGCGCTGTCCAACCTGGAAGCTGCGCTCAGACGTATCGATCGCCAGCGCCGTCGGTGCGCTCTCGGTTTTCAGCAGTGCGATGTCGGCAAACAGCGCCCGCTTTATATCGACCACGCGCGCAGCAGCGCCGCGCGACACGATGAGGCCAACCGCTTCGCACCCATCGACAACGTGGCGCGCCGTCAGCCACCAGCCGTCCGGCGAAATCGCAAAGGCGCTCCCCATGCCCGAGGCGACGGGGCCGACCTCCACCAGCACTGCGGGGTCGTATTGCGATGGCGGCGGCAGGAACGAGCCCGTCGTCGGCGCATCTGGCAGCGCTTCAGGCGCGTCGTGACGCTGATCGACCCGGAAAAGGACGAACACCACCACCGTGATTACCACGATGTAGAGCAGCCAATCCGGGATCAGTCGCATCATGCGCTAGCCGGCCCGGAACAGCTGCACGTTTGGATCAGCAACCGCGCCGGCCACGATCAGCGCGATGCCGATCTTGATGCTCATCAGGAAGATCGCCGCGGCGACGTCGCCCTCGGCGATACGGCGCGGCAAGCCGCGCAGGAAGATGTCGGCGAAGCGGAAGGCCAGAAGTTGGATCAGCAGCGTGACCACGCCCCAGATCAGCAGGTCAAACAGCCCGAACGAATGCGCCAGGCACGAGCCCAGCGGAATGCCGAGGCCGACAATGACGCCGCCATAGGCAAGCGCAGCTGAAGGATTGCCGGCTCGGATCAGCGCCAACTCTTTGTGTGGCGTCATCACTGTGTAGATGATCAAAGATGCGACGAAGAGTCCGAGCGCGACGCCAAGTTGGATGATGAAATCCGGAAACCCGGCCACAAATGCATTAAGAGGCGCGTTTAAATCCATTGGTCCCTCGCCAGACCGAATAATCCGACCAGCGCCTGCGCTAGCGGTTCCGGCGCGGACAAGCAAGCAATGAGGAGCAGACAAGCACATGGGCGAACGTAGAGCTGCGCTGGTGACAGGTTCGACCAGCGGCATTGGCCTGGGGATTGCCACCGCCTTCGCGAAGGCCGGTATGGACGTGACGCTCAACGGCTTGGGCGACGCCGCGGAAATTGAGAAGATCCGCTCGGGGCTTGAGAAGGAGGCCGGTGTCTCGGTGCGCTACGATGGCGCCAATTTGATGCAGCCTGATGCGTGCACGGGGATGATCGAGAGCGCCATCGGCGCGTTCGGGCGCCTCGATGTTCTGGTCAACAATGCCGGCATCCAGTTCGTTTCGCCGATCGAAGATTTTCCGGTTGATAAATATAACGCGATCATCGCGCTCAATCTGTCATCGGCATTTCACACCATCCGCGGCGCCATGCGCGCGATGAAGGCGGCGAAGTACGGCCGCATCATCAATATTGCTTCCGCTCACGGCCATGTCGCGTCGCCGTTCAAGTCCGCCTACGTGGCGGCCAAGCATGGCATTATCGGTCTGACCAAAACCGTGGCCCTCGAAGGCGCGACCTTCAACGTTCGCTGCAACGCCATTTCGCCGGGCTATGTGCTCACCGGCCTCGTTGAGAGCCAAATTCCAGATACGATGAAGGCTCGCAACATGACGCGTGAGCAGGTCATCAATGATGTGATGCTCGCCGCGCAGCCGACGAAGGAGTTCGTGAAAGTCGAGCAAATCGCAGGCGTCGCGCTCTTCCTCACCACGCCGGCGGCCGATGAAATCAACGGCGCGGCGCTCAGCGTTGATGGTGGCTGGACCGCCCAGTGAGCGGCGCAAAGAAGCGCAAGCGCATTTCGCTCGCCCTGCAAGGTGGCGGCGCGCTTGGCGCTTATACCTGGGGCGCACTCGATCGACTGCTTGAGGACGAGCGCGTCGAAATCGCCGCGATCTCGGGCTCGTCGGCCGGCGCGATGTGCGGCGTCGTTCTCGCGGACGGCTTCGAAGAGGGCGGCGCTGAAGGCGCACGCGACCACCTGCGCAAGTTTTGGCGGAGCGTAGCCCGCGCGGGCGAGTCCAACCCTTATCGCCGCACGCCAATGATGGCGTTCTTGAACGCCTTCATGCCGGGCTGGACGCCGGAGAGCTATCTCGCGCTTTGGGCCGACGTCGCCAGCCGCTTTGCATCGCCGTACGATTTCAACCCGCTCAATATAAATCCGTTGAGAGAAGTGCTGGAGGAGCTGGTCGATTTCGGGCGCGTCCGCAAATGTAAAGGCATTCAACTTTTTGTCGGCGCGACCAGTGTCGAAACTGGCCGCATCCGTATCTTCACCAACGAGGAGCTGACCGCCAATCACGTCATGGCGTCAGCTTGCTTACCGCAACTATTTCAAGCCGTGGAGATCGACGGCGTGCCGTACTGGGATGGCGGCTTCACCGGCAATCCGGCGCTGTTTCCGCTCTTCGATGTGAAATCGACGTGCGATATCGTCATCGTTCAGATCAACCCGGTCGAGCGTCCCAAAGCGCCCCGTACGCCTGTCGAGATCACGGCGCGGATCAACGAGATCACCTTCAACAACAGCTTGCTTGCCGAACTGCGTGCGATCGATTTCGTGGGTCGCCTGATCGATGACAGCCATCTGCCCGAAGGCCGTTACCGCAAAATGCTGATCCACAATCTGAGCGAAACCCAGGCGCTGACCCCGCTCGGCCTTGGCGTCGATCTCAATACGGATTTGAGCTTCTTTGAGAAGCTGTTCGAGACTGGCCGCACCGCGGCGGAACGCTGGCTTGAAGAACACTTCGATGCGCTGGGCGAGCGCTCAACCGTCGATCTCGCCGCGATGTTTCGTGATGCGCCCAAAGGCGGCGAGACCAAGCCGCTTCGCTAACCCTTCCCTAACCGCAGTAGCTCAATTTTGCAGGCTATGCGTATCCTGGCGCCAATCCTCGCTGTTCTGATGCTCGCCGTGCTGGCGGCGCCTGCGGCTGCCTCCGGCTCAGGCGGGGCAGCGCCCGCCGCTTCGCAAGCGCCAGCAACGCGCCAGGAGCGGCTGACGTCCGCCGAGACCTATCTGCCGATGCCAACTTTTTCGGCTGGCGTCCTGCAACGCAACGACAACCAGGGCACCATGGTCGTCGATATGGGCCTCGATATTCCTGATGAGGCGCTGCGCCGCCGCGCTCAGCTCAACGCGCCGCGCGTCCGCGACGCGCTCCGCACTGCGCTCGCAAACTATTCGTCGGTTTATTATCGGGTTCAGACCGCGCCGAACCCAATCGAGCTCACGCGTCAAATGCAGATTGCCGTCGATCGCGTTCTCGGCGCGCAAGGCGCACGCGTTCTACTCGCGAACATCATCTATCAGCGGCCGCAGCCTCACTAGGCGCCGCGGCAGGCGACCGGCAACATCTGACGTGCAACGCCGGAGATTGGCGTGGCGCGATAGATTTGTTGCGGCTCGTCGCGGGCGACGACTTCCTCGTTGGCGCCCATAATCTGGCGCTCAACGATTACGAACGTCTCTTCGGCGCAGTTGAAGCGATAGTGCATGCGCTCGACGTCGAAGCGGATGGTGCGTTCAGTGGTTTCGTCGCTCGCATCCCACGCCTGCGGATGGCCATAGCGAACTTGCAGCCAGATGTCGGCGAGCCCGTTCTGACGCGTGATCGTGCGCTGGTTGAAGTGCACGGTGCCGCCTTCGGTCGTGCGCAGCACCAAGAGCCAGTCCGGCATATTTTGGGTTGAGCCGAGCAAAACCGAGCCTTCGCTCTGCGTCGCGGGCGCCTGGCCTTGCGGCGCGGCGGGCTGGCCGCAAGCGGCCAGGGTGAAGAGGCAGATCAGTGCAGTGAGCTTGCGCATGAAGAAGTGCATACCTTCGATCTTGGGCGGCGCTAGGGCGACGGCAAATCACATAGCTGAGATGCCGCCATCTACTTTCAGTTCCGACCCCGTGGTGAACCGGCTTTCGTCTGAAAGGAGATAGATCGCCGCTGCGGCAATCTCCTCAGGCTTGCCGATGCGGCCAAGCGGGACTTGCCGCCCGAGTTTCGCCTCCGCCTCGTCCTTGCCGAACATGTTCCGGATCGGATCGAGGATCGGCGTGTCGATAAACGTTGGATGGATCGAGTTCGAGCGCACGTCCAAGCCCTTCTTGGCGCAATAGAGCGCGATGTTCTTGGAGAGCAGCCACACCGCCGCTTTCGAGGCGTTGTAGCCGGGGGAGGTGTGGTTCGCGATTAGGCCGGCGATCGAGCTCATGTTCACGATCGAGCCGGGTTGGTTCTTCGCCAGATATTTGATGCCGTGCTTGGCGCCGAGAAAGACGCTGTCGACGTTTACGCTCATCAAGCGGCGAAAGCCTTCGAGCGAGAGTTCTTCGACACTGCCTTCGCGGCTCGAGATGCCGGCGTTGTTCACCAGCCCGGAAATGCCGCCCATCGCGGCGTTTGCGCCTTCGAGCGCTGCGATCCACTGCTCTTCGTTGGTGACGTCATGCGCGAATGCGAAGGCTGTGCCTGCGCCGTGCGCAGAATTGATCTCCGCGGCGACCATCTCGGCGCCTGCGGCGTTCACATCGGTGACCGCGACCTTCGCGCCTTCCGCTGCGACGCCCTTCGCCATCGCCGCGCCTAGGCCCTGCGCCGCGCCAGTGATGAACACCTTCTTCCCCGCCATTCGACCGGCCATCGCGTCCTCCTCTTATCGCTCGCACCATGCGTCCACTCGACGCGCGTTGGAAGCGCCCTAGCTCTACGCTTGCGCGCTCGCGCCGCAGCGACTTTCGCCGCGAACCAAAATACCGTAAAGAAATTATTGAAATTGCCAAATGCTCGCAACTGGCTTTGCGGAGGGGGATGTGGCGATGGAATGGGATGCGCTGCTCCTCTCGCGATTGCAGTTCGCTTTCACGATCGGCTTTCACATCATCTTCCCGGCGTTCACGATCGGGTTGGCGTCATTTCTTGCCGTCTTGGAAGGGCTTTGGCTCTTCACCAAGAAGCCGGTGTTCAAAAACCTCTACCTGTTCTGGGTGAAGATCTTCGCGCTGTCGTTCGGCATGGGCGTCGTGTCGGGCGTAGTGATGTCCTACCAGTTCGGCACCAATTGGAGCGTCTTCTCCGCCATCACCGGCAGCGTCATCGGTCCGCTGCTTGCGTACGAAGTCCTGACGGCGTTTTTCCTCGAAGCTTCGTTCCTCGGCATCATGTTGTTCGGCTGGAAGCGCGTAGGGCCGGGGCTCCACTTCTTTTCTACGTGTATGGTCGCGATCGGCACGCTCTTTTCGGCGTTCTGGATCCTCGCAGCCAATTCTTGGATGCAAACGCCGCAAGGGTGGGCCTGGGCCGAAGACGGCACGATGGTCGCGACCAGCTTCATAGAAGTGATCTTCAATCCATCGATGCCCACGCGTTTAGCCCACATGGTGCTTGCGGCGTTCTTGACGACAGCGATGGTGGTGGCTGGCGCTTCTGCTTTCGCGCTTCTGAAAAAGAAGGCTCTGGCCGAGAGCCGCGTCGCGTTGCGCATGGCGATTCTGATGATGGCGCTGGTGACGCCGGTGCAGATCATGGTCGGCCACGAAAGCGGCATCGTCGCCGGTGAATACCAGCCTGCGAAAGTCGCAGCTCTCGAAGGTTGGTGGACCACACGCACGCAGCAACCCACCGTGCTGATCGGCTGGCCCGATGAAGCGGCCGAGATCAATCATTTCGAACTCGCCATCCCTGGCCTCGGCTCCACCGTGAACAATGCCGGGCCGGACGTTGTGCTGCCTGGCCTGGATCAATTCGCTGAAGCGGACCGTCCGCCGGTCTGGATCACGTTCTGGGCGTTCCGTGTGATGGTCGGCATGGGCATGGTGATGTTGGTGCTCGGCATCTGGGGGGCGGGCGCTTGGGCGCTGAAACGTCTCGACTGCGCGACGTGGTATCACCGCGCGCTGGTGCTCGCGGGGCCGAGCGGCTTCATTGCGGTTCTCACCGGATGGATCACCGCCGAAGTCGGCCGTCAGCCCTACGTTGTGTATGGCGTGTTGCGCACGGCGGACGCTGTATCGCCCGTGCCGGCAGGATCGGTGGCGACCTCTTTGCTGTTCTTCATCGTTGTCTACTCGATCGTGTTCAGCGCTGGCGCGCTCTACATCCTGCGCTTGATGGCGAAAGGACCGGAGAGCGACGAGCCCGCGCCGCAATCCAACCAACCGCCCGGCACGCCACTTGGCGCCGCGATTGAGGAGGCGCCGTGATGTTTGTTTGGACCGCGCGTCTTCAGACGCGCACTTCTTCTCCACCGGCGCCATGCGGGCCTGAAGGCCCGCGGTCCAAGGGAGGCCGCGATGTTCGGGCTTGAACTCTCGATGATCTGGGCGGTGCTGATCGCCGTCGCGGTTTTCCTCTACGTGGCGCTTGACGGCTTCGATCTCGGCGTCGGCATTCTGTTTCCGTTCGCGAAAGACGGACGCGAGCGCGATCAGATGCAGGCGGCAATCGCCCCGGTGTGGGACGGCAACGAGACTTGGCTCGTGCTCGGCGGCGGCGGCTTGTTCGCGGCGTTTCCGAAAGCTTACGCGGCTGTGATGCCGGCTTTGTATTTGCCGATCTTCCTCATGTTGCTGGCGCTGATCTTTCGTGGTGTCGCGTTTGAGTTTCGTCATCATGGGCGCGAGCGCGGGCGCAAATGGTGGACGGTGGCGTTTGCCGGCGGATCGATCGTGGCGTCGGTGGCGCAAGGTCTTGTGCTGGGCGGCTTCATTCAGGGCATAGCGATTGAAGGCGGTGTGTTCGTTGGCGGGCCGCTGGACTGGCTGACGCCGTTCTCGTTGCTGGTCGCGGTCTCATTGGTTGCGGGATACGCGCTGCTCGGGGCCACCTGGATCGTTTTCAAAGCGCAAGGCGAA
Organism: Caulobacteraceae bacterium; assembly: GCA_031431115.1. Taxonomy (GTDB): domain Bacteria; phylum Pseudomonadota; class Alphaproteobacteria; order Caulobacterales; family Aquidulcibacteraceae; genus Vitreimonas. The sequence goes on from JANPCV010000114.1 coordinate 123,381, forward strand.
CTGGCTGAACGCGCACGGCGCTGGGTGAAGCAACTCGCTTTGCTGACGGCGCTCGCGATGGGCGCGGTGAGCTTGGCGACGCTTGGCGTCGATGCCCGCGTCACTGAACGCTGGGGCCTCACCATGACGAGCGTCGATTGGCCGGTATTCATTAAGCTTGCGCCATTGCCGGTGTTATCGGGCGTGATCCTCTTTCTGCTCTGGCGCGGGATTGAGGAGCGGAAGTTCTTGCGTCCGTATCTTTATGCCGTGTGCCTGTTCTTGATCGGCTACATTGGTCTTGCTGTTTCGCTGTGGCCGTTCATTGTACCCTTCGCGATGACACCTGCGGATGCAGCATCTGCGGATAACGCGCTCATGCTGATGCTTGTCGGCGCGCTGGTGATGTTGCCGATCATTCTGGCGTATACCGCGTTTGTGTATTGGACCTTCCGCGCCAAGGTGGACGACGATGCCTCGTATCATTGAAGGACCGCCGAAAGCTGGCGACGCGCCACGTCCATTGGGCAAGCGTTTATTGTGGTTTGTGGCGCTGTGGTTTGGGGGGCTGATCGCGGTGGCGTCGCTCGCTTACGCGCTGCGGGCGCTCATTCTTTAATATGGACCGCCAGCGTCTCGCCGGCCAACACCGGTGTATGCCGGCGGGACGCCGGCGGTCCATATTGCTCTAGTTGATCGCCGTCACGACGCGAAACGTCTCATCCATGAAATGCGCCAGCGCGACGTCTTTGTCGCTGACGCCGCCTGCATCGTGCGTCGTCAGCGTAACCTCGACGCGGTTATAGACGTTGAACCATTCCGGATGGTGGTCATTGCGTTCGGCATAGAGCGCAACGCGCGTCATGAATCCAAACGCGGCGTTGAAATCCTTGAACTTGAATTCCTTCTCGATGGCGTCGCGGCCTTCATCGTCAGCGCGCCAGCCTTCGAGGCGGGCAATTGCGGCGGCGGCGCCGATCTTGGCTGTGGGCATGGAATTCTCCTTCAAGCCAGCCATCTAGGCCGCTTTCGCCGTAAGGCAAAAACGGTGTTGCGTTTGGATTGACGCGAAAGGCGAGCTGCTAGGAGGAATCCGCCAACACAGGCGTGGCGTCGCATTGGTGCGTGACGCGAAGGTCCGGCGCTTTGATGAGAACGAGCGGACAGAGGCGTGAGAGGCCGCGGCGGCGATGAAACGCCAGACCGGCCGCGAGGGTGTCGAACTGGCGCAGAATTTCGATCAGGTGCTTGGCTTGCGCGATGAGCCCGCCGCGCGCGTTGAGGCGCTTGCGTAGCCATTTGCCGCCGACGGCGCGCAGGCTGCATCGATTTTGACGACGCTGAAAACCAGACCGCGCAAAATCGCGCCATGGGGTCGATCTATGATGACGACAGAGGTTGGCGGCGCGGATGATGATGAGGTTGCGCGCTGCGCGCTGCAATGTCGCGCAGGTGACGTAGCCAAAGCGGCGCTGACGGCGCTCAAGCGGCGCGCCGAACGCAAACCACCCCAACACCATCACGAACCAGACTAGAAATCTGGCGAGATGGTGCTCTGAGAACGGGCGGGGTTGGCGGGAACGCATGAGCGTGGAGTGTAAGCGCGTGGCTTCGCGGTCGGATTGAACAGGGTGTATCCCCGTTTTTCACGACCCATTTCCGGGGCGAAGCGTGGGGGAATGGGTGGTGTATGCGCGGGATAGATTGAGTTTTGCGCGCCCTGCGCAGCGCAAAACAAAACCGCCGGCGCTTTCACGCCGGCGGTTGGAGTTAGATTAAGTTTTGAAATTAGCCCGGCGGATTGTCGCGTTGCTTGCCCGTTGCGCCGAGGTCCGGTTGCGGCTCGTGACCGCCATACGGCTCACCCTTCGCGAGCTTCGAGTTCCACATGCCGTAGGCGAAGTAGAGCAGGAAGCCGCCCCCCAGGTAGATCAGGAAGAAGTTGCGGGTTGCTTCGTGAGCCATCAGCGACATGAGCAGGAAGATGCACATGAGTGCGCCCAGAAGCGGCGTGATCGGGAAGAGCGGCGTCTTGAACGGGCGCGCAATGTTGGGGCGCGCGTAGCGCAGATACACGACCGTGAGGCAGACGATCGCGAAGGCGGCGAGCGTGCCGACGTTCGTGAGGTTCGCCAGCGCGTCGAGGCCCATGAAGCCGGCAAAGCCCATAGCGAGCAGGCCGACGAGGATGGTGTTGATCCATGGCGTCTTGAACTTCGGGTGCACGTTGGCGAACACCGATGGGATCAAGCCGTCCTTGGCCATCGTGTAGAAGATGCGGGTCTGGCCGTAGAGCAGAACCAGCATAACCGACGAGAGACCAGCGAAGGCGCCGAGCTTCACGATGAATGCAAACCACGGCAGGCCGATTTGATCGACGGCGACCGCGATCGGCGCGGGGTTGTCGAGTTGTTGATAGGGCACGATGCCGACCAAAACTGCGCAGGTGAGGATGTAGAGAATGGTGCAGATGACGAGCGAGCCAAGGATGCCGATCGGCATGTCGCGGCCTGGGTTCTTCGATTCAGCACCCGCCGTGGAGACCGCTTCAAAGCCGATATAGGCAAAGAAGATGGTCGCAGCGCCAGTGATCAGACCTGGAACGCCGTACTGGCCGGTGTCCGCGCCGGTGAGAACGCCGCCGAGAGCGCGCCAGATCTGAGCCCAGATACTCATGTCAGTGCCAGGTGGCGGCGCCGGGATTTGTTCTGGGATGAGCGGCGACCAAAGGTCGGTGTTCACGTATTGCGAGCCGATAACGATAAACGCGATGACGACGCCGACTTTGATGAAGACGACGATGTTGTTGACCAGCGCCGATTCCGAAATGCCGACCACGAGGAGGCAGGTGACGGCGGCGAGGCCGATAATCGCCGGCAGGTTCAGAACGCCAACACCGATGACTTCGCCGGTTACGTGGTCTGTGATCTCGACGCCGGGCGCGGCCGTGAATGCCGCAGGTATGTGCACCCCAAGGTCCGCGAGCAGACTGACGGTGTAGCCCGACCAACCAACCGCGACTGTCGACGCCGCAAGGCCGTATTCGAGCACGAGCAAGAGACCCATGATCCAGGCGACGATCTCGCCCATGGATGCGTAGGAGTAAGAATAGGCGGAGCCGGAGACCGGAATGGCCGAGGCCAGTTCGGCGTAAGAGAGGGCGACAAGCGCGCAGAGCGTGCCGGTGATCACGAACGAGATCATGATGCCGGGGCCTGCGAACTCCGCCGCCGCGCGGCCGGTCAGCACGAAGATACCCGTACCAATGATGCAGCCGATGCCGAGAAGAATGAGGTTCAGCGGGCCAAGCGTCTTTTTCAGTTCGCCTTGCGCGTGCTCGGCGTGCATCTGTTCAACGCTCTTGCGAATGAACAGACGGCCGATGCCGCTGGGCTTATTGGTATTTGCCACGTTCGATCCCCTCCCTGGGTCCGTTGTGGGCGGGAAGCTAACGGCGTGGTTAGGGTGCGGCAAGCGCTGAGGGTCGCAATTCGCCGCCCGGGGGCCGCGAAGGCATGGGCTTACCCCGGTGCGCTACTGAAATGAGCAGGGCCTTGTTCAGCAGGGCTGAGTCCAGAGCACCGTAATGTTGAATATCTCCTCGCCCAGATGCTGAACCGAGACGCGCCGGCGCTGAAGCGCCGCTTCGCGGAGCGCCGCGAGTGTCGGCAACCAGCCGGTGACGGAGGCTGGCGTCGGCGCTGCGTAGCCGGCGGGGTCGAAGACGGGCCCGCCCTGTGTGAAACTGATCGCGTGCTCAGCGTTGTCGTTTACGTCGCGCAGCGTCCAGATGACGCCGACGGTGTTGCGTGGAAATTGGTGCTCTTCGGATACAGGACACAGCACCAATGTTTCGAGCGCCTCTTGCGCGTGCACAGGTGCAGTGAAGTTGGTGGCTAACAAGCTCGCCGCAACCAGAAGTACGCGCATGTTTTTGCTCCCCGTTATGGGAGGAGCCTAGCTCAGCGAAGCGGGGATGTCCCAGCCGCGGCGTGCGCAGGCGGCGAGCACGGTGTTGCGCAACAGGCAGGCGATGGTCATCGGGCCGACGCCGCCGGGCGAGGGCGACACGGCGGACGCGATCTCGATGGCTTCGGCAAAGGCGACGTCGCCAACCAGCTTGGTTTTTCCTTCGCCCTTCTCCGGCGCGGGCACGCGATTGGTGCCGACGTCGATGACGATGGCGCCGGGTCGCACCCAATCGCCGCGCACCATTTCGGGGCGGCCGACGGCGGCGACGAGAATGTCCGCGCCGCGGCAAACCATTTTGAGATCGCGCGTTTTCGAGTGGGCGATGGTGACGCTGGCGTTTTGCTCGAGGAACAGCAGCGCCGCCGGTTTGCCGACAAGGATGGAGCGGCCGATGACGACGACATTGGCGCCGCTGAGATCGGGACGTTCGGTTTTCGCGAGGATGACGCAGCCGACCGGCGTGCAGGGGCGCAGGCCCGGCTTGCCAAGCACAAGCTTGCCGGCGCTGGCCTCCGTCAGGCCGTCCACGTCTTTCAGCGGATCGAGCGCGGCGAGCACGGCGGGTTCGCTGATGTGTTTGGGCAGCGGCAGTTGGACGAGGATGCCGTCAATGTCTGGATCGCGGGAGAGGGCCTCGACGCGGGCGATGAGGTCGGCTTGTGCTGTGTCTGCGGGCAGCCTGATCTCGACGCTGCGCATGCCGGCTTCGATCGTCGCTTTGCCTTTGCTGGAGACATAAACGTGGCTCGCCGGATCGTCTCCGACGAGCACGACGGCGAGCGCGGGTTGTCCGGGAAGCTGCTTCACCGCTTCGGCGACATTGGCGCGGACCTGCGCGCCGATGGCTTTGCCGTCAATGCTGCGTCCGGTCAAAGAATTCTCCCTTTGAATCGAAGCACATCTGGGATTCGAACGCGCTTGGCAAGGCAAGTGCGGGGGAAATGGAGCCGCCAAACGTATCGGGGCGCCAAACGGGAGGACCTAGATGACATTTTGGCTTGAAGAGGAATGGCAACGGCACACGGCGGAAGCGATCAAAGGAGCGTTGAGCGGCGTTCACAACACTCTCAATGGGAAGAGCCTTGGTGCAGGTGCATGGACCGCCGAAATTTTGCGCGCAATCGTCCCGATCGCACGCGCTGCCTGCGAGAGCGGAAACGCTGTCTGCGGCTTAAAATTTGCGCCTGACGAAAGGTGTACAGGCGAGTGGCTTTATGACTTCGCCTGTTGGCTGGAGGCCAGAGGGTGGCGGCATTGTGGGGATGCCAATTATCGCCGAAAGTGAGTGGGGCAAGTGGCACGACATTTGGGACGATTTTGACAAGCTGCTTCAAGCGCGAGCGGGCTTGAGGGTGCTTGTGTTTGAGTTTCATGAGGGCAGTACGCCTGCAGATTGGCATTTCGTGTTGAGCAAGCGTGCGCGCGAGTTTCAGCCAAGCTCGACCGACGATGCCTGGCTCTTCGCGTGCTGGAACGTTGACGGATTCCAATTCAGATTCGGCCTGCTGGACTGATGCGAAGGAACTGCATTCTGCGCGCGGTGCGATCGGAATCACAATCACCCATTCCCGGATGCGCGAAGCGCAGTCCGGGACCAATAAACGCGTCTGTCTCAGGGTCTAACTCGGCAACCAACGCGTTTATGGGTCCCGGGCTCTCGGCTACGCCGAGCCCCGAGAATGGGTGGGTTTAGGCTGTCTCGAACTTCGCCATGAATGCCGCCACGTCGGCGTCGTCTGCACCGTCGATCTCCAGTGTTTTTATGCGCGACGTGCCGCCCCGCGTGACGCTCACGTTGCTCTTGGCGACGCCGAACGCTTTGGCGATCAGGGCCTCGAGCGCGCGATTGGCTTCGTTGTTCTCTGGCGCGGCGCGCACGCGGGCCTTGAGGAACGGGCCGGTTTCGTCGCTTGCGCGACCATCGATACGGTCCGCGCCGCCGGAGGGGGTGAGGCGAACGCGGAGTTTGCTCAGAGGACGCCTCGCGTGCCGAGCAACATGCCTTCGAGCCAGTACGTCACTTCGTGCTGCACCAGGGAAATGATCAGCAACAGGACCAAAACCGAAAGGTCGACGCCGGCGATGGGCGGAATGAGGCGCCGTAGCGGGCGGAGCAGCGGGTCGGTCACCCGGCCGCAAAACTCCCAGGTCGAGCGGATGAACTGGTTGCGCCGATCGACGATGTCGAAGGCGTAGAGCCAGGAAATAACCACGTAAACGATCAGGACGATGGAGATCAGTCCCAGGACCGCGCGGATGAGTTCGAAGAGAATGTGGATCATAGCCGCTCCGAATACCCGCAACCGGGCGGATTCGGCAACCTCACAGCGGCCGGTTGACGCTTCCGCGGCTCACGCCCTATACCGCGCCTCCCACTGGACGGGCCCGTAGCTCAGCTGGGAGAGCGCTGCGTTCGCAATGCAGAGGTCAGGAGTTCGATCCTCCTCGGGTCCACCATCCTCCGCTGCGCGGAGCAGAGGTCGCAGCGTTAGCTGAAAGCGCGCGCGATCACGCCGAGGGCGAGCGCGGCGCCTACAATAAGCGAGACGGTGCGCCAGGCGGCGGCTTCATCCTTGAAACGCTTCTGCATCGCCTCAGGCGCGACAGACGCTGCATCCCAGGCCGGAATGGTTTGACCGCTGACCAGAAGAAAACCGGGCGTGCCATCGACGAGCCCGAGATCGCGGATCGGGATTTGAACTTGGTTGGAAATGATGCTCGCCGCGTCGCGGAAGAAGGGCGTGATGAACCGCCGATCGGCGCCGAGCACGATGCGGCGGCTGTCGCTGAGCACGAGTGCGTAGGCATATTGGAGGACGGTCGTGCCAAGTGCGCGGAAGGATTCCGCGCGCATCTCAATGGCCTTGATCGATGAAAGCGGGAGCGAGGTTTCGATCTTTTCCTGAGCGACGTAGCTGCGTTGTTCGGGCAGACGAAGCTCAAGGTTGCCGTCGTTGATGGCGATGCGCGTAAATGAGCGCGCGTGGGCTTCGCGATAGACGTAATGGGTGAGGCCGATGAATGGCAGGGCGAAGAGGAAGAAGATGCCGCCCAGGCCTTCGCCTGCGGCCATCAGGGCATATCCGGCAAAGCCGAACATCACCACCAACAGGGCGCACATGCCGACCACAAACCAGATGAATATCTGATCGCCGCTGCCGCGTTTGAGTTCGATCATAACATTGCCCCCGCGCTTAGCTTGGCGTGAAATCGCGCATGCGCAAGGAAAGTCGCGCGCTAGGCGGCGTTTCGCTTGTCTGCGGCGGTGGGGGTTTCGCTGGCGATGTCGCCGGTGATGAGCCGGGCGCCGCGTTCGAAGGTGAGGTACGACCAGACCCAATCGAGCGCGACGGCGATGCGGTTTTTGAAGCCGATCAAGAAATAAATGTGCACGACGCTCCAGAACACCCAACCGATAAAACCGGTGAAGCGGATGGCGCCGAAATCCACGACTGCCGCTTTGCGGCCGACTGTGGCGAGGTTGCCGACGTCTAGATAGGCAAACGGCTTCTCGAGCTTTTCTTTATTGAGCGCGGCCTTGATGGCGCGCGCGGCGTAAGCGCCTTGTTGTTTTGCCACCGCGGCGACACCGGGAAGCTGCTTGCCGGCGCTATCGTTCACGGCGGCGCAATCGCCCACAACGAAGATGTTGTTATGATTCGGCGCGCGGAGATCGCCGCCAATGATCGCACGTCCGGCGCGGTCGGCTGGGATTTTGAGCCAGCGCGCGGCGGGCGACGATTGTACGCCTGCCGCCCAGATCACGCAGCGCGACGCGATGTGTTCGCCGCCTAGCGTGACGCCGCTTTCATCGACATGGGTGACAGCGTTGCCAAGACGGACATCGACGCCGAGTGATTCAAGTGCACGGCGGGCGTGCTCCGAGAGACTTTGCGGGAAGGCGCCGAGAATACGCGCGCCAGCCTCAATCAGAATGATGCGCGCCGATTTCGGATCGATGCGGCGATAGTCGCGGGCGAGAGCTTTGTTCGCGAGTTCGGCGACAGCGCCTGCGGTTTCGACGCCGGTTGGGCCGCCGCCGATGACGACGAATGTGGTGAGGCGTGTGCGCTCGGCCTCATCGGGCTCTAGTTCTGCGTGCTCGAAGGCCAGCAGAATGCGCTTGCGTTGCTCGGTGGCGTCTTCGAGCGTTTTGAGGCCGGGCGCAAATTCTTCCCAATCGTCATGGCCGAAATAGGCATGGCGCGCGCCGGTTGCGATGATGAGGAAATCGTAGGGCACGCGGCGATCGCCCAACACGACTTGGTGTTGGGCCGTATCGATGGCTTCAACGGTGCCGAGCTCGACGTTGACGTTTTTCTGGTGGCGGACGATGGCGCGGATCGGTGTTGCGATCTGGTTCGGTGCAAGGCCCGCTGTCGCGACCTGATAGAGCAGCGGCTGGAACAAGTGGTGGTTGCGCCGGTCGATGAGGGTCACGTCGACGGGCGCATTCTTAAGCGCCTTCGCGGCGGTGAGGCCGCCGAAACCAGCGCCGATTATGACGACGCGGGGACGTGTGCTGGTCGCGTGCATGGGCGAGGCCCCTCAGTGACAGTTCGAATATAGGCGCGTTCGCGGCGGGGTGCAGCGTTAACGCGGTGCTACATTGCGCCACGCATCGAGTTGGCCCGCGTCGTCCTTCGACAAGCTCAGGGTGACGCTACTGAAGCACTGGCGCCAGAAATGGCGTCATGCTGAGCCTGTCGAAGCACGACGCCACGCACTGTTTGGGGCCCGCAAACCTCACCCGTTACGCCACTGAGGTGACACCCTCTCCTTAACCGGGAGAGGGGACACAGCGCTGACGCTTGCATCATGGGCCAAGGACGGCTCTAACGCGGCCCTCCCATGCTTGAAATTTCTGACCTTACCTATCGCTTCGGCCCGCGGCCGCTGTTCGAGAATGCCAATGCGTTCATCGCCGAGGGCTGGAAGGTTGGTCTCGTCGGCCGGAATGGCACTGGCAAATCGACGCTGTTGAAGTTGATCCGCGACGAGGTCGGCAAAACCGGCTCGTCCATTCGCGTGCGGCGCGGGGCGCGGATGGGCTTCGTGGCGCAGGAAGCGCCGCAGGTGGATACGCCGCTCTTAGAATTGGTGATGGCGGCGGACGAGGAAATGACGTCGCTGCTGAAGGAAGCAGATACGGCGGAAGACCCCCAGCGTATCGCCGACATTCATATGCGCTTGGCCGAGATCGACGGCTATTCCGGCGAGGCGCGCGCAAGCGCGATCATGATTGGTCTCGGCTTCGAGCAGGATGAATTGCTGCGGCCGGCGCGCGAGTTTTCAGGCGGCTGGCGGATGCGCGCGGCTTTGGCTGGCGTGCTGTTTTCGGCGCCGGATCTGCTGGTCCTCGATGAGCCGACCAATTATCTCGATCTCGAGGGCGCTGCGTGGCTGGAAGAATATCTGCGCGAATATCCGCACACGGTGATCTGCGTCAGCCACGATCGCGAAATGCTGAACCGGTCGGTGACGCACATTCTGGCGCTGGACGATAAGAAGCTCGAAGTCTTCGTCGGTGGGTACGACGCGTATCTAAAAAAGAAGGCCGAGCGCATGTCGCTCGCGGTTGGGATGAAGGCGAAGCAGGATGCGCAAAAGGCGCACTTGCAGAAGTTCATCGATCGCTTCCGCGCGAAAGCTTCAAAGGCGGCGCAAGCGCAGAGCCGGATCAAGCAGCTCGAGAAGATGCAGGATATCGCGGTGCCGCTCGAAGAGCGGACGGTGCCGTTTTATTTTGACGATCCGGTGCAGCTGGCGTCGCCGTTGGTCGTGCTCGATGAGTGCGATCTTGGCTATGTTGAAGGCAAGCCAGTTTTGAAGAAGGTGTCGCTGCGCTTGGATCATGACGACCGCATCGTCGTGATCGGTCCGAACGGGCAGGGTAAGACGACTTTAGTGAAGTCGATCGCGGCGCGATTGGCGTTGCTATCGGGCAAGCGCGTGGCGTCGGGCAAAGCTGTGATGGGCTATTTCAGCCAGGATCAGCTCGACGAATTGCGCGAAGGCGAGACTGTGCTGGAGCACGTGCGCGATCTGGAGCCGGATTGGGCGCCGCCGCGCCAGCGCGGTCTTGCGGCGCGCATGGGCTTCGGCGTCGATAAAATCGACACGAAGGTGGAGAAGCTTTCGGGCGGTGAAAAGGTGCGGCTGCTGCTCGGGCTCATGGCGCACGCGAAACCGCACGTGCTGATCCTCGACGAGCCGACCTCGCACTTGGATATCGATAGCCGCGAAGCGTTGATCCACGCGATCAATGGCTACGAAGGGGCTGTGCTGCTGATCACGCACGATATCTATCTGGCCGAAGCATGCGCGGAACGCTTGTGGCTCGTCTATCACGGGCGCGCGCGCCAGTATGATGGCGACCTCGAAGATTATCGCAAGCTCGTCGCCGCCGCTGATCGTCCGGCGGATGAAGGCGAGAAGCACGTGGCGGCTGCGGTCGTGCACGCGGAGCCGAAGCCGAAGCATTCCAAGTACACGCTGCAACGCAAGCTTGAGGCGGCGGAGAAAGAGATCGAGCAGGCGAACGAAGCGCTCACGCGCATCGACGGGGCGCTGGCTGACCCGGACTTGTTCACGAAAGATCAGAAGCGCGGGGAGTCGCTGCTGAAAGAACGCTCGCACGCGGCGACTGCGCTCGCGCGGGCGGAAGCGAGTTGGCTAGAGGCGAGCGAGGCGCTGGAAGGGACTTAAACTCAGCGCACCGGCACGGTTGATCGCGTTTTAGCAATAGAAATTAACGTCAACTTCAAGCTCGCCTGCAATCTTCGAGTGTGCAGTTCCGGGGTGGGTTTGATGAGTGGCGATTTAACCATGTTTCGTGGCGCGCCGGGCGTCGAGCGCGCCCGCGAGATCATCGAGCGCATGGGTCTGCAACAGATTCCGACGAGCCCGGCAAACTACGAAATCTGGACCACGCACGTCGCCGGCGTGAAACCGGACCTCAGCCGTGAAATTCAAGCGCGGCTTGAGCGCGGCGAAGTGTTCACGGACGAAGCCAACGAAGAGCTGTTCGAGCGCTTCTTCGCCAACACGCGCCTTTCGATCCAAATGCTGGAGACGAGCGAGACGATTGCGCGCGAACTGGATGACACGGTCTCCAATCTGCGCGGCGCCGGCGGGCAGGCAGGCTCCTACGCCAAGGTGCTGCAGGACGCCGCGACGCGCTTCGAGGGCGGGGTCGATTCCGCGGAATTTCGCACTGTCGTGGAGCATCTCGCGGTTACGACGCACGAGATGATCGAGAGCAATTTGAAGCTCGCCGAGCAGATCGACGCGACCTCGCGCCAAGTGCAGGAATTGCAGACGGCGCTGGAGAGCGTGAAGGTCGAGGCGCTGACCGATGGCCTGACCGGGCTCGCGAACCGGCGCATGTTCGAAGACACGCTGAGCCGCCGCATCACGGATGCAGGCGCTGATAAGAGCGATCTCTGCTTGGTGATGTTCGATATCGATCACTTCCGGCGGCTCAATGAGGCTTGGGGGCATCCGCTCGGCGATCAAGTGCTGCGCTACATCGCGGCGGTGCTGCGCGCGCATGCGCAAGGCGATGTGCTCGCGGCGCGTTATGGCGGCGAAGAATTTGCGATGATCATGCCGCGTACGAATGTGTACTTGGCCGAAGCGCTGGCGGCCCGCGTCTCTAAGGCGGTGAGGTCGAAACGGCTTTCGCTGAAATCTTCCGGCGATGTGATCGGCGAAGTCACTGTCTCCGTTGGCGTGGCGCGCTTTTGTGAACCGGAGGAGCCGGGCGCGCTTATCGCGCGGGCCGAGGCGTGTGTGCGCGCAGCCAAGCACGAGGGCCGCGACCGCATCGTCACCGATGCGCAACTAGAGCGCTTGGACGCCGCTTAAGGCGCGGCGCGCTGATCGGTCTCAACGCGCCGCGTTCGTATCAATGGTAGCTGAAATCGAAGACGGCGTGTTGCCCAAAGTCGTTGGCGAAAATCGCGTAGCCGCCGACATTGTATTGGTTGATCACGAAGATGACTTCCGATTGGCCGTCATTGTCGAAATCGCCGGCGTCGAGGAAGCGGTAGCCCTCGCCGAGTAAGCGCACGTCGTTGGTCGGTGAAATCGCGAAGGTTTGCTCGGCGTATGCGCCTTCAAGCGGGCCGTCGCAGGCGTAGCCGAGGAGACGCGCGGTGGCGATGCGCCAGCCGGCAGACGATGCGAAGGTGCGGCTGATTTCGATATCGGCTTCGGTGTAGGCGCGCGGTTGCGGCGGTGTTGTCGCGTTGGCGCAATTGGTCACGCCCGTGAATTGCGCGACGAAACCTTGGCGCAGGGCAAGTTGAGCGTCGGCTGTAGCAGGGGCGCTGGCCCAGGCTTGCGGATCAGCGAAGACGCCAGGCGAAGTCGCGACCAGCGGGCGATGCAACGGAATAGCGGCGTCCGCAAAATCGTTCGAGCGTTCGCCCAGCGTTGGCGGCTGTGCGTCGGTGGCGAGTTCTTGTTGGCCGACATCCGCGTAGAGCGTCCAGGCGGTTGGGATCGTGGCGGTCACTTCGCCCAACGATTGGCCGTTGTTGGAAATCGTCCACGTCGTCTCGCGCGGAAAGCTAGCGGTCGATGTGGTGAGACACGCCTCGTCGCTGCAATTCGGATCGTAGGATTCCCAGCCAGTTGCGCCCTTACGAAAGAGCGCGCGCACAACGTGGCGCGGCGCTTCGTCGGTGGTCGCGCCGGCCCGCTCCTCCAGGACGCCGATTGTTGGCGATGTGGTGGTGGTGTTCGAGGCGGGCGCGCAAGCTGCAGCAATCGCGAGCGCCGCGATCGGCAAAAATTTGAGTGACATGAAGTTCCCCTTGCTGACTTATCAGCGCGCGCAGCATGCATGTTCTCCAGCGCGCCGCAACATTGCGGTAGCGCGTTAGCCGGCCAGCGGTCTGGTCAGTCTGAAGACGCCTCGGCAATATGCTCGGCGCAGATGAGTGTGCTGTCGCCATCCGAAAGTGGCGTGTCTATCAGCGCGCAATGGTGCGGCGTGCGGCCCGTGCGCACCGTCGCGCGAAAGTGGCGGCACGTGTGACACTGTCCAAACGTTTGCTGCGAGCGTCGTGCGAGTGCACATTTCAGCGCTGCGGCCAACTTTGAAGCTATGAATGCGGCGTCACCGGCAGCTTCGATGTCCTGCGCAAGGGCGTGGATTGGATCAGCCTTGTCCAAGAGCGCGCGACCGGCGCTTGTCAGTTGCAAGTCCATCGAACGAGCATCAGTTTCGTTGACAGTCTTTCTTATGAGCCCCTTGGCTTCAAGCGCGATCAAGGTTTGGGAAGCTGTGCCGCGAGTTGTTCCGCCGAACGCAGCAAGAGCCGCAGGCGTGCGCGAGAACCGATTGGCTCGCCCGAGATAACGCAATGCTTCCCATTGAGCCGGCGCCATGCCTTCGGCGTGATCCGCGGCGCGCACCAACTTTCCCAAACGCTCAACGAGTTGGGCAGCTTGGATGGCGTCCGAGAAAGAGGATTTGGCGCGCTCGGTCATTGACAAGAACCTCAATATCATAGTAGCGAGTCGCTATCAACGGAGACTTAGGATGCTTCACGGTTATCGCTTGAATGACCCGACGCTTCCACCGTCCTCGCTGACTCGGCAAGAATTTGACGAGTTGAAGGCCTCGCTGATGTTTGGCGTGGCAGATGAAGATGCGCTGCGGCGCGCCCGTCGCGTGATCGCTGATAAGACCAACGCCATCCTTGATGTCTGGTATGCCTTCGTCGGCTCGACCCCTCACTTGTTGGCCTATTTCTCTAACCCCGAAACAGGAACCCCGATACCGGAGTATCTTGCCCCCCTTACGAGCGCGCTTCGCGCAATGGATCTTGGATACCTGCCGCGCCGAGTATGACGGCGCGTGGCTGGCGTATCAGGATGAGATCGGCCGCCGCCACCATTGGACCGGCAAAAATGCGGCTGACGATTTTGATAGCGCCCCACATATTCCTTTGCGGCACCTCTTGGCGCTGACTCTGCCGATCTCTGTGACTATGCGGTCGTTCCTGGCGCAATCTGGGCTCAGTGAGAAGGACGTGGAGGAGATGCACCTGGCCTGGACGAAGGCGGTGTTGCTGCAAGTGATCCTTTGGTCTCGGCCATACACAAGGGCGAACGAGTTTTGACGCCGTCGCTCGCGCCTGAGTGGGAGGTCTCCTATTGGTTTAACACGCCGGAAAACTTGTCTCTCGCGCGTTTGCGTGGGCGGCCTATCCTCGCGCTAGCGTTCCAGATGCTTTGCCCAAGCTGTGTGACAAGTTCACTTCCGCAGGTGCAGCGCGCGCGGGCGGCGTTCGCTGAGAGCGACTTGGTTATTCTTGGTCTACACACCGTGTTCGAACATCACGAGACGCAAGGTACGCGCGCTGCGCTCGCCGCCTTCATCCACGAATACAAAGTTAGATTTCCCGTCGCGTCGGACGCTCCGGGCGATGCAGAGTTTACGCCGCGCACGATGGGACTCTATGGCATGAAGGGCACGCCAACGACCTTGCTGATCGATCGCGCAGGCGTGCTTAAGATGCAGGTCTTTGGACATATTGACGACATGCGCTTAGGCGCAGCGGTCGCTGCTTTGCTCGCCAGTGCGTCGGACTCAGGCTGCGATGACGGCGTTTGCGCGATCGATGCTGGCTAGCCCACTGGCGTGAGCGGCGCGTCCTTGATGCGATCGAGGTTCCCGCTGCCCGGAATGAAGAGGCCTTCGATACGGATGCCGTCAGGATCTTCGAACAGCGTCGAGTAATAGCCAGGCGCCCATGGACCTTCCTCGCCGCAGCGAATGATCTTGGCGCCGAAATCGCGCATTGATGTGTGCAGCGCGTTAACGTCCTCGCGCGAGCGCAGACGGAAGCAGAAATGATGCAGCCCAACGCGCCATTGATCGAACTGCGTGTCTTGGTGCTCGTCGCTGGCTGGGCGGATCAGCACGCCGGTGCGTGCGCCGATGCAGTAAAACACCTGGCCCGGCGCATCGTATTGGATCGCCATGCCAAAGGTTTCAACGAGCAGGCGATGATAGAGCGGACGCGACGCGGCGACGTCGCGGACGGTTAGCTGAATATGCGCGATGCCGTTTGGGGAGATCATCTTGGATCTTTGCCGTAAGTGACGCGCCAAGGGGCGACCAGCGCCGCAAACTCGGTTTCCGTGAACGCCTCCTTTGCGTGATAGCCGAGTGTGGCGTTCGACAGCGCCTGCAGGGCGGTCCACCAAGGCTCAGCCAAGTTCACGCCGCCCTCAAAATAATCGTTCTCGTCTGGAATCAGAATCTCACTGCCGTCTACAGTGACGGCGCGGCCGTGGACGTTCTTATGAATCGCACTCATCGCGGTACTCAATGCGTCCCTGTCGGACGGGCTGCGCGCCGCTCGCCAGTTTGCCCAATAATCATCCGCAATCTGCTGAGCTTGCTGGCTGTGTGCGCCCGCGAGGCTCTCGGCCTCAGCGCGAGTGAGTGCGTCAACGGCCGCGAGAACCGTCGCGTTCAAATCTTGATCACTGAGATGCTCTGTCATGGGACTTCCAGGACGCAGTTCGTTGCGCAATAGAGCACAGGCCGCGTTGCGAACAAAGGCGAAACACTGCAGCCTCGCGCGATGTCGCGAATCACGAGCGCAGCTTTTGACGATCTGAACGCGGAGCAGCGCGCGGCGGTGGAGCACGGGCTTGAGCCGTTGCTTGTCATTGCCGGCGCGGGGTCTGGAAAAACCAAGACGCTGTCGTGCCGCGTTGCGCATTTGGTGGCGAACGGCGTCGATCCCTCGCGGATTTTGTTGCTGACGTTTTCGCGCCGCGCCGCGAGCGAGATGATTGCGCGCGTCGGCAAAGCCATGGCCGGCGATGTGCGCATTCCGTGGGCGGGGACGTTTCACGCGATTGGCGCGCGGCTGTTGCGCGAACTGGCGCCGGTGATTGGCATCGATGCGGAATTTACGCTTCACGATCGCAGCGACAGCGCCGATCTGATGGGCATGGTGCGCCAGGAGCTTGGCGTGGCGACGGGCGCCAAGCGGTTTCCAATGAAGGGGACGTGCCTCGCAATTTATTCGCGCGTCGTGAATGCGGATGAGAGCGTTGGCGATGCGCTCGCGGCGGCGTTTCCGTGGTGCCGCGAGTGGGAAGTGGAGTTGAAGACGCTGTTCGGCGCTTATGTTGAGGCGAAGCAGAAGCAGAACGTGCTGGATTATGACGATTTGCTTTGGCTCTGGGCTGAGGCGATGAATGAGCCGGCGTTGGCGCGAGAGGTCGGCGCGCGGTTCGATCATGTGCTGGTCGATGAGTATCAAGACACCAACAAGCTGCAGGCGCGGATTTTGCTGGCGATGAAGCCGGATGGGCGCGGCGTGACTGTGGTGGGCGATGACGCGCAGTCGATCTATTCGTTCCGCGCCGCCGATGTGCGCAACATTCTGGAGTTTCCGAAGGCGTTTACGCCGGAGGCGCGGATGGTGACTTTGGAGCAGAATTATCGCTCGACGGCGCCGATCCTTGTGGCGTCGAATGCGGTGATCGATCTGGCGAAGGAGCGCTACACCAAGAATTTGCGCACCACGCGAAGTGGCGGGATCGCGCCGAAGCTGGTGAGCGTGCGCGATGAAGCGGCGCAGGCGGCCTATGTTGCGGAGTCGGTGCTTGAGGCGCGCGAGCGCGGTTTGACTTTGATGCAGCAGGCGATCCTCTTTCGCGCTGCGGATTTTTCTGCACCGGTGGAGTTGGAGCTTGCGAAGCGAGACATTCCATTCGTGAAGTTCGGCGGGCTGAAGTTTCTCGAAGCGTCGCACGTGAAGGATTTTCTGGCGATCCTGCGCTGGGCGCAAAATGGCGGCGATCGCATCGCCGGGTTCCGGACGTTACAATTGGTGCCGGGTGTTGGGCCAGCGAAGGCATCGCGTATTCTGGATGCGGTCGATGAATTCGGCGCTTACGGCGCGGTGCGCAACACGGCGCCGCCGGCTGGCGCGGCGGAGGCGTGGGACGCTTTGAAGGAAATGCTTGGCGCGATGGAGAAGTCGCCGGCGTGGCCGAGCGATCTCGATTTAGCAGCGCGCTGGTACGGGCCGATGATGGCCGAGCGCTATGATGATGCGCGTGTGCGTGCGGGCGATGTCGATCAGCTGCAACGCATTGGCGCGACGTTTGGCGGCCGCACCAGCTTTCTGACGGAGCTGACGCTCGATCCGCCGAACTCGACCAGCGATGAAAGCGGGAAATCGTCGAAGGATGATGACTATTTGATTTTATCGACAATCCACTCAGCCAAGGGGCAAGAGTGGAAGAACGTGTTCGTGCTGAACGTCGTCGATGGTTGCATGCCATCCGATCTTGGCACGGGTTCGACAGCGGAGTTGGAGGAAGAGCGGCGGCTGCTCTATGTGGCGATGACGCGTGCGAAGGATGAGTTGCATCTCATCACACCGCAGCGTTTCTATCACACGCAGCAAAGCCGCGGCGGCGATAAGCACGTGTACGCGATCCGGTCGCGGTTTTTGCCTGAGTATGTGTGCTCCAAGTTTCAGCAGACGGCTTGGGCGCCAGAGCCTGCGCCGGGTAGCGCCGGCGTCAGCGGGCCGTTGCCGAAGATTGATTTGGCTGCGAAGGCGCGCTCACGCTTCACCTAACTCCGACTCCCTTCTCCTGGTTAAGGAGAAGGGACACGGTGTTACGCGATGTCCTTAAGCGCCGTCCGCACAGTGTCCACGATCAAATCGATTTGCGCTTTCTCGATGATGAGCGGCGGCGAGAAGGCGAGGATATCGCCGGTGACGCGGATGAGAACGCCGGCGTCGAAGCATTTACGAAAAGCTTCGAGCGCGCGCTGTGTCGGCGCGCCGGGGCGCGGCTCAAGCTCGATGCCGCCGATGAGACCGAGATTGCGGATATCGATGACATGCGGTGCGTCGCGCAGGGAGTGCATCGCATCTTCCCAATAGGGCGCGAGCTCCGCGGCGCGTTCGAACAGGCGCTCTTCCTTGAACGTGTCGAGCGTGGCGAGGCCTGCGGCGCAGGCGAGCGGGTGACCGCTGGTGGTGTAGCCGTGGAAAAGTTCGATCGGCGTGTCGGAATTGGCGAGGATCGCATCGTAGATTTCACGCGAGGCTGCGACGGCGCCCATCGGCACGGCGGCGTTGGTGATGGCTTTTGCCATGGTGAGCAGATCGGGCTTCACGTCAAAGTAGTCCGCCGCGAAGGCGCTGCCTAAGCGGCCGAAGCCGGTGATGACTTCATCGAAGATGAGCAGGATGTCGTGCTTGGTGCAGAGTTCGCGCAGGCGCTTGAGGTAGCCTTTGGGCGGCATGATCACGCCGGTGGAGCCCGCGACCGGCTCGACGATGACGGCGGCGATGGTGCTAGCGTCATGGAGTTGCACGATGCGTTCGAGCGCGTCGGCGTACTCGGCGCCATGTGGGGGCTCACCGCGCGAGAAAGCGTTGCGTGAAATGTCGAGCGTGTGCGGCAGGTGATCGACGCCGGCAAGCATCGGACCATAGGTCATGCGATTGCGGACGATGCCGCCCACGCTGATGCCGCCGAAATTGGTGCCGTGATAACCGCGCTCGCGGCCGATGAGGCGATATTTGCCGGGCTTGCCGCGCGCCTTCTGATACGCGAGCGCGATCTTCAGTGCAGTATCTGCGGACTCAGAGCCGCTATTGGTGAAGAAGATGCGGTCGAGGTTCTCCGGTAGAATTTCGCCGAGGCGGTTGGCGAACTCGAATGCAGCGGGGTGTCCGAGATTGAAATTGGCGGCGTAATCGAGTTCGGCGGCGGCGCGTTGGATTGCTTCGACGATGCGCGGGCGGCCGTGACCTGCGGCGCAACACCAAAGACCCGCGGTGCCATCGAGGATCGCACGGCCATCGGGCGCGTAATAGTGCATGCCCTCAGCGCGGACCACCATGCGCGGGTCAGCCTTGAACGCCCTGTTGGGCGTGAACGGCATCCAGAAGGAATCGAGAGAGTTCGGGCGCGGTGTGTCGGGCATCATTCTAGTTTCCGACTACCGCGCGCAAATCTCAACACCCATTCCCGGGGCGATGCGCAGCATCGAGCCCGGGACCCATACCCACGGGTCCCGAGCTCTCGGCTTTGCCGAGCGCCGGGAATGGGTGGAGAGATTAGGGCGCGGAAGGTGGATCGAGATTTAGCGTCCGCCATTCTCGGCGTGAGAACATCTCTGATTGGTCGTTGAAGTGAGCGCTTTCTTCGTGCTCGCTTGCGCCCCACTGATGGATGACTCGGGTGCTGAGCGAGCCGTCCGGGCCCCAATCGATGACCATCATGAAGCCGTCGCCGAAGTCAGCGGCCGCGCGGCCATCCGGGTCGTCGTGCCAGCGCAGCGCGCGCAGGACGTCGGGAGCGCCTTCTAGCGGCAAGTCCACGTCGCCGCGGCGGAGGCGAAGCACGTCGCCCAGCGGTGGGTCGATGCGGCCGAAATGCTGGCGTAGGCGCGCGGCGGCGCCGCGTGCGGCGTCGATCGGTGTCGGCGGCGCCGTGTTGGCGCGCTGGGCATTGTAGATTGGCTGATAGATGAGACCGGCCATCGCCGCGGCGG
The DNA here is from genome assembly GCA_031431115.1 of Caulobacteraceae bacterium. Classification (GTDB taxonomy): domain Bacteria; phylum Pseudomonadota; class Alphaproteobacteria; order Caulobacterales; family Aquidulcibacteraceae; genus Vitreimonas. Next base: position 142,897 of record JANPCV010000114.1, read on the forward strand.
GGCTGTCGTTGGCGGCGCGACGATCCCAGGTGCGAAGGAGAGTTTGAATCTCCGCGAGTTCGGTATCGTTGGTCGCGTCTGCCGCAAGGATTTCGTTGATCGCCGCCATCGTGGCGGAGCGCTCGCTTGACGTGAGATCGAATTTCGCCGCGAGCAATTGCTCGTCGCTGATGCGCGCCAGTGGTGAGAGAATCTCGACGGCGCGATAGCCGCGATTGGTGACGTACCTTTCAATCGCAGACGCGGCGTCTGGAAAATCCTCAGGGCCGACATTGGCCGCCTCGTCAGTGACATACCATGGCGCCCCGTTGGTGCTGGCGAGCCAACCTGAACGCGGATTGATCAATTCCGGCGCAACCACACGATCGTCCATCGCCCAAATGTTGGCGCTGGTGTCTCCTGGCACGCAGCCAGACCAATCGTAACCTTCAGCGCGGCGCGGGATGATCGCGTTGTAAAGATAGCCGATGCGCCCCGTATTGTCGGCGTACATGAAGTTGAAAGAGGCAATGGCGCGCATCGCCATGGCTTCGCGCCATTGCTCGTAATTCTGTGCGCGGCCCATGCGATAGAATTGTTCGAGCGCGCGGAGTTCGCCAGCACCAGCATAGCGGACGGCAACCCAACCATCGGCCGTTTGAAACGCAGGGCCGTGTTCGGTAAAGCGAAGCGTGCGCGGCACTGGGATCGTGACAGGTCCCATCTTCACCCAAAGCCAGATTTGGCGCGTTTCGAAGCGGCGCCAGGCGCCATCGAAGAAATATTGCCCGCGGTGGGCGTCGTCGGTGGTGAGGCGATAGATGTCGGCGAGATCGGGCAGGTTCACGGTCGCAGCGAAGGCGAGATTTCCGTTAGTGCCCAGGACTGGGAACGGCGAGCCAGGGAAGAGGCCGCCATGCATACGCCAGCCGGTATCGCTTTCGACGCCAGCTTCGTACCAGGCGACGGGGCCGGCCCACGGTTGGTGTGAGTTGACGATCAGGCGTGTGTGGCCGTCGGCGCTTCTGGAGGGCGCGACGGCGAAAGCATTCGAGCCCCAATCGATGGATTCGGCGGTTGTCTCCTGCGTCGCGCAGGGGTGACCGTTCTCGTCGGCGACCATGCCGAGTGTGCGTTCGAAGCCCCAGAACAACGGCACAGTGAATGCGGAGCCGGCGACAACGTCGCGGCCGGTGACGTTACGTGCGCCGGGTAGGACCTCGTCTGGATGTTCGGCGGCGTAGGCGTTGACGCCTGCGGCGTAGGCTTCGACGATGGCGCGAAATTCGGGCGATAGATCGCGTTCGTAGCCCGCGTCGACGTTGTCTTGGATGCCAAGCAGGTTCCAGAGAAAATCGGACTTAGCGCCTTCTTCGCCGAGGTGAGCGCCAAGGCGGCCGCGTCCGAGCAGGACTGTTATTTGAATGGTGGCGAAATTATCTTCGGCGTGTGCGAGCGCCATGCCGTAGGCGACTTCAGGGTCATCAGCCCCGTGGATCGTGGGAACGCCGTATGCGTCGCGCGTTATGGTGGGTTGAAAATCGCGCGCTGGCGGCGGGGCAGGCGGCGGCCCGCAGCTGGCAACGAGCAAAGCGAGCAGACCTGTCGCGATACACTCAAATCTCATCGTCGCATTCCCACCCTTACGGGCTGGATAGACCAGCTTGCGGCCGAGCGGAAGAAAGCGCTTCAAACTGGCGCCGCCCTCCGTTAGGTGAGGCGCTCACAATTGAGGGCGTGGCATGAGTTTCGCGGAAATCACGACGCTAAAGGGCAAGTCCGGCGCCGAATATACCTTCATGATCGTGTCGCGCCGCACCACGTTTAAGGCGAAGCCCGGTGTCTTCGTGATCGGAAAGACGCTCGAGGCCCCGCGCTTTTCGTTTTGCTTCGTTGGACAGTCGGCGGACCTTTCAGTCCGGCCGCTTGCTGTGGACAAAACCGAATGCTTCAACCGTTTTGGCGCGGACCTCATTTTCGTACTGGAAGAGTTTGACGCCAGTAAGCGGGCGCAGATGGTGACGGACCTGGTGCAAGCGTATGCGCCTGTCTGCAACACGCCGTGAGGCGCTTCATGCCGGCTCGCTTCTAGGTTAAGACGCGGCCATGACACTGCAACAAAATCTCGACCGCGCACGCGGCATCAAATTTCCCACGAATGCTGTCATCGACGGCAAGCTGGTCGCTGCTCAAGGCGGCAAGACCTTTGACAATATCGGGCCGCGAGACGGCAAAATTGTCAGCAAGGTCGCCGCCTGTGACGCGGAAGATATCGACGCTGCGGTGAAAGCGGCGCGCGCTGCGTTTGAGGACGGGCGCTGGCGCAACAAGCATCCGCGCGAAAAGAAGAAGATCATGTTCAAGCTCGCCGAGTTGATGGAGCGTGATCTGGAAGAGTTGGCGTTTCTTGAAACGCTGGATATGGGCAAGCCGATTCGGGATTCGCTCTCGGTCGATATTCCGACCGCCATCAACTCGATCCGCTGGTACGCCGAAGCTCTGGACAAAGTGTACGGCGAGGTGGCGACAACGCCAGCTGATCGTCTGAGCTTCATCGTGCGCGAGCCATTGGGCGTGATCGGCGCCATCGTGCCGTGGAATTTCCCGCTGCACATGGCGTGCTGGAAAGTGGCGCCGGCATTGGCGACGGGTAACTCGATCGTCCTGAAGCCGGCTGAGCAATCACCTTCGACGGCGTTGAAGCTGGGAGAGCTGGCGCTTGAAGCTGGTGTGCCGCCAGGCGTGCTCAATGTTGTGCCCGGCTTGGGCGAGACCGCGGGGCAGGCGCTGGCGCGGCATATGGATGTCGATCTGATCGCGTTCACCGGCTCGGGCGAGATCGGCCGCAAGCTGATGATTTATGCCGCTGAGAGCAATTTGAAGCGCGTTGCGTTGGAGCTTGGCGGCAAGAGTCCGCAGATCGTGTTTGCAGATGCGGAAGATTTGGATGCCGCGGCGGACGCGGCGGCGTGGGGGGTTTTCTTCAATCAGGGCGAAATTTGTAACGCCGCGTCGCGGTTGCTGGTCGAGGCGTCGATCAAGGATGATTTCCTCGAGCGCGTGCTGAAGCGCTCGAAGCACTATGCGCCGGGCGACCCGCTTGATCCGGAAAGTGTTGCGGGGGCGCTGGTCAGCGAAGGGCAAATGAAGCGGGTGCTCGGCTACATCGATACGGCGCGCAAAGAAGGCGCGACGCTCGCGCTAGGCGGCAAGCGTGTGCGCGAGGAGAGCGGTGGCTATTATGTCGAGCCGACGATTTTCCATCGCATGGACAACACGCACACTTTGGCGCGCGAGGAAGTGTTCGGACCGGTGCTCGGGATGCTTGGATTCACGGATGAGGATCACGCCGTGCGCGTCGCCAGTGACACGGTTTATGGTCTCGCGTCTGGATTGTGGACTGCAAACATCTCTCGCGCGCACCGCGTAGCTCGGAAGTTGCGCACTGGTTTGGTATGGATCAATGGCTGGGATGCCTGCGATATCACGGTGCCGTTTGGCGGCGCGAAGCAGAGCGGCTTCGGCCGTGATCGCTCGCTGCACGCGCTTGAGAAATACACCGAGCTCAAAGGCATTTCGATCACGTATCGGCCGTAGTGTTATGGATCGCCGGCGTCTCGCCGGCCAGCGCTGGTGTTTGCCGGCGGGACGCCGGCGGTCCATACTGAGCCGTGCCTCTTTCCGACCTCATCGCGCGTGAGACGCAGCGTTATTTGGACACGCATCCTAAAGCTGCGGTTGAATCAGCGCGCCTCAAAGAGCATTGGCTCTTTGGCGCGCCGTTTCATTGGATGAACGATTGGGCCTCGCCGTCGGCGATGATTGCGGAGGACGGTGAAGGCGCCGTGCTCACCGATATCGACGACAACACCTATGACGATTTCTGCTTGGGCGACACGCCGGGCATGTTCGGACACGGACGGCCTGAGATTGCGCGCGCCATTGCTGAGCAGGCGCGGCGTGGGGCGACGTTCATGTTGCCGACGCGCGAGGCGGCGGACGTTGGCGCGCTGCTGGCGGAGCGGTTTGGCTTGCCATTCTGGCAGACGACGCTTTCGGCCTCTGACGCGAACCGCGCATTGATCCGCTGGGCGCGGGCGGTGACGGGGAAATCCGTGATCGTCGTGTTCGACGGCTGTTATCACGGCATGGTCGAGGATTGCTTCGTTGAGCTTCGACATGGACGCACGCGACCGGATGCGGGGCTCATCGGACAAGTGTTCGACATGACGCGCACGACGCGCGCGATCCCATTCAACGATATCGGCGCGCTGGAAGCGGCGCTGGCGCAAGGCGACGTCGCCGCGGTGCTGGCTGAGCCGGCAATGACGAATTGCGGCATGATCTTGCCGGAAGCGAATTTTTGGAAGCGCGCGCAGGCGTTGGCGAAGAAAGCTGGCGCGCTCCTGGTGCTGGACGAGACGCACACGATGTCGAGCGGACCGGGCGGGGCGACCAAAGCTTGGGGTCTCGCGCCGGATGCGCTGGTGATCGGCAAGGCGATTGCGGGCGGCTTCCCGGCGGCTGTGTGGGGTGTGAGCGCGGAGTTGGCGGAGAAGATTCAAGTTCGGAGCGCCGGCGCCTCGCCGGCAAGCAGTGGTTCGGGTGTTGCCGGCGAGGGCGCCGGCGCTCCGAGA
>JANPCV010000115.1:0-5214 GCA_031431115.1 Caulobacteraceae bacterium
CCTCGACGCCTGATCGTCCTGAACACACCGCCCAACGCGAAGGGCCCCCAATTGGGGGCCCTTCGCGTTAACGCCTGCGCGCGTCGTCAATGATGTAGTTTTGCTCCGGCCGCGTGATGTATTTTCTCTCCGGCGTTGACAGTCTTCATCGATCGACCATAACCTAAACGGTTGGGTTTTACAGCCCGGGCGTAGATGCCGGCGACAAAGGCGGGCGTACAGCCGATCCCCCACGACGTGTGAACGACCATCTATCTCGATCCTCTGTTTAGTCGCGAATTGCGCAGCTGAAGAAGGCGTGACTCTCGGCGAATCGAGAACTGTGATAGCCACACACCTTGCTCCGACTGATGTGGAGCGAAATCACCGGAGCGACCGTGGCGCGTAAAGTTGCAAAGAAAGCCAATAAGAAAGCGGCAACGAAAAAAGTGCCAGCAAAGAAGCCGCCCAGCCCGCCGAAAGCTGCAAAAGTGCGTACGCCGACAAACGCCGCGAAGTGGACCGCGTTTCTCAACGAACATCCGACCGTTTATACGGCGTGCTTTGCCAGTACCATCAATACCCCGACGGGCAAGGGTCTGACATCCGTTGTGCGCGCAGCTATTGCCAAAGTTGCCAGCGGTCCGTGGGAAACCACGACATTGCAGCAGGGCACGGCTAAACTGGTCGTGGCTGCTTTTGCGGAAAAGGCCGACTTCGCCGCCGCGAAAAAGCAGTTCAAAGGCAAGCCGTGGAAGTCGATCGTCAAAGGGTCGGTCGACGGCTTCAGCGTCAGCTGAGAATACGCCTGAGGCACTGGCCGGTAGGGTGTCGCGAGCATTCGGCGAACAGGCAGGTGCCGGAACCTATTCCTGCGCGACTGGTAGGGACTTAAGATGCGCGCCGATCGCCGCCTCAAGCTCCTTCGAGATGGGCAAGTCCTTGCGCGTCGCCCACGCCGCGTGAAAGCGCTCCACGGTCTGCGAAAGTGTGTCGGTCACGAGGCTTGCTGAAAGCTGGGCCTTCGCGGCAAAGCGTTCGAAGCGCGCGCGATCAAGTTCGGTAAATTCCTTCGTGTCGGCAAAATTAAGCGCGAGGCGATCTGCCTGGATGTATTCGATTGTCGCGACGAAATCGTAAGCGGGCGCAAGCGCCGCCTTCCGCTTGTCCGGATAGATCAAGGACCAATTCTTCAGATGCATATCGCCATTGCCGATCAACGCATTGAACACAAAGCGGCGGACGAATTCGGCAACACCTGAATCACTGGTTTCGGCGGCAAGCACACGCGCGATCATTTCGTTGTTGGCGCGCTCGTACTTGCGGCTAGGCGGCAAGCCGAAGACTTGTGCAAAATCTTCGATATGCACGCGAACGCCGTTTTCCAGCCGGTCAAAGCGTTTGATCACAAAAGCATGACTGCCGAGGCTGGCGACATCTGAGGGGAGACCTGCGATCTCGGAAAGCGGCACAAGCTTTGTATCGGGCACGTCGATGCCGACGCGGCGCGCGAGCTCCATCATTGCGAACTCGTTTTCCGGCACACTCTTGTGCTGCGCCGACGGCAGTTTGACGATCCAGCTTCCGCCCATGCCGTTGGCAGGGATGGTTAGTCCGCCCGCGGCATTTTTCACGGCAGAGAATTTGAGCTGCACGCCCGCCAACGAGAACCGCAATGCGGCGGATTTGGCGGTCTCCACATCAGAGCCGCTCTGCGCTGTTTCTTCCGGCCAGCTCTCGCCATCGGCTGGCGAGAGCGTCAACGCGCCGGGCAGATCACGTCCCAGGACCCACAGCAAAAAGAAATCGCGCGCCTCATTCACGCGCGCACGCGCGGCCAAGTATGCGCGCAATGGGCCTTCCGGCAATAGGTTGGCGAAGAAGGGCGGCGCCTTGGTTTGCGTCGGACGCGTCTCACTATCGAGGCCGCCATAGATATCCTTGAAGGACAGACTGAGCGTGTCGCGATTATCGTCTTCGATATAGTCCTTGGCGAACGCGAAGAGATTGCGATCGTCAGGGAGCCTCGTGAGCGTGCCGATCAGCTTGCCGTGCAGTTCGACGTTCAAGATGGAGACATCACTCATCGTCGCCTCCATCGCTTCCATTGTCGCTTAGCCGATAGGCGGGCAGGCGCTGCCTATTCGCTGGGCCGGCGCCATGCGCCAACGCGTTGCGGATCGAGCGCAAGGAATCGGCGGCGCGCGCGACATCGCGTAACGCTGCGGCGATTTCCGGCATTTTCAACATTTCGCGCGTGTCTAGGTGAAGTTTGAGCGCTTCCTTCAACGTGTCGCGGGGCAATTGAATTGGCTTGAGCGCCTCGCGCACCTGCTCGGCAATGCCAATGTTGAGAGGCCAGCGACCCACCTCGCGAACCGCTTCTGAAAGGCGCTGGATTTCTGGCGCAGGCCCGATCGCGCGTTCTAGTCGTTCCGCGTCCTTTCCGGCTGCCGCCAGGGCGCGATGTGCTGCCTCGATCGGTGCGGGCGTGACCGCATCGCCGCCGCCGTAGAAGCGTTGGGGCGGCATCGACTTGGTTTGGGTGGCGCTGTCTTGCCCACGCGAGAGCGCTTCGACAGCGGGCATGAGGCGACGCGGCACGAGCATTGGCTCAAGCCCCAGCGCGCGTGCGAGTTCGATCAGGCTCGATGTCTTGATATCGACCTGGCCGCTTTCGATTTTCGAGATATGGCTCTGCGGCACGCCGACCTTCTGGCCGAGCGCGCGTTGGCTGAGGCCCTTTTCCGCGCGCGCTGCCTTTAGCTGTTCAGCCAAGCCTAAGATGGCCGAGTTGTCTTGATCTATTGCCACATATCACCTTCCGAAGCTGATATATTACGGCATATCACAATCGGTTTCAATGGGTGATATATAGAAGCATATCGGACGCTGAGTCTGATATGCTTTGATATATAACCTTTCATGGGACGCCTAGAGCAGCGCGTTCCAACACCTCGTATACGAAGCAAAACCGCGCTCCGGGGGTCAAATGCCTCGTTAACGAAGTGTTGGCTGGGCTCAGCTTGCGGGTCTGGTCCGGGCCGCGGTCTTGAGGAGCTCTTTCAGGTTCACAACTTGCCGCGGCGTCCGCAGAGCGGAAATGGCGCGCGCTGGGCGCGCCGTCTGATCGGGCCGCCGGAGGTCCTCACTAACCGCTGCATCATTCGCCGGCGCTGGCGCGGTGACAAAGCGCGCCGCTACTTCAGACGCAACCGCCCGCGCTCCCTCATCGGAAGGATGCGCATAGCGCTCCGTCGTGGTGGTCTTCGAATGCCCAAGGGCCCGCCCAACATGATAAAGCGGCGCGCCGCTTTCGACCGCGAAGGTCGCAAAGCTGTGGCGAAGGTCGTGCAGGCGCACGTCAGGGATGCCCGCCAAAGTGCGCACCTTCTCCCAAGCGCGGTTGACGCCGACCCGCGGTTTGTCGCCAGCCGATGAGGGAAAGACATGCTCGCCCCGACGCTTCACGCTTTCCAACACTTCAACGGCGGGCTGTGAAAGCGCCATGAAGCGCGATCGATTGAGCGCGCCCATCTTGGTGCGCACAGGCGGCAGCACCAGGCGCATGCGCGCCAGGTCAACTTCGGACCAGCGCAAGGCGACGATCTCGGTACGCCGCGCGCCTGTCAGCATAATGAGTCGGAAGATGTCGGCGAAATCCTTGGTGATTACCCAGGCTTTCTCGGCCTCAGTGATGATGGTCCAGAGCCGCTGCGCTTCCTCTTCGGTCAAAGCGCGCTCACGCATCTGATCGCGATATTTCTGGATCTTGCTGCAGAGGTTCTGGTCGAGAATCTCGTGGCGTACCGCCCAAGACAGCATCGCCGAGAGCGTACGCATCGATCGGGCTGCGGCGCCCGTGCCGCCCCGCACGATTGCGCGGCCCTGCTTGCGGGTCTTCACGTCGATCGATGTCTTTCCGTGCGCGACCTGCGCCTGAAATTGCGAGAGGTCGGAAAGCGTGAGTTCGCGGGCGATGCGCTTGCCGAGCAGGGGCTCAATGTGGCGCTGATAATTGTAGCGATCGACCTTCCAGGAGCTTTCGCGCTTTAAGGGCCGATCGATCCGGCCTTCGACGAAATAGCGCTCAAACAATTCTTTGACCGTGCCGCTCTTGAGGCGCGTCTCCAGCTTCGAGGCCTGGGGGTCTTCACCGTGACTGGCCTGGTAGAGCGCTTCCTTGGCCTTGCTACGGGCAGTGTCGGGAGTCCAAGGCGAGCCGTGCTCGCCAATGGTCAGCCAGCGCTGGCGGTTATGATAGCGATACTTGAGACCATAGGTTTTTCGCCCGCTGGAGGCGATGCGCAGCATGAAGCCGCGAACATCGGTGTCCCAGATTCGAAGTTCGCCGCCGACGGGTGGGACCGTTGCGTCGATCAGTCGAAGCGTGATGCGGGCGCGCAAGCCGTCCATTAGCGGCCGCCTTCCGATTCGAACTCGCGGCCTCTTTTTACTTTTTCACCAAAAGTTCGAATCCGTTTTGCTACCATATTGCTACCACCAGAAAAGAACGGCCCGGAAACGAAGGGCATGATTTTTCTGGGGTGGAGATGGGGCGCATTCAATGGCCCCGTCAACGCAAGGAAGTGAAAGGAAATGCCCGGAAATAAAGGGAAAATCTATCCCGGGCTCGTTGCCAAGGTTGGGGTCGTGAGTTCGAATCTCATCGCCCGCTCCAATTTTTGCTAAGAAAAGCAGTGCATTAACGCCATGTCGGCGACGCGCCTTTCGGACTCAAAATTTCTCGGGTAGCAGCCGGGGTAGCCAGACGCCGCGCTGACGCCGTTGCTGCGCCGTTAAGCCGTTTTTTCTTGAACGGCCATCCGCTTTTACGCGTGCCGCACAATATTAATTTCGGTTTTGAGGGCATTCCCAGCGGGCGTTTGATTGCGCTATTGCCGAATCTTCAGCTCTCGACCGTTTCAGCATGTTCTTCGACGCATTCTTCGTCGAGCCATGTTTTGACGGCGATGGGAATTGAACCTGAGCGCATCGCGTGTTCGTTGAGGATTGGGCTTGGCCGAGCGACCACTCTGGAAGATGTCGACCGCGCCGCGCTCGCCATCGTCGAGGCGGTCAACCGCATCCGGTCGCGGCAACGCTAATTTTTGAGGCAAGGGCTTTCATGACGACGATGCGGATTCCGACGTAGCTCGGCCCCCGATTCCAAAGTGAGATCGGCCGGGCATTCCAATTTGAGATCGGCCGCCGATTCCGATTTGAGTTCGGCCA
>JANPCV010000116.1:0-1599 GCA_031431115.1 Caulobacteraceae bacterium
GCGCTGGCTGGGTGGAATGTCTGCACGGTTGAACACCCCTGCGAGCGAGACGCCAAACAGCAACGGCATCAGATTATTCACGCCGATGATGCGGATCGCATCCGACACCTTTACCGTCGGCTTGGGCTGCCCCGCCCAGGCGCTGTTGGCAAGGCTGATGACACGGGTGGCCAGCGAAGGGTCTGCCATGAGCGCATCGCCATACTGTTGAAGCGTGGAATTGCGGCTCTTGTGCAGCTCAAGAATTCGCATCGGCACGCGCGCGGTCGAGGGAAGCACTTCGAGCGATTCAACCAGCTTGCGGAGCTGCTCGAATCGGTGTTGAGCCGCCTTCGTGCGAAAGTTTGCGTTTGTGGGCCACATCAGGTGAATCGGCGCTCGCACGCCCTGCTGTTACATCGGTACGATTCACCCGACGCGCGCGGGATGTGACAAATTGTCCTGGGACGCGGTTATCGGCAATCAACCGACTGCGCCGCCGCTGGTCTTATAACATCTGCGCTACTTGGCGTTCGATGCATCGTCGGCGAGAATGGCCGCTGCCGATGGTCCGCTATCTCAAACGAGCTTTCTTTGCCACCGTCAAGTTGCCGGTCTTCGGGCGTGTGCCGCTGAACCTGTTCATCGTCGCGCTGGCGTTTGCGGCCGGCTTTAATCGCGAATGGCGGGCTGTCTGGCTGTTTGGTGCGTGGGTCGAATTCGCCTACCTCTGGGTGCTGGTCACCAACAAGCGGTTTCAGAATGCCGTTGATGCCGAAGTGTTCGCCAGCGAACAATCTGACCCCGACCTGCAGCGGAGGCGGCTGATCTCGCAACTCACACCGGATGCCCGGGCGAGGCTCGAAACGCTGGCCCGAAAATCTTTGGCGGCCGTGGAAGCGGCGCGGCGTGGAGGCACTGAGGAATACGAACTGCAGTCCCAACGAGACGGGCTGGATCGCATGTCGTGGTTCTACCTCAAACTGCTTTTGGCGCGGCAGTTACTCATGACGCAGGAGCCCAATGCCGCCGGATCGCAGCTTCGACGCCAGATCAGTGAACTCGAACAGCAGCTTGTCGCGCGCGGCGGGAGTGAGGCCGTGCGCCAGAGTAAACAGGAAACACTGCGCATTCTCAATCGCCGCCTGGAACTGCTCCAGCGCCGCGGGCAGGCGCTGGAGGAGATTGATGCCGACCTCGCGAGAATCGAAGCGCAGGCCGATCTGGCGGTCGAAAACGCCGCGCTGGGACCGCAATCGATGTCGCTGGCCGGGAACATCACCCTGGCCAGTGCCATGCTCGAAACCGACTTGTTCGGCGCATCGCAGTCGGCGGTCGACAGTCTTGATCGTACCTTCGGTCCCGGCGAACCCGTCAACCGGCCGGAAACCGAGCCATAGCAATCCGCCTTTCCGCAGGTCTGCTCGGGCCGCCCAGCCGCCGCCAAGGATTTCGGTTCAACCTCGCTTGCCCTAAAGTATCTTCATCATGAGCACGACCATTGCCTGCCAGCTCTATACGCTGCGCGAGTTTCTAAAAACCCCCGCGGACATCGCTACGACCCTGAAGCGCGTCAAGCAGATTGGCTATGATGCGGTGCAGGTATCGGCGCTCGGACCG
>JANPCV010000117.1:0-3438 GCA_031431115.1 Caulobacteraceae bacterium
GAAATCTTCGGCCCGGTGCTGCAGATCGTCCGCGCCGAAACGTTCGAAGAAGCGCTGGCGCTGCCGAGCCAGCATCAATACGGCAATGGCGTCGCCATCTTCACCCGCAACGGCCGCGCCGCGCGCGAGTTCGCAAGCCGCGTGAACGTCGGCATGGTCGGCATCAACGTGCCGATCCCGGTGCCGGTCGCCTATCACACCTTCGGCGGCTGGAAGCGCAGCGCCTTCGGCGACACCAACCAGCACGGCATGGAAGGCGTGAAGTTTTTCACCAAGGTGAAAACCATCACCGCCCGTTGGCCGGAAGGCCTGACGGACGATTCAAGCTTCGTCATTCCGACGATGCGGTGATGGACTCGTTCGTCGCGGGCGTATTGCTGGTGGGGATGATTATCGCGGCGGTGCCACCAACGATCTTTGCCTGGCGAGTGCGGTCCCGCCGTCTTGCGGTACTTGTCTTGGGGATTGGTATCGCGGCTCCTGTGCTGTTTATGGTTTGGCTCCCGGTCGGGATCGGAGGAGACTTCTACAAGCAGCTCGGCGCGTTTGTGGTGGGTCTTCCGGTGTTGGCCGCCGCGACGTGCATTTTCCTTTGTGTGATTGTCTGGGCCGCCTGGCGAGTTTCCAAGAAGAACCTAGAACCAGGTGAAGAAGCGTAATGCGCTTCGCTCGTCATTCCGGGGCATCGCGTAGCGATGAACCCGGAACCCAGGGGCAAACGATGAAGCGGTGGCCACTGGGTTCCGGATCGCGCTTCCGCGCGTCCGGAATGACGAGGTTGAGGAGTAAAGCTCATGATGGAAATCCCCACCACCGCCGCGTCCATGCTGACGGCACACTAAATGGCGCTTCCCGTATTTCTCCTCATCATCGCGATCGTACTCAGCGCCATCGCTGCACCTGTGGTGTTCGCGCTGCGCCGCCGCGCGCGGCTCGCTGCGCTGCTTGCAGGTACGATCGGGTTCGGCGCGCAGGCGCTGTTCGTGACGTATCTACAATCCGGCGCGCTAGGTCCTGAGCAAGGCGCTCTGGCGATGCTCATCGGCATCCCCGGCGTCGCGCTTGTCACCTGCGCCGCCACCATGTTTGTCATCGCGCGCTACACCAGCCAGGCAAAGCCATGAGCGAAATCCTCACCGCCCCAACCAACGCCTAAGTCGTAACGCGTCCATGTTCGATCCAGTGCAGCAGGTCGCGCGGGTAACGTTCACGCGTTAGCTGTTCATACAGCGCGTGACTTTTGGCGTTGAGCGCTTCGCGCCATGCGCCACTGCGTGCGGCGCGGAAGAACGCTTGGTTGGAAATCCATGCGTTCAAATTGGCGAACGGCGCCAGCGCATCGGCATCTTTGCGCATAACCTCGAACCTCGCCGCATCGAGAATGGACTCGCGTTGTTCCGCACTGAGATCATCAACACGCAGAAATGCAGCGAGTTGATCGAACGCCCGCGGCAGATCATGCGTCAGCTCCTGATAGTGCAGGAAGTGGACATTCGGCAGATGCCTGAACTCCCAGAAGCTCGCCAAGTGATGGAAGTAGGGGCCGTAGGGAAATCCATCCTCGGTCCAGGGATAGGATGGCCCTGTCATCCAAAGCCGAAACAGGAGATCGACGTCCGCCGGCAGCGGCAAGAACCGATCCTTGTTCTCCGGCGTGAAATTCGCGTTGTGGTCGCACATAGATAAAAACGCGTCGCGCGCATCGCGTCCGCACACCACGTAGGAGACATCTTCGCGATACGGCAACCCATCAAGCGGCGTGTGTGTCTTGAAGACGCGCCGCCAGGACTGCCGCTCGTAAAGCGCCACCACCTCGGCCAACTCGTAAAATTTGGTGTCCGTCCAGACTGAAAGCTCGCTCAACGGCGCTGGAAGGTTCGGGCCGCCATGCAACGCCATGGCGCAAAGATACTGCGTCCAAGTCGTGCCGGCTTTGTTCGGCGTCGCGACGACAATATCGCCCGGCCGCAAGTCGATCGAACTCCATCTCCCGCTGTCGTAATGCGCCGACTCATAGCGCCGCGAGCGTTCGGGCAGCCGCATGTCTTAGTCCCCCGGCGTAATCCTACGACGAGGAGGCCGCCGCCGGAAAGCCGCTTCCCTCTTGCGCACGCGGCCGGATAGTTCTCAAAAGTCTATGACTTGGCGTTCCTGCCGCTGCGAACCGAACTCGATTTCCATGACCGCTGAAATCCTGACCTCCGCCTCTAACGGCCTTGGCTACATCACGCTGAACCGCCCGGCCGCGCTCCACGCGCTAAACACAGCGATGTGCGCCGCGATGATCGAAGCACTTGTCGCATGGCGCAAAGATGCAAACGTCCACGCCATCCTGCTCGATCACGCCTCCGGCACGCGCGGCTTCTGCGCTGGCGGTGACATTCGCATGGTCGCCGAGAGTGGGGCAGGCGACGGCAAAGAAGCACGCGCGTTCTTCGTCACCGAATATCGCCTGAACCATCTGCTGTTCACGTATCCCAAGCCCATCGTCGCGCTGATCGATGGAATCACAATGGGCGGCGGCGTCGGCATCTCGATGCCGGCGCGCTTTCGCATCGCCACCGAGAACACGACTTACGCCATGCCCGAAACCGGCATCGGCCTTTTCCCCGACGTTGGCGGCGGTTGGTATCTGCCGCGCAAACCACAACATATTGGCATGTGGCTCGCGCTCACCGGCGCGCGCTTGAAAGCTGCGGACTGCCTCATCGCCGGCGTCGCCACGCACTTCATGCCGACAGAAATTCTCGCCGCCGCCCGCGCGCAAATCGCTGGCGCCGCGCAAACGCACGATGTTGGACGCGCATTGGATAGCGGCCTCAGCGCGCTCCATGAATCCGCAGGCAGGCCGAAAGAGCTGACTCCAGACGCGGTCGAACGCATCGATCGCGTCTTCGCGGCTGATAGCGTCGAGGCGATATTCGCCGCGCTTGAGGCCGATGGCTCGGATTGGGCGCGGGCACAGCTCGCAACGCTGCAGACGAAATCACCGCAAGCGTTGAAGGTCACCTTCCGCCAAATGCGCGAAGGCGCGACAAAGGCGAGCTTCGCTGACGAAATGCGCAGCGAGTATCGCTTGGCGTCGCGCGTCGCCTCCCGCCACGACTTTCAAGAAGGTGTGCGCGCGCTGATCGTCGATAAGGACAACAAACCCGTGTGGACACCCGCCACGCTCGAAGATGTCAGCGACGCGCTACTCGATGAACTCTTCGCGCCACTGCCGCCCGGCGAAGAATGGTCGCCGCTCGTCGGGGACTAAGCGCCGTCTTCACACCTCACGCTTCCCGGACGCAACCCCGGCGAAAGCCGGGGTGCGATCCGGGATCCAGGGATGACATGCAGCGTATTGGCCACTAGGTCCCGGCTCTGCGCGGCGGTCGCCGCTTGGCCGGGAAGCGTTGAGTTCGGAATCTATCCTCCCCATACGCACCAGCCGTT
>JANPCV010000118.1:0-4924 GCA_031431115.1 Caulobacteraceae bacterium
CGACATCGACGCCTCGTACGATCTGCGCATCGTGAAATCCGGCGGCGGCAACTCTTCTGAAGTCAGCCAATCCGGCGACTTCTCGCTCGACGCCGGCAGCTCTGCCGTTCTCGGCGAAAACGAAATGAGCTTCGAACGCGGCTCACGTCTGCGCGCTTATCTCACCATCAGCGACGCCCATGGCGAACTCTGCCAACGCACATTCCGGCTTTGAAAGACTAGGGAGATCACCAAGCTTGCCTCTCTCTCACGCATCGCGCTCGCCGCGCTTGCCATGAGTGCTGTACTCGCTGAACCCGCCAGCGCCCAACGCTGGCGGCGTGCGCCCCAGAACGTGGCGACGACGACGCAAGTCGGCCAAGCCAACAGCGCGGGCATTGCGCAAAACGGTCAAGCCAACAACCTCGGCATCACCCAAATCGGCGCCGGCAACACCGGCACGATCCAACAGAACGGCAACGCCAACTCAGCGTGCCTCATTCAGTTCGGCCGCAACAACGACGCTGCCATCGCGCAAACTGGCGACTTGAACAGCGTCGCCGTCGTCCAGGGCCGCGGCCAAACCCGCATCATGTCCGGCGACACCTGCACCCGCGGCTCAATGGGCATCCGCATCGTGGGACGCTGAACATTGATCTCAATCGCGAAGCAGCGATATCGATCAAAGGCCAATCCTGCTCACCGCCGCGCGCGATAGCGCGACCCACTGCTTTGGGAGGCCGACTTCGAACCCGCGGAAGAGGCCAGCTGCGTGCACTGCGGCTCTGGCGCCCGCGCACAGCGGAGTTTTGCAACAGTGTCCGCCGAAACCGGCCGTTTCGCCGTCAAGGTGGAACGTCTTACCGGCAGCTCGAGTTCATTGTGCAAGCGATAAACACAGGAGAACGTGATGCGCTTCTTACAAACTGCCCTCCTTTCAATTTCAGCGCTCGCGTTGACGGCCTGCGCTGGCATGTCACCGAGCGAGCGCAACGCGACAACCGGCGCGGCCGTTGGCGGTGTCGCGGGCGCGTTGATCGGTCGGGACGCGGGCAGCGCCGCTATCGGTGCGCTCGCCGGCGGCGGCATCGGATGGTATCTAGGCTGCCGCGAAGAAGGCCGCTGCGGCGCAGTCAACAACCGCCGCCAAAGCTACGACCAACGAAGCGGCCGCTACTACTTCCGCGACCAGCAATCGGGCCGTTATTTCTACGAGAACGGCGAGCCTTACAACGGTTAAGACAAACTCGAAGCGCCGCGGTCGAATCTCGCGCGGCGCTTTGATCGCATCGAACGGGGCGCAACGCTTCCATCGACGCGAGTGGAGCTTGCCGCAGGACGCGACGTTGCGCCTAAAGATCGAGTCTCGCCGTGCCCGCCCAACACGACGGTCCTCAATAACGGGCGGGCCTAAACACCTTGCTGGATCTGCTAGCGGCGGGCGCGTTGTATGGCATGGCGCGCGATACCCATGAACACGCCCCGGCCATTGCCCCGTTGTGCTGAACAGAACTCAGCAGGGACTTCGGTCGCGCCCCGGCGCATTTGGATCACCCCGGTCGCGGCGTTTAGCGTCGTTGCGCTTGCCGTCGCTCTTCCAGCCGCCGCACAGCAGACCGACCGTGATCGCCGGGGTGAAGACACGCAATACCGTGACCGAGATAGAGGTAACGATGAGTTCCGCGATCGCGACAGAAACGGCGTGTCGCAGGCGGAACTAGCTGCGGCCGACCGCCGCCTCAACCAAATCTACCAACGCCGCGTCGTTGAAGCTCGCGCTGCGGATCGCGCAAGTAGCCGTCGGAACGACGATGACCGTTACGACCGAGATCGAGAGGGCTGATCTTCCCTCGAAAAAGTGGACGCGGTTTACGCGGTCCGGCGCTCGGCCTCGGCAGGTGAGATGTAGCCGAGGGTCGAGTGGAGCCGGTGCGGATTGTAGAAGCCTTCGATGAAGGCGAACAGGTCTCGGCGCGCTTCATCTTTCGTAGCGTATTCGGTTCGATAGACGCGCTCGGTTTTGAGCGTGTGCCAGAAACTCTCCATCGCCGCGTTGTCGAGGCAATCGCCTCTGCGGCTCATCGAGGCGACGGCGCCTGCCCTGTGCAGCTCGGTCCGGAAGGCCTCTCAAGCGTATTGGACGCCGCGGTCCGAGTGATGAATGAGGCCGGGTTCGGGCCTTTGGCGCTGCACGGCCATCAGCCAGGCGGCGATGACGAGCTCTGCGTGCAATGTCTCGCGCATCGCCCAGCCGACGATTTTCCGCGTGCACAAATCCATGATCGCCGCGAGATAGAGCCAACCCTCGCCGGTCGCGACGTAGGTGATGTCGGCGACCCAGACCCGGTTCGGCGCCGGCGCGGAGAAATCCCGCTGCAACAGATTGGGTGCGATCGGCAGGCCATGATCGCTGTCGGTAGTGCGCGGCCGGCGTTTGCGATTGACCGCGCCGGAAAGCCCATGGGCGTGCATCAAACGCTCGATCCTGGCTTTGCCGACGCGCCGTCCGTGCGCGCGTAGATAAGCGTGAATGCGCGGCGAGCCATATGTGCCGCGGCTTTGCGCATGCGCCTCGCGGATTTCACAAAGCAGACGCGCGTCGTCATGATCGCGGGCCGACAACGGACGCGATTTCCAGGCATAAAAGCCGCTTTTTGAGACGCCGAGCATCTCGCATAGCGCTGCGACGGGAAACTCCGCGCGCGCGTCTTCGATAATGCGGAAGGTCATCTCTTTTGATCTCCCAGGATCAGCGCCGCTTTCCTAAGAAACAGCTGCTGATTGCCCTGGTTCTGGAATTGCCTCCAACACAAATCCAAACGCCTTTGCGCGGCGCTGAAGGTTGACCACGACTCGGTTGCGGTATTGCTGTTCGTATTGGGCGGCGCCTGGATCTTGGTATGCCATGCCGTGGCGCAGCGTGTTGTAAAACAACACCGCGATTTTGCGGGCGGTGGCGGTGACCGCCTTGGCTTTACCCGCTCTCGATGACAGCCGACGATAGAAGGCGCCAAGAGCGGTATCGCTTCGCCCGATCGTGGTGGCTGCAAGGCGCAACAATGCTGCCGCACGGCTAGACGAGCGTCGTGTACGCGATGACAACAACTTTCCGCCAGAAATCTTGTTGCCGGGTGCCAGACAAAGCCATGAGGTGAAATGCTTAGCGCTCGGCCATGCTCGCAGGTCCGTTCCACATTCGCCGATCAGCTTGAGCGCGAGGGACGGGCCAAGCCCGTGGATCTGAGTGAGATCAACGCCCAGAACGCCGTAGAGGGCGGTGCGCACATCGAACGACGGCGCGTTGACCTGCTTGGTCTTCACGCGAGGCTTCGCCAATGCGCCGCTTGGCTTTGCCGCTTTGGCGCTCAGCGCCGCAAGGACCGCCTCAAGCTTTCGGTCGCACTGCAGCATCTTGGCTTGATAGAAATCGTACAATTCAAGCGCCTGGCTTAGTGCAAAAACGTGCTCTTCTCGATCATTGCCGACCAATGCGCCTCTGATGGTTTCAGCGGACGAATGGCATCGTGTGTCGCGGTAAGCGGCCAGCACATTAGGGTTGCGCTCGCCCGACACGATGGCTCGGATGATGCGCATGCCGGTGACGCCAGTGATATCCGTGACGACATGATGCAATTGTAGATTCATCTCCATCAAAGCTTTCTGCATGTGCTGGATGTGAGCGGCAGCATATTCCACCAGTCGCTCGCGTTGCCTTAGATAGGCGCGCAAAGTTGCGATCTCGGCATCAGGCCTGAAACTGCCGCGCAAAAGGCCATAGGCATGCAGCTGACGCAGCCATGCGGCATCGCTGACATCGGTTTTGCGCCCGGGCACATTCTTAGCGTAGCGAGCGATGACCAGAACAACCTCAAACCCATGCTGTTCGAGTATCTCATACGCCGGGATCCAATAGGCACCGGTCGATTCCATCGCGACGCTCGTCACGCCGCAGGTCGTGAACCAGGCCGCCAATTCATGCAAATCGTGCGTGAAAGTGCCGAATGCGCGCACGGGCGCGTCCGCGACGTCTGGACTGACTGCCGCCATATGCATCGTCGAGCCAATGTCGATGGCGGCGGCTCCCGCGTTAACCCGCTTCAATTCCCGGCTGTCACTGCATGTCTTTCTGGCCATACCTCATCCTCCGTGCAGAGAAAAATGGAGAGTCTGGGCTATGCCGATTCGTCATTTTCCTAATCGGGATCGCTGCAAGCGCAGCGTCACCACTCTCAAGTTCGCATGAGCCCATGAGCCACGTTTTTTAACGGGGTCGATTGCCACCAATAAGCAGACGGCCGCTACCCTCCGGCAGGGAGCGTAGCACCGGCTGTTTCTATCGCGCACAGGCAGGGCAAAGATCTGTGATCGTTTTTTAAAATATCGCGCTCCATACGAAGCCGCTCATTCTCGCGGCGCAGCTGCGCGATCTCGGCGGCCTGATCGGCGAGCGACGGACCGGCGCTCACCGGTCTGGACCCCGCGGGCGAAGCCGCGGCGCCAGCGCCGAGCTGGGCGATCCAGTGACGCAGCACGGTCTCGCTGACGTCGATCTCGGCGGCAACCGCCGCCACCTTTCGTCCCGAGGTCTCGAACAGGGCCACGGCCTGACGCTTAAACTCCGGCGTGAAGATCCGCCGCTTCCTCTTGGTCTTGGTCACTGAAAAACCCTTCAAGCCCTTTGGAGCTTAGCATGGGCGTCCACAAAATCGGGGGAGGATCAGCGACACCTTGGCTGTCGGGCGCTCGTAGGTCTTCGGCGCTTTCTTCTGCGGAGGTTTGGTCGGCTTCAAGGCACCATAAGGTAACACAAGTGACACGCGATGTCCGCTCGCTTCCATCGCACGCCGCATGGAGATACTTCGCGACGGGCTAAGTCGCTCCACTCGCGACATTGGTCACGATGCAGCAGCTACGGCACGCCATCGCCGATTGCGGTCACATGTAG
>JANPCV010000119.1:0-2472 GCA_031431115.1 Caulobacteraceae bacterium
ACGCGCGGCATTTACGACAACATGTCGACAGCAGTGGATGCGGTCTTTCTCGGCAAGGACCGCATTTTCAATCGTCGCTTTCTTCTGATGACCGATCATTACGGCATCACGCCGGTGGCGTGCACGCCGGCGGCTGGTTGGAGAGACTCGGCCTGGGCGATCGTGGCCGCGATGGGTTCGAGATGGCGCCCGGCTGCCGTGACAGCTTGGCTTCACTTGAGCAGGAGGCGTTGCGAGAACGCATAGAGCGCGACACGGGGCGGGTTGCGCATATCGCGCGCGACGGCGAGCGCGTGCACGGACTCTATACAGGCCGCATCCATCTCGCCGAGCAGAGTTTCGCGCTGATCGAACACGACCGCACCGCGACACTCACGCCTTGGCGGCCGGCGATGGATCGCGCGCTCAATCAATTCGTCGCAGGCCAGGTCAACGGCATCAATTTCGATTTCAAATACGGACGCGGCGTTGAGAAGGACATCACCAAGGCGCTCGGGCTCGACCTCGGCGGACGAGGCTGACGCAGTCACGATGTTTGCGGCCGTTGCCTCACGTTGCATTCTCTAAGCACACACTGCGGCCGTTCGCGATGTGATTGCGGCGAGGTGTCGCGATTTTCGCGCGATTAACGATTCCGATTTTATCCGGGTTGATGCCGACCTGCGCGTCGCGATGGACGCTGTATCCTCCTGTTTCCCTGTGTTGCAGTCGCGCGCGCGCCGAACGCGAATTCGCGCGTTGAGGCGCCTGCGTTGACGCATGTGCGACTCAGTGTTCGCCTTCTTGCCTGGAAAGGCTCGGAACGGTGGAGCATGCAGGACGCACCTTTATTTGTTGTCGAGGATGAGAACCGCCTCTATTCGCGCAAGGACGCCGCGCGATATCTCACGGCTCTTGGACTCGAGACGGCGCCGCAAACTCTCGCGCGCAAGTTTCACGAGGGCACAGGACCGCTCTGCACACACGTCGGCGAGCGAGCTATGTACCGACAGGCGCATCTCGACGAATATTTCGCGGCGCAAGTGTCGGCCCCACGTCGCTCAGAGGTGGCTCGGTTTGTCTGAACAGGTTTCGGGGTTTGGATAAGTGGATTTCCGCCTTTGTTATGCTGCGGCCGGGATTGGCGGCAGCTGGTTGAAGTACGCCTCGTCCGGGGTTTGCCGGTCAAGGCTCGTGTGGGGGCGTCCGGCGTTGTAGAAGGCGAGGTATCTGGCGATCGACGCGCGCGCCTCTGACACGCTGGCGTAGGCCCGCAGGTAGATCTCTTCGTACTTGATCGTGCGCCAGAGCCGCTCGACGAAGACGTTGTCGCGCCATGCGCCTCTGCCATCCATGCTAATGGCGATCTCGGCCTTCTTGAGCACATCGGTGAACGCCATCGACGTAAACTGGCTGCCCTGGTCGGTGTTGAAGATCGCCGGCCGGCCGTGCCGGGCCAGCGCTTCCTCCACTGCCTCGATGCAGAAGCTTGCGTCCATGCTGATCGACAGCCGCCACGCCAGAACCTTGCGGCTGAACCAGTCGACGACCGCCGCCAGGTAAACGAAGCCGCGCGCCATCGGGACGTGGGACGTAGGTGATGTCCATCGCCCAGACATGATTGGGCGTCGTCACCGGGACCTTGCGCAGCAGATACGGGAAGATCTTGTGCCCCGGCGCTGGCTTCGACGTGTTCGGCCGGCGGTAGATTGCCTCGATGCCCATCTTCTTCATCAGCGTCGCAACGTGCAGACGCCCCACATCGGGGCCAGCCCGTTTCAACAGTCCTTGCAACATCCGGCTGCCGGCGAAGGGATAGTCGAGGTGCAGCTCGTCGATCCGGCGCATCAGCGCAAGATCGGCGGGCGGCGTCGCCCGAGGCAGGTAGTAGACGCTGCCCCGGCTGATCCCGAGCATCTCAGCCTGGCGGGCGACTGGCAAATCATGGCTGCGGTCGATCATCGCTTTGCGCTCGGCAACAGTCCCGCCTTGCCGAGCGCGCCGGACAAAATATTATTCTCCAGCGTCAGCTCTCCGATCTTCGCGTGCAGCGACTTCACATCAATCGCCGGCGCTGTCGCCTCGGACTTCTCCGGGCCGCCGAACACATCGCTCGCCCCTTTCAGAAGCTGATCCACGTCGAAATCTGGTTCGCGTGGACGTCGAACTGCTCGGCCAGCTCCGCCATCGTCTTCTCGCCGCGTACTGCGGCAAGCGCCACTTTCGCCTTGAACGCCGGGCTGTGGTTACGGCGGGGTCGTCTGCTCATGGTCACTCCTGCGCTCGGCCATCATGCCGATCTCAGGCAGAAATTCCACTTAGCCTCGTGTCCAGATTTCCCGAGCCACCTCTAGATGCGTCGCGAAGGAATGGCGTAACATGTGTGGATGCACCGATTTGCCGAGCTTTGCGCGAACTGCCGCGCTCTGACACGCGCGCGCCATCTGGCGCGCGCTAATGTGATCAAACGCACTCATGCGGCTCGGAAACAAA
>JANPCV010000120.1:0-2032 GCA_031431115.1 Caulobacteraceae bacterium
TTGCCGTTGAGCGCGCCGCTCTCACCGACCACGCCGCAATGCGGGCAAACACGGCCATCGGGCCACACGCGCGCCTCTACCCACCGGTAGGCGGCAGCTTCGTCGTGCAGGTGTTTGGCGGAAAGGGCGGAAGTCATCTGAATCTCCAATGGATTCAGAATAGTGCTTGACGGGTGGGTACGTCAACTCATATATCCTGACATTTGTCACATGCCCGGGCGTTCGCCCCGCGGCGTGGCCGGTTTGCAGCAAAGCGGTTGGCGGACGGGGCGCCGGCACGATCCGCGAGCGGATGCCGGCGGTGGAAGCTTGGATTGCGGCGCATCCGGCGCGGCGCTAGCGGGCCCGCATCTGCTCCGACAAGCTCAGCATGACGCTACTGGAATGCTAGCGCCAATGCCGGCATTTGCGCCACCCTGAGCTTATCGAAGGGCGACGCCGCGCATCAGCGCTGCAAGAACCTCGCGAACGCCGCCGCGGCCTCGGGCGAGCGCAGGCGCTCGGCGAAGATTTCGCCTTCTTGCTGCATGCGCGCCATCAAAGCTTCGCGATCGCGCATGAGCTTCTTTGTGTAGCGCATGGATTGCGCGGGCTTCGATGCGAGCGTTTGCGCGGCGGCGCGGGCGCGCGGCTGCACCTCGCCAGACGGAAGCGCCGCGTTGGCGAGGCCCCAGGCGGCAGCGTCCTTGCCGAGCAGCGGCTCGCCTAGTCCGAACAGCGCGAAGGCGCGACTGTGGCCGAGGCGATCGACCATGGTCATGCTGGATGCGTTCTCGGGGACAACGCCAAGATCGATGAACGGCACGGTGAGACGCGCGTCTTCGGCGATGTAAACCAGATCACACTGGAAGAGCATGGTGGTGCCGACGCCAACGGCGTGACCCTGCACAGCGGCGACGATCGGCTTTTCGGCTTTGATCACCTCTTCGAGGAAGCGGCCGACATGTCGCGGGCCGTCGAAAGCGCCGGCGGATTGGGCGGCGAAATCCTTGATGTCGTTGCCGGCGGAGAAAAAGTCGCCGACGGACGTGAACAGGATAGCCCGGATGTCGTCGTTGCGCTCCGCCTCGATGATCGCGTCGGCCATCGCCCCGTACATGGCGTTGGTGATGGCGTTCTTCTTCTCGGGCCGGTTGAAGCGGATTTCGAGAACGGCGCCGTCGCGGCTTACAATGATGTGGTCTTCGCTCATAAACCCGCTCCCGTTGGAGATCAGTTCTTGAGCCTATAGCCGGTTTTGAAGATCCACCACACTGCCGCAAGGCAAACCACAAGGAAGAAGCTGATCGCCGCGAGGCTGACGCCGATGTTCACGTCGGCGGCCTGCTCGCCAAAGAAGGCCCAGCGGAAACCGCTGATCAGGTACACGATCGGGTTGAAGAGCGCGATCGTGCGCCACGGCTGTTCGAGCATCTCGATCGAATAGAACGTGCCGCCGAGGAAAGTGAGCGGGGTCAGGATCAGCATCGGCACGACCTGCAGCTTCTCGAAGCCATCGGCGAGAACACCGAGCACGAAGCCGAAAAGACAGAACGAAACGCTGGTCAGCACCAGGAAGAGCAAAACGGCGGGCCAATTCTGCGCGTGATACGGCACGAAGAAATATGCGGTCGCGAGAATGACGAGGCCGATGATCACGGACTTCGTCGCAGCCGCGCCGACATAACCGCAGACAGCCTCAAGCGCCGAGACAGGCGCCGAGAGCAATTCGTAAATCGTGCCTGCCCAGCGCGGCATGTAGATGCCGAAGGATGCGTTGGAGACGCTCTCGGTCAGGATCGAGAGCATGACGAGACCGGGGATAATGAACTCGCCGTAGCTCACGCCGCCAATTTCGACCATGCGCGAGCCGAACACCGATCCAAAGACGATGAAATAGAGCGAGGTCGAGAGCACCGGCGAGAACAAGCTCTGGCCAATGGTGCGAAGCCAGCGCGCCATTTCGAATTTGTAGATGGCTTGGATGCCGTGGGCGTTCATTTGGAGTGCACCAGGGAAACGAAGATGTCCTCAAGTGAGGATTGTTCGGTGT
>JANPCV010000121.1:0-1941 GCA_031431115.1 Caulobacteraceae bacterium
CGTTCGATGCGCAACCATCATGCTTTGCTGCTCTGGCGCCTTTATCGGCACAAACCGCATGCTCGGCCGCGTCACCGCTTCGCAAATCGCTTCCGCGTCAGCCGCATCGTTCTTCTGCCGCTTAACGTAAGGCTTCACGTAACTGGGCGGAATCAAGCGCACGTCGTGACCCAACCGGCTTAACTCTCGGCCCCAATAATGCGCCGAGCCGCACGCTTCGATGCCGATTAGGCAAGGCGCTTGCTTCTCGAAAACGCCAGCATCCGAGATCTCGGCAGACGTTTGCGCAACAGCACCGCGCCCGCCGCATCAACGCCGTGAAGCTGGAACACCGATTTTGCGATATCCAATCCGATCGTAACTACCTGGGTCATGGCTCTTCTCCGGTTCAAACCGGGACCTTACGCCGCCGGCTGGGTGAAGAGCCGTCCACAGCATCGAAAGTAGCCGTTCGGCTACGTGTTCTTGAACCGCGCTGCCTCTTCCGAGCCCCCGGTGGCGTCGCCAGCGCTGTAGGAATGCGCGCCAGTGCCAGCCAGTTTACCCTCAGCGACGATCAGATACTCGTCACGGATTGGACGGCCGTCGAAATAGCATTCGAGGATTTCGCGCACGCCGGCCGCGTAGCGCGTCTGCGCCGACAGCGAGGTGCCGGAGATATGCGGCGTCATGCCGTGATGCGGCATCGTGCGCCAAGGATGATCACGCGGCGCCGGCTGCGGGAACCAGACATCCCCGGCGTAACCAGCAAGGCGCCCGCTTTTCAGCGCGCGCACGATCGCGTCTCGATCGGCAATCTTGCCGCGCGCAGTATTGATCAGATAAGCACCGCGCTTCATCCGCGCGATCAGCTCATCGTCAAATAGATGCTCGGTCTCCGGATGCAGTGGGCAATTTATAGTAACGACGTCGCAATGGGGAACCATGTCGGCGGCGTTGGCGTGGAAAGTGAGGCCGAGTTCATCCTCCACGGCCTTCGGCAAGCGGTGACGATCCGTATAGTGCAACTTCACGTCGAACGGCTTCATCCGCTTCAGCACGGCGAGCCCGATGCGCCCCGCCGCTACCGTCCCCACCGACATGCCCTCGACATCATACGAACGCGCCGCGCAATCGGCGATGTCCCAACCGCCATCGAGCACCACTTGGTGCGACGGGATGTAGTTGCGCACCAGGCCGAGGATCATCATCACGACGTGCTCGGCGACGCTGATGGAATTGCAGAACGTCACTTCCGCTACCGTCAGCCCGCGATCCATCGCAGCTTGCAGATCGACGTGGTCGGATCCGATACCGGCGGTGATCGCTAATTTCAGATTCCTCGCCTTGGCGATCCGCTCCTTGGTTAGATAGGCTGGCCAGAATGGCTGCGAGATCACGATTTCGGCGTCGGATAATTCTCTATCGAGCTTAGAATCAGCGCCGTCCTTGTCACTGGTGACAACGAGTTGATGGCCACCGGCTTCTAGGAATTTGCGCAAGCCCAATTCGCCGGACACAGAGCCCAGCAGCGCGCCCGGCTTGAAATCCATCGCCTTTGGCGTCGGCAGTGTCTGACCATCAGGGTATTTAGCGAGTTTTGGTAGGTCATCGCGCGCGTAGCTCGTCGGATAACCGCCAGCGGGATCATCGTAGAGAACGCAGACTATCTTGGCCATGCACGTCTCCTCCTCTGGCTTGTCACCTTGCGCTCAGGAGCGGCTTGCGTCCATTATCATAACAAGCAGGACCGGCGAGAACGGGCCCGGCTGACAATCCGATAATTCCGCGTAGCGATCGGCAGCGTCGCTCTGAACCAGTCATTCAGCTGTGATGCGACGGCACGGCGGAAGATCGCCGAAACATGACGGTCGGAATTCGCCTCTTGCAATGTCTCCCAGCACTCGGACTAACCGCCTCGGCGGGGTTGAACCTCTACGCTCCGAGCAAGCGTCTTGAACC
>JANPCV010000122.1:0-61554 GCA_031431115.1 Caulobacteraceae bacterium
CGGGCGCTTTTGTAGAAAAGTTTTTGATTGCTTGGACGCGGCGAAAGCCCGGCGTGGCGAAGCGCGGGCGGCGCGTGCGTGGCCGTTGCGGCGCTGGGCCGTAGGCGGCGATAGCCTTGATGAAAATGATGCGCTCGACTAGGCGTTCGGCAAAATTTAGCGCTTCCCTCAAACGCATTCCACGGCCGCTCCAGGCGAAACGCAAAATTGCGCCGAGCAACCACCCAACCAAACGCAGCGCCGAAGCGCTGAACGCTTCGACGCGCGCTTGAGTGATGAGGGGGCGGGCTGATTGGGTCACGGCTGAGCATTCTGCGCTCTGCCGCAAGGCGGTCGGATTGATTTTGGACGGAGGCCTGATTTTGTAGGCGTTTCTCAGGAAAGAGCGTGGATAGGTGTGTTGCTTATCCACGGCCTCGACACTTCCATCACTGATGCCCGGGACGACTCGGCCTTCGGTTTGAAGTGGCCGCTTCCGGTCCGAAGCAGTCGCTGGCATAGCCTTCGAGCACGCCGTGCGCCGCGAGCTTCCCGGTCGCGGTTCACCCGCCCCAAAAAGAGGCTTAGTGGAAAACGATGCTGAACTCACGATTGGCGCCGACTCGCGTCTCGTGGGCGCCGCCGTCTGTTAAGCGGAGGTCGTAGACGCCGACGGGTGTGACCAAGGCGGCGCGGGCGAGAGCGCCGTCCGATGAAACGGCGATAATCTGCAGCTCGGTCGCGTCTCGCTGCGGGAATGAATTGAGCCAGACGCCCAATGCGTTGGTCGCGGAGATGCGGCCGCGGCAAACGCCTTCGTCCAACTCGAAGCGCGCCGCGCCGCGAATTGCTTCATTGCCAAACCGGCCCTCAAATCGCGTCGCGGTTAGCGGACAGGGCCTGCCTGAATTTGAAATGCCCGCGACGCGAAACGGCGCCGCAAACATCATTGCTGTCTGTTCGATCGAGGCAGTCCAGCGCGCGTTTGACAGCACGCTGACGCTGTCGCCGCTTTCGGGATAGAGGACGAGCGCGCTGCGTGCGCCGTCAGTCACACCCGCATGATGCACAATGCGCGCGCCATCCTGATCGCGGCCAACACGCCATCCGAAGCCCACCGCGACATCTCGGTCCTCCATCACGGCTGAACCGTCATTCAGCATCGCCGGCGTCCACATCATGTCGCGCGTCGCCGTTGAAACGATGGCGCCCGAGAGCACGCGGGCGCCGAACAGCGCCAAATCCCGCGACGAGCCACGAAACCCGGCGCCGCCCCAGGAATAGCTGTAGTCATGCGGCGGAACCGGCGTCACGCCGCCAGCATCGGTGAAGTCGTATGCGATTGTCGCGTGAGAATCGCCGCCAAGCTCAGGCCCAATGTCGAGGTCATGCAAAAGAACGCGCCCCACATAGTCGAGGAACGGTTCGCCTGCGCTTTCTTCAACGGCTGCGCTGAGCAAGGTGAAGCCGTACGAGCTGTAATTGTAGGAGGCGCCTGGTTCGGCGATCAGGGTTCGTCCTGAGAAGACGCCGACGGCGTCCGCCGTCGTGTTGAAGCGCACATCGCCACGCTCAGAATCCACGTCCTGATAGTGCGGGATGCCCGAGGTGTGCGCCGCCAATTGTCGCGCGCTCATCGCTGGCCAAGCATCCGGGAGGTAGCGCACGATGGAGCGCACCGGCGCATCGAGATCGAGGTCGCCGTTCTCGGCGAGGCGCGCCGCAGCAGTGGCCGTGATCAGTTTTGAGACGCTGGCGAAACGGAACGTCGTGTCTGCATCGACGGGCAAGGCGCGTTCCACATCGCGCAGCCCCGCCGAGCCAAGCCAAACGATGTCGCCGTCGCGCACGAGCGCTGCCGACATGCCTGGCACGCCGTTGGCCTCAACGAGTGCTTCCAGGATGGCTTCCGAAATTCGCCCAGCGTCGCTATCGCGCCCCGCTTCAGCCGCAGCGCTTGAGGCAAGAACCAATGCGCATGCGGCGCCGCACGCCAAAGAAACGACCTTCCGGCACGGGAGTTCACGCATCCGTCTTCTTCCTCAAGAGCAATGGCGAAGGCGCCTTGTTGAGGCCGCGAGGTGCGCTCATAAGCCCCGCACCGGCAAGAAAAGCTTGGTGAAGTTCGGAAAAGATCGCGATCTATCAATGAGTTCGAACGACAGCGCCGCCGCCGGAAGACTAGACTTATGCGTTCGCACGCAGCGCGTCCGCTCTGTCGGGCGCGAGGCGAAATTGCCCGACCTATCGTTTCGGCTGCTTCAGTTGCTCACCGAGCGTGCGCCGGCGGCTGTGAGCTTCGAGGACATCGAACGCGTGGTCTGGGCCGCGCAGGTCACCCGCGAAACCATGAAGCAGCGGGCCAAATTGTTGCGCGACGCGTTGGTCGCGCTGGGCCTGCCCGAGGAGGCGATCGCCGCCGTGCGTTCGGTCGGATACCGCTTGACCGTCCCGGCCGGTGTCTATGACGCGCCGGTTCGCGGCGCCGTTCTCGGACGCCTCCGCGACTGGCGCGCGTTGGCGGCGGCGGGCGGGTTTGTCGTGGTGATCGGCGCCGCAGCTCTGATCGCTGGCGGACTTTGGGGTCAACCACCGAGCGCGCTTCAAGTAGCGATCGTCCAGACGCCGGCGACAACCGATGTCGATCCCGAAACCTTGAGCAATGTCTCTCGCGATCTGGCGAACTATCTCGCGCGCGTGGAGGGCGTCGATGTATTGGCGGCCGCTTCGTCGGGTGAACGTGCAAGCGACCTGATCGTCGATTTCGCGGTCACCGGGCCTCAGACGGACGCCCGTCTCTCGCTGCGGCTAGTCGATCGGCACAGCGGTTTGATCCTGTGGGCCGAAGACTATCCGTTTGATGCATCCGACTACGGCCGTTCGCTCGCGCACTTTGCCAGCAACATGCACGCCAATGTCGAAACGCTCAGCTTGAAGCTGGGGCGTAACGGCCGGGAGCGTCAGCCGCGCGCGGCTCGGGAAGAGTACGAAGCGATCCTCGCATTGACTCGGGGCGCAGGCGAACAGGATCTGCAGGTGGCGCAACGACGCTTGGACACATTGGTGGCGCAGCGGCCTGCGTTTGCTCTAGCGCGCGCGTTGCGCATTCGCGTCACGGCCGATTTGGTCTTGCGCCACGATCAAGACCCGCGCTCCGCCGCGAGCGCTGTCGCCGAAGCGCGTTCGCTGGTCGAGGACTATCCCTTCGCGGCGGATTTCAAATACACGTTGGCGCGCGCCCAGATGGCGGCAGGCGATGAAACCGGCGCCTTGGGCAACCTCTACGCTGCCGCGCGTGACCTCCCATTCCTGGAACGCGACATCCTGGCGTTGGAGCGTCAGATCGCGGACGCCAACGCAAGCGTGGCGACGCGCTGAGCACCGGCAGATGGGCCGGCGCTCCGGTGCATTTGCGTACTTTGAGTGTATGGGGCGACGGAAATTTGCTGAGCAACCCGTTCGTTTTAGCTCTGAGAGAAGTGCGGCCGTGTGCCTGCTACTGATCGTCAGCCATGACGAAGCGTTCTTGAAAGCCGTCGGCGGCGCGCGCCGGCTCACGTTGCGGTGATCGGTGCGCGCCTCTCGGAGACGTGAGCGCGGGCGCTGGCTGACCTCGGTTAGCGTTTCGGTATGCGGCGGTTTCTTGCGTCATCTGTGATGATGGTCGTTCTGGCGGGCGCGAGTGCGTTGGCGCAAACCGCCAACACAACCAGCTGGTATTCGATTGTTGCCGATAGTGGCGCGACGCTCGGGCATGTCTCGCTGGAAGTTGTGCCCGGCGCCGACGGGCGCGAGCTGATCGAGAGCCAGCAGATTTATCTGCGTGAAAGCGGCGGGCTTCCGCATCGCGCACGCACGCGAACGGTGGTGCGCGAAGATTCCGACGGTCGCGCGCTGGAGATTGATTCTACCTTGTCCATGGGTCGATTTCGCACGCGAACCCGTGCGCAGATCGAAGGCGAGCGCGTTGAGGTCCAGCGCGAAACGCCAAGCGGAATTACCCGCGAAACGATCAATTTGCCCGCAGGCGTGCGTTTTGATGATGGCGATGCGCTGGTTCAGGCTTGGGCGCCTGAACTCACGCCGCGCCTTGAATTTCTGAATTTCGACAGCGACACGATGGCGGTCGAGCGCATCGTGATCGAAGCGCGGGGCGCGCCGGATGCGCAGGGGCGGCTTGCGGCGATCCGTTGGCGCTATGAGGGCGAGCAATTGCGCGGCGTGGCGCGCTTGGTGCTGGAGCGTGGCCGTGTTGTTGAAGTTGCGCAGCCGTTGTTCGGTGAGACATTTCGGACGCGCCTTACCGATCGCGCCAGCGCTGAACGGGCGCATCCGCCTTACCAGGTCATTCCAAACATGGCGCAGCGTTCGCCGTTTCGTATTTCGTCTGAAGCGCGGCAGGGTCACATGCGCTTCCGCTATGAGTTCCGCGACGGCGTGACATTCCCGCTGCCGCAAACGGGCGAGCAGCGAGTGCGAGTCGAGCCGGGTTTTGCGACGCTCGACATATGTGACGATTGCGGGCCGGGGCTCGGTACGGATGCAGCAACGCTTGCGGACGCATCGCGGGCAACGGCTTGGCTGCAAAGCGATCATCCGCGGCTACAGGCGATGGCGGCCGCAATTCGAACTTACAGTGTCTCGGATGCGCGCAAGATGGAGTTGCTGCTGGAGCGCGTCATTCCGTATCTGGAAGAGGCCGACTTCAACGGACACTATTCGGCATTGGATACGCTGGAGCGCCGTTCCGGTGATTGCACCGAGGCGGCGGTGCTTCTTGCTGCGCTCGGACGCGCCGCCGGCATACCAACACGCGTGGCGAGCGGCGTTTCCTATTCGCGCGAGAGCTATCACGGCGTGAGCAACGCCTTCATTCCGCATAGTTGGACGCTCGCCTACGTGGACGGCGCTTGGCGGAGTTTCGATTTATCTCTGCGCGAATTCGATAGTGCGCACATCGCGCTGACAATTGGCGACGGCGATCCACGTTCGATCGCCGCCGCCGGTCAGTTGGCGAGCCTATTGCGCCTCGACAGCATTGCTGAGGTCCGCCGCCGCGGCGATTGACGTCTCAGCTTCATCGCTTGCGGCTGTGCTTGACGGCGCGGCGTCTTCATAGACGACAGGCGCGTCGGGCGTCGGCACAGCGTGCGCGTCAGCGATTTGCTCGACGCTTTCCGTGCTGACCGCACCGATGATGGTGAGGTCCGTGCGTGTCGAAGGATCTTGCGCCGCGGCGATGGTTGGCAGCGCCAACGCAGCAACGACAAGAGCTACACCGAGTTTCAATTTGTGGGACATGATTGTCTCCCTCCTAACAACGAGAAGGAGCGCGCAGGTTTGCGTTGGTCCACAATACACGCGCATTCAACAACGCGTGTTCTGCGTAGCTTCTCGCGATGTTGTGAGAAGCGCGGGTGTGTTACTCACGGGCGCGTGATTAATCGCGGAGCGTTGGACAAAAAAAGAGCCGCAGCGCTATCACGCGCCGCGGCCCTCAATTTCCCCACCCGCTAGCTGTTACTTGGCTTCGAGAACTTCCAGCAGGTTGTTCTCGCTCAGCACCTTCGCCGCATCGTGGATGCGCTCGTAGGGGAGCTTGGCGCGCTGGGCGATGTCGAGCAGCGTATGCTCGCCGTCTGATTGATTCAGCATCCAGAACACCGGCAAGTTGGCGTCGTAGGCTTTCTTGTCGCCGCCGATGGCGCCGTAGAGGCCGCGCTTGCCGAGGTTCGGCTCGCCGTGCGGCGCCAGGTTCACCGTTTTGTACTCGTTCTCGAGGACGTCGATGATCTGCAACGTGTTCTTGTACGACTTCTCGAGTGCGTCCGGCTTGATGAAATCCATGTTGTCGCCCGAGGTGTGATACTCGGGGAACAGGCCAAAGCGCGAACGCAGCAGCAGGCCAACATTCAGGCGGAACGCCGGCGAGTTGTATTGGCGCTCGTCGTAGCCGTAGGGCCAGAAGTCGATGATGTTCGGGTTGGCTTCCTCGTCACGCAGGATTTTCTCAACCGCGCGGTCGACGATCGCGTCGCCGGCTTGGCTGCGCTTATAGGTGGGGCCGCCCGGATCGCCGACGCATGACAGGATCAGGCCGTTCTTGATGCGCTTGATCTTCTCTTCGTTGCGCGACAGCCAGGTGATCGAGCCGATCGTGCCCGGCGCGAAGATGAACTGGTACGAGTAGCGCGTCTTGCCCTGCAGCGAGCTCAGCGCCCGCGCCAGGTGGGTGTTGACGCTCATGCCCGAGCAATTGTCGTTGGCGAGCGAGGGGTGGCAGCAATGGGCCGAGAACAGGAAAATCTCGTCGCTCTCGCCCTGCAGGAAATATTCGCCGTAGGTCAGCGAGCCGTTCGGGTTGTGGTCTGAATCGATGAACGCCTCGTACTCGCCGTCCGGCAAGCTCATCAGCTGGTCGTGGCTCATGCAGAAGCCCCAGTTGATGGTGTAATAGCTGGTCCGGTAGGGGATCAGGTCCGGCTGATCCGGCATGGTGAAGATGTGCTTCTTCAGGTCCGCCAGCTGGAATTTGCCGTTGATCGGGCCTGAATAGTTCAGCACGTGCAGATTGTGCTTCTTGAAATCGATGATCTTGTTGCCAGCTGGGTCCTTGATCCAGGCGTCGCGGATATTCCACTCGGGCGCGATGGTCCAATCGAACGCCTGGGTGCCTGACGGCACTTCGTGGATCTGCAGATCGATCTTTTCTTGGATGTGGCCGAGCGTCTCGCGGACGCCGTTGCCAGAGATCGAACGGCAGATTGGGTAAATGCCGTTGGCGAAGTCCCACAGCTCCTGGCCGATGCCCGGCTGGTAAAGCTTTTGGACGAGTGACTCACGAATAACGGGCATTGGGCAGGTTTCCTAAAACGCGACGGATCGCCGTTCTCCAACGCGTAAAGCAGGTTCCGGGCCGCACCATTTTGCGCCCACGGCTGCTCGCGCGCCGATAGTGACTTCCAAATTTTGTCGGGATTTTCCAGGTGCCGTCAGAGCGGCCATTTTGTCAAGCAAAACGCTTGCAGCTTTATGCTTTCCGCTTCGCTGACGAAGCCGTTGACGGAGGCGGAATTTGCTGCGCGTAACAGCGTGCGGGCGGCACGAGGGTTGCAGCCTTAATGGCCGGCGCAAAAAACGCGCGAAGCCCGGTGAGTTGGGGTCATGAAAGTCGTTCTATTTTGCGGCGGTCTCGGTACGCGCATCCGCGAGTATTCCGAAAGTGTGCCAAAACCGATGATCCCGATCGGTCATCAGCCGATCCTTTGGCATGTGATGAACTATTATAGCCAATACGGGCACAAGGATTTCGTGCTGTGCCTTGGCTACAAGGCCAACACGGTAAAGGATTTTTTCCTTAACTATAAAACGCAGACCTACGGCGATTGCATTGTCGAAGGCTCGAAGATCGAGATGCTCGGCGCCCGCGAAGAAGATTGGCGCGTGGCGATGATCGATACCGGCGTGTGGCGTAATATCGGCAGCCGCCTCTGGGCGGTTCGCGACCACGTTAAGAACGAAGAGATGTTCCTCGCCAATTACAGCGACGGTCTTTCCAACGTGAATCTCGATGACATGATCGAGCAGTTCAAGAACAGCGACAAGATCGCGTGCTTCCTGGCCGTGCATCCGCCGGTGACGTACCACATCGCCGACATCGCCGAGGATGGCCGCGTCAATCACTTCATGACTTCGGATCGCTCCGAGATCTGGATCAATGGCGGTTTCTTCCTGCTGAAGCCGGAAATCTTCGACTATATGAATGACGGCGAAGAACTCGTGGTCGAGCCGTTTGAACGGTTGATCAAAGAGAACAAGCTGATGGCCTATAAGCACACCGGTTTCTGGCGCTCGATGGATACGCTGCGCGATCGTCAGGTGCTCGAAGACATGATGGAAAAGGGCGACATGCCTTGGCGCGTCACCAGCAACGGCAACGATAAGAAGCTGACCTAAGATGCTGTCGCTCGACCTCGCACGGCCGGGCAAGACGCTGCGCGTTCTGGCGCTGGGCGCCCATTCCGATGACATCGAGATTGGCGCGGGCGGGGCGATCCTGTCGTGGATTGCCTCTGGCGCTGAGGTTTCTATCGATTGGTGCGCGCTCAGTGCGCCTGGCGAACGCGCTGACGAAGCGCGCGCGAGCGCCATGGAGTTTCTCGCCGGCGCAAAGCACGCCGAGATCCATCTCGGTGACTTTCGCGACGGGTACTTTCCAGCTGAACGCACGGCAGTGAAGGACTGGGTCGAGGGGTTAAAGCGCCTGGAGAAGCCGGACGTCGTGCTTTGTCACCAGAGGAACGACGCGCACCAGGATCACCGCATGGTCTGCGAGCTGGCCTGGAACACGTTCCGCGATCATCTGATCCTCGAATACGAAATTCCGAAGTGGGATGGTGATCTTGGTCAGCCCAACATCTACGTGCCGCTCTCGGAAGAGGTGCTCGCGCGTAAGATCGAGCTGCTGCACAAGCACTTCGGCACGCAACGCTCCAAAGCCTGGTTCGACGATGAGACTTTCCGCGGGCTGGCGCGCCTGCGCGGCATTGAGTGTCGTGAGCGCTACGCCGAGGCGTTCTTCGCGCGCAAAATTACACTGAAATAGGACGACGATGATGGCTCACCGCGGCTTTGAAAAATCCAACGCGTTGCGCGAGAAGGGTCAGCGCTTGATCCCAGGTGGCGCACACACCTACGCCAAGGGCGACGATCAATATCCGTTGCTCGCGCCCGGACACATTGTGCGGGGCAAAGGCTGCCGTGGTTGGGACGCCGACGGCAACGAATACATTGAATACGGCATGGGCAATCGCGCCGTCACGCTTGGCCACGCTTACGAGCCAGTGCTCGCGGCGGTGCGCGCTGAGCTTGAGAACGGCGTGAACTTTACGCGTCCGGCTGCGATCGAAGTTGCGGCGGCCGAGAAATTTCTCTCGATGATCCCGAACGCCGAGATGGTGAAGTTCTCGAAGGACGGCTCGGACGCGACCTCGGGCGCGGTGAAAATCGCCCGCGCCTACACGGGCCGGGACATTATCGCCATCTGCGGAGACCACCCATTCTTCGCGGTAGATGATTGGTTCATCGGCACAACTCCGATCAATGGCGGCGTCCCGCAGGCCGTCACCGACCTCACCGTCAAGTTCAAGTACAACGACATCGAAAGCGTCAAAGCGCTGTTGGCGAAGTACCCCAAGCAGATCGCTGGCTTCATCCTCGAGCCGACGCGCGGCAACGATCCGAAGGACAATTTCCTTCACGAGCTGAAGCGGCTCGCTCACGAGGATGGCGCGCTGTTCATCCTGGACGAAATGATTTCCGGCTTCCGGCTGCACAATTATGGCGCGCAGCACATGTACGACATCGACCCGGACCTCTCGACCTGGGGCAAGGCTATCGCCAACGGCTTCTCGGTTTCGGCGCTCGCCGGCAAGCGCGAATTCATGCGACTCGGCGATCTCGTGCAATGGGACAAGCCGCGCGTCTTCTTGATGTCGACGACGCACGGTGGCGAAACCCACGGTCTCGCCGCGATGATGGCGACGATGGACGTTTACAAGAACGAGCCGGTCATCGAGCACATGGTTCGCGCCGGAAAGCGCCTCATGACCGGCATCGAGCAAGCGGCGCGGGCGCGCGGCGTCCACGAGCACATCAGTGTTATGGGTATGCCGTCGAACGCGGTTTTTGGCGCCACTGGTCCGGACAAGAAGCCGAGCCAAGCCCATCGCTGCGTTCTGCTGCAAGAGCTGATTAAGCGCGGTGTTATCGCGCCATCCATTGTCGTTTCTTATGCACACAAAGACTCGGACATCGATCGGACCATCGAAGCGTTCGACGGCGCGATGGAAATTTATGCGCGCGCTCTCAGCGATGGCGCCGAGAAGTTCTTGGTTGGGCCGCCATCGGACATGGTCTATCGGGCGTACAATAAGAAGCCAGAAGGCGCGGGATCTGCGGCCTGACGCGCCGAGTTCTGAAATTTTCGAACTTTACCAGTGCGATAGAGCGTTTTCGGTCGCTTTCGATTAACCGCGTTCGGGCATTCTCCACTCACATGCCATGCTTCCCGCGGCGTGAGTGGAGCCTGCGAATGACCCTCCGTAACCAGCGCGTTAATCACACCTCAGCTGGAATTCTCGCTGCGAGCGCAATTTGTTGCGATGTGGGCCGTTCTGGCGGAATTCTGTCCCGTTCACTCTCATCATTCGGATCTCCGGGTGAGCCTGGCGGCTTGGGGGAAGTCTTGCGTATCAATCCATTTGCTTCGCTGTTTGCGGCGTCACTGATCGTGCTCACGCCGGTCCATGCGGCAGCTCAAACTCAACAAGAACAAGTGACGCGCCAAGAGAGCGTCTCGGTTCGTGATCGCGATCGTCCAGAGTATGATGCTCCTGGCCGCCGTCTTGGCGCGTTCAATCTGAACGCCGCGCTCGACCTCGCTGTCACCAGCACCGACAACCTGTTCGCCGCGCCGGACGGCGCCCCGAGCGATGTTGACGACATCATCTACAGCGTGGCGCCGAATGCGTCGCTGAGCTCGGATTGGTCGCGTCATTCATTCGCGATCGATGCGGGTGCAGTGTTCCGTAGCCACGAGGACTTCTCAAACGAAGATGCTGACGATCACTTTGTCCGCGCCGCTGGCCGCTTTGACATCGGTGAGAACACAGCGCTTCGCGGTTCGGTCCGTTCGTCTCACCAAGTGACGCCGCGTACCGATCCGGACTCGCCCTTCATCGGCGACCCGGTGGAGTACGATCGCATGGATACCGGCTTCGGCATCACGCATCGCTTCGCCCGCTTCACCGCGAGCCTCGATGCGAACAACAGCGAATACGAATATGACGGCGCACAATCGTTCCGTGATAACGAAGAGCGCGCTCTGCGCGGCCGCATCGAAGCTGAGGTGAGCCCGCGTATTGGACTCTTGCTCGCGGCCACGGTCG
Organism: Caulobacteraceae bacterium; assembly: GCA_031431115.1. Taxonomy (GTDB): domain Bacteria; phylum Pseudomonadota; class Alphaproteobacteria; order Caulobacterales; family Aquidulcibacteraceae; genus Vitreimonas. The sequence continues at coordinate 10,929 of JANPCV010000122.1, forward strand.
ACGAGCGCGACTATAACAACTCGCCCCAGTTCAACTCGGACGGCCAAGCCTACATGGTCGGCGTTACGCTCAATTCCGATCTGATGCGCGGCGAAGTTTCGGTCGGCCAGTTCGAGCGTGATTATGCTGGGATGACCGGCAGCTTCGATGGCGTGGCCATTGCGGGCAATGTCGAATGGTACGTGACGCAGCTGACCACGATCACCGTTGACGCGCGCCGCGATGCCGATGATCAAATCGGCGCCTTCTCGGGCGAGCCCTACATCACCGAAGAGTTCGGCGTTCGGGTCGATCACGAATTGCTTCGCAACGTGATCCTCACGGGTTCGGCGCGCTTCGGTAGCCGCGATTACGAGACCATCGCGCGCGAAGACGAGTACAACGAGTGGGAAGTGGGCGCTGACTACATGCTCAACCCGCACGCCGCTGTGCGCTTCCGTTATCAGCACGACCAAGTTGATTCGCCGGCTTACCGCGACTACGAGGTCAATCAGGCGACGCTTGGCCTGACGCTGCGCCTCTGAGCGGCGCCGTGGGCGTCTTGGGCTAGTGAGCTTGGGTATGCCCGCGGAAGACAAAAAGCCAAAGCGTCCCAAAGCAGGGACCGCCAAAAAAGGCGCCGCGCGGAAACGTGCGGCGCAGGGCGTTTCTCTGGCTGACGCGCTCGCCGAGGCCGCCTGGGCCGAAGCAGACGCTGCGCTCGCGCAGGCGCTGGCCGACTTTGACGAGGCGGAAACCGCAGAACGCAAGCGGGCCCGGAAGGACGCGATGGCGCGTTTGGGCCAGGCGCTTTCACGCGCAGCCCGCAAACGTGGCCTCACGCGCGTCGGAGAACTCGATGAGCGCGTCGAATTCAACGCCGACGACCACGAGTTGAACGCCCCCGTCGCGAAAACGCCGAAGAGCGTACGTATCCAAGCCCGGGGCGTGGTCCGGGGCGGCGAAATCCTTGCCAAGCCGCGGGTTGCGCCCATTGAGCGGAAGAAGCGGTGATGAGCGATTGGACGCTCTGTATCGATTTTGGTACGGCATTTTCGAAAGCGGCAGTGGCGCCGACGGGCGCCTGGTCGCGTTTCGATCCCGCCACTGTCCGGCCATTGATGCTTGGCGCTGAGGGGCAGAACGCGTTTTTGCTCGAAAGCGCAGTGTTCGTAGATCAAGACCGCGTTTTGTTCGGTCGCGCCGCGCTGAGCGAAGCCGAGGCGCAGGCGGGCGCCAAGCGCGCCGCGTTACGCTCGTTCAAAACGCTGCTGAGCGTCAGTGATCTTGAGCGCGCTTTAAATACCAACGCGCCGGCGACCATCGATCCGCATCGCATCTTTCAGATGCGCGACCTGATCGTGCTTTATCTGGCTTACCTGCTGGCCGCGATCGACCGCGCCATTCAAGCCGATCCGATACTCGCACGGGGCGGATCGTTCAGCCGCCGCTATGCGGCGCCGGCTTGGCGCAGCGGCGATAGCGCCGGGATGCACAACGTCATCGTGCGGTTGTTCGGCGAGGCTGAAGCGTTTCGCGCTGTAGCTGGCAAGCGTCTGCTTTCGCCGGATGGCATTTCACTTCGTAGCATCAGTGATGCGCTTCCTAAGGCGGCGGAGCAGGCGCAGCCGTTAGATATGGGCCTCATCTACGAAGCGACGGCCGCCGCCGCTTATACGTCGGTCGGGCTCGAGGGCTCCGGTTCGCACATGATCGTCGTTGATATGGGCGCCGGCACAACTGACATAGCCGCGCTCGCGCGCCTTGGTCCGCGCACGATCGAGCTGCCGGAAGCGCGGGTCACGCTGAAGCAGGCGGGGGATTTCATAGATCGCGTCATCGCCAATCGCGTGCTCGAAAGCGCCAAGTGGGCAAAGCGGCCGGGAGAGAAGGCTGAGCTTTGGTCGGTGCTGATGAACCAGATGGCTGACATCAAAGAAGCCATCATGGCTGACGGCCGGGCCACGCTTCGCAACCAGGGCCGCAGCATGACGCTCTCGCTCAAGGATGTTGAGAAGGACGAGGACTTCCGCGAGTTCCAGAAGAGTTTGCGCCAGGCCTACGACCACGCGCTTGCCATCGTGCGCGACGATGCGCGTGCGCGCGGCCGATCCGAAGTGCAGGCGATAGCGGTTGGCGGCGGCGCGTCGGCGCCGTTCATCCAGGAGCTGATCCGGCGTAAAATGGAATCGACACGTCCACGCGTTATCCCGCGTCCGGCGACGCCTGACTGGGCGCATGCACGTGAGTTCAGAGGCAATCTGGCGCCGGTGTTTCCTCAGCTCGCCATTGCAATCGGTGGCGCGTTGGCGCCGGAGAGCATGCTTGCGGCGCGCGGCGGCGTTATTCCCCCCGCAAACGACCGAAGCGATATTCCGGCGGAACGCGATTGACGTAGACGGCTGTCTGCGCGCGGGGCCGACGCTGCAGTGTGGTCATGGCGCGGCGTACTGCGGTGATCGGCGTGCGATCCCATGCCGTTACGAGAACGCATTTGTCCGCCAACGCCGCGATCGCTGCGCCCTCCGGGCCGACGAGGATAGGCGGGCAATCCAACACGATCAGATCGTAGCTTTGCCGAAGACGAAGGATAAGCTCGTTGAAGCCAGGCGCCGCGGCGGTGTTGCGCCAGGGGCCGCGCGCGCGGGAGGCGGGTATGAAATGCAGACCCGTCTCAGCTTCCTCGCCGACGAAATTCTGCCATTGGCTGGGCTCCTCGCAGGCATCTACTAGCCCTTCGTCTGGATCATAGCCGAGCGAGCGGGTGAGCGAGCGGCGGCGTAGATCGCAATCAATGACAACGACCGTGCGCCCTTGCTGAGAGGCTGAGATCGCGGTGCACAGCGCCGTAGTGGTTGCGCCCTCATTGGCGACTGCCGCGGTGAAGGCGACCACGCCGTCGCTGCTGATCGCGCTCTGTAAATTGCGGAATGCGGTCGCGAAGGGCGAGGACGGGAGAAACGCTAGGCAGCCGAGAGGCGAGCGTTGGTCCGGCGGCAATTGCCGCAATACGCGCGGCGTCAGCTCCGGCGCGGCGCCTAAAATGGCGTAGCCGCGATTTTTTCCGAAGCTGGACAGAGACGTCACGGTGTTGCGGCTGAGTTCGCGCACGAACGCTATGAGCAAGCCCGCGGCGACGCCAATTGGCGCCCAAAAGATCAGTGATCTAAGCGGCTGCAGTCCGCCGCTTAGATCATAGCCCACACCTGCGCCGGTGACGGCCGCGGCGATGACGAAAAACAGCAACCACTGACGGCGCACACCGCGTCGCATACGCGCGAGTGCAAGCGACTTCGACGGGGCCCGACGCAGAGTCGCAGCACCGCGCGTGCCCGGCTCTTCATACCTAGGCCGCTCACCAGTCAAAGGCGATGTCACCAATTACTCCTCCGAGCCCTCGCCAACGCCTGTACAGCAACGCTCGTTCCAACAGCCATCCACAGCCTATAGCCAGAACTCAGGCGAATTCGAGAGCAATTGTTAGTCAGCGCGGCGAAGTTATCCACAAGCCGGTCTGTGCTGCTCACCGTTTTCCCGCGCGAAGCGCTGTCTCTGGTATTGTGAATACCGTCATTCAAAAATAACCAATCAAGGGCGGGAAGACATTGCAGTTTCGCGCGAGAGGTACTTAATCACGCGAGCGACACGTCAGGAAAAACCATGCTCATCCAACTTCCCAGCGGCTCACCTGAGCCGCAGGGACCGCAGAACGCGGATCAAGAAAGTACGACCTTCGAAGCTGGGCTTCGCCGCGACCTCGCGAGCTCTCCGATCGTTTCGTATGACTCGGTGCTGGGTGGAGCCGCCAAGCGCGCTGTTGATCTCACAATTGCGCTGATCACGACGCCGGTTTGGGCGCCGCTGCTGCTGCTTGTTGCTGGCTGGTCGAAGCTGCGCGATCAGTCGCCTGTGTTTTTGACCGACGAACGGATCGGCTACGGCGGTCGTTCGTTCAAATGCTATTCGTTGCGCATTTCACCGACGGTGAAGATGGAGGAGGGCGGAAACTCCATCGCAAACGATGCGGCGGCCAAGGCAAGCTCTCGCCGCATCCGTTGGCGCAACGCCTTCGAACGCTTGCCGCAGATGCTGAATGTTATTCGCGGCGATATGGCGATCGTCGGGCCGAGCGCGCTGGCGCGTGAACAGCTTGAACCGATGAAATCAGCCCGGCGTTATTACCTCAGCGCGCGTCCGGGCGTAGTCGGCATTAGCACGATCATCGGCGGCAGCGGTGATCCCAGCCAATACAAGATCTACGCGATGTCCTGGGCGATCACGACCGACGCGCTGATCTTCTGGGACGGCCTGCGCGCGCTGCTAGATGGCCGGGAGGAGCTCTGGAAGCCGAGCTTCACCCAGGCGAATCCGGGCCAAAGCACCAGCGGCATCGTCGTCCGCCGCCGCTCCTAATTACGAGACGCTGTAATAGGACTTGGATTCGTTGAAGTAGAGCGAGTCCGCATACGACTGCCAACGCGGCAGAACGTAGTTCAGCGCGATGCCCAGAACGTTGCCGCCTGCGGCTTCGGTTTGCGCCACGGCGGCGCGCATCGCGCCGATTGGCGTGCGGCCAGCGCGTGCGATGAGCACGGTGGTGTCAGCGCGGCCAACAACGATCCGTGTTTCGGCAACCGCCAGGATCGGCGCGCAATCGAGGATCACCAGATCGTAGTGGGCGCGCAGCTCTTCGATCAACGTGCCCATGGCGTCCGAGCCGAAAACGTCGCGAGGGGTGAAGCCTGAAGCGGCGATCGGCAGCACGTGCGCGTCTGAGTTCGGGTCCTTAACGATCGCAGAACGCCACGGCGCTTCGCCCGCCAGCACTTGCAGGATGCCGACATCGGTCTCGATGTCGATGACGTCGTTGATCGATTGCTTCCGCAAATCGCAGTCGACGACGCAAACCTTCTGGCCCGACATCGCCGCGACGCGCGCGAGGCACATCGAGATCGTGGTCTTGCCTTCGTCCGGCAGCGCTGACGTGACGGCCACTACTTTCGAAGAAAGATCGAGCTTCGAATAGACGATCACCGTGCGCAGAACGCGCAGCGATTCCGTGAACGCCGACATCGGACGCCCGACGAGATAGCCAGACGGATGACGCTCGGCCGGCGGCATCTGGCGCATCAGGCGTTTCGAGATCGTGGGGATCGATGAGATCGATGGCACGCCGACCTTCGCCTCGAGGTCGTCGGCGTTCTTTACTGATTGGTCGAACAGTTCAGCGATCAAGCCGGCGCCAACGCCGACGAGCAAACCCGCCGCCAGCATCATCAGCAACGCAAACCGAAGTTGCGGCGAGGAGGGTTGGCCAGGAAGCGTCGCCGCCGACAGCAGGCGCGTCGTCGGTGAGCTCAATTGCGATTGGTCGGCCGAGTTCTGATAGCGCTCAAGGAAAGACTCGTAGAGCGAGCGCGACTCTTGAGCTTGTTGTTCAAGATCACGCAGGCGCTGTTGGGCGGCGGCGTTGTTGACGCGCGCAGGCCGAGGGGCGCTGCTGCGGCGCATCTGCTGCAGTGATTGCACCTGCGAGCGCGCGCGCGTCACTTCGCCTTCCATGTTCGCCTGAACGCGCTGCATTTCGCGGTCGATTTGCGCGTCCACATCGCGGCGCTCAATTTGTACTGCTTGCACCGCTGGATGAGTCGGCAGGTAACGGTTTTCCAAATCTTGCTGACGGCGGTTGATGTCCGCCTCGCGCTCGCGCAACGAGTTGATCGTGACCGAGTTCGCAGCGCTTGCGAGCGCGTCGATGCTGGCTCCTGACGAGCGCAGGTCGCGGAACTGGCGCAAGCGCGCCTCGCGTTCCGCCAGATCGCCCTGTGCAGATGCCAGCTGGCCGGCGACGTTGTCGGTCTGCGGCTCGATCACGACGTCATCGGGAGCGCCGATGCCGGACTCGAGACGGAACGTGTTGAGCGTGTCTTCCTTCGTCTGCACGTCCTCGCGCAGTTCAGCCAGGCGGCGCGAAAGCCATGAATTCTCGCTCATGGCGCCGCTGGCGCTCATGTTGAGCTGGCTGGCGAGGTAAACATCGGCATAGGTGTTGGCGATCAGCTGCGCGCGTTGCGCCGTCGAAGAGCGCGCGCTGATTTCAATGATGCCGGTTGGATGGGGCGTGACGATGATGGCGCGCGCAAGGTCTTCGGCCAGGCCAGGTGTTTCCTGAGTGCCGGTCTGCATGCCGAGCGCGGCCGCGAGTTCACCCATCAGCGCAGGCGAGCGCAGCAGCGCCACTTCTGCGTCAAGCGGTGAGATTTGCGCAGCTGTCGTTGCTGCAGATTGATTCACCATGAGCATGGCGGTCGCGGTGTAGGTCCGCGGCTGTAGCATGATGATCGCGAACGTTAGTAAAGCCGCAACGGCTGCGCCGATCGTGATCAGCCACATCCGCCGGCGGAACATGCTCTTGGCCGCTGTGATGCCGAGCATGTCGGCAAGGCCACGCGGAGCAGCCCCGCGCCTGTCCATTGCCGGCTCGTTACTGATCACGTTCATATGGTTCACGCGCAGCCCATTTCTTGGTGCTTGGAGTGACGGCCGAGGAAGGCATTAAGCCTAGCATTGCTGCAAAGCCAATGTCGTCCTCACGCGCGGCCATGCATGTTTTGCGCCGCGTCAACGTGTCGAAAAGAGCGCGGTGACGGATTAGCCGCGTCGCGTATTTTTAGAAGAGGCGTTCACCGATGCGAACGGTGTCGCCCGGCAGGACCGGCGTGGCGACCGTCAGCTCATATGAGCGTTCGACGTTCTCATTCGCGCGACGGATGAAAACGCGCGCGCGATTCGCGCGATAGGTGAATCCACCCGCCGTCGCCACCGCGTTCGGCACCGTGAGGTCGGCCGAGTACGGATAGGTGCCCGGGCGTTGGACTTCGCCGAGGATGAAAAACGGGCGGTAATTGGTGATTTCCACCGCAACACTTGGGTTGCGCACGTAAGTGCCGAGCGCCGCTTGCAGCGCGGTGGTGAATTCCGGAACGGTAAGTCCGCCCGCGCGGATCGAGCCCACCAGCGGGTAGGCGATCATGCCTTGCGAGCCGACAGTGAACGGGCCGGTGAGATCCGGTTCGTTGAACACGGTAATGCGAATCTGATCGCCGGCGCCCAGCCGATACTCGGCAGGTGTGGCCTGGCCTTCAGTGGCGGGCGCCATTGTGGAGCAGGCGGCGAGCGCGCCCGCGCCCGCAGTAAGCGCTATCGAACGCAAAAATGCGCGACGGGTGTGCCAGATTGGCGATTTCATGAAGTGCGATCCTCATCGCGTTCCTACGCTATCGCCTAAAAGAAGCAAAGCAGGGGCCAGCCCAGAACCGTGCGTCCGCGACAATTTTCCGGTGGGCGTCTTCGGGTAGATGGAGTGTGCGAAAAGTAACCAAATCGATGTCGCGTTAGCCATGCCGCGATCCAAAAAAGCGTAATTCGGGAACTGCGTTGCGACTGGATTTGCCTCGGTGTTGTCATTGCGGCATGGGCGTGTTGCGGCTCTTCCGAAAGTCCCCATCCCCCGTCGCGAGATTTCTCGAGGGGCGGGTGGGCTATGCCGTGGGCGATATTCACGGCCGCTCTGATCTCCTGGCCGACATGATCGCGATGCTCGAAGCGCGCACGATTGACGACACCCGCCTGGCCGGGCCGCCCGTAATTGTCTTCCTTGGCGACTACGTTGATCGAGGACACGACAGTTCCGGCGTCCTCGGCATGTTGGCGGCGGGCCGCCCCCGTCACTGCGAGTGCCGCTACCTCCGTGGCAACCACGAACAGACCATGTTGGCGTTCCTAGAAAACCCGACGGCCAATCGCGGCTGGGCGCTGCAAGGCGGCGCCGAGACAATGATTTCTTACGGCGTGCGTCCGCCTGCGTTTAACGGCGCGCGCGAGGACTGGCAGCGCGCGGCGGACGATCTCCGCGCCGCCATGCCTCCAGCTCACCTGGATTTCCTCGCCGGTCTCGAACGCTATGTTGAGCTTGGCGACTACGCCTTCGTGCACGCGGGCGTGGACGACACCCGCTCGCTTGCCGACCAGACAGACGAGGCGCTGTTTTGGAGCCGTTCGGCCTTCACCGCCTCCAAGCGCGCGTTCTCGCACCGCGTCGTGCACGGCCATACGCCGGTCGATCAGCCTTATGCGGACAGCCGCCGCATCGCTGTGGATACCGGTGCCTATGCTTCCGGCATCCTTACGGCCGCCCGGTTCGAAGGGGAGGCCGTTACATTTCTCTCGGTCCGCCGCCCCAACTTGACCGTTTCGACGCCGTCCCGAACCGTGCTGGCTCACCAAGTGGATTGGGGCTAGGCGCGGCGCGAGGTCCGCTTGTTCGGGCGCGCGGCGCGGTTTACACCCCGGCGCACGAACAGGAGATTGCGGCATGGCGCAGAGCGGCGCGCACGGAAACATGGACGTCAGCGACCAGAAGGCGACCTTTCACGGGTTCCTGATGGCGTCGGTTTGGGGCTGCGGCCTCATTGCGCAATCGGTTGCTTTGCTGACGCTAGGTTTTGCGATTGGCGCGGGCTGGTGGGCCGGCTTTGTGGCGTTCGTCCTGATCGGCGTGGCGGTCGGCTTCTCATTCCGTCTCTCGGGCGTTTACTGGGCCGTGCAAGTGGCGTTCTGGGTGCTGATGGCGCTCGGTGGCCTCGTCATTCCGGCGCTGACTGGCGCAGCGGGCTGATCGTTGAAGATCGCCGTCCTCAAGGAAAGCGCGCCTGGGGAGACCCGGGTCGCGGCAACGCCGGAGACGGTCAAAAAGATCGTAGCGCTCGGCCACACTGTCACGGTCGAAACGGGCGCCGGTGCGCGCGCGAGTTTTCCTGATGAACAATTCAAAGCGGCAGGCGCAGAGATCAGCGCCGATGGCGGCATTGCCGCCGCCGGCCTTGTCGTCAAAGTGCGCCGTCCATCCGATGCTGAGATCGGCAAGATCAAAGCCGGCTCAGGGTTTGTGTCCCTGCTTGACCCGTACGGCGATAACGCAACGATCGAAGCGCTCGCTAAAGCCAACATCGATGCCGTGGCGATGGAGTTCATTCCACGCATCTCGCGCGCGCAATCGATGGACGCGCTTTCATCGCAAGCGAACCTCGCAGGCTATCGCGCCGTGATCGAAGTCTCCGGCCTCTATGGCCGTGCATTTCCGATGATGATGACCGCCGCAGGCACGATCGCCGCGGCGAAAGTCTTCATCATGGGTGTCGGCGTTGCTGGTCTTCAGGCCATCGCCACCGCGCGTCGCCTTGGCGCAATAGTCAGCGCAACAGACGTGCGCCCGGCCACGAAAGAGCAAGTCGCTTCGCTCGGCGGAAAGTTCGTCGCGGTTGAAGACGAAGAGTTCAAGCAGGCCGAAACCACTGCTGGCTATGCGAAGGCGATGAGCGCCGAGTACCAGGCCAAACAAGCCGCGCTGATTACAGAGCATATCGCTAAGCAAGACATCGTCATCACGACCGCGCTGATCCCGGGGCGCGCAGCGCCCGTCCTCGTCACCGAAGCGCAGGCGAAGTCCATGCGCCCCGGCTCAGTGATCATCGATCTCGCCGTGGCTCAGGGCGGCAATTGCCCGCTCTCAAAGCCTGATGAGCTTGTCGAAATCGGCGGCGTCAAGATCATGGGCTTCACCAATTTGCCGGCGCGCCTGCCATCGGATGCTTCATCGCTTTACGCCAAGAACCTCCTCGCACTGCTGCCATTGCTGACGGACAGGGACAGCAAAGCCTTTGCGCCCGCCTGGGATGACGAAATCATCAAAGGCGCGATGCTCAGCAGAGGCGGCGCCTTGGTGCATCCGCATTTTGCGCCGAAGACAGCAGCATGAACGACGTTGAATTCGCCAAGCGCTATTACGAAGCGTGGAACAAGCGCGATCTTGACGCGATTTGCACGCTCTATGCGGACGACATCGAGTTTTCTTCGCCCTACATCGCGGCCCTCGGTTTTTCGCCAGACGGCGTGATTCACGGCAAAGATTTGCTGCGTCTTTATTTCGAGAAGGCGCTTGAGCGCGCGCCACAGCTTACCTTCACGGCGGAAGCGCTTCTCGTTGGCGCACGCGGACACACCTTGATTTACCGCAATCATCGCGGCGAGCGCACTGCTGAAACCCACGAAACGGATGGCGTCGGCCTCGTCATCCGCGCGGACGCGACCTACAGTACCGAATAGGCACGGAGGAACGCGCATGGCCGGTCTTTTTCGCAACGCGATATTCGCGGCGCTTGCAGCGGCCGCGTTTTCTGTTGCGCCAGCCCAAGCTCAGTCAACAAGCTCAGCGCAGGATCTGAGTTACTGCGCCGGTGCGGTCGCTGCGCACGCCAATCTCGATGTGCTGAGCTATCCGCGCGGCGCAAGCGGGGAGTGGGCGCCAGTGCTCGGGCGTATCCTTGAAGCGCTGAACCGCGAAGCGGGCGTTGAGGGCATGACTGGCCGCTACGCCGCCAGCGCGTCCAAGGGCTATTGGGAAGAGCAACCAGCCGCGCAACGCACCGCAGCCGCAAATGAGTGTCGCGCTCGTTTCGCTTCGTAAAAGTCGCGACGACTACCGGTTGACCTGACGCGAATTCCGCCTCTTAGTCCTCCCGCCGAATCCGCCCAACTGCGCATCGGGGAGCCCATGGAAGCGGTTGATCCGTTTGTCTTCTATCTCGCCATCTTCGTGCTGGCGATTTTCGTTGGCTACTACGTAGTCTGGTCCGTGACGCCGGCGTTGCACACGCCGCTCATGGCCGTCACCAACGCCATCTCGTCCGTCATTATCGTCGGTGCGCTCATCGCTGCCGGCGCTAGCGGCCTCACCGAGGGCGGCTGGGTCGCAAAAGGCGCGGGCGGTCTTGCGGCTGGTCTTGCCGCCGTGAACATCTTCGGCGGCTTCCTTGTCACCCAGCGCATGCTGGCGATGTACAAGAAAAAAGAGAAGAAGTGACGTGAGCCTGGCCGACTGGCGCGCACTGATCGAAGCATATCTCGAAGGCCGCCTGTCGGCCGAAGCCTTCATGCGCCGTTTTGTTGATGGCTGGCGCACTGGCGGCGCCGTTCCACGTGCGATCGCGGCGATGCAATCGACGGTCGAGGCTTATGAAGCCGACGTGCTCGAAGCCGGCGAAGAGGGCGCGGTCAATGACGACGAGTTGCGCCAGGCCGCTCAGAGCGCGCTTGCCAATCTCAGCGAAGCGCCGGCCGTCGCGCCGCACACATTCGACCGGACGCGTGCGCGTGAAGATATGCGCCGCTTCCAAATTCAAGCGCGTGGCTGCGCCGGACTCGGGTGCGTTATCGCGCTGGTCTGGGTTGGCCTTTGCGTATTACAGATCAATTTCGCGATTGAGTGGATCCACACCAATTTCGTCGACAATGTTTGGTTGTCAGCGGTGCTCGGCTTCTTCGTCGCGTTCGTGCCGATCATCGGCAATGTCATCGCATTCCTCGGCGCCACCGCCGCAGGTTGGCCCACCTGGCTCGCCGCCATCGTCTTTTTCGCTGCGCCCGCAGTGACCATTTTTTCCGGCTGGTCGCGCTATCGCCAGTTCGGACCTCCCAGGGGCTGACATGAACGCTGATCTCGCAGCATTGCTGTATCTCGTGTCCGGGGTGCTCTTCATCTTGGCGCTGCGCGGCCTCTCGAGCCCTGAGACCAGCCGCCAAGGCAACAATTTCGGCATGCTCGGTATGGGCATCGCCATCGTCACGACGCTCTGGCTGATCGGCCCTGATGCAACGACGTGGGGCATCATCATTGCGGCGATCGCAATCGGCGGCGGTGTCGGCGCTTTCATAGCGCGTTCGATCAAGATGACGGCGATGCCGCAACTCGTGGCCGCGTTTCACTCGCTGGTTGGCCTCGCGGCGGTGGCGGTCGCTGCTGCTGCGTTTTATGCGCCGGAGAGCTTTCACATCGCCACCGCAGACGGCGGCATCAAGATGCAGTCGCTGGTCGAGCTCTCACTCGGCACCGCCATCGGCGCGGTGACGTTCACTGGTTCGGTGATCGCGTTTGCGAAGCTGAACGGCAACATGTCTGGCGCGCCGATCATCCTGCCGGCCCGTCACATCGTGAACATCGGCATCGCGGCTTTGATCGCCTTGCTCGTGGTCACCATGGTGCAGGACGGCGGACGCACTGAGTGGCATTTCTGGGCGCTGGCCGGTCTCTCATTTTTGATCGGCATTCTGCTCATCATTCCGATTGGCGGCGCGGATATGCCCGTCGTCGTCTCGATGCTGAACTCCTACTCAGGCTGGGCCGCGGCAGCGCTCGGCTTCACGCTTGAGAATGTCGCACTGATCATCACCGGCGCGCTGGTCGGCTCATCCGGCGCGATCCTCAGCTACATCATGTGCAAAGCCATGAACCGTAGCTTCATCAGCGTCATCCTCGGCGGTTTCGGCACGGCCGATGGCGGCGCAGCTTCAGGTCATGTTGAGACGCGTCCTGTAAAGCAGGGCAGCGCAGACGACGCCGCCTTTATCATGAAGAACGCGAGCAAGGTGATCATCGTGCCAGGCTACGGCATGGCCGTCGCGCAAGCGCAGCACAGCGTGCGTGAGCTCGCAGATATGTTGAAGAAGGAAGGCGTCGAAGTGAAGTACGCCATCCATCCAGTCGCGGGCCGTATGCCGGGTCACATGAACGTGCTGCTCGCCGAAGCCAACGTGCCGTACGACGAAGTGTTCGAGCTTGAAGACATCAACAACGAGTTCAGCCAGTGCGACGTCGCCTACGTCATCGGCGCCAACGATGTGACCAACCCGAGCGCCAAGACCGATCCGAAGAGCCCGATCTATGGCATGCCGATCCTCGATGTCGAAAAGGCGAAGACGGTTCTCTTCATCAAGCGCGGCATGGGTTCAGGATATGCCGGCGTCGAAAACGAACTCTTCTTCCGGGACAACACCATGATGCTGTTTGGGGATGCTAAGAAGATGACGGATGAGATTTTGAAGGGGCTGTGAGTGTTTGGCGCCAAACATCGCAGTGCCGCATACCGAGACTTGCGGAAGATTGATCAGGCGTTGCTCGATCGTATTGTCGAGATGGGCGATGACCTGAGTCAGCCCCGACATACGCTGCTATTCTTCTATCAGCCAAAGGACGGAGGTAGCGCAGCGTTTGGCATGGTCGCTGCGGCGGCCATCGAGCGGTCGCTTGCTGTGACGCGGCAAGACGACGAGGCCGTGATCATGGAGGGCCAACTTCACGTCGATCCTGCGTCGATTAAGTCCTTGGTCGATTGGGCCATGGACCTTGCGGAGCGGGCAAATGCAAACTTCGACGGCTGGGAATGCGCTGTCGTCGCCGCGAAACACTGAGGCTGGAGATGCCAACCATCCTCCGTTGGAACGGCTATCGCTTCTACTTCTTCTCCAACGAAGGCTCGGAGCCGCCGCATATCCATATCGACAAGGGTGGCAGCACCGCGAAGTACTGGCTTCAGCCCGTCGCTTTTGCGCGCAATGTCGGTTATTCTGCCAAGGAGCTTCGCGAGATCGAAGCTAAAGTCAGTGCTGAAACGGCGGAATTCTTGGAGGCATGGCGTGTCCATTTCGGCTGAGTTGGATGATCGGGTCGCCGACGTGCGCGTCACCGACGACACGCTCGAAGTGCGCCTCCGCGACGGTCGCAAGATTTCTGCGCCGCTCGCTTGGTTCCCGCGCCTCGTCGGCGCCACGCCGGCCCAGCGCGCGCATTGGGAAGCATCGGCCGCTGGTCACGGCATTCACTGGCCGGAAATCGATGAAGATCTGAGTGTCGCCGGTCTCCTTCGCACGACCGCTCTTTCCTAAAATACGGATCACACGCGATGGCCGAACCGAAAACCCAGCGCACCAAAGCCTCTGTCGCTGCGTTCATCGCAGCCGTCGAAGACGACACCCGCCGCAAGGACGCGAAGGCGGTCGATAAGCTGATGCGCGAGATCACTGGCGAGAAGCCCGCCATGTGGGGGCCGTCGATCATCGGCTATGGCGAGTATGACGGGCCCACCGGCACGTGGCCGCGCCTTGGCTTCTCGCCTCGCAAGGCCAATCTCGTTCTTTACGTGATGGACGGCTACGAGAAAGAGCCGCTGATGAAGAAACTCGGTAAGCACAAGACGGGACGCAGCTGCCTCTACATCAACAAACTTGATGATGTTGATGCGGCCGTACTGCGCGAGATCGTCGCTAAAGGCTGGAAGGCGATGGCGAAGAAGTACGGATAGTATGGACCGCCGGCGTCCCGCCGGCATGCGCTGACGTTGGCCGGCGAGACGCCGGCGGTCCATATTCACCAGATCGTGACGCGCTGATTCGGCGGCAGATAGAGATCATCCTCCGCCGTTACACCAAACGCATCATACCAAGCGCTCATATTGCGGACGACTCCGTTGACCCGAAATTGCGGCGGCGCGTGCGGATTGGTCAGCACCAAATTGCGCATCGCTTCGTCGCGATATTTTGTGCGCCAAGCCTGCGTCCATCCGAGGAAGAACCGTTGTTGCCCCGTGAGACCATCAAGGACCGGCGCCTCGCGGCCGCCCAATGAAAGCTCGTAGGCGCGCAGCGCCACCTGCAGGCCGCCATTGTCGCCGACGTTCTCGCCCAGTGTGAGCCGGCCGTTGACGTTGAGCCCAGGCAGGGCCTCGAAGCCATCGTACTGGGCCGCAAGCGCGCCTGTGACTTCTTGGAAGGCCGCGACGTCCTGCGGGCTCCACCAATCGCGCAACACGCCGCGCGCATCCGACTTCGCGCCTTGGTCATCGAACCCGTGGCCCATCTCGTGCCCGATAACGCCGCCAATCGCGCCGTAGTTCACGGCAGCGTCAGCGTTGGGATCGAAGAACGGCGGTTGAAGGATAGCAGCAGGGAAGGTGATGACGTTGAGCACTGAATTGTAGGATGCGTTCACGGTCTGCGGCGTCATATTCCATTCGCCGCGATCGACTGGGCGCCACAAACGCGCCGTCGCCCAATCGCTGTTGAACTTGCTGGCGCGCTTGGCATTGCCGTAAGCGTCATCGGTGGCTTCGAGGCCGGTGAAGTCTCGCCAGCGATCGGGATAGCCAATGCGCGGCACGAAGGCTGCGAGCTTTTCTTGCGCGACGACCTTCGTTTCCGCCGTCATCCAAGGTGATTGGTCGATGCGCTGTGAATACGCGCGGCGGAGATTCTCAACCAATTCCAACATCTGCGCCTTTGCCTGCGGCGGGAAATGCCGCTGCACGTAAAGCTGGCCCACCGCTTCGCCCATCACATTGTCGATGACGTCCACGGCGCGCTTCCAGCGCTCTTGCTGCTCGGGTTGGCCGTTCAGCGTGCGGCCATAGAAATCGAAGTTGGCGTCATCGATCGCGCTGGGAAGCACATCGGCGCTGCCGCTGATCAGATTGAAGGTGAGGTAGTCTCGCCACGTCGAAACCGGCGTCGCCACGAAGAGGCGCGCCAACGGCGCCATGGCGCTGAGCTCGCGCACGACGACCTCCGTCGCTTGTCCCATGCCTGCTGCATCGAGCCCAGCGTCCCAGGGGAAGTCCGCTGCGATCGCGCGTAGCTCAGCTCGTGTTTTCAGATTGTAGGTGCGATCGCGTTGCCGGCGATCTGCGACGGGCCAATGCAGCTCCGCGATCTGCGTTTCCAGCGCCATAATCGCACGGGCTTTGGCGGCGCCATCGGATTGGCCGCCAAGCGTGAGAACGCGCTCGATATAGGCGACATAAGCTGTTCGTGTGGCTTCGCCGTCGGCGCGCCGATAATACTCACGTTCCGGGAGACCGAGACCAGCATGCGTGAAGCTCACCACGTAGCGTTGCGGATTGCGCGCATCGAGGCCAGCGAACGCCACAATCGGACCATTCGTTGGGATGTCGTTGCGCGCCATCGCGCGAATGACGTCTTCATGCGTGCGCAGCGCCGCGATGCTTGCGAGATCGTCCTGCAACGGCGCAAGGCCGCGCGCGTTGATCGCATCCGTGTTGAGATAAGCGTTGTAGATCGAGGCAATCTTTTGCTGCACCGATCCTGTCGCGCCACCTGAGAGCGCGACTTCTTCGATGATCACACGCTGATCCTGGCTCGCTTTCTCAGCGAGGATGACGAACGTTCCCCAGCTGCGCTGATCGCTTGGGATATCGGTGGTGTCGAGCCAGTGGCCATTTGCATAGCGGAAGAAATTATCGCCGGGGCGCACGCTTGTGTCGCTGGCGGTCAGATCCAAGCCGAAGGCGCCGATGGCCGCTCGATTGCCGCCACTGCCGCCGCCCGAGGTGGCGCTCGTGGCGCAGCCTGCCGCAAGCGCGAGTGTCGAGGCGCCAAAGGCGCGGCGGCTGAAGCTAAACATGTGAACCCTCCAAGGTGGCCGGATCATCGGCGCCAGCGCGGGCCGCCACAAGCTCGGCGTGCGTCATCAGCCGCGCCAAACGGCGCCTTGTCGCAAAGAGGCAAAGAAAAAGGGGGAGCCAGACGGCTCCCCCTTGCTCAGTTCAACTTTCAGCGCTTACCAGATCGTGACGCGATCGGCAGGCGGCAGATAGAGAGCGTCGCCGGGTTGCACGTCGAACGCCGCGTACCAGCTGTCCATGTTCCGGACCGTGCCATTGCAACGATAGACCGCGGGTGAGTGCGGATCGGTGAGGATTTGGTTGCGCAACGCAGCGTCACGCATGAGCGCACGCCAAGCTTGCGCCCAGCCGAGGAAGAAGCGCTGGTCGCCGGTGATGCCATCGATCGTCGGCGCCGGTTGGCCTTCAAGCGACAATTGATACGCATGCCGCGATACTTGCAGGCCGCCATTGTCGCCAATGTTTTCGCCGAGCGTCAGGCGGCCATTGACGTGGATGCCTTCAAGCGGCGTGAACGCGTCGTATTGCGCAACGAGGCGATCAGTCACTTGCGTGAAGGCGGCGACGTCGTTGGCATTCCACCAATCGCGCAACACGCCTTGCGCATCTGATTTGGCGCCCTGGTCGTCAAAGCCGTGGCCCATTTCGTGGCCGATGACGCCGCCGATGGCGCCGTAATTGACGGCCGGATCGGCGTTCGCATCGAAGAATGGCGGCTGCAGGATTGCGGCCGGGAAGACGACTTCGTTGAACGTCGGATTGTAATACGCGTTCACCGTTTGCGGCGTCATGAACCACTCGTCCTTGTCGGTCGGGCGGGAGAGACGTGCGAGGTCGAAATTCCAATCGAAGATGCCTTGGCGCTTGGCGTTGCCGAAGGCGTCGTTGGCGCGGACTTCCAAGCCGGCATAGTCACGCCAGCGATCGGGATAGCCGATCTTCGGGCGGAACGTTGCGAGCTTCTCGCGCGCTGCAACTTTAGTCTCTGCCGACATCCAGGTCAGCGCGTCGATGCGTTGGCCGTAGGCTGTGCGCAGATTTTCGACCAAGTCGGTCATCTGCTGCTTTGACGCGGGCGGGAAGTGACGCTGCACGTAGATTTGGCCGATAGCTTCGCCCATCGCGCCGTTGACGGCTTGCACCGCACGCTTCCAGCGTTCGCGCTGTTGGGGCTGACCCGAGAGCGTTGTGCCGAAGAAGGCAAACACTTCTGCGTCGATATTGGCCGGTAGCACCGCCGCGTTGTTACGGACGAGGTGATAGGTGAGGTACGACTTCCAGGTCGAAACCGGCGTCGCCATGAACAGGTTCGCGAGTGGCGCGATTGCCGTCAGTTCGGCGATGACAACTTCTTGCACGCCCCCGAGGCCGGCTGCGTCGAACGAAGCATCCCATGGGAAGTTCGGCGCAAGGGCGCGGATTTCCGCGCGGGTCTTCAGATTGTAGGTGCGGTCGCGCTCGCGGCGATCGGCGATCGGCCAATGCCGTTCGGCGATTTGCGTTTCAAGCGCAACGATCCGGCGCGCCTGCGCCGCGGCATTGCTTTGGCCGGCGAGAGTGAGGAGGCGCGTGATGTGCGCTTCGTACTCGCGACGGATGTTCGGGAATTCACCGTCGGTGCGGCGATAGTACTCGCGCTCTGGCAGGCCGAGGCCCGCGTGCGTCATCGTGCAGATGTAGCGGTTCGGATTGCGGTCATCGAGGCCGACATAAACTGCGATTGGCGAATTCACCGCAATGCCCGGGGTGGCTATGAGGCGGATCGTCTCGTCGTGCGTGCGGAGCGCTTGGATCGCGGCGAGTTCAGTTTGCAGCGGTGTGAGGCCTGCCGCGTCGATTTGTTGTTGGTTCAGGAACGAATTGTAGAAGTCGGCAATCTTCTGCTGGTTCGAGCCGGGTTGGCCGCCAGCGAGCGCGACTTCTTCGATGATCACGCGCGCGTCGGTGTCGGCTTTCTCGCGCAGAATGTCGAACGTGCCCCAACGCGTGCGGTCGGCTGGGATTTGCGTGTTCGCGAGCCAAGTGCCTTGCGCATAGCGGAAAAAGTCGTCGCCGGGCGTTACGTTCAGGTCGCGGGCCGCGAGATCGACGCCCCAGGCGCCTATCGCCGCAGGAGCGCGAGCAGGGGTGGTCGTTTCACCGGTAGAAGCAGCGCCCGTGGCGCAACCGGCCAATAGAGCGACCGACGACGCGCCCATGGCGCGGCGAGTCAACATCATCATCTAGTACCCTCCGAAAATTCGTCTGTTATTCCGCCGCGGCCAATTTGCGGCGACCACCGTAAAGGCGTCCGTAGAAGCCAAACGTGCCGCCGACCACGCGTTTTATGTCGAGGCCAATCATGTAGAAGACGGGCGTCAGGATCAAGGTCGCAGGCATACAGATCAGAACGCCGAAGGCCAAGCTAATCACCATCGGTTTCAAGAATTGAACGATGGCGGCGTTCTCCAGGATCATCGGCGAGGTGCCGATAAATTCCGTGACGGACGTCAGGAAGATCTGGCGGAAGCGCGAGACTGAGGCCTCGGTGATGCCCCGTTCGGCGGTTACGCGCATGATCTGAAAGCCCATGCCTTCGAGCTCTTGTGCGCTCTCGCGGTATTCCGGGCCGTCGCTCATTGTCGATGAGGTTTTCAGCTCGATCGGGCCCTTTTTGAAGCCGTACTCCGCGCCTTCGATGATCATCTCTTCGTGCGGTTCAAGGTCTGGCGCGATGCCCACGTACTCGACCACCTGGCCGTTCGGCAGCGTGATCTCGTGCGTCTTCCATTCGCTTTCTTCGCCCAGCGCCGGGCCGGAGCCTTTGAGGCGCAGCGCGAAGTAACCGCGGATCTGGTTGCAGCGATCCACAAGCACAACGTTGTCGTTCACGACGACCCCGATGGCCGCGATCATCCCGAGCCACGAGAACAGCGCGAAGCTAATCCCGAACATTAAGTGTCCCAAGAGTGCGCCGACGATGGCGAAGGGGATGACGCACAAGATCATCAGTGGCTGCGCATACGAGCGGAACGTCACCGCGAGCAGGAAGTAGATCGCAGCGAAGGCGAGCGTCATCAGCATTAGGAATTCGTTCATGAACTCCTGTTGGCCCTCGGCCTCGCCAATCGCGCGGCGTGACACCGTCGAGAACCGTGCCTCGAAGTTGGGCCAGAATTCGCTGTCCAACGTGCGCATGATATCTGCGCGCGCTTCTGCGTTGACGAGATCGGCCGTAACCAGGATCGAACTCTGGCGTTGCCTGCGATCGAGGCCAGTGACGCCGGGCGCGAATTCCCATGTCGCCACCACAGCCAGCGGCACTTCACGGCCATCCGAAGTGCGGATGCGGAAAGAGCCGAGGCTTTCAAGTGTGCGCCGGTCATCGCGCGGATAGCGTGTGTAAACGCGGACGTCGTCGCCCTCGCGCGGTAAGCGTTGCACTTCTTCGCCGAAGTAAGCTTGGCGCACTTGGCGCGTCACATCGATCAGCGAGACGCCGAGCTGTTCTGCGCCCGGCAGCAACGTAAAGCGGAGTTCCTCATTTGCGGCGTCTTGGCTGTCGCGAACGCTGGTGACGCCTTCGAATTGCAGCAGACGGGCTTTGAGTTCCTCGACCGCAATTTCAAGGTCTTCTTTATTGTCACTGATCAGCGCGAGATCGATTGAAGGGGAGCCCGAGCCAGAAAGCGAAAAGCTCACTTGGTCTGCGTCCGGCACTTCGCCGAGAAGCTGCTCCAGCCGCTCTGTGATGTGGCGCGACCGCATATTGGGACGTGTCTCCGGCGGCGTCAGGCCGACATAGGCTTGGATCGAGTTCTCTTCGATAAACTGGCTCCATGACCGCACGACGCCGCGCGATTGCTGGCCAGTCAACGGATCTTCGTAGGCGTGCTCTTGCGTTTCCGCTTCGAGCGCTTGGCGCGCCGCGTCGAGTTGGGCGCTGACTTGCTCCATGCGCGAGAACGGCGTGGTTTGCGGCAACGTGATGTTGGCTACCATGAAGTCGCCTTCGACTTCCGGCATAAACGTCGTCTTCACGCGGCCGGTGGCGAGCAAGCCCACCCCAAGAATCATGATCACCAGGAATACTGCCCAAGTGAAGTAGCGCAACTTTACGGCTTGGCGCACCAGCGGCCCGTGCAGGTACTTTGCAACCCACAACACAGAGTTCGCGCATTTCTGTTGGATGCGCATCAAGCGATCGATGACAGAATTGCTTGTCGGGTTCGGCTTCGTCACGTGCGCCAAGTGCGCTGGCAAGATGATCAAGCTTTCGATGAGCGAGAACACCAGCGTCGAGATCACGACCATCGAGATTGCGCTGGTGAACTGCCGCACTTCGCCCGAGAACATCATCATCGGCGCGAACGCGATCATGGTCACGAACACCGATGCGACCAGCGGCTTCAGCACCATTTGTGTCGCGAGGATCGAAGCGTCGGCGCCGTGGTGGCCTCGTTCTGCGCGCTCATACACCGCCTCGCCGACGATGATGGCGTCATCGACCATGATGCCGAGCACGAGCAGGAAGCCGAACACGCTCATGAAATTGAGCGAGACGCCGATGTAGGGGAGGATGAAGAACGATCCCGCGAACGCGGTCATGACGCCCAGCGTCGACCAGAACGCCACTTTCGGGTGCAGCGTCAGCAGCAGCAGCACGAAGATGAGGATGAAGCCCTGCATGGCGTTCTGGAAGAGCAGCCAGAGCAGTTCGTTGTAGCCCTCCGATTCGTCGTTCACCATCGTGAGCTGCAAGCCCGCGGGGAGCGTCGTGCGGAACTGCGTGAGCAGTTCGTCCAGCGCCGTCTTGGTGTCCCATATGTTGAATTGGTCGGCGGTTTGTAGCGCGACCAGCATCGCCGGCTCACCGTTCATGCGCGAATAGAGGTTTGTGTCGACGAAGCCGTCGGTGACAGTGCCGATATCGCGCACACGCACTATGCCGCCGTCCGGCGTTTGCCGAATGATGATGCTTTCGAAATCGAGTTCGGTATCGGCGAGATTGCGCGCTTGCAGTTGGAAGTTGCCGTCAGCGGTGCGCACTGCGCCCGCGCCGGCGTTCACTGAACTTGAACGCACCGCACGTGCGACGTCGTCGAAGGTGAGGCCAAACGCTTGCAGCGAGGCCTCTGAAACCTCAATCGAAACCTCCGGCGGCCGTGCGCCCCACACATCAGTGTTGGCGCCGCCCGGCAGCAGCGAAACCTGGTCGCGGAGGCGCTCGGCCGTGTCGCGCAACGTGCGTTCGTCGACATTGCCGTGCAGGCCGATAATGAAGGACGGATTGCGCCCGACTTGCCGCGTCACGCGGATCGGATCCATCCCGGAGGGAAGCCCCGAGATGGATTCGACACGCGAACGCACCTCCTGTGTCATGGCGTCAATATCGGCGCCTGACTCTGATTGAATGCTGACCCAGCCAAAGCCTTCGCCTGAGCGCGAGCGCACCCAGTCAACGCCATCAAGTCCCGCCGTCGCTTCTTCGATGCGGACGACGACTTGGCTTTCCATGTCCTCCGGGCTCGCGCCCGCCCAGGACGCTTGCACGTAGACGCTGTTGTCACGCCCCGGCGGCCAGAACTCCTTCTCCATCTTGTTGAAGGAGAAGATGCCCGCAACGACCACGAAGATCATCAGCAGGTTGCCGGCGACGGGGTTGTGTCCCCACCAGGCGACGAGGCCCTTCAGCATAAGACTTGTCCTTCAATCCTCAGCGTGAGCGAGGCGGAGTTTCTGTTAGCGGCGAATGTCGAGTTCTTGTTCTGGCGGCTGCGCCGCCGTTGCAGGCGGCGGTGCGCCGCCTTCGCGATCGATAGGCGTCACTTCCATGCCTTGGCGTGGCGAGGTGAGCACTGAGACCACAACGCGTTCGCCGTCGGCCAAGCCCTCGCGGAAGAGCACTTCGTCGGCGGTCGTTTGCGCGGCGCGCACCTGGCGCACGTCGATCGTGTTTTCCGCCGTGACGACATAAACGAACTCGTTGCGCTTCAGGGCGCTGCGCGGTGCAGCGACAAGCGTTTCACGGTTCGAGCCTTCGAGACGCGTCATCACGAACATGCCGGGCGCCAGCGGGGCGGTGTGACGCGCGCCGAAGGGATCGCGCACTTCGACGACGCCATACACAAGACGCGTGCGCGCATCGACGGAAGCTTCGGTGCGCACGAGGCGGCCTTCCCAGGCCTGGATGCGTCCGCCCGTCACGCTGGTGACGTGCGCGGCCGGTCCGGGGTTGGCGGTCGTCGCGCTGAAGCCGACCGGTAGGCGCATCGAGGCGAGGTCTGCGTCCGTCAGCGGCACGCGGATTTCCATCGTGTCGGTGGCGAACATCACAGCCACCGGCGAGCCAGGACCGACATAATCACCAACATTGGCGCGGCGCTCGCGCACGCGGCCGGTGAACGGCGCGCGGATCGAGGCGCGGTTGAGATCGAGTTCAGCGGAGCGAAGCGAAGCTTCGGCGGAGGCCAGCTGCGCGCGCGCTTGCGCCATTTGCGGCTCACGCACTGCTAGGGGAGGCGCTTCACCGCGGCCAAGCGCTTGCCAGTCTTGGCGCGCCAGTTCGCCTTCAGCTTCTTCGCGCGTCAGGCCTTCTTGCGCTTGCGCGACTTGAGCGCGCGCACGAACCACGGCGAGTTGGTAATCGGCAGCGTCGATGCGCGCCATCACTTCGCCTTCGGTGAACGAACCGCCTTCAGCAAATTTCGGGCTCGCCCATACGACGCGGCCCGCGACTTGCGCCGCGAGCGTTGCTTCTACGCGCGGACGCGCCTCGCCTTGTACGTTGACTGAAACCGTGGTCGGCCGCGCGTGCGCAACGGCGAACTGAACGGCCGGCGCGTGCGGCGCATCGCCTTTTTCCGGCGCCTGCACCGCGGTCGCCATCATAAGCATAAAGCCGCCGACGCCGACCACGAGGATCAGAACGACGGGCGCCGCGTAAATGATGGCTCTCCTGGCCCAAGCGAAGAACCCCTTCGGCTTGTCCTCGTCCGGCGCTGTTTGCGTCATCATATTGAGGTCCATCTTGTTCATGGCGTGAGTTCCCGGTCTTCGTCGATTCCGCCTGAGCGGGCCCCGCCGCCAAGGGCGACGTGATAGGCGATGCGATTGGAGACGCGCGCTGAGCGCGCCGTGATGAGGCCGCGTTCCGCATCGATGCGGCGCGTGTAGGCGTCGATGAGCTCGAACAGTGTCGCAACACCGCGCGCATATTCGCGTTCAGCCAGCGACTGCGCCTCACGCGCTTCGTCGGCGGCGATGGTGAATTGCTCTTCGCGCACTTCGAATGATTGATCTGCGCTGATTGTGGCTTCGACCTCGCGCCACGCGGCGATCGAGGTGCGCACGTATTCCGCCGCCGCCGCGCGGCGGTCTGCGACACTGGCGCGTGATTCCGAGATGAGGGCGCCGCCGTTGAAGATCGGCATGGTGAGGCCCGCGACCAAGTTGGTGATCATGTTGGCGCTGTCGTCGATATTGTTGAGCGCCGGATTGGGGCCATCGTCGGTGAGGCCGGCGCTGGCTCTCAGCGTCAGCCGTGGCAGCATTGCCGCGCGCGCTTCGTGAATGCGGAAGCCCGCGGCGCGCAGGCGATGCTCTGAAGCCAACACATCGGGGCGGCGCTCAAGCAGATCAGCCGGAGCGCCGGCGGCGGCGAGTTGGCTTAGGTGCGGAAGTTCACCTTCGGCGCGCAGCGAACCATCCGGATAGCGGCCCATGATTTCCTGCAAACGGCGCGACGAAATCAGGAGTGCATCTTGCGTCTGCGCTTGGAATCCGCGGGCGGAAGCCACTTGGCTGCGTGCGGTGCGCAGCGCCAATGATGTTGCGATACCCGCATCGTAGCGGCGCTGCGTGAGATCGAGCGCACGTTCGCGCGTTTCCAAATCTTCCTGCGCCAGCGCCAGCAATTGTTGCGCCTCGATCAGATCGACCCAAGCTTGTGAAGATTGGCCGGCAACCGACAGCCGCGCGTCGCTCAAATCTTGCCGCGCTGCGTCGGCGCTTGAATCGGATGCCAGCGCGCGTGAGGTGAGGCGGCCCCAGAGATCGATTTCCCAACTTGCGACAACACTCGACGTCATGAACTCGGTGCGGATGCGCTCGTCGGTGGCGGTTGGTTCTTCGGTGCGTGTGCCATCAGCGCCGATGCTCAAGTCCGGCAGCAGATTGCCGCCGAACGAACCGCGCGCTCGCCAACGTGCAGCGCGATAGCGTGCTTCGACGATTTGGAGGTCCGGGCTGCCGGCCAGCGCTTCACGCGCCAGCGTCGACATCTCGGTTGAGTTCAGATCATCCAACCAAGTTGCCGCAGGGGAAGCGGTAAGGTCGGCTGCACGGTCGGCGCCGATTGCATCAGCCGCGACATAGGAGTCCGGCTCCGGCGGGAGATTGCGCCCCGCGCACGATCCGGCCAGGGCCATCAACCCCACGCCGACCAGAAGTCGAACCCCGTTATTCATGTTCCCTCACGCCACTCGATTAGCCGCCACCCTCTCGAAAGTCAATAAATCTGTATTGAAAATCGATAAGGATCGGGTGCCGGACAGCTCGAGCGCACCTCTCCCGTTAGCGATAGGATGCCAGCGACTGGGTTTTTGGATGCGCTGGGCTGTCGGGCACGACGAAGCGCTTATTTCCTGCGACGAACGACTTTCAACCACGCGCAAACTCCTCGCCCCAGTTGAATGACGTTTGAGCCCGCCTCGCGCCGACAGGTTTGCTTGCGCGACTCCTCGCCCGCGCCCTAAGCCGGGCGGGCATGGCCACGAACCGCCCTTCTCCGCAGCGAATGCGGCTGGACCGGTTGCCTGCGGCTAGCTGGGCCGCGGCGGGTCTTGCCGCGCTTGCGGCTCTGTTTGCGTTCACGACTAGCGCCAGCGCGGCTGTTCTCATGGTGCTCGCGGCGGCGGCGACATACTGGGCGCTGCGCGAGCGTCAGCGTTTTGTGATTTCGTCGTCCCACGACGATCAGATTGCGCTTGTCGATCTCGCCGGATTGGCGCCGCTGCTCGAAGCGCTCCCAGATCCTGCGTTGTTGATTGATGCAGAGAGCAAAATCGTTGGCTCAAACGCTGCCGCGCGGCGGCAGATGCACTTTGAAGCGCGGGGCCAATTTCTAACCTC
Source organism: Caulobacteraceae bacterium (assembly GCA_031431115.1). Lineage (GTDB taxonomy): Bacteria > Pseudomonadota > Alphaproteobacteria > Caulobacterales > Aquidulcibacteraceae > Vitreimonas. The sequence goes on from JANPCV010000122.1 coordinate 36,329, forward strand.
GATCCTGCGTCATCCAGATGTTCTCGAGGCTGTGCATGCCGCGGTGCGCGAGGGTGAAACAAGCGCTGTCGAGTATGAAACGCCGGCGCAAGTAGATCGCCACACACGCTGCTATGTCGCGCCGGTCACCTGGGGCGCCGATCGCGCGGCAATGCTGGTTTTTCACGATCAAACCGCCAGAATCAGCACTGAGCGCATGCGTGCGGACTTCCTCGCGAACGCCAGCCACGAGCTTCGCACGCCGCTCGCGTCGCTAACCTTGCTAATTGAAACGCTCGCCGGGCCGGCTCGCGACGATGCCGCTGATCGCGATCGCTTCCTCGGTATGATGCAGGTGCAAGCGGATCGCATGCGCCGGCTGATTGACGATCTGCTGTCGCTTTCCCGGATTGAACTCGATGAGCATGTGCCGCCGTCGGATCGCGCCGATCTCTCGGCGGTCGCGCGCGAAGTCGTAGATGCGCTCGCGCCGGTGCTGAATGAGCGTAAAGTGAGCTTAGATCTCAGCGTGCCGCAGCAGCCGGTGCGCGTGGTCGGTGAGCGCTTTCAACTCGCGCAAGTCGTGCAAAACCTCATCGACAATGCTGTAAAGTACACGCCGGACGGCGGCGCGGTGCGCGTCGAAATAGCAGCGTCCGGCGATCGCGAAGAAACGTCGACGCAAGCTGGCCGGCGCTGGGAGGAGGCGGGCCGCGTGGCGCTGCTCGCGCCGGCCGCCGCAGCCAATCGATCGTATGCTTATGTCCGGGTCGAGGACTCTGGCCCCGGCGTCGCCAAGCGTTTTCTGCCGCGTCTGGGTGAGCGCTTCTTTCGCGTCGAACGCGAGATGGGTTCCGAGCGCGGTGGCACCGGGCTTGGCCTCGCCATTGTTAAGCACATCTTGAACCGCCACCGCGGCGGTTTCCTGGTCGAAAGCCAGCCTGGGCGCGGTTCGGCGTTCGTCGCCTATGTCGAATTGGCGGAGGAGGACTGATGAAACGCGGGGGCGGTTTCACATCAGTGTCACGGAACGCCCCTACATACGGCCCGCATAAGGCGCGTGCAGATTCCTTGCGCACCAGCGCAGGGCTAAGGGGTCGGACATTATGGAATTTTCCTCTGTTGGATCCGAGCGCTCCATGAGCAACGGCCCAGCCATGGTCGCCCCCACCGTGCGCGCGGCAGCTGGCTCGATCACCGGTGCGCCGGTGAAGATCGCCGCCCGCGATGTGAATGTCTTCTACGGCGACAAGCAGGCGCTGTTTGACGTCTCGATGGATATTCCCGACCGCGCCGTGACCGCCTTCATCGGCCCGTCGGGCTGCGGCAAGACCACATTCCTGCGCTGCTTCAATCGCATGAACGACCTGATCGACAATTGCCGCGTCAGCGGCTCGCTTCAGATCGAAGGCAAGGACGCCTACGCGAAGGGCGTCGATGCTGTCGTGCTGCGCACGCGCGTCGGCATGGTCTTCCAGAAGCCGAACCCGTTCCCCAAGTCCATCTATGACAACGTCGCCTATGGCCCGCGTATCCACGGCATGGCGAAGTCGAAGAAGGACATGGACGAAATCGTCGAGAAGTCTTTGCGTCGCGCCGGCCTCTGGGAAGAGGTCAAGGATCGTTTGGCTCAGCCAGGCACTGGCCTCTCCGGCGGCCAACAGCAGCGTCTGGTTATCGCCCGCACTGTGGCGGTGAACCCGGACATCATTCTGATGGACGAGCCGTGCTCGGCTCTCGATCCGATCGCGACCGCGAAGATTGAGGAGCTAATCGACGAACTCCGCGAAAATTACTGCATCGTCATCGTCACGCACTCGATGGCGCAAGCCGCGCGTGTTTCGCAGAAGACGGCCTTCTTCCACATGGGCAAGCTGGTCGAGACTGGCGCGACCGAAGAAATCTTCACCAACCCGCGTGACTCCCGCACGCAGGATTACATTACGGGCCGCTTCGGCTAACGTTAGGACGACAATGGCTGAGCATACCGTCAAAGCGTTTTCCGAAGAACTCGACGCGATCACCCAAGAGGTGGCGCGTATGGGCGGTCTTGCCGAAACTGCGGTGAATGACGCGCTCTCCGCCGTCGCGCGCCGCGACACCGAACTCGCGCAAGTCGTCATTCAGCGCGATCCGAAGATCGATGCTGCGCAGCGCGAAATCGAAAAGCGCGCGATCAAATTGTTCGCACTTCGCCAGCCGATGGCCGGTGATCTGCGCGTCGTGCTGACCGCTTGGCGTATCGCAGGTGAGTTGGAGCGCGTTGGTGATCTTTCCAAAAACATCGCCAAGCGCGCGCTGATTTTGAACCAAGACGAGCCTATTCAACTCACGCGCAGCGTCGAGCGCATGGGCAAGATGGCTGGCGCGCACTTGAAGCAGGTGCTCGACGCCTACGCCAACAAGGACGTGCAGGCGGCGATTAACGTCTGGAACGGCGACGACAATATCGACGCGCACTATAACTCGCTATTCCGTGAATTGCTGACCTATATGATCGAAGATCCGCGCATGATCAGCTCCTGCGCACACTTGCTCTTCATCGCGAAAAATCTTGAGCGTATCGGCGACCACGGCACCAACATCGCCGAGTACATCCACTTCCTCGTCACTGGCGAGGAAATTGCAACGCAGCGGCCACGAGCCGAAGCGGCGGAGTAGGCTTAACGCCATGGCCAAACCAACACACGTGCTGGTCGTAGAAGACGAACCGGCATTGGCCGATTTGCTCAAATACAACCTTGAGAAGGAAGGCTACCGCGTTTCCGTCGCTAATGATGGCGAGGAAGCTCTAGTGGTCGCTGACGAAAGCGCGCCCGATCTTGTGGTGCTCGACTGGATGCTGCCGAAGGCGCCGGGCATTGAAGTTTGCCGCCGCTTGCGTGCGCGTCAGGACACGCGCAATACGCCGATCGTGATGCTGACCGCGCGCACCGAAGAGGGCGACCGTATTCGCGGGCTTGATGTTGGCGCCGACGATTATCTCACCAAGCCGTTCTCGATGAACGAATTGCTGGCGCGCCTCCGCGCCGTGATGCGCCGCATTCGTCCGGGTCTTGCTGACGATAAAGTCGTCATCGGTGACATTGTTATGGATCGCGTTTCGCACCGGGTGAAGCGCGGCGAGCGCGACGTGCATCTCGGTCCGACCGAATTCCGCATCCTCGACCACCTGATGCAGCACCCGGGCCGGGTGTTCAGCCGCGAGCAATTGCTCGATGCGGTGTGGGGCTCTGATGTTTATGTCGAAGCGCGCACGGTTGACGTTCACATTGGCCGTCTGCGCAAAGCGTTGATGGTCGGAACGGAAACCGATCCGATCCGCACCGTCCGCAGCGCTGGCTACGCCTTGGACATCGACGCGGCCTAAGCGCCGTGCTGGGATTGGCGTCAGCCTGAGCCTGTCGAAGGCGGGCGCGGCCTAAGCGCCGACGTTCGCTGGATCAATCAGATATTCGCGCGCGCAAAATTGGCAACGCGCGTGCAGCTTGCCGTCCGGTTCGATCAGTTCGGTGATTTCCGATTTCGGAAATTGCTTCATCACCTCGGTCAGCCGTTCTTCGTTGCAGGTGCAGCGATCATCGAGCGGCGCGGCCTCGCCCATGCGTGCGCCTTCCTCGTGGAACAGGCGATAGAGCAGGCGATCAGCAGGCAATGCCGGATCGATGAGCTCCTCGTCCGTCACCGTTGCGAAGAGAATTGACGCGCGGTTCCAATCTTCGGCGGTGTCGCCGCGCGCTTGATCGCTGGCGAGCCGCTGCATGAGTATCCCGCCCGCGCGCCACTGCGACGGACCCGCGCCATTGATCACTTCACCGACCGCCAGACGGATGCCGGTGTCGGTCTGTTCGCTGGTCCGGAAATAGTTTTCGGCGCACTCGGCCAACGTGCGCCCTTCCAGCGTGACCACGCCTTGGAACGGCTTCGTGTACTCACCGAGGTCAAGCGTAAGGACGAGGCTGCCCGCGCCCAGCAATTCGCTGGGTGACATTCGATGTAGGCCCGCAAGCTGTTCGGCGGCGCCCTCCGTCAGCCGTGCATAGCCGCGCAAGCCGCCGTCGATGTGCTCGGCGACCAGAAGCGTCACTGGGCCTTCGCCCTGCGCTTGGATGACGAGGCGGCCGTCGGTCTTCAGCAGCGATCCGACCAGCGCCGTCAGCGTGAGCGCCTCGCCGAGCAACAGCGCGACCGGACGCGGGTAATCGTGGCGATGCAGGATCGGATCGAGCGCGCCTTCGGCTATGCGCGCGATGCGGCCGCGCACTGGCGCCTTGTCCAGGCTGAATGGCGCGATGAGATCTTCGGTGTGCGGTGCGGACGTCATGAAGCGGGCGATATGGGGCTGCTAGTCGCATGAGGCAACATCGGTGCGTTGCATCGCCCTTCGACGGGCTCAGGGTGACGCCGGAAAAGTCGTGTCGAGGGCCAGAGTGCGTCGCGCCTCAGAGCTTGCCCAAGCACCAGAGCAGCACAGCTTTTTGAGCGTGAATGCGGTTTTCGGCTTCGTCCCATGCTGCCGATTGTGGGCCGTCGAGCACGCTATCAGTGACTTCCTCGCCGCGGTGCGCTGGCAGGCAGTGCAGGAAGACGGCGTCCTTGTTCGCGCGCTGCATCATCGCGTCATCGACAGCGAAGGGCGGGAAGGCGGCCATGCGCTCGGCCTTGTCGGTATCGCCCATCGACACCCAGGTGTCGGTCACGATCACGTCTGCGCCTTCGGCTGCTTTCTTCGCATCGTTATGCGCTTCAATATCTGCGCCCGCCGCTTTTGCGGCGGCAAGTTCTTGGCCGCGCGGCGCGTAGCTTGCGGGCGTTGCGATGCGGAGCTTGAAGTCGAGCTTTTCAGCCGCGTGCATGAGCGACGTGCAGACATTATTGCCGTCGCCGAGCCACGCAATCGTTTTACCGCTGATATCGCCCGACCATTCTTCGATAGTCATGATGTCAGCGAATATCTGGCAAGGATGCGAGAGATCGGTGAGGCCATTGATCACCGGCACGGTCGCGGCCGCGGCAAAATCCACCACGTCCTGATGATTGTTGGCGCGGATCATCACCGCATCGACCATGCGTGACAGTACGCGCGCCGTATCCTCCACGGTTTCGCCGCGGCCAAGTTGCGTGTCGTTGGCGTTCAGCACGATGGCTTTGCCGCCGAGCTGATGCATCCCGATCTCGAACGAAACGCGCGTGCGGGTCGAGTTCTTCTGGAAAATCATCGCCAGCGCGTAGCCATCGAGCGGCGCGTCTTCGTCAGGCGCGGCCTTTGGCCAATCGATGCGCGCGGCCTTACGGGCATGCGCTTCGTCGAGGATGGCGCGCACGTCTTCTTTCGAGAGCGCGCTGATGTCCAGGAAGTGGCGCGGACTTTCGATCACGCGTTCGCTTCCGCCATCTGCGCCGCCAACACAGCGTCGATCGCATCGACGGCCTGGCGGATTTCCTCTTCCGTGATCACCAGCGGCGGCGCGAGACGCAACACGTTGTCGCCAGCAACGCCGACGAGCACTTTGCGTGCGCGCAGCTTGGCTTGGATTTCCTTCGGGTTGATCGTGAGCTTGAGGCCGCGCAGCAGGCCCTTGCCGCGCGTTTCGACGACGAGGCCCGGATGGCGATCCTTCAAGCTCTCAAGGGCTTGGCCCAAATGGTTCGCGACCTTGTTTACGTTATCGAGAAATTCGGGTTTCGAGAGTTCATCGTAAGCCGCGTTGCCAATCGCCATCGCCAGCGGATTGCCGCCGAACGTCGTGCCGTGCACGCCGACGACCATGCCTTTGGCCGCTTCTTTGGTCGCCATGAATGCGCCCATCGGAAAGCCGCCGCCGACGCCCTTGGCGACAGCCATGATGTCTGGTGTCATGCCAGACCATTGGTGCGCCCACATCTTGCCGGTGCGGCCTGCGCCAGATTGCACTTCATCGAGGATAATCAGGAAGCCATTTTCATCGGCGAGCTTGCGATAGAGGCGCAGCGTTTCTTCCGGCACGGCGCGGACGCCGCCTTCGCCTTGCACTGGCTCGATGATCAGCGCAGCTGTGGTTGGCGAGATCGCGGCGCGCAACGCTGCTTCGTCGCCATACGGCGCCTGCACGAAGCCCGGCAAGCGCGGGCCGAAGCCTTCGATGTAGCTTTGATTGCCCGAGGCGTTGATCGCGGCATACGAGCGGCCGTGGAATGAGCCTTGGAAGCCGATGATATCGATACGTTCCGGTTGGCCGTTGGCGCTATGATACTTGCGTGCGGTTTTGATCGCGCCTTCGATGGCTTCGGTGCCGCTGTTCGTAAAGAACACGACGTCGGCGAAGCTATCGCGCGTGTACTTCGCGGCGAGCTCTTCCTGGCCCTTGATCTTGAACATGTTCGAGGTGTGCCAGAGCTTTTGCGCTTGCTCGTGCAGCGCCTTCACCAGGAAGGGCGGGGCGTGGCCGAACGCGTTGACGGCGATGCCGGCGATGCAGTCGAGATACTTCTCGCCCTTTTCGTCCCAGATCCAGCAGCCTTCGCCGCGCACAAAGACCTGCTCCGGCGGTGAATAGACCGGAAGGATATGGCTTTCTGCGGCGCTCATTTTTGCTCTCGAAATCTGGGGAAGGCGGGGTTTTGAGCCGCGCCGCTTGCCAGGTCAAGCGGCTGGGATCATCAACAAATTATGAGACGCGATCATTCCATTCCCCGCGGCGAGCTTCATCGCCTCCGTCACCAATCTGTTGTGCTGCAAGGCAATTCGCTGGGCGATCCGACGGAGCGTGAGTTGCATGTTTGGACACCTCCGGGCTGGAGCCATGCGGAACGGCTGCCGCTGCTGGTTGATCTGACTGGCTATTGGGGCTGTGGGATGAACCACACCAATTGGAAGCCGGGCGCTGAAAACGTGCCCGAGCGCCTGGATCGCCTCGCAGCGGAAGGCATGCCGCGCTGCATCGTGGCGTTCCCGGATTGCTTCACCAAGCTCTACGGCAACCAGTATCTGAACAGCGAAGGCTCTGGCCGATACGCGGATTACGTTTGCGACGAGATCGTTCCTTTCATCGAGTCCAAATTCAGTTGCGGTGGCGAGGGCCGGCGCGGCGTGTTCGGCAAATCCTCGGGCGGCTATGGCGCTGCGTGGCACGGCATGAACCGGTCAGACTTTTGGAGCGCGATTTCGATCAATAGCGGCGACATGGGCTTCGATGCGCTGTTCATCCCGACTTTGTACGACGACGTCGATGCGCTGCGGCCGTTTGATTATTCGATCGAGAAATTGGTCAAGCACGTCGAGGCCAAGCCGAAGATGAAAGACAAGGATCGCATGATCCTGATGGATCTCGGGCAAGCGGCTTTTTACGATCCTGATCCCACGCAGTTTCGAAATATGCGTCTGCCGCTCGATCCGCGCACCGGTGAGTTGATCCCGGAGCGTTGGAATAATTGGATGAAGCACGATCCGGTCGTGATGTTCGATACGCTTGGTGAGAACCTCCGGAAGTTGAAATTGATCTACATGGATTGCGGCTGGTCAGATCAGTTTCGCATTCATTTCGGCATGCGGCGCTTTGCGAAAAAGCTCACGGCTGCAGGCATTCCGCACACGTACGAAGAGTTCGACGATGATCACACTGATGTTGATTATCGAATGGACATCTTCATTCCGCTGATGGCGAAGACGCTTTCAAATTAGAGTCATTCCGGACGCACCGCAGGTGCGATCCGGAACCCGGGGCAAACGACGTGCATGTGGCCCCTGGGTTCCGGGTCTCGCTTTGCTCGCCCGGAATGACACAGGTGTTTGTGTTGCTATGAGCGCAACCGATACCCGCTCTTGATCATCGCCCAGCATGCGTAGCAGAGCGCCAGCGCTAGGCCACCGGTGATTCCGGCACCCATCAGCAGTGGCGCGTCGTGGTGGCCGATGAAGCCGTAGCGAAAGCCGTCGATCAGCGAAAACACTGGGTTGTAGTGGGAAATCGTGCGGATCGGTTCGGGCAAGATCGATGTTGAGTAGAACGTGCCGGAGAGAAACGTGAGTGGCACGATGATGAAGTTCGTCACCGCTGCGAGGTGATCGAACTTGTCGGCCCAGATGCCGCCTAGAAGGCCGATGGCGCCGAAAATCACTGATGCAACGATCGCGTAATAGAGCGCGGCGAGTGGGTTCACCGGCATGATGTTGGCGAGCCAAGCCACAACGATCAAAGATGCGAAGCCCACCAGCAATCCGCGCGCGGCGGCGCCGACGATGAAAGCGACGGTGAGCTCGAGCGCTGACAATGGCGGCATCAGGAAGTCGACCGAGTTGCCTTGCACCTTCGCAATGACGAGCGACGAGGACGCGTTCTGGAAGGCGTTCGACAGGATCGACATCATGACGAGGCCGGCGGCCAAGCCGTCTGCGTAGGCCCGCTCAGTGCCCGGCCAATTGCCGCCGCGGACGAGGGTGAAGACCAACATGAAAAGCAGCGTTTGGATCAGCGGCGCGAAGACCGTCTGGGCGCCGACCTTCAAAAACCGCCGGATTTCCCGCCAGACCAGGGTCTGCAGGCCGAGCCAATTTACGGCGCCATAGTGCCGCGAGGTGATGGCGGGAGGGGTAGTGCTTGTGGCCGTGTCCATACAGAGAACAGCTCTTTCATAAATTCTTAACGGTTGTGAGCGCCCGTTAACCATATTGCCGGGCCAAGTCTCGGTCTCTGCTCAAGATAATGGGCCGAGTCCCTGCTGATAGCCCTTGGATAAGAAGTGAGTAACCCACCATGTCTCATGGGATAACCACCGTATATTGCGTATCCACATGGATTACACCGCCATTAGTTGACTTCTTCGCCCAGAAGGGGAGTGTGTCGCATTCCCGTCAGAAATGGGCGGGGCCATGGGCCAAGGGGGCTTGAACATGGGCTGGAGCGAAGAGCGCGTTGCGCTGCTGCGTAAGCTGTGGGCCGAAGGGCTTTCAGCTAGCCAAATTGCGAAACAACTAGGCGGGGTCACCCGCAACGCCGTGATCGGCAAAGTCCACCGCCTTGGTTTGGCGGGCCGGGCGACGCCGTCTCGGCCAGCTAAGCGGCCGGTCCGTACCGCGCGTCCTCGGGTCGTTGGCCCGTCGGCGCCGCGTCTGCGGATGCCGTCGAGCGAACCGCGTCCGATCATTCCGGACCTGGAGCCTGTTCGGCTCGAGGACGGCAGGGCCGCGACGGTACTGACGCTCAATGAGAGCATGTGCAAATATCCAATCGGCGATCCAACGGACCCGGACTTCGCGTTCTGTGGCCGAGGGGCTGCTGGCAATGCGCCGTATTGCCAGGACCACTCGCGTCTCGCCTACCAACCAAGCCAAGCGCGCAAGCGCCGCACTCAAGGCGGGCCGGATGAACTCCGCCGCATGATGCGCCTAGCTGCCATGTAGGGCTTAAACCCCGCAGACATAAGCGCCGCGGCCCTCGGGTCGCGGCGTTTTTGTGTGGGCAAAGCCGCGATGGCGCTGTGGATAGGCATGCGTGTGCGCTCACCCGTGCTGTGAGTTTCGTGCGCTCCTGTGGAGAGCGGGAACGCGGTGAGCCGCGCCAAGTAAGTTGCGCTCGTTGCGGAGCGCTGAAGACGCGTTTCACCGCGTTCCCGTGATCGGCTTTCAACGGCTCTGCATCAGGAGGTGTTTCACTCCTATGGCGAGATCGCCGCTGGCGTGTGGGCCGCGCTGTTCGCGCAGGTCCCTGTGCTTACTCCCACTGGTTGCTACCCCGTGGGCTTCGCCCTGATACCGAACGAGGCTTCCACGCACATTGGCTTGCACGCTTCAGATCTCGGCGCCCGCTGTCGCGGGGAGTATCAGAGCTCACGCTCAATCACCTCGCTCTGTCATTGGTGTGAACAGGGTACCAACTGCTCTCCGGACAAAACGATGCGCGCAGTATGGGGCCAATGGCCGGGTGTGGGATAAGCGGGCGCTCTATCCACAGTTTTCGCGAGCGTGGGCTTGCGGACCGCATGGCGTTTTTGCTTGGAAGCGCTGCGTTTATGCGGGCCGGAGGCCCGCGGTCCAACCTGCAAAGTGAGGCGTGTATCCGGAGGGTTGGGCGGCGCTCTATGGAGTGGCGCCAATGCGGCTCGGCTCAGCCGACTTCGAATATTTGATAGATGACGCCGGTTGGCGTTTGTTGGCCCACGCCGACGGCGACGACATTGTTGAGCCACGCATAGCGCGCGTCGCCGCACTCGAATTTCGCGCTAATCGTCAAAGAATATTCGGCAGCATCGAGTTGCGCGCCGCGGCCAAATCTCGCCATTGCCTCGGGCGCCGCAAGAAAACGTCCAGTGTAAGCAAGATAGATGGCTGCATCGTCGATGGTATTGAGCGTTAGGCGGACATCGACTGACATCACGCTGTCGGGGCGATGCACTACCCAATCGGCGCCGCCCGAAACGATGCCGCTGAAACGCGCGCCGTTGAAACTCCCACCAGTGACTGGGGCAATACGGCGCGTTCCTGCTGGCGTTGCGCCGATAGAGATCATGGCAGCAAAGCCGACGTCTAGCGTAAGTGACATGAGGTGCGCGTGCGGTAAAATTTCCATCGCTCTCCGCTATCACGGAGATGCGATTGCGCAACAAATTGATGCTAATCGCGCTCGATCACCAGCGAAACAGAGCCGACGCGGAGGCCGTACCAGCCGACGGTTGCGGTGTTGAGAATGTCGCCGTCAGCGCGGAGCGCCAGCACGTCGCGGAAGCGGACTTTGCGGCCGCGGCCGTTTTCCGTGGGTAGCATCACGTCGTATTCGAGCCGGAAAACGTCGCCGTCCTGGAAGCCGCGCGCTTGGCCGACGACATCTTCGCGCGTGCCAGTGAACTCGCCGGGGCCAACGCGTTGCAGGCGCCAGGTTTTGCGATCGCGCTCGCCGTCGACGTAGGCAAAGTCCTCAACCAGCGTGAGTGTTTCACCATCCCACGTGCCGTTCAGTTGCGCGGTGAAGGGGCGGCGAACGCCTGTAATGGCGCGAAATTCGCCGCGCGCGGTGCTGGCGCCGACGAGATCGCGTTCGAGCACAAAGGCTGACCCGGCAGCTTCCGGGGGCGCCGACGGACGTGTCGCGCAGGCTGTTGCGAACGCTGATACGGCCACGAGAGCGGCGGCGCTGAGAAGTGTTTTCATAGGCGCTTTACGCGCCATGGCGTGGGGCGGATCAGTTTGCGCGTGAGCGAGGGCTAGGCTGTCTCGCGGTCGATCAGCACCGCAAGGAAAAGCGCAGGGCCGTTGTGGGCGGTCCAGCCATGACTTGTTCCGCGCTGGATGACGATTTGGCCGGGTTTGATGCGGGTTTCGACATTGTCGAGCACGAGCGAGGCCTCGCCGCTGATCAGGCAGATGATGTCGAGCGTTTGCGTTTGATGCATCGCCGGATGGCGGGTTTGGTCGCGCAGTTCGTGCGCGGCGCCGAAATCTGTGAAGCGCTGGCGTGCGGCGGCCGCAATCATTTCTGGCGGCACGCCGGGCAGCGTCGGTTGGATCATGAACCAGCGCACTTTTACTTTGCCGTGCGCGGGCGCGAGGATCGAGACGCTTTCACCGAGATCCTTCTTGTCCTTGGGATCGATCGCGCCACTCGTAGCTTCATGCCAAATTTCAGCGAGACCGCCGAGCGCTGGATCGCCAATGCCGCCTGAGGGCGGGCCATCGATGATGATGGTGGATTTGCCGTTCGCGTCGTCGCCGGTGACGATGCGGCGCATCGTTTCTTCGAAGCCCTGGAAGATCATTAGTTCGCTCGTCTTGAGTTGTGCGGAGAGTCCAGCGCGAAGAGCGGCACGTTGATGTCGAACGCCTCGCCGTTTTGGCGCTGCATCGAGTAGGCGCCCATCATCACGCCGGATGGTGCGGCGAGTGGCGCTGCGCTCGTGTATTTGAAACTCGCGCCGGGCTCGATCACCGGCTGTTGGCCGATAACGCCTTCGCCGCGCACCTCTTGCGTGGCGCCGTTTTCATCGGTGATGCGCCAGAAGCGCGAGATGAGCTGAACCGGGTCGGGGCGGCGGTTCTCGATTTCGATCGTGTAGGCCCAGACGTAGCGGCTGTCTGCGGGGCGCGATTCCTGCGGTAGGAATTGCGGATCGACGCGAACGATCATGCCGGCGGTTTCTTGTTCGTACATGAGGGCACTGTAGAGGCGCCGGGGCGCTGGACAAAGCCCGCGATGCAAGCCAGCAAGGGGCCATGAGCACCACCCACGGCGTTCTCTCGGATAGCGAGATAAAGAAGGCGATCAAGCAGGGCTGGATCGTCGCCGACGCCGCATATTTGGATGATCAGATCCAGCCTGCGAGCTTGGATTTGCGCTTGGGCAAAACCGCCTATCGGTTGCGCGCGAGTTTCCTGCCAGGCGCAGGCGCTACAGTTGCCGATCGCCTCGATGGCGAATTGGTGATGCACACGATCGATCTGACGCAAGGCGCGGTGCTGGAGACAGGCTGCGTCTATCTCGTGCAGGTGCAGGAGAAGCTGGCGCTGCCGCAGCACATGCATGGCGCCGCGAACCCGAAAAGCTCAACGGGGCGCGTCGATGTATTCACGCGGCTGATCACCGACGGCGCACAATCGTTCGACTATATTCCGATGGGATATCACGGACCGATGTGGGCGGAAATTTCGCCGTGCACGTTCTCGGTGTTGGTGCGGACGGGTACGCGCTTAAGTCAGGTGCGCCTGCGCCGCGGGCCGCCGCATCCCAAGCGCGAGATCGATTTCACGATGGACTTGGCGATGAATGGGCCGGTGGGCTTTCGCGCTAAACGTCACTCTGGCGTCGTCGATGTCGATCGCGTCGGTGGTTATGATCCGCGTGATTTCTGGGAGCCGATGGAGGCGCGCAAGGGGCGCGTCGTGTTGGAGCCTGGGCAGTTTTATATTTTCGCGTCGAAGGAAAACGTCGTGATCCCCGCCGATGAAGCGGCGGAGATGGCGCCGATCCGGCCGGAGCTTGGCGAGTTCCGCGCGCACTATGCCGGCTTCTTCGATCCGGGCTTCGGCATCGCGCCGAACGAAGGGCGCGCCGTGTTGGAAGTGCGCTCGCGTGACGTGCCGTTCATCGTCGAGGACGGGCAACCGGTCGGCAAACTTGTGTTCGAGCCTTTGTCCGGCCCAGTTGATCGGCTCTATGGCGAAAGTGGTTCGAACTATCAGGGCCAAGGCTTGAAGCTCTCCAAGCATTTCGCGCCGTGGAAATAATCTCGGAAATAGGTGAGTGATGAAGACCGTTGTTCGCGCTTTCGCTGCGGTGTTGGCGATTTCGGTTGCGGCGTGCGCGCAGGCGCCGACAGCACAGCAGACGGACGGCATCACGCCGCTTTTGTATGCGGTGCGCGATGCTGACTCGACCATGTATCTCTATGGCACTGTCCATGTGCGCCCGCGCGGCGCCGATTGGGGCAATGACCGCGTGCGCGCGGCGATCGATGAATCCGGCGAGGTCTGGACCGAGCTGATGATGACGCCTGAGGCGGATCAGCAGACGCAAGTGCTGGCGTTGCGCTTGGGCGCGGCTGAGCCAGGGCGTCCGCTATCGAGTTGGCTGACGCCGGAAGAAAATGCCTCGCTCAACGTAGTGACGACGCGGCTCGGCATGCCGCAGGGCGCGCTTGAGCCGTATCGGCCATGGCTGGCGGCGCTCACGCTGACGCTCGCGCCGCTGATGCAGGCTGGATATGATCCAGCGTCCGGCGTTGATCGCTCGATCGATGTTTACAGCGACAATGCTGGCAAGACGATGCGCGCGCTGGAAACGCCGGAGCAGCAGCTCAACTTTTTTGCAAACCTCAGCGCTGAAGCGCAGCGCGAGATGCTGCGTGAGGCGATCAACGAGTCAGAGTCGATCACGGCGATGATTGGCGATATGTCGGCGGCTTGGGAGCAGGGCAACGAGCGCGCGCTCGAACGCGCCGTGATCGATGACACGCGCGTCGAATATCCCGAGCTTTACCAGATGCTGTTTGTCGATCGTAATAACGCCTGGATGACCGAGCTGACGCGCGAAATGGAAGGCTCCGGCGTCGATTTCGTTGCTGTGGGCGCCGGTCACATCATTGGTAGCGACGGCCTCGTCGCCCAGTTCCGTGCGCGCGGGTATCGCGTGGAGCGCTTGCGCTAAGGCAAAATAAGTTTTGCACCGAAGCCGCGGGGCGTGCGGTTTTCGAGCACGAGGCGTCCGCCGTGGCTGTCGGCGATGGCTTGCGTGATGGCGAGGCCGAGACCGGCGCCGCTGGCTTCGCCGCGCGCTTCGTCGGCCCGGAAGAATGGATTGGTGAGCTTGGCGAGCAGGTCTGGCGGCACGCCAGGGCCTTCGTCCGTGACTTCGACCACCGCTTCGTTGGCGGCGTTGCGATAGGCGCGCATGATGCCGCCGCCGCCATATTTGGCTGCGTTCTCGCCGAGATTGCGCATGGCGCGCGCGATTTCAGTGGGACGGCAATCGGTCATCACCGCATCTGTGGCGTCGGCGGTGACGTTGACGCCCATTTCCTGCAACTCGCCGCAGAGTGTGCGTGCGATCTCGGCGAGGTCGACATTGGTGCGCGCCTCTTCGCTGGCGCCGGCGCGTGCGAGTGAGAGCGCTTGCTCAGTAAGCGTTTCCATCTCCGCGACTGAGGCGAGGAGACGTTGGCGTTCACTTGGGTCATCGATCAATTCGGCGCGCAAGCGGATGGCGGTGATCGGCGTGCGCAGATCGTGCGAGAGCGCCCAAAGCATTTGGCGCTGGCGATTGAGTTGGCGTCCCAGGCGCTCAGCCATAGCGTTGAATGCGGTCGAGGCGCGGCGGACGTCTTCGGGGCCGCTCACAGGCGCGGTGACATTGGTTTGGCCTGAGCCTAGCGCGCGCGCGGCGTTGGCGAGGTCAGAGAGCGGGCGGCCAATCTGGCGCGAGATCAAAGCCGCGCCAATGCCGACGATCACGATCGATGCGAGCGCGCCGACGATGGCGCTGAATGGCGTTGGACGTGGGCCGGGGAGGCGCGCGGTCGCGTTGAGCCATGTCGCGTCATCCAGGCGCACGGAGATCGTCGCTTCGGTGACGCGCACGAGCGGCGAATCTTCTGGGCCGCCGGGACCGCCTGGGCCGCGACCTTCGCCAATGTCGTCAGGCGGCGGCGGGCGATCTCGTCCATCGCGCTCTGGGCGCTCTGGGCGCGGCCCGCGATCACCGCGCCAGCGCCGCGATGGCGCTTCGATGGTGCGTGAGCGCGCGTGGGTTTCGGTATTCGCCAGACGCTCGGTGATGGCGTTGGCGATGCGCGTGCCGGCGCCGCCAACATTGGCGGTGATTTCCGGCGTCACGGAAGCGTTGAAGCGTAGCGAGAAGTCGCGGATCGACTCGGCTGCGGCGGCGCGGCGGTCAGCGGGAAGTTCGCGCAAGCGCTCTGCGGCGAACGCGACGCGCTCGGCGACGTTTGTTTCGGCGGCGCGGCGCAAGGCGGAGCCGCGCTCGTTCGTGTAAATCGCAAACGCGATCGCGTACGACACGAGGACGGCGACGATGGTGACGGCCACCATGCGCCCGGTGAGAGTGTTAAAAGGGTTGGTCACGTTTTTTCGACGGGCGCCGTGAAGACATAGCCGCCGCCCCAAACGGTCTTGATGAGTTTCGGCGAGCGTGCGTCGGTCTCAATCTTGCGGCGCAGGCGGCTGACTTGCGTATCTACGGCGCGATCGAACACGTCCTTGCCGCCATCGAAGGCGAGATCGAGCAATTGATCGCGTGAGAGCACGATCTTGGGACGCTGCAGAAAGGTGAGCAGCAGGCGATACTCGCCGGTCGACATTTCGTGGACCTGGCCTTCGTCATCGACCAGCTCACGCTCGGCGAGCTTTAGCGTCCAGCGATCGAAGCGGAGTGTTTCGCCCGTTGGCGCCTCCACATTCGGCGGCAGCGCATGTGTCCGGCGCAGCACTGCATCGATGCGCGCCATCAGCTCGCGCGGATTGAACGGCTTCACGACGTAATCGTCGGCGCCGACTTCGAGGCCAATGATGCGATCAAGCTCCTCGGCGCGCGCTGAGAGAAGAATGACCGGGATGTGGTTGGTCTCGCGAATGTGACGGCAGAGCGACAGGCCATCCTCGCCAGGCATCATGATATCCAGGACGACGGCGTCGATCCGGTTTTCTTTGATGGTCCGGCGCGCGGCTTCAGCGCTATCCACTGCCGTCGCGCGGCGGCCGTTCTTGCGCAGGAATTGCGCGAGCGACTCGCGGATCTCGCGGTGGTCGTCAACGACCAGGATATGGGGGTCCTCTAGCGCCATGGTTCTTGTGATGTGCGCCGACCTTTGACAAAAATCTACGGGAAGGGCGTGACGGAAGCGTGCCAAACCTTGGCGCCGCGCGTTCGACGACACATTTTGGCAAGAACTGGGGCAGGCTCCGCCTTATCGCCGCCCAGGTCGGGCGGTTCCTGGGGCGGACATTGTTTAGGGGAATTGAATGAGCATCAGAACACTCGCGGTTGTGGCGTGCGCAGCCTTGGGATTGGCCGCCTGTGGCGGCCGCGCTGCGCAGGATCGCACTGCGCCTATTCGCGCGCTGCTTTCGGCCGATGCGCTGATGCTGGTGAGCTTTGATACGAACGGAGATCTGAGTGTCTCTCGGGATGAAGCGGAGGCGGGGTTTACGCGCGAATTTACGCGCGCCGACGCTGACGCTAATGGCGCGCTTTCACCGATTGAATTTTCGAGCTGGTCCAACCTGGTGCTCGGCGGCGCGCAAATTGGCCCATACCGGCTCGATTTCGATCGCAACGTCGACAACATCATCACGCGCGAAGAATACGATACGGAACTGCGCGCGCGGTTCTCTCAGTATGACGCTGATGAAAATGACACGCTGTCGCGCACGGAGTTTGTTCGCCTCGTTGGGCAGGCGCGTTCGCCGACGCAACGCCGGCCATCGCCGATGGGAGAGCTGCCCGAGAACCGATAGTGCGCGTGACATGTTTTGACGCACTTGCGGCAAACCCCGGCCACACCACCTAGATACTAATCGTACTTACGGTGATGTGCTCCTCCCCCCTGCACATTGCCGTCATGGCCCAGCGCGACCCTCCCCCAGGCGCTGAGGCCAAATATGCGGCCGGCGCCTCGCAGCGCCGGCCGTTTTCTTTGCGCCCAACATTTCCGCTCTGACATACTTTGTCGCAAGCGCGACCAATCAGGGAAAAGGGGCGCATGTAGTGCAGTGTCGAGAGGGAATTGGGTCGCGTCATTGGCGCGGCCGGAAGGAGACGACCCAAATGCGTAAAGTTTTGCTTGCTGCCGCTGGTGCTGCGGTTTTGGCGGCGGGCGCTTGCGGCCTCGCACAGGCGCAGAATGGCCCGCCGGGTGATGGCGCACGACACGGCGTCTTTCAGTCTGACGCCAACAGCGACGGTGTGTTGACGCGCGCGGAGTCCGACGCCGGACGTGAGGCGACGTTTGCGCGTCTCGATGCTGACCGCAACGGCCAGCTGACGCGTGAAGAAATGCGCGCGGAGCGCGGCGAACGCGGCGATCGAGGTCGGCACGGCAGACGTGGCGGCGGTCGCCATGGCGGTCCGGGGTTTGAAGGCGCCGATGCGAACAACGATGGCAACATCACGCGCGAAGAGTTCCTCGCGAGGCCAACCGAAATGTTCAACCGCATCGATGCGAACCATGATGGCGTGATCCAAGCGTCGGAACGTCCGCAGCGGGCCGAGCGTGGTGAGCGTCGCGCCGAGCGTCCCGATCGTCCAAACCGCGATGCGGATAACAACGGCACGTTCTCTCGCGCTGAGTTCACCGCTATGGGCGCCGGCATGTTCGAGCGTCTCGACGTGAACAATGACGGTCGGGTGACACAGGAAGAAGCGCAGGCAGCGCGCGGTCATCACCGCCGCGGTGGCCGCGACTAATCGGAACGTGGGGCGGTCAGGCTGAGTTCAGCTTGGCCGCCCCATGATCGCTCGGCGCGTTCAAGCGCCTGGGTACGTCAATTGGGGTGTTCGATGGGCGCGAGGCCTTGCCCCGATACGCTGCGCGGCCAAGTGAGGATGTGAGATGGAACTGACGGCCATGAAGGAACGCGTGCAAAGCACGGCGTCCGGACTCTGGGCGAAGCGCCCGGGGTTTTTGCGCGGTCGCAATCTCTTCATCGCGGGCGGCGCATTAGGCGTGTTGCTGGTGGGCTGGACGGTGTTTGGTCCGAAGGACGATTCCGAGCCTTATCGCACTGCCGCTATTGATCGGGGCTCAATCACGCGCGTGGTGAGCGCAACAGGTACGTTGCAGCCGCTAGTATCGGCGAATGTCGGCTCGACGGTGTCAGGCCCGGTGCAGAGCGTTTCGGTGGACTTCAACTCGCAAGTGCGCGCCGGCCAGGAACTGGCGCGGCTTGATCCGACGCCGTTTCAGCAGCGCATCGTTCAGGCGCAAGCGCAATTGGCGCAAGCGCAGGCGCAGGCGGCAGTCGCGAACTCAGATTATCAGCGTTACCAATTGCTGCAGCAGCGCGGCTTCGCCTCTGAGCAATTGATGTCGCAGCAGCGTGCGGCGCGCGACACGGCGCGTGCGGCGGTCGCTTCAGCGTCGGCGCAAGTTGCTTCAGCGCGCACCGATTTGGAGCGCAGCATCATTCGCTCGCCGATCGATGGCGTTGTCGTCGACCGGCAAGTGAACGTTGGTCAGCCGGTGGCGTCGAGCCTGCAGGCGGCGACGTTGTTCACGATCGCGCAGGATCTTTCGCGGCTGCAGGCGAACATCACCGTGGACGAGGCGGACATTGGCGAAGTGCAGGAAGGGCAGTCGGTGAAGTTCACCGTCGATGCGTTCCCTGATCGTGAATTCGAAGGCCGTGTCAGCCAAGTGCGCCAGCAGGGCGTCGCTGAATCCGGCGTCGTGAGTTACACAGTGGTGGTGGAAGCGGACAATCCGGGCCGCATCTTGCTGCCGGGTATGACGGCGAACGCCGAGATCGTGCTGGAGCAACGCGAGAACGTGTTGCGCTTGCCGAACACGGCGCTGCGTTTCCGGCCGGCTGATCCTGAACTCGTGGCACAGGGCCAAGCGCTTGTGGGTGGCGGAAGCCGCCGCGGCGCATCTGGCGAAGCGCAGGCGCAAACGCGGGGTGAAGGCGGCGGTCAAGGTGGCCAGCGCGGACGTGGCGTCGCGCAGATTGCGGAATCTCTGCAGCTCAACGAGCAACAGCGCGCTGCGGCGCAGACGGCCTTCGAGAACGCGCAGGCGGCGAATCCGCGCGGTCAAGGCGGCGGCGACCGGCGCGGCGCTATGCGGCGCGTCCGTGAGCAAGTGATCGCGGCGATCGAGCCGACGCTCAACGCCGAGCAACGCGTGCTTTTGGAACAGATGCGGTCAGGTGCGGGCCCACGTCGGGAAGTGCGCAATCAAGCGGTGGTTTGGGTGTTGCGCAACAACAAGCCGACGCCTGTGCAGGTTGAGACTGGCGTTGCCGACAACGGCTTCACGCTCATTCACTCGGGCCTCAACGAAGGCGATGAAGTGATCATCGGTGGCGGTCCGCCAGCGGAAGCGGGCGCGCAAAGCAGCCCGTTTGGCGGCGGTGGTGGCCGCGGCGGCGCTGGCGGCGTCCGCATCCGGGGCACGTAATGGCCACGCTGATCGAGGCCACGAATTTGCTGAAGCTCTATCGCATGGGCGAAGAGACCGTACGTGCGCTGGATGGCGTGAGCTTTAGCATCCCGCAAGGCGAGTACTGCGCGATCGTCGGCCCATCAGGTTCGGGTAAGTCGACGCTGATGAATATCCTTGGCGGTCTCGATACGCCGAGCGGCGGGCGCATCACCATTGCCGGTAACGATATCGGCAAGATGAGCGATGATGATCTGGCCGTGTTTCGCAATCAGACGGTCGGGTTTGTGTTTCAGAGCTTCAATTTGCTACCGCGTTTAACGGCGTGGGAGAATGTCGAGCTGCCGATGATTTATGGCGGCGTGCTGCCGAAGGAGCGCAAGGAGCGTGCGGCGGAATTGTTGACGCGTGTTGGCCTCGGCCAACGCATGGGTCACAGGCCGACGCAGCTCTCCGGTGGCCAGCAGCAGCGCGTTGCGATTGCGCGGGCTTTGGCTGGGCGGCCGGCGCTGCTACTTGCAGACGAACCGACCGGCGCGCTCGATACGAATACTGGCATCGAAATCCTCGCGCTGTTCAAACAGCTCAACCAAGAAGGCGCGACTGTTGTGTTGGTGACGCATGATCACGACGTCGCGCGCGCCACACGTCGCACGATCGAAATGCGCGACGGGCACATTGTTTCTGACCATTTGAACGATCGGGATGCACGCCATGATGCGCACGTCTGATCTCGTTTCCAGCGCGGGTCGCGCGCTTCGCGCCAACCCGATGCGCTCGGCGCTGACGGCGCTGGGCGTCATTATTGGCGTTGCGTCTGTTGTCGCGATGGTGGCGCTGGGCTCCGGCGCGCAGGCGCAGGTAGAGCGCTCGATTGCGAGCCTGGGGTCGAACCTGCTCATTGTTGTGCCGGGCGCGATGCGTGGCGGCGGCGGTGTGCGCGGACAGGCCGGCGCAGGCGGCGGGTTCGACTCGCTCACTTTGGATGATGCAGCAGCGATCGCGCAGCTGGAAAGTGTTGCCGTGGTGGCGCCGTCACAGCGCGCGCGCGCGCAGATCATCGCCAACGGGCTCAACTGGAACCCCGAGGTGAACGGCGTCACGCCGGACTTTCTGATCGCACGCGATTGGGAGATCGCACGGGGCCGCATGTTCGATGAAACCGAGGAACGCCAGGCGCGGCGGATCATCGTGCTCGGCAATACCGTGGCTGAGAACCTATTTCCGAACATGGATCCGATCGGCCAGTCGGTCCGCATGAATGGCGGCACGTACGAGGTGATTGGCGTTCTGGAGTCGAAAGGTCAGTCCGGCTTTCAGGACCAGGACGACATTGTGCTCGCGCCATTGACGACCGTTAAGCGCCGCATAGCGGGGCGGCGTGGGCGCGGCGACACAGTCAGTCAGATTTCGGTGAAGGCCGAGAGCGAGCAGGTGCTCGGCCGGCTGCAGGAAGATGTCGAAAATCTGCTGCGTCAGCGTCATCGCACGCGTGAAGGCGAGGACGACTTCACGGTGCAGAACCTCAGTTCGATCAGCGAGACCATGGCGCAGACGACAGGCGTGTTCACTGCCCTTTTGGGGGGAATATCCGCTGTTTCGCTGCTCGTCGGTGGTATCGGCATCATGAACATCATGCTGGTCAGCGTCACAGAACGGACACGTGAAATCGGCCTCCGCAAAGCCCTGGGCGCGCGGCAGTCAGACATTCTTCATCAATTCGGCTTGGAGGCGGTGACGCTTTCCGTCGCGGGAGGGATTATCGGGTTAGTTATTGGCGTCGCTGGCGCCTGGGGAATGACGAGCCTATTTAACTTACCCTTGGTGGTGTCGCCGCTAAATGCGGGGTTGGCGATCGCCTTTTCTGGTTTGGTTGGCGTCGTGTTTGGCGCGTATCCGGCTTGGCGCGCAGCGAAGCTCGACCCGATCGAGGCGCTGCGGCGGGAATGAGGAAGAAGTCCTTGATGCGTACGTTGATCGTTTCACTGGCCGCTCTGAGCGCCGCAATCGGAACAGCGCAAGCTGACACGCTGGCGGAGGCGATGACGGCCGCGCAGGAGTCGAACCCGACGCTCGCGGCGCAGCGTCAGCGTTTGCGGGCGACACAAGAGGCGCTGCCGCAGGCTCTCTCCGCCGCGCTGCCGCAAATTTCTCTGTCGGGCTCGGCCAGCGCCGGTGATCGCGATTCCGACAATCCTTTGCTCGAAGGCGACCGCACCGAGACATGGTCGAGTTCGGCGAATATCTCGCAACTGCTTTTTGGTTCGGGCCGTGTGTTGGCTTCGACGCGCGCCGCACGCGCGCAGATCGCGGGCGCGACTGCTGACTATGAAGGCGCGCGCCAGCAATTGTTGCTGGATGTAACCTCGGCCTACGCGAACGTGCGCCAGGCTCAGGCGGTGGTCGCTGCACGCGAGACCAACGTTTCGAACCTTCAGCAATTGTTCGAGTACGCGCAGGCGCAGTTCGAGGCAGGCGTCGTGACGCGCACCGATGAAGCGCAAGCCCAAGCGCGCTTTGCGCAGGCGCGCACGCAATTGGTTCAAGCGCAGGGCTCTATGGCCGCGGCTGTTGAAGCGTATCGCCGCCTCGTCGGCCATCCGCCGTCAGGCCTGACATTGCCGGCGGCCGCGACGGGTCTGCCGAGCGATCTGGAAGTCGCGTTGTCGACTGCGGTCGACAACAGCCCGACTTTGATCAGCGCGCAGGCAGATACGCGTTTGGCTGATGCAACCGTCGCGTCCGCCGCCGCGCAAGGCCGCCTCAATGTGACGGCCGAAGCTGGCTATTCGCTTGGCGCCGATTTCAACGACGACACCTCGGAAAGCTCGAACGATAGCGTTGGCGTGCGCCTTTCGGTGCCGCTTTTCCAAGGCGGCGCAATTCGTTCGCGCACACGCCAGCAGCGCGCGTTGCGCTCTGCTTCAAACCTCGATCTCGCCGCGACCCAGCGCTCGGTGCAGGAATCGGTGACCAATGCCTGGACCGGCCTCGCCAGTGCGCGTTCGGCGGTTCAATCGGCGCGTGAGCAGGTTGAAGCGGCTGAGCTTGCCTATGAGGGCGTGCGGTTGGAGCAGGAGACGGGTCTGCGTTCTACCGTCGAAGTGCTCGATCAGGTGGCCGACTTGCTGACCGCGCAGATCGCGCTGGCGCAGGCAGAGCGCGATCTCATCGTGGCCGAGCGGCAATTGCTGGCCGCCGTTGGCACGCTCGACATTCAAGCCGGCTCTGGCGGTTTGATCGAAGGCAACGATCAACTCCGCGGCCGTTGATCGCCCCGCTGGGCTTTTGAATCGTCCAAGGCGTGCGCTGCGCGCGGTTCGATGTTAGAGCCGCGCGGATGATGTCGTTTTTCTCCGCTCGTTGGCTTGGCGCGCTGGCGCTGCTCGCCGCTTTCTTCTGTGCGATCATGTTCGCCGGCGCTGCGCTGACGCCTGATGCGGTGCGAACACACAATGCCGCTGATCAATTTGATGCGCGCGAGTCGCGCGAACGGTTGGCGCGCATACTTGGTGATGAGACGCCGCATCCGGTCGATAGCGCGGCTCAGGACATCGTGCGCGCCAATTTGTTGCGCGAGATCGAGGCGCTCGGGTTTACCCCAGAAGTGCGCGATACATTCGCGTGCAGGCCGCAGCCGCGTGGACCGCTGGTCGATTGCGCGCGGGTGCGCAACATCATCTTCAGTGTTGGGCCGGAGGCTGGAGCGGCTGTTCTGGCTGCCGCCCACTATGATTCCGTGCCTGCAGCGCCCGGCGCCAGTGATGATGGCTTGGGCCTATCTGTTTGGCTCGAAGTGGCGCGGCTATTGCGCAACGAGACTCTAACGCGCCGCGTGATTTTCTTGTTCAGCGACGGCGAAGAGCCGGCGCTGCTTGGCGCGTATGAGTTCGCCAATAACGACCCGCTGATGGCTTCGGTGGAATCGCTGATCAATTTGGAAGCGCGTGGCTCGCGTGGTCCGGCGGTCTTCTTTGAGTCAAACCAACCGAATGCGGATGCGGTTGCTGCGTATGGCGCGGCGCCGCGTCCGATCGCCAATTCGGTGATGGCGGACGTGTACGCGCTGTTGTCGAACTCCAGCGACGTCACGGCGATGACGCGGCCGGGGCTGGATATTGTGAACGTCGCGATCCTTGATGGCCTCGAGGATTATCACACGCCACAGGACAACATCGCGTCTCAAGACTTGCGCAGCGTCCAGCACATGGGCGACGTCGCGCTCGCGGTGACGCGGCGCTTGGCGGCGGAGCGCGATGCCGATGTAACGCAGCCGATGGTCTATACGGACATCGCCTCGCGCGTGCTTGTCGCGGCGCCGAGTTGGGCGGGGCAGGCGGCGCTGGCGTTCTGTGCGTTCGTCGCTGCTTTTGTCTTTTGGCGCACAGGCAAAGATGGCCGTTGGACCGCGCTCGCGGCGCCGCCGCTCGTCGTGATTGTTGCGGGCGGCTTGTCGTTCTTGGTTGGATTTGGCCTGAGCGCGCTGCGCCCCGGCGCGGACTATGGCTTCGCGTATCCTGAACCAGCGCGCGCCTGGTGCGTTTTGCTTGCACTGTTCGCGGGCGCGCTGGCGCTGATGGCGCTGCGCGGTGGTCGCAATGCGGCGCAAACTGGCGCGGCGGCGATGCTGTGGTTCATGATCATTGGCGGCGCGCTATCGGTTTTTCTCAACGGCATCTCGATCTTGTTTGCGCTGCCGGCGCTCATCTTTGCGTTTGGGGCGTTGGTTGGGCTGTTGTGGCAACCAGCGCAGCGCGCGGGCGCGTGGCTGGCGGCGCTGGCGGTACTCGCGATCTGGGCGCCGCTGCTCCATCTCATCGAATTGGCGCTTGGGTTCGAGATGCCATTCGCGCTGACATTGATTGCCGCTTTCATGCTGTTGCCTTGGCTTGGCTTGATTGCACAGACGCGCGGCGGGGGAGCCTGGCGCGGTGTGGTGAGTGTTGTGGGGCTCGGTGTGGTGGTTAGCGTTGCACTATCGGCGCTGGCGCCCAGCATGTCGCAAGCGCGACCGCGGTCGCTCAACATCAGCTACTTTCTCAATACGAGTGACAATGAGGCGCGCGTGCTTGCCGGCACGGCTGAGCGCGCGTTACCTGAAAGTATGGCTGGCGCTTTCGAGGCTGAACGGATGCTGCCGGGGGACCGCTTCGATACTTGGGCGGCGCCTGCGCCTGTCGAGCACATCGCGCCGCCGGCATTGCAGGACATTGTCGTGTCTAGCGAGGGCGACGAGCGCATTGTGCGTGCGCGCTTGGCCATGAACGGCGCTTACCGCGCCATCGTCCGCATCCCGATGACAGCACAGCCGCTGCGCGTGCGTGTCGATGGCGTGCTCGCCGATTTTGCCGATACTGGCGGCGAGGGCGGCGATTTCATGAATGTCGCCTGCCAAGGCCGCTCTTGCGATGGCGCGTTGATTGAGATCGCGCTCGGCGCCGGCGCGCCCGAAGATTGGTACGTCATCGGCCAGTTCCCGGGCCGCACCACCGCCGCATCCGACGCCATGCGCGTGCGGCGCGGGCCGACGGCGACGCCAATCCAAATGGGTGATGGCACAACGACGCTGACGCGTTTTAGGCCGGAATGATGGAGCGGGCGGGGGGAATCGAACCCCCGACATTCAGCTTGGGAAGCTGACGTTCTACCTCTGAACTACGCCCGCGATG
>JANPCV010000123.1:0-8861 GCA_031431115.1 Caulobacteraceae bacterium
CGGCTGGCAAGCCCGCCAAAGTCGCCCTGATCGCCGTCGCTCGCAGATTGGCCGTCGTCGCCAACGCCGTCATCCGCTCCGGACAACCCTGGACCGGCCCGCCACCGCGTTGACAAACAACACAGTCGCCGGGTTCTTCGCCCCGGAATGACGAGGTTATGGTTGCGTCGATCATGCTTGCGCCAAGCGCGCCTCCAAACCAGCCTTCACCGTCGGCCACTCTTCGCGAATAACCGAAAACCAAGCAGTGTCGCGCAATGACCCATCCGCGCGCCGCATATGCTTGCGATGTATGCCTTCGAACTGCGCGCCCATTTTTAGCATGGCGGCGCGAGAATGCGCGTTCAGTGCATCGGTTTTGAGTTCGACGCGTTCGGCGCCTTGATCGAAGGCGCTGCCGACGAGCAAGAGCTTGGCGCTTGGGTTGACCAGCGTGCCTTGCGCGGCGCGCGCGTACCAGGTCGAGCCGATCTCGACGCCGGCGTCGCGCGGGCGGATGTTGAGGTAGCAACTCTGGCCGACGATTTGGGCATCGGCGAACACGGCGTGCGGGATTGAGCGCCTGGCAGCTTGATCGGCGCGCAGTAGATCAAACCATGCGCCGTAGCCCAGTTTGGCAATCGGGAAGGGGATGTGGCGGAATAGTTCGGCGTCGGCAGCCGCGACCGCAGACAGGGCATCGCGATGCCGTTCCTCGAACGGCTCCAGCCGCACCCGGCCCCGCTCCAATATCCTAGCGGCAAGGTCCATCCAGCGCATTGCCCCCGTCACGCCCCGGCTTTAGCGTGTCGGCAAATACGCCGCTAGCGCGCCGGAGGACCTCTTATGCATTTCGAACACTCAGCCAAAACAAAAGAGTGGATCAACCGTGTCAGCAAATTCATGGACGACCACATCGTCCCGGCGGTGCCGAAATATGAAGCTGAACAGAAAGAGGGCAGCCGCTGGAAGGTCATTCAGGTTGTCGAAGAGCTGAAGGCCAAGGCGAAGAAGGAAGGCCTGTGGAATTTCTTCATGCCGCCGTCGAGCGGGCATCCGAAGGTCGATGACACGTTCCAGTTCGAAGGCGAGAAGCTGACGAACCTTGAGTATGCGCCGCTGGCGGAGATCATGGGCCGCGTGGGGTTCGGCTCGGAAGTGTTCAATTGCTCGGCGCCGGATACGGGCAACATGGAAGTGTTCGAACGTTACGGCACGCGCGAACAAAAGGATAAGTGGCTGAAGCCGCTGATGAACGGCGAAATCCGTTCGGCGTTTTTGATGACAGAGCCCGCAGTGGCCTCATCGGATGCGACCAACATCCAGTGCGAGATCAAGCGCGACGGCGATGATTATGTGATCAACGGCCGCAAGTGGTGGTCGTCAGGCGCCGGCGATCCGCGCTGCAAAGTCGCGATCCTGATGGGCAAGACCAATCCGGAAAATCCCAAGCACAGCCAGCAGAGCCAAATTCTGGTGCCGCTCGATGCGAAGGGCGTGGACATTCTGCGGCCGCTGACTGTGTTCGGTTACGACGACGCGCCGCATGGCCACATGGAAATCGAGTTGAAGGACGTGCGAGTTCCAGCGTCGAACCTTCTGTTGGGCGAAGGTCGCGGTTTTGAAATCGCGCAGGGGCGTTTGGGTCCGGGCCGCATCCACCATTGCATGCGCACGATTGGCGCCGCTGAAGCCGCGCTTGAGGCGCTGTGCAAGCGGATCACAACGCGCGTCGCGTTTGGCAAAACGATCGCTGAACATTCGGTCTGGGAGCAGCGCATTGCTGAGGCGCGCACGGACATCGAGATGCACCGGCTGCTCTGCTTGAAGGCGGCGTACATGATGGATGTCGCCGGCAACAAGGTGGCGAAGAACGAGATCGCGATGATCAAGCTTTCGGCGCCGCGTATGGCGTTGAAGATCATTGACGACGCGATCCAGGCGCATGGCGGCGCCGGCGTTTGCCAAGATTTCGGTCTGGCTAAATCGTATGCGGGCATTCGCACGCTGCGTCTGGCTGATGGTCCGGATGAAGTGCACGCGCGCACGATCGCGATGAACGAGCTGGCGAAGTACGGCTGGACCGGCAAGCGCGCGAAGACGGAAGGCGAGAGCCTGCCCGGCATGCGCTGATGGGTTTTGCGTGGGGGTTAAGTGCGCTGGCGCTGTTGATTGGCGCCGGGCTCGGCGCGCGCGCGCTGATTGATCCCGCATGGGCTGCGAAGTTCGTGCGCTTGAAGTCCGATGAGCAAGGCGGCGGGCAGGCCGAGTTTCGCGCCACTTATGGCGGCGTGTTTCTCGGGCTGCATCTCGTCGCGTTGTTGTTCACGCTGCTCTATTGGCGCAGCGGCGCGTATGTGATCGGCGTGAGCGCAACCGGCGCGAGCGCGGCGATTGCCGCTGGTTGGGCGGGGGCGGCGTTCGGGCGCGGGATCGCGATTTGGCGCGATGGCGCCGACACGCCGTTCAATCGCATGAGCATAGGCGTTGAGATCGCGATGGCGTTCGCGATCGCGATGCCGTGGCTGGTTTGGTTCGCGCTTTAAGCGGGCTTGCCAAGAAACACGAACGCAGCGCCGGCAGCGATCAGGCCAAAGCCGATCAGATGGTTCCAGCTTAATTGCTCGCGCAGGAAGAATGTCGAGAACGCGACGAAGACGATGAGCGTGATCACTTCCTGCATTGTCTTTAGCTCCGCCGTTGAATAGGCGGCCGAGCCGATGCGGTTGGCCGGCACGGCCAAGCAATATTCAACGAAAGCGATGCCCCACGAAATCACGATCACGATCAGCAGCGGCGTCGATTTAAACTTGAGGTGCCCGTACCAAGCGAAAGTCATGAAGACATTCGACGCGACGAGCATGAGGATCGGCGCGATTTGGGGCGAGGTCAGAAACGATGGCATCGGGGTTCCTTGAGATGAATCGCGGCGAGTTTAGCATGCGCGGGCGGCGCCGTAGCGCTTGGCGCGACAGCGACGTTCGAGATTCTAGGTGGTCCGCGCGCCCTAGCTGGTGTCGGTGAGGATGATGTGGGCGTGGACCGCGGCGTCGAAGATGTCGACGGTCAAACGCGGATCGTAGTGATCGCCCACGAAGCGCCGCGGCACAGAGAGCGCGTAGCGCCTTATCGTTTCATGCGTCCGCGCCACGCCGAACCTGCGGCTGCGCGCGAGACGCTGCACGTGACTTGTGGGATCGTTGAGCATGCGGCGCAGCGCTTCGGCGCGGCGGGCGATGCGGAAGGCTTCGCTGGTGTGCTGACGCGGCGCGGGTTCAGGCGCGTGCGGCGTGGTTGTTGCGCCCCAAAGCGCGCGAATGCGCGGCGCGCGGCGATCTTGGACGGCGCGCTCGTCGCGCGGGATGGCGAGAGCAAAGCGAGCGCTCCAGGTTTCGGGATTGGCGGGATCGATGGCGCGGACGCTTGAGCGCGCGCGCGTGCGGCGGCGTATTTGCGTTGGCGTGTAGAGGCCGCTGGCCGCCAGATTTATCTCAACGAGGCGCGGGCCGCGCGGCGCTGTCGCGGGGGCGAGTGCCGCCGCTTCGGCGAGCAGAAGTTTGCGCGCGAGGAGTTCGACGAGCGCCAACTGACGGACGATGCCAGTGCGCATGCCCGGCGCGAGTGTGAGCGCCGCGATCAAGGCCGGAGCGCCGATGGCGGCGATCACACGCCCGAACAGCGCGCGCAGGCGCGCCCAGAGGGGCGTGGTGGCGGGCGGGGGTGTGGAATGCATGTGCGCTGTAAGTATGCGCGCGGGTTTGGGGCGGTCGGATAGATCTTGGTGCGAGTGGTTTGGAGTCAGTGGGTTAGGGGGTGTTGGGTGTGGGATAAAGGTGGAGTTGGCGGCAGATATTGGTGGGCGGGTATTCGCCGAAACATGACGGTCGGAATTCGCCTCTTGCAATGTCTCCCAGCACTCGGACTAACCGCCTCGGCGGGGTTGAACCTCTACGCTCCGAGCAAGCGTCTTGAACCTGACGCCGCTGGCCTGCTGAACGGTGATAGTGACATGACCGGTTTTGCTCGTCTTGCGATCTTCAACGACACCTGACTTGCCAGCATGTGCACCGGCAACCACCAAGCAATGATCCCCGTTGCGCACCATTGGTGAATCGCCTTCACGGGACATTAGTCACCTCCCCAAACAACCTCGACCGAAACGGGCGGAGCATCGAATGGTCACCTCTGCAACGTCGCCAAGGTGCACGGCCGCTGTGCGCCGAATGATCGGCTTTGAGCGATACCATGTATGTGGGCCAATGTAAGTCAGCGTGAAAATTTCCGCGACCGGCCGGCCCGATCCAATCCAGCCCTTCGCGCTTGCGAACGTCGAACGGCACGGCATCGCAGCGATCACTTGTCCCGTCCCTGTCTTCCGCTCCGCTTCGAGCACCTCTTGAGGTCCCGTGCTTGTGCGCACAAGATGCCTGAAAGTGAATTGGGCGGGCCAATGTCGACGGAAGTGGAAAAGTTCAGCCGGGTCGTTGGTGCGATCTATCAGGCCGCGCTGGATGCCGCGAGCTGGGATGACGCGATCGTCAATTTTGTCGAAGCCTATAGTCCGCCCTATTGGGATGTGGCGTTTTTGGTTTGGGAAAGAGCGCCCCAGGTCGGCGCACAATTCGTGGCCGCCGCCAACGTATCCCCGCCTGCGCGTGAATTGTACGCAGCGCACTTCGCCGGCCGCCATCCCTGGAGCCAACGAATTGCCTCCCAGCCCGTGGGCCGCGTGGTGGATACAGACGAAATCTGCCCGCGCGCGGAATTGTTCGAGAGTGAACTCTACAAGCACTTTTTGAGCACGTGGTCACTGGTGCGCGCGCTTGCCTCAATACTCGACCGCAGCGGCGATCGCCGCCTCGCCTTCGTTGTCGCCGGCCCAGATGGCCAAGATATAGAGGGTCTCCGGCGCGGTGTCAGACTGATCGCGCCGCATCTCCAGCGTGCGGTACGTATCAGCCGCACCATAGCCCAGGCCGATTTGCGCGCAGCCGGCGCGGAAGCGTCCCTTGCGCACGCGACAGGTGGCGTCGTTTCGCTCGGCGCGGATATGAGTGTGATCAACGCCAATCCGCGGGCGCGTGAAATCATTGCCGGGGGCGCGGCGCACATCTTCAATGGCCGGTTGCGGTTCGCGCAACCAGAAGCCAATGCCCTGCTTGAAGGCCTTGCCGCTTCACAACAGCCTACAAGTGCGGCCTTCAATGTGACCGGCGCCGCCGGCGAAGAGCACGCGGTGCTGGCCGTCCGTATCGCCACACAATGGACGAACGCATTGGATGGCTTTGTGGAAGGTGCAGCGATCCTCCTGGCCATCGGCGCCAAGGGCAACGCGCCGACTATTCCTGTGGATCACCTCGCAGCTTGGTTCGGCTTGACGCCAACCGAAGCGCGCCTCGCCGCCGCACTCGCGGATGGGGAGACAGTCCAGCACTTCGCGCGCCGCCGCGGCGTGACGGACAACGCTGTTCGCTTCCTCATGAAGGGCGTGCTGCGCAAGACCGGCGCGGCCGATCAAGCGCGCGTCGTAGCGGCGTTGCGGGCGCTGCCAATCGTGCAGCAGGCAATGTAACGGCGCGACACCCTATTCGTTTGGGTAGGGCGGGCCGCGTTCAGCGGCGCTAGCCTCGCGGCGAGGGATTTTCGCGAGGATGGAATGATGAAACGTGTTTTGATCGCCGCTTGCCTAATCTTGGCGATGGCAGGCAACGCCGCCGCCCAGCAGGGCCTTACGCAACTTCACACCGACGCCCTTCCGGGTCAGCCGCTGCGCTTTCAGTTCGAGACAGGTTCGGGGATCGTGCTCGACGCTGGCGCCCCCGTCGCCGCGGATCACGACAATCTTTTGCTTTCGCACATCCCGCCCGGCAGCGGCTGGATCGTGGAGCTACCGGCGGTCGTCACGGTCGAGGGCGCCCAGCGCGTTCGCGTGACGTGCACTGTTACAAGCCTAACCGTTGGCGCAGGGCGTGGATTAGCCGTAGTTGAGTTTCGCTCGGGGGGCATGATAGGCGCTGCCGAACACACCTTCGAGACCGGCGGGCCATTCCTCGGGCGCATCGTACTCGGCGTGCCAAGAGCCGTAGCGTCGAGCACAAACGCTAACCTTCTGCAATGCGCGTTTGTCGTGTTCGGCACGCGTAACGGCGTTGATTGGAGAGCATTTGAGTTTACTTCAACCCACCCCTTGATAAGCGGCGGAGGATCGCCTGCGCAGTACGTCTTGGAGGCCGGCAATTCGCGCCTGTTGTCTGGCGCCTCATTCCGGCGGCAAGTGGTTCTCTCGGCAAGTGGTTATGCCCTGACGGGACAATAGAGCGTCAGTACCGAGAATTGGGCGGCGCCACACGATCGCGGCGCCGCCTTTTTGTTGCGTCTCGAACGTTAGCGAATGACGCCGACTGCATCCGCGTCCGGGCTGCCTTCTCCGATCAGCGCTCCGCTCACCCACACGCTGAACGTTGGCGAAGCGGTGTCGATCTCGTCGGGGAGGCTGATCAATATCCAACTTACGACAGCGGACGAAGTGCCTGCGCCGAAGAATGAATTAAATATGGGCCCGGGTAGCGAACCGGTGCGAAATGCGACGCCGCCGACAGGGGGATTGGCGGCGGCGGTGGCTTCATTGAACGCCGCCGCCGCCGCGTGTCTCTGGTCGGTGAAGAACCAAAGGCTGCTCTCCCAACCTCCGCCGGATGCGGCGCTGCCGGCGTTGTCTTCGAAAGCGATGACATCCCAATTGGCGAGTTCGCCTGGGGCAAGCCCCAGTACGCCGCCCAGCCCGCCGGAATGATCGACGACGTTGGAAAAATTGCGCACCCACAGGTAATGATAGTCACCAAGCCCGGTGACTTTGCCGTCGGGAGGGCCCAGCACGGCGCCGGGATCGGCGGTGTAGTGGTCGGCGATTTCCGTTGGCCAAGCGACGACCCCTTCGGCGTGAGCTGGCGTCGCAAACAGTGCCGCGAGTGCGCAGGCTGCCAAGATATGCTTCTTCATGATGTACTCCTATCGTCAGCGCGCGGGCGCCGCTGGCGGGCGAATCGAGTGTTACGGGTGCGGCGCGCGAACCGGCTCGGCGATTGGGAGATTGACGGTTGGCGCCGCGACATTGCCTGTGGCGTTACTGCCTCGAATATAATCTGAGGCGCCTGCATCGCCGCTGCGCAAATAGTCAGATGCTGAATTCCAATCATTGGCGCCCTGGCCTGCGCGCGCTGCTGCGATCTGAGCGTTATAGCCGGGCGGAATGATCGGCGGGCGCCATTGCACATCCGAGCCGTCGGGAATGCGTGGTCCGGAGACGAGGCCTGCAGGCGTGGGGCCGCTGGGCGCGCTTCTCATGGCGCCGGAGAAATGCAGCACCACTTGTTCAGTGATAGCCGCGCCATTCCAAAATTGGCCATCCTCCATCTTGATCATCTGCACGTAACCGCCGGGCACATTCGCGTTAGGCTCTTCATATGCGCGCCAATTGGCGCCGCCGCGCGCGCCGTATGCCGTGGCCCAGCACCCGTAGGAAGTCGCCGCGCCTTCAGCGGTGCGCGCCAAGCCGAACCGGAATCGCCCTTGAAATGGGCCATCGCCTACCGCGGCGCTGCGGTTGAATCGCGCAACCACGCGATCACCGGAATAAACCGCGCAGTCCACGACGAAGATCACAAAGCCCTCGATCGCCATACGAACAGGCCCTTCGATGACAAACGCGTCGCTCGGCCGAACATCGACGAGGTCAAGCGCGGCGGTGGGTGCGCCCGCCGACACATTGAAGCCGTCGGTGACGGCGATGCGCACGGGACCCGCGATCTGAGCATCGCGCACCGCACTTGGATTTATGTCCGTGATGGTCTGTGCCTGTGCAGCGACAGATAGTGTCGCGGTCAGCGTCGCCAGAAGGAGCGTGCGGAACGTTTTCACGATGGTATTCTCCAAATGCCTCGCAGCACGGACCCTAACCAACGCGCGCCGCTCGATGCGCTACCCAAATGGGTAGCGCATCGATCAAGCGTCCATGGTGTGCGTAAGCGCTGGTTTGGTTCCACAGACGGGAGAACGTTCCTATGCGCAAGGCGATGGCGGCAGCGTTCCTCGCGGTGACCTTAGCAGCGTGTGGGCAGAGCGCGGCGCCTATGGCGGACAACAATTCGCCGCCCTCAGACCCTGTGCCTGCGGTCGCCAACAGGATCGACGCTTCGCGGGTAGTGGCGCTCGACGCGATCGATGCGTGTGCGTTCACGCCCGCGGAAGTCTCGGTCGCGCTCGCTGGCAGCTACAACGCCGGGGTTCCCGTCGCGCCAATACCCGGCGCTCCGCGGCGCGACTGCACCTATGATACGCAGAGTGGCCCGGGCCAGCTACGCGTCAATATCACTTGGCTTGAACCGTCCAGTGCGGCGACATCTCGAGCGACGATGCTCAACATGTTGGCGGGCGGCACAGCGCCGATGGTGGGCGATGCTGACGGCGCGATTTTCCAGGATCAAACTGAACTAGGCACATATGCGTTGCACTATTCGCGAGGCAACCTGCTCTACGAAGTGCGTCTCATGGCTTTCAGTGGCGGCGCGGCGGCCGCGCAAGAGAAGCTGCTGAGGCTCCGCCGGCCGTAAGCCGGAGATGGCGAATGGCAGGAAGGGGCCAGCCTACGTCAGCTGATCATATTTCCCGACCGGCTGGGTCTCCCGATAGCTGTCGTTGTTGCTCAGGCGTAGCCTGCCCTCCCCGCCCGTGTTGTGCACCCGCCCTCAGCGGGGCGGACAGGTTTGCGCGTGGGCGGGCGTCCTAGAAACCTAAACAAAGTCAGACGTGAGGTCGATTTCGTTGAACGGCTTGAGTCGGGTTGATTGCGGACCGCTGGCTTTGGCGTTCGACCAAGAGAAGCG
>JANPCV010000124.1:0-15037 GCA_031431115.1 Caulobacteraceae bacterium
CCTTGAGGATGGGGGAGGCTGGTGAACTCGCGCTGTCCTTCTTGCGTGCGCAGAACGCGTGTCAGGATGGCGTAGGCTTGCCGGCCCTGTTCGAACTGCCGCCACGCGCCGACAATCAATTCAAGAGGCGCAAACGCGCGCGAGCACAAGATTGACGCAGCAATGATGCCGCCAGCGGAGATGTCCTGCCGCAGCGCAAGGAAAGCGCCCAGCCCGAGCGCCGCCGATTGCAGGATCAAGCGCGCGAACTTCGTGGCGGAAGAATAGAAAGCGTTGGTGGCGCCAGCGCTATTGGTCGAATCGTTGAGCGCTGCGCGGGCTTTGAGCTGACGCTCTACCAGGCGTCCCTGCATGCCGAGCGCACGCGCCGTATCGCCTTGATACGTGTCCGCTGTCTGCAACGAATACATGGCGCCGGCCGCCTCTTCGTTGGCCTTCATGGCGCCATGCATGGCGCGTTGGTTGACGATGGCGATCGCCACGAGCGTTACGCCGCCGATCAGCGCCAGCATGCCTATCCAGGGATGGATCAAAAAGCAGACAGCGATATAGATCGGCGCCCACGGCGCATCAATCGCGGCAACGGCTGGCGGTCCGCTGATTGCAGAGCGCAGGGCATCGAATTCACGCAAGATGTGTACGTTGCCCGCTGCGTTTCGGCCCTCGCGTTGCAACGAGCCAAGTAAGACGGGCGGTGCGAGCAAACGGTCCAGCCGGCGTCCCATCGTCAGCAGCAAGCGCAGTCGCGTGCCGTCCAAAAAGGCAAGGACTGCCAAACTCGCGCCCAGTACCAGAGAGAGATAGAGCAGCGTGAGCAAGCCGCCCGATGTCAGCACCCGGTCGTAGACTTGCAGCATGTAGAGGGAGGGCGCGAGGTAAAGCAGGTTGAGGCCCGCGCTGAACAGGATCACGAAGCCGAAATGGCGGCGGCACGCGGCGAGGGCTGCCTGAAGCGTGCTAGACGCCGGAAGCTGTTCGGCCTTTGCGGCCATAATATTGCCCCGCCTCGGGCGCCCCAAAGCGGACGCCTCGTTTCTATAAAGCATCGATGATTCAGCGGCTAGGAGCGGGGGCAGCCCTACAATTCGCAAGCGAGTTCCCCGAAACCACACCTGCTCTCCGGTCTCACCCTTAAAGAAACATCGTTTGGAGAAGCGATGGGGTGGCGGAGTCCAACCTAGGCGGGGGCAAGGCTCGGAAGCGGCAAATGAGTGACGCTCGAAGCGTTGGTCCCTGGCGGCATTGAGCTGGGCCACAGTTTCGATGGACTGAAGCTATGTCGAGAAAACGCCATAGCTGTGTCTAGAAAATGCCACGTTGTGAAATCGCAACAAACAGTCCCAAACTGAGGGCACATCAATTTGGGGGCTGGATACCGGTAAAAGTAGTGTGTAGAGCGAAATGTCGGGTAGGTAGTGCTGGGGGCGATGTCTGAAAATGCCAATCAGGCTATTAGGACGGGCCGAGGCCCCGTTCGATCTCACGGCCACCAAGGGCTATTTTGCTGGCAAGCGGGTCCTGATCACAGGCGCAGCGGGCAGCGTGGGATCGGCTCTCGCCCTTAAGCTCGCAGAACTGGGCTGTGCCCATCTGGCGCTGCTTGACCAGTTCGACCACGGCCTTTTGAACGTTGTCGAAGCGGTGAAGAAGCTGGCTCCGTCGCTGGCGACGACCGAGGTGCTGTGTGATATCCGCGATCCCGGGCGTCTCGAGACCTGGATGCGCCGCGTTGCGCCCGATATTGTCATTCATTCCGCAGCTTTGAAGCATGTGCATTTGGGTGAACGCCATCCGGTGGAGTGTGTGCTTACCAACTTAGTCGGCGTGCGGAACGCCGCTGTTGCTGCGGTCAACGCCGGTGCTTCGCAGTTTGTTTTGATCTCTTCCGACAAGGCAGCCGCGCCGACCTGCGTGATGGGCGCGACTAAGCGGTTGGCGGAACTGTACCTTGCGGGCTTTGCGTTTGAACGATCCCATACAATGCGCACGAAGTCGGTGCGATTTGGGAACATCTTTGGATCGCAAGGCTCGGTGCTGCCGCGCTTCGAGGCGCAAATCGAGGCTGGCGGTCCGCTTGAGATCACGCACCCGAAGATGGAACGTTTTTTTATGTCTTCGGAAGAGGCCGTCGGCTTGATTCTTAGCGTGACTGCCCTTGAGCGCGAGACGGGGGCTTTTTACATGGAGATGGGCGATGCGGTCTCGATCGTCGAACTCGGTCAAAGGCTGATTAGCGCCTCCGGCAAAGACATTGACATCGTCTTCACCGGGCTGCGAGCTGGCGAAAAACTGAGTGAACAACTGATCGACGAGTATGAAGATGTTGCACCAAGTGGTGTTCCCAACGTCTATCGCGTCACACCGCTGGCGAACGACGCCTACCTGACATCCTCGGACATAGCCCATCTCGAAGCCTTGTCGCGGACCATGGATGACGCGGTTCTGCGCCAGCGAGTGTTTGCACATTTGGATGAGCGTTTGCATCGCGAAGTGCGTTTCGTCGGATAGAGAAACGTGCGTTGCTTGGCGCCAGCTTGCACACTTCGCTCGACGTAGATGACTCATGTGCCGTTCGATGCCGTCCGCGACTGGATGTTCGGCGCTGCATTGCCGTTTTGGGCGGAGCATGGTGTCAACCGCGCCGATGGCGGGTTCTTGGAAGAGCTAAGCGCCTCAGGCCAAGATACCGGCTGCTCATTCACTCGAGTGCGTGTGATCTGCCGACAAACATACGTTTTCGCGCACGCCGCCGCTTTGGGTTGGTCGCCTGGCCACGCTCTCTCGGCTGAGGGATTCCAGTATTTGAAGACAAGGGCGCAACTGGCGCCCGGGCAATGGGCCAAACGTCTCTCTCGCAAGGGCGAGGTCGTGGATGCCTCCGTCGACCTATACGAGTTCGCTTTTGTGATTTTCGCAGCCGCATGGCGGCACCGCATTTCCGGCGACGCCGAAGCACGCAATTGCGCCATCGCCACCCTGGAGTTCATCCGCGAACATATGCGCGGTGAGGGGGGAGGCTTTGCCCACACGCTTCCTTACGACGGTAGTTACCTCCAGAACCCACACATGCACCTAACGGAGGCGTGTCTTTTTGCGTTCGAGGAATTGGGCGACGAACGCTTTCTTGAGACGGCGCGGGAGGTTGTTGAACTCTTTAGAATGCGCTTCTTCGACGGCGGCACGCTCGGCGAAATTTTCGCAAACGATTGGAGTCGGGCAGATAGATTGACGGAGCCTGGGCATCATTTCGAATGGGCCTGGATCCTGGGCCAATTTCAGCGATTGACGGGCCAGGATGTTTCTTCGATGGCTGAAGCCGTTGCCAATTTCGCCGAATGCTATGGTGTCGACCCTATGTCAGGCGCGGTTTATGATGCGGTCGACGTCAGTGGCGCTGTCACTCGCATGTCGTCGCGCATTTGGACGAACACTGAACGCCTAAAGGCTGCGCTCGCTCTCTTCGAACTTACGGGCAAAGACCCCCGCCCAGTGCTCGCCAGCACGCTGGGTCTGATATTTGATAGATATTTTGCAGGTCAAATTCCCGGATTGTGGGTCGATCAGTTTGATGGCGATGGCGCGCCCTTGACTACCAAGGCGCCAGCGTCGTGCGTTTATCACATCTTCTTGGCTTTTGCTGAATTGCTACGGCTGGAGCCCAAGATAAGGGC
Organism: Caulobacteraceae bacterium; assembly: GCA_031431115.1. Taxonomy (GTDB): domain Bacteria; phylum Pseudomonadota; class Alphaproteobacteria; order Caulobacterales; family Aquidulcibacteraceae; genus Vitreimonas. Next base: position 3,672 of record JANPCV010000124.1, read on the forward strand.
GCTACCGGCCGTGTGAGCGCCTAGGGCGGGATCTCGCCCGTTGCGGTGATTTCTTATTCTAAGTCACTTTGGAGAGTGCTTAAGTGGTGTTGGTGCTGGTGTTGGAAGAAAAGAACTCTTCTTCCGTAGTGCGTGCGGAAAATCGCTCGGGGGACTGCCAGGGTTGACCTCCAGAACCTCAGTGCTTCGTTCGACTTCTCCGCTGCTTGTCCACGTCTTTGACCGCGTTATGTGGTTTGGCTGAACCCGTTTCGGAGGTGGTTCAGCGCGTGCTGCCGCGCCTCTGATCGCAACGCGCGGAGCTGATTGTTTGGCCCGGCTTAAGTGCGCTTGTCGCTGCGAGCGCAACCCGCGACAACACCTGCGACTTGAGATGCTTATGAGCGAGCTTCGACCTTGCGGCCTAAGACGGAAAGGTCTCGCGGCCGCTAGCTGCCCGCCTTTGCGAAATCGCGGATGGCCGATGCGATCTTGGTCTGGGTTTGGCCGTCCAGATAGGGGTGCATCGGGAGCGCGAGCACGCGGTTGGAGATGTCTTCGCTGACCTTCAAGCCGCCGGCACCGACAGGGAAGCTCGCGTATGCGGTCTGCTTATGCAGCGGCTTGGGATAGTACTGAGCCGTCGGCACACCGGCTTTGCGCAGATGCGCTGCAAGGCCATCGCGATCGTCCGTCTCGATCACATACTGCGCCCAGGTCGAAACGCCGCCATCAATCACTTTCGGCGTCTGCACCAACCCTTTGAGCATGTTGGCGTAGCGGTCCGCAGCTTCATTTCTGGCGCGGATTTCGTCGGCGAAGATTGCGAGCTTTTCGATCAGGATCGCGGCTTGGATCGTGTCCAGGCGTGAGTTCATGCCGATGCGGGCGCAATTGTATTTGTCATCGCCGCTGGCGCCGTGAAACGCGATCGAGCGCATGAGCGTCGTTTCCGCGTCGTCGTTAGAGAGCGTCGCGCCGCCATCGCCATAACATCCCAGCGGCTTTGCCGGAAAGAAACTTGTGGTCGCCGCGTCGGCCCAATGCATGGGGTGTTGCCCATTCAGCGTGCATCCAAAGCCTTGTGCGCTGTCGGCGATCAGCTTCAGCCCTTCACGCTTACAGATGGCGCTGATGGCGGGATAATCCGCCGGCTGCCCAAATAGATCGACCGCGATGACGACCTTTGGCTTGAGCTTGCCGTCTTTCTTGACGCCGGCGATTGCGGCTTCCAGCGAGGCGGGATCCAGATTGTAGGTGTGGGGCAGCACGTCCACGAACACTGGGGTGGCGCCCACCCAAGGCACGATCTCAGCAGTCGCCGCAAATGTGAACGAGGGGCAGAACACCGCGTCGCCTTCGCCGACACCCCATGCCCAGAGCGGCAAAACCAAAGCGTCCGTGCCATTGGCGTTGGCGACGCAGTGCTTTGCGCCCGCGAACGCCGCAAGTTGGCCTTCGAGAGTCCTCACTTCCGGGCCAAAGATGAATTGGCCGTGCTTCAGCACACCAGCGATGGCGGCGTCGACCTTGTCGGCGATGCGGGCGCGTTGCGCTTGCAGATCAATGAACGGGATCATGTCTGTGCTTCCGTGTACGGATGAAACTCTTACCCATCCCCGGGCTCGATGCTGCGCATCGCCCCGGGAATGGGTGAAATAAATGGCTCATGTCAGCGACGGCAATCCCGACGCTTGATCCACCTTAAGCGCAAGCTCAAGCACCGCCAGCGCCTCTTCGCCGTTGACCACCGGACGCGGCGCAACGCCAAGTACGGCGTCGATGAACAGCGCGACATTGGCGCCAAGCGGATCGCTGCCGATGCGGGTTTCGGCGAAAGCGGCATTGAGCGGGAAGCGCGTGGTGTTTTCGAACGTGCGCGCCAGGAAATCGATTTTCACTTCGCCTGAGGGATAGATCGCATGCATGTAACGGCGGCGCCCTTCCTCGATGCGGCTGGAGATGAACTTCGCCTGGGCGGCGCCGAACGCGAGTGTTGCCTCGATGCGATCGGCGGTGCGGCCATGTTCACTGCGAGCGATCGCTGAGACGCGGTCGGGCTTTTGCTTCAGCAGCATCAGCGCCAGATCGAGGTCGTGGACCATGAGATCCAAGGTCACTGAAACGTCGGCGCTGCGTCCGGTCCAGGGACCTTCGCGGACGCTTTCAATGTGTGTTGGCTTCTCCGGCGCCGCGAGCAGGCCCATCGCTTCGAACACCAGTCTCTCTTGATGCCCGCAGCCGACGACGAGTTTTTTCTCGCGCGCCAATTTAACAATCTCGATGCCACGCTCGGTATCGGTCGCAAGTGGCTTTTCAATTAGCAGGTGTTTGCCCGCTTTAAGCGCCGCCAAGGCCGCATCCCCGTGGAACGAGGGAGGCGAGGCGATGGTGGCGATATCGCATGCCGCGAATAGCGCCTCGCGCGTGTCGAAGCTTTCGGCGCCGTGGGTGTCCGCAAGTTGCTGCGAGCGCTCGTCATCTGGGTCGAATACGCCGACGAATTGAACCCGCGTGTCTTCGGCATACTTGCGCGCGTGGATCCGCCCGAAGGCGCCAGCGCCAAGAACGCCTGCGCGAAGCTTGGTCACTCGACCGTCACCGACTTCGCTAGGTTACGTGGCTGATCGACGTCCGTGCCTTTATGCACCGCTGTCAGGTACGCCAGCAGCTGGATCGGCACTGAGTACACAAGGGGCGCAACGAATGGATCGCATGCCGGGACCATGATGATGTGCTTGGCGATCTCCGCGCACGCCACGGCGCCAGCGGCATCCGTGATGACGATCAACTTGCCGCCGCGCGCATTTACTTCCTGCATGTTCGAGAGCGTTTTCTCAAACAGTGCATCGTGCGGCGCTACGACCACGACCGGCGTATGCTCATCGATGAGCGCAATCGGGCCGTGTTTTAGCTCGCCTGCGGCATAGCCTTCGGCGTGGATGTAGGAAATTTCCTTGAGCTTCAGCGCACCTTCGAGTGCGATCGGATAGTGCACGCCGCGGCCAAGATAGAGCACGTCGCGCGCTTGTGCGAGTTCTTGCGCGATCACTTCAATTTCGGGTTCGCAGGCGAGGGCGTCGGTGATGAGACGCGGCGTCTCCATCAGCGCATGCACCAAGCGGCTTTCTTCCTGGCTCGACAACGTGCCGCGTGCGCGGCCAACGGCGATTGAAAGGGCGGCGAGGGCAGAAAGCTGCGCCGTAAACGCCTTCGTTGACGCAACCCCGATTTCCGGTCCCGCCAGGGTCGGCAGCCGCGCATCGGCTTCGCGCCAGATCGTCGATTCTGGCACGTTCACGACTGCGAGCGTCTTCAGCCCGTTTTCTTTACAATAGCGGAGTGCGGCCAGTGTATCGGCGGTTTCGCCGGACTGCGACACGAAGACGGCGAAGCTCTTCTTGCCGAATGCTGGTTTGCGATAGCGAAACTCCGACGCGATGTCGGTTTCGACGGCGATGCCGGAAATTTGTTCGAGCCAATATTCGGCGACGCGGCCGGCATAATGCGCCGTGCCGCAACCGATCACGATCGCGCTGTCGGAATTGAGGTCCACGCCGTCGAGGTCCGGCATCTCCACGCGCTCTTCGTAGGCGTTGACGTAGCGCGTGATCGTGCGTCCGGTGGTCTCCGGCTGCTCGTAGATTTCTTTCTGCATGAAGTGGCGGTGATTGCCCTTTTCGGCCGCTGCCGCGCCGCCGGCGAACACGTGCACTTGGCGCTCGGCCAATTGGCCGTCCGCGTCGAGCACCTTCACTTTTGTCCGCGAGAGCACGGCGATATCGCCTTCTTCCAGGAACATCACGCGTTGGGTGAACGGCGAGACGGCAATCGCGTCCGATCCCAGGAACATCTCGCCATCACCAATGCCAACAGCGAGCGGGCTGCCTTTGCGCGCGCCGACCAGGATGTCGTCGTCGCCCGCGAACAGGACCGCGATGCCGAAGGCGCCTTCGAGGCGGCGTACGGCGCTAATCGCCGCTTGCTCGGGCTTTTGGCCTTTATCCAGATAATCCGTAATCAGGTGCGCGATCACTTCGCTGTCCGTTTCGGACGTGAACTTGTGACCAACGCTGATCAGTTCTTCACGCAGGGCGCGGAAGTTCTCGACGATGCCATTGTGAACGATCGCGACCTTGTCGGTGGCGTGAGGGTGGGCGTTGGCAGTGGTGGGCGCGCCGTGCGTCGCCCAGCGCGTGTGACCAATGCCGGTGACGCCTGCGAGCGGAGAGCCTGCGAGTTCGCGCTCAAGATTTACAAGCTTGCCCGCCGCACGGCGGCGCTTAATCGCGCCATTTTCGAGGGTCGCGACACCGGCGGAATCGTATCCCCGGTATTCCAAGAGCTTCAAAGCTTGGACTAGCCGGGGCGCCGCCGGATCAGCGCCCAGGATTCCGATAATCCCGCACATAGTTAATCTCGCGTCCCTGCCGGCGTGCGCACGCCGGAAAATCTGAACTCTCTGCGCCCCATGCGCGTCATGCCCGTTCGCCTGTTGATTTGCATCTCAATTAGTCTTTCAACATGCGACGGTTTGTAGGCGCGCGCCGTACAGGTGTGTGCAGCGGTTTGTGTTTAAGTGCGCACCGCTGGTAGAATTAGCCGAGTTCAGGCCGCGCCTGAACTCGGATGGAGCAACGACCGCCATGAGCAGGGCTTATTTCGGCACAGACGGCATTCGTGGAACGGCGAATAAGTATCCCATGACGCCCGAAGTGGCCATGCGCGTCGGGCTGGCCGCTGGTAACCGTTACCGCTCGGCAGACGATCGCCGCCACACAGTGGTGATTGGCAAGGACACGCGGCTGTCAGGCTACATGCTCGAACCAGCGTTAACCGCCGGCTTCACCGCCGCTGGCATGGACGTCGTGCTTTTTGGCCCGGTGCCTACGCCGGCCGTGGCTATGCTCACACGCTCTTTGCGCGCCGATCTAGGCGTGATGCTTTCGGCGTCGCACAACAAGTTTGCCGATAACGGCATCAAGCTGTTTGGCCCGGACGGCTACAAGCTTTCGGACGCTGCTGAGTTGGAAATCGAGCAGCTTATGGATGCGCCGCTTGACACCCATTTGTCCGATGCCGCCAAGCTTGGCCGGGCCCAGCGTATCGATGACGCCCAGGCCCGCTACGTGGAAATTGTGAAGGCGACCTTCCCGAAGCGGCTCTCGCTCAAGGGGCTTCGCATCGTTGTCGATGCCGCCAACGGCGCCGCCTACAAGGTCGCTCCGGTCGCGCTTTACGAATTGGGAGCTGAGGTCATCAAGATCGGTGTTGAGCCGAACGGCTTCAACATCAACGAGGAAGTTGGCTCGACCGATACCCGCGCGCTTAAGGACGCCGTTCTCAAATATCGCGCCGATATCGGCATCGCGTTGGACGGCGACGCCGACCGCGTCGTGATTGTCGACGAAAAGGGGCACACGATCGACGGCGACCAGCTCATGGCGTTGATTGCCAAGAACTGGAAAGAGCAGGGTACTCTCACCAAGGGTGGCATCGTCGCCACCGTGATGAGTAATCTGGGCCTTGAGCGCTTCTTGAAGGGCCTCTCACTGAAGCTTGAGCGCACCAATGTCGGTGACCGCTACGTCGTCGAGCAGATGCGGGCCAAGGGCTATAATGTCGGCGGTGAGCAATCCGGCCACATTATCCTCAGCGACTTTTCCACAACCGGCGACGGCTTGCTTGCTGCGTTGCAGGTGCTGGCGGTGATCGTCCAGTCTGGCAAACCGGCCAGCGAAGTGTGCCAGCAGTTCGAGCCCGCGCCGCAAATCCTCGAAAACGTGCGCTATGAACGCGGCAAGCCCGACCCGATGGAGGCTGCCGCGGTCAAAGCTGCGATCAAGGACGCCGAAGAGCGCCTGAAGGGCACCGGGCGCATGCTTGTCCGCAAATCCGGCACCGAGCCGCTGGTGCGCATCATGGCCGAGGGCGATGACGAAAGCCTCGTTCGCTCGGCGGTCAACGATGTGAAAGCTGCCGTCGTGGCCGCGGCGAAAGCGGCTTAGCGCCCCGACGGCGCCGGGGCACTGACCGGAGTTGCGGCAGGCTGGCGCGGCAATGGGGCGACGTTGTTGGACTCGTTGCAATCTGGAATGCCGTTGCGCGTGCCTTCGCTTGCATAGACCAACCGTAGGCGCAGACGCCGTCCGGCCGCAGCCTCCGGCACGACACCGCGCACGATGCCGCGCACGTTGTGATTATAGGCCAGCACGACGCGGCCATCGGCGTCTAGCGTCGTGATCGCCGGCGCAATAGCGATGCGCTGGACCCCGGCCGGGGTCATGTATTCGAGCGCCACCGATGTGTCGGCGACGGTAGACGCTACGAACGGTGAATTGCCGTCATTGCGAACCTGCCAACTTACCGCGACCTCGTTCGGCGCGAGCGGCGCTCCACCCGGAACTTGCGTGAGGAAAGCGGCCGTGCCGACGCCAAGATCGGGACAGCGCGGCGCAGGCGGTGGCGGTGGGCGGCTTTTCTGTTTGCCTTGTTGTTGACCGCCGCCTTGCTGCGCGAGCGCCTGGCTCGTCACCAGCACACCCTGAAGCGCGGCCAGACCAACCAAGCACGCCATAATCGCTTTGCGCATCGTCACAATTTCCCCGCCGGCTGGGCTCAACAGCCGGGTGCGTCCCAAAAGGGAGCCTAGCCCAAGCCGGGCGGGCCTCCAAACGCCATCAGCGCCCTATGTGCGCAGCTGACGCAGCCAGGCGGCGGTGCTCGGGTCCATGTCGGCGGGCGGCGCACCGCCCTCTAAGGCCGGAAGCAGGGCGCTGGCCATTTCCTTGCCCAGCTCCACGCCCCATTGGTCGAACGGATTGACGCCGGAGAGGACAGCCTGCGCGAAAGTCCTGTGCTCGTAGAATGCCAGCAATGCGCCCAGCGCCTCCGGTGAGAGCGCATCGATCGCCATCATCGTAGACGCGCGATTGCCGCTAAACGCGCGATGCGGCGCGAGACGTGTCGCTTCTGCTTCGCTTGCGCCCTTGGTGATCATCTCAACTCGGGCTTGTTCAGCGCTTTTGCCGACCATCAAAGCGCGCGCTTGCGCGAGCGCATTGGCGAACACCTTGGCGCGATGCGACGCCGGGCCTTCTTGAGGTCCGGCATTGACGATGAACTCGACAGGGACTTCCTCGATCCCCTGGTGCAATTGCTGGAAGAATGAGTGCTGCGCATTGGCGCCGGCAGCGCCCCAAGTGACGGCGCTTGCGGCGCGTTCAAGCGCTGCGCCGTCGCGCGTCACGCCCTTGCCATTGGATTCCATCTCCAGCTGCTGCAGCCACGCAGGCAGCAGGCGCAGGCGTTCAGCGTAAGGAATTGCCGCGTAGGAGCGGTGGCCAAGCGTTTCACGATTCCACATTTGAATGGCGGCGGAGATTGCTGGCAGATTTTGCGCAAAGGGTGCATCGCGGAAGTGATCGTCCATTTCCGCTGCGCCGCTGAGCAGACGATTGAACGCGTCGTCTTGCAGCGCCACTGCGCAAACGAGGCTGACACTCGACCAAAGCGAGTAGCGTCCGCCGACCCAGTCCCAAAAACCAAATACGTTCTCGGCGGGAACACCCCAGGCGACGGCTTTTTCTGGCGCGGCGGTCGCCGCGGCGAGGTGTGCTGGACCCCATGAGCGCACGAATTCCGCATTCGCCAGTGTTTCCTGGGTTGTGAAGGTCTTCGAGACGACGATCAGCAGCGTGCGCTTCGGATCGAGCCCCTCGATCGAATCCGCGACGTCTGCGCCATCGACATTGGCGGCGAAGCGCACGTCGATGCTTTTAACGCGCAACGGCTTCAATGCATCCATCAAGAGGCGAGGTCCAAGGTCAGAACCGCCGATACCCAAATGCACAATGGCGCTGATCTCGGGACGGATGCGTTGCGCGAACGCGGCCATACGGCCTCGAACATCCAGCACTTCCGCCGGCGCCGACTTTGCGCGCACCAGCCAGTGCTTTGCGGCGCGGCCTTCCGTGGTGTTTACAACATCACCGCTGAACAACTTGGTGCGCCAGTCATTAAACTCGGCGGCGTTAGCGAGATTGGCGATCACCGAGAGTGCGGCGCCGTCAATGCGCTGTTTAGAGAAGTCCGCTTTCAGATGGGGCGCTTCGAACGTGAGCGCTTCCACGCGCTTGGGGTCGTTCGCGAAGAGATCGAGCAGCCGGACGCTGCGCAATCGCGCCGCTTCCGCGGCTACTTGCGTCCAGGCCTGTTTCATCGCGATATCGGTAGCGGTCATGTGTGTGACGCTCTAACAGGACGCGGGCATGGGGACAATTCTTGTCACAGGGGGCGCGGGCTACGTGGGCTCGCATTGCTGTCTCGCGCTGACGCGGGCAGGGCATAAGGTTGTCGTTTACGACAATCTCTCCAACGGCCACGCCAAGTTCGCAAAATGGGGCCCGCTCGAAGAGGGCGATATCCGCGACGCGACACGCTTGCGCGAAGTGTTCGCCGCCCATCGCCCCGATGCCGTTCTGCACTGCGCTGCCCTGATCGAGGTCGGCGAGTCGGTGAAATTCCCAGAGCGTTTCCACGAGGTGAACGTACAAGGCACGCAAACGCTGCTCGCCGCGATGGCCGATGCCGGCACGCGTGCGTTCGTGTTCTCGTCTTCTTGTGCGGTTTACGGCGCGCCCGAGCGTTTGCCGATGGATGAGAGCCACCGCTACGCACCCGCGAGCCCCTACGGCCAAAACAAACTCGACGCCGAACGCTTAAGCGAAGCCGCTGCCGTCGCACGCGGCGGCTCATATGCCCACATGCGTTACTTCAACGCCGCCGGCGCCGCCTGGGGCGAAGGCATCGGCGAAAGTCACGAGCCCGAAAGCCACGCTATCCCACTGGCGCTTTTCACGCTTCTCGGCCGCCGTGAAGCATTCCGTATTTTCGGCGAAGACTACGAGACACGAGACGGCACTTGTTTGCGTGACTACGTTCACGTTCTCGATCTTGCCGACGCACACGTGCGCGCCATCGAGCGCTTGCTCAGCGGAGGCGCCAGCCTCGCCGCAAACCTTGGCACTGGCGATGGGGTAACCGTGCGAGAATTGATCACCGCAATCGAGCGCGTCACGGGCAAAAGCGTGCCGGTTATCCCGGCGCCCCGACGCGATGGCGATTCACCAGCGCTCCTTGCGGATAATGCGTTTGCAAAGCGTGAGTTAGGTTGGTCGCCGACGCGCGGGATTGATGAGACCATCGCCGATGCGTGGAAGTGGCATTCGGAAGTGGAAGCGCACGTTTTTGTGTGACGAGGGTCGCACGACGGTGACGTCCGATCTTGCGAGTGCGCTCTTCCCGGTCCTACAACAAAGCGAGCGGTAGGAGTGATCACATGACAACTTCTCTACTTCGCCACCTCGCGGTTTTGGGCGCGCTTGCGTTCGTGTTCGCGACATCTAGCGCACACGCACAGGTCTCACTGAGTTCTGGCCTTCGATCGGGCGGCGATCTCATTTCCGGACAACCTCGCAGCTGGGCGTTCGACGTGCCAGCGGGCAACTACCTCGCAATTGGCCGTGTCACCTACAGATTGACCGGTGATGCCGACGGCGCCGGTTTCGATTGCCTGCTGAAGCGCGGAAGCACTGACGAATTCTGGGATATCGTCGAAGCGTCGGCTGGCGGCGTTGCGGGCCAGACCATCGAAGGTGAAATGACGCTCATCTCCCCGGTGCCGATGCCAACAGCTGGAATGATCTCCATCCAGTGCCGCGCGTCTGGCGGCCAGACCCAGCACATCGAGGACGTGCGGCTTGAGCTTATTCAGGTGCGTGCGCTCCGCGAGCTAACGCCGGTCGACACGTCCGGCCCTGCGGGCCCGGTGCGCGATCAAGTTAACCGGGGTGTCACCGAGCGGCGGCAGAACTGATCAGCTTTCTAGCCCGACGCTGAACGAGAGAATTTTGCTCACGTCGCGCTGGGGCAGGCCGCTTTGCTCCGTCCAGATGTTGGAGGCCGACTGAACCGCTTTCATGTCGGCCTTCGATGTCGGCGCTTTGGCGACGACCTCTTCGCGGATCAGCGTGAACACTAGTTTCGTCCGACGCTCACGTATTTGAAGCCCTTGGCGCGCATCTCTTCGGGGCGATAGATGTTGCGGAGATCGATCACGGTCGGCGTTTTCAGTGCGTCCTTGATGCGGTCGAGGTCGAGCGCGCGGAATTGATCCCATTCGGTGATGATCACGACCGCGTCGGCGCCTTGCACGCAATCGTAAGGTCCGGTCGCGAACGTGACGTCCTTCAGCATGTGTTTGGCTTCGTTCATGCCTTCGGGGTCGAACGCGCGCACTTTGGCGCCTTCGGCCTGCAGTGTCGGCACGATGTCGAGCGCCGGGGCGTCGCGCATGTCGTCGGTGTTGGGCTTGAAGGTCAGGCCGAGGACGGCAATGGTCTTGCCGTTCACGCTGCCGCCGAGCGCTTCGATGATCTTCTGCGCCATCTTTTGTTTGCGCGCAGAGTTCACGCGCACAGTGGCTTCGATGAGTTCGATCGGCGCGTTGTTGTCGCGCGCCGTTTTCATCAGCGCCAGCGTGTCCTTCGGGAAGCACGAGCCGCCATAGCCGGGGCCGGCGTTCAGGAATTTGCGGCCGATGCGATTGTCGAGGCCGATGCCCTTGGCGACTTCTTGGACGTTCGCGCCGACGGCTTCGCAGAGATCGGCGATCTCGTTGATGAAGGTGATCTTCATCGCCAGAAAGCCGTTGCCGGCATACTTAATCAACTCCGACGTGCGGCGCTCGGTGAACACCATCGGCGTTTCGTTCAGCGAAAGCGGGCGATAGAGCTGGCGCATGACTTCGCGCGCGCGTTCGTCGGTGGTGCCGACGACGACACGGTCGGGCCGCTTGAAATCGTTGATGGCGGCGCCTTCGCGCAAGAATTCCGGGTTGGATACTACCGCAAATTCGGCGGCCGGGTTCGCCCTTTTGATGATCGCTTCGACTTCATCGCCTGTGCCAACCGGAACAGTCGATTTGGTCACGACGACCGTATAGCCGTTCAATAGACCCGCGATTTCTTCGGCGGCGGCGTACACATAAGAGAGATCCGCGTGGCCATCGCCGCGGCGCGACGGGGTGCCTACGGCGATGAATATAGCGTCGGCATCGCGGATGGCCGTGCTCGGGTCGGTCGTGAAGAAAAGGCGCCCTTGCTCGACGTTGTCCTTCACCAGCTCATCGAGGCCCGGCTCGAAGATCGGAATTTCGCCCTTCTGCAAGCGTGCGATCTTGCTCGCATCCTTATCGACGCTAGTGACCGTGTGGCCGAAGTCGGCGATGCATGCGCCGGTAACGAGGCCCACGTAGCCGGTGCCAATCATTGTAACGCGCATGCTTAGATTTCCTGATTGTAGGCGCCGACTTCTTCGAAGCGGGC
>JANPCV010000125.1:0-1837 GCA_031431115.1 Caulobacteraceae bacterium
TCTGCGTAAAGCTGCAGCGCGCACACTGGAGCAGCTGTGGGCCGCCATAGCCGAGGCGCTCAAGGCCTTCACAAGCGTCGAGTGCGCGAATTTCTTCGCCAATGCCGGATATGAATGGGCTTAAGAGGGAAATGCTCTAGCAGGACAGACACAGAGGAAGCCAGAATTGGATCGCAGAAATTTCCTCGTTGCAGGCGCTGCTTTAAGCATTGGCGGATGCGGTGCTGCGCCGACGAACGCTGCGCCTGCACCACCGGATGCGAACGAGCAGGCCCAGACCATCTCGGCGCTTCGCCCTCCCAAACGTGAACGTCCCATCGTTGCGGTTCTCGGGTCCCCCTATGGCGCGGAGACGACTGATCTCATCGTGCCGTATGGCGTGCTTCGCCAATCAGGTTTGGCGGAGGTGGCGCTTGTTTCGTCCACGGCGGCGGTGATGCCTTTGATGCCCGCATTGAGCATCCATCCGCAAATGGATCTCGCCGGCTTTGACGCCCGCTGGCCGGAGGGTGCCGACTACGTGATCGTTCCCGCCATGCACCGCGACGACGATCCAGCGACCCTGGCTTGGATCAGGACGCAAAGCACAAAAGGCGCGCTTGTCTGCGCGATTTGTGCGGGAGCGTTGGTGCTGTCTAAGGCGGGCCTGATCGATGGCCGGCGCGCGACAACTCATTGGTACCGCATTGAGGAACTCCAACGCGCGAACCCGAACATGCATTGGGTGCGAGATCGCCGCTACGTTGTTGACCGTGGCGTGGCGACAACTACCGGCGTGTCTGCGTCCATTCCGTTCTCGCTAGCTTTGATCGAAGCGATCGGCGGCGCAGAGGCCGCGTCTGCGCTCGCCCACCAACTGGGAGTCTCGTCATGGAGTGCCGAGCACAATAGCGCCGGCTTCCGCCTGACGAGTGGCGCGATATGGACGGCGCTGCGCAACCGAGCCGCCTTCTGGAACCAGGATCGGATCGGCATTCCGGTCGCCGATGGCGTCGATGAAATATCCCTCGCACTCGTGAGCGATGTGTATTCGGAAACCTACCGGTCAAGCGCCTTTGCGATCGCCCAGAGCATTGCGCCAATCACGACGCGGCAAGGAATTCAGCTCATTCCCTCTCTCTTGTCCGGTGTGAATCAGATCATTCCCCCATGGACGAGCGCTCAACCGATGCACGCGTTGAATGCCGCGCTCGAGGACATCAGCACTCGATACGGACACGGCACCGCACAATTCGCGGCTCTCAACCTCGAATACGCTTGGCGCGGCTAGAGCCTTCGTACCGGAATTTAGCGCTCAGCATCGCCGAAAAATCATTAATCTGCAGTGATCGTTCGCCCTCGCATGCGCGTACCAGCCCACGACGGGGGAATGATATGAAGTTTTTCATTGGTTTGTCTTTGGTGCTGGCTTTGGTTGCGTGCGCCGCGCAGGCGCAGACTGGAGCACCGCGGAACGCGAATTTGGATGGCGCGTGGGTTGTCGATCTTTCGACTGATCCAGCCCAGCCTTACACCCAGCCGATGCAGATCACGCTCAACGCTGATGGCACAGTCAGCGGCTCATTCTATCAAAGTGAGATCGAGTCGGGGCGCTGGAAGACGGATCGCGGGCGCACGTGCGTTAGCTTCCGCACGAGCGATGGCGTCGGGCCGTATCACACAGCGGCCTGCTTGGTTGGCGATCGCGTCGAGGGGCAAACGTGGGCGGAGCACCGCAATTTTTTGTTCAACTGGAACGCGGCGCGCTGAGCGATTTCCACGCGCCGCTGCATGTCAGATCTGGCCAAGTTGCTTAAGGAAAGATGATCGAACGTGCCGCTCGGGTCCGCGTGGGCGG
>JANPCV010000126.1:0-3961 GCA_031431115.1 Caulobacteraceae bacterium
GCCCCCGTCTTCCAACGCTCCCAAAGCTCGGCGCTTTGCGCCGCGGTAAATCCGACGCGCTGATAAGGCTTCCTCATTGGCATCGCTCCACGACCTCAAACTAAGGTACGTGTTGCGCTCACCGATTGAGACCGCCCTCAACTCCTGCCGTTCGTTATGCTGCGCACGCTAAGGCGCGCCATCGCCGGGAAGAGACGTCCGCTTCAGCTTCCAGCGGCGCACTTGCAACGAATCTCGACGCACACTGTTTGCCATCTCGAAGCAAATACGAGCCCAGGCTGGTTACTTTTCTAAGGCGTCGTCAGGATGAAGCTACGCTCTTGGCCAACACGCCCGCGCGCATTGCTGTGCGCAACGCATCGAAGAGTTGCTCGCGATCCAATGCCCTACCGCCCGCATCAAATAAAACGGGGGCGATGTCTCCTTCATGGACGCCAAGTCTCTCGAAAGCGCGGCCCACCTCTGCTGTGGCGCTCTTCGGACCCTTCCAGACCATGGGATTGAGTCCACCGTGCCGACGCCACAGATCGAAACGCTCGCGCAACACAGCCCAAGAGCCTACGGCATCCTTGCGAACCACGAAGACGGTGCGATCGAGCAAGCCGAGCTCCGACAGACGGTCGAGTTCCCACTCCGTGCCTGAAGCCACATCTGACAAATCAACAACGATCAGGTCCGCTGAAAGCATCAGCAGCTTTACGACCTGCTGCCACCAGGCATCCGAAGTGCGCACTGCGATCGCGCCTCGGCGTGAGGCCATAACCTGCGTGTTAGATCCCACTCTCTCTGCGATGCGCTGCGCGAATTGCCGGAACTGCCGCGCCGACCAGATCTTGATGCGCCCCCCCGCGCTTGAGCCGTTGAGACGACCGCGCACCAGGTCCCAGGGCATGAGAACGAGAATGGGCGCCCACACGGTCGGACTGAGATAAAGCAGGAAGGGCCAAATATCGAAGATCGGTCTTCGGAAATGCTTGTCGGCGAGGGTGTAGACGTGGCCTAGCGGGTACAAGTAACGCTTGGCGAAGCGGCGCAGCCGATAATCGACTTCGGCGTTGTTGAATTTTCTCAGTAATAGCACGCGAGCCGGGCGGGACCTCAGCATGCGTCCCACGACCCACAGCGCGCCTCCCCCCAGCGCGCCCAGCAACATTATTCGTCCAAGGCTTTCCTGAGCTTCATACGCACCGACAAACTGCGCGAGCGAGGGCCGGTGCAGATACGCTTCGCCGTGCGTTGGTGAGTTCGCAGAGGCCTCAACGTTGCGGACTGCGAAATCGGATTCAGACAAAGCTCCGGCCGCGTGCGCAGAAACCAAGGCCTCTTCCCGAAGTCGATCCAACGGCTCGGTGGCGACGAAAAACGCAATCGCGCTCAACCAAAATGCTATGGCGCCAAACAATCGAACCCAGCGCTCGCCGCCGTGAAAACCTTTGGGAACTAAATCATCGACATAGCGCTCTGACAGAAAGCCAGGCGCGATCAACATGGAGGGAGCGCTCGAACTTCCTCGGGCATGAAGCGCCTCGGAAGCGGCGCTGCGCGCGGCTTCACTATGGTCAGGATTCACCGCGGCCGTGGCCAGCTCGTCGTTTGAGAGCTGCGCCAAAGCACACTCGAAGGCGGTTCTGTCGGCCTTCTGGCGCGCGAGCACGCTGTGTGCTCTCCAGTGCGCCAGCCGCCGGAAGTAATCGGCCCTCACGTTAGACAAGCCCCCTCAAGCCGGTTAGCCACTCAGGCAGTTCTTCCTTGTCGATCGGGCCCAAGCCGATCGCCGTGACCGTGGGCGATTTGAAGACGGTTAGCGCTGCATCCTCAACCAGCGTGAAGCCCACACCCTCTACACGTGAGGCAATTTCTCGCAACGCTGCGTCGTCGTCCACTGCAAGCACAATCTTTTTGGCGCGACCTTCGCGATACGCGCGCGCACGCTCCGGAAATCGTTGCTCGGCATCCCAGTAGGCATGAAGAAAGGCGTGACCGGCCGGCGCCATCATCTTTCCGCGTGATCCGCCTGCAGCTTTGAGGGCTTCCTTGTTTATGACTGCGTAAAGCCTGAGGTCTGACATGGTCCCTCCGAGGACGCACTGCAAACGGGCAACGGACTATGAACCAACAGCATAGCACTGAAGACTTGATGTCGAAATTGGGCCAACCGTACGCCGTCCGACATTTTTTCCGAGTGGCCGGCGCGCCCCAATGCAGCCGATCGGCCCTGCCCGTCAATTCGGCGCGTGAACTTCAGGCGCTGCCACCGTCGAACGAGACCTGAATTCGGTCAAAGCAAACGAAGCATGTCCCTGGCACATGACCACGAACATACGAAACTCCCGCGGATTTTTGCGGGGGCTTTGAAAAGCTGCGTTCGCGCGATCACCTTTCTGGCATAGTGGGGAAATGAAGCGATTTATCACCTTTTTTGCCGCTCTGTTACTCGCCGGCTGCGCCACACCACGAGACCTTGCCGTTGATGGAATAGACTGCCGCACTGGCCTCTATGTGAACGAAGGCAGCGAGGCGATAGCGCTGACGCCGCTTAGCCTCGGCGGCTACCGCTGGCGCACGCTCGACGGCCGCACTGGCGCGCTTGGCGCTGAAGGCGGCTCGAGCCGGTTGGGATGGACTGAAGAAGCCGACGGCCTTTCCTTCGATCTCGGCGAGTGTGGCGATGACCGTATCGAGATAACCCAATCCGGCGTTACCACGGCCTACACACGCGCTGCACTGGAAGTGACGGATGTAACCTTCGAGCATAACGGCATTGAATTTTACGGGCGCCTAATCTGGCCAATGGGATCGGCGCAAGCCCCGCTCGTGGTGCAAACGCATGGCTCGGAACGTTGGTCAGCAGTGCGCAGCGACCCAATGCAATGGCTGTTAGCCGCGCAAGGCATCGCCACGTTCACCTACGACAAGCGAGGCACCGGTCGCTCTGGCGGTGAATACACGCAGAACTTCTACATCCTCGCGCAGGATGCACGCGCGGCACTCGCGCAGGCGCGAAGCATGGCCGGCGGCCGCGTTGAACGGGTAGGCTTGCTCGGCGGAAGCCAAGGCGGCTGGATCGCCCCGCTCGCCGCGAGCGAGGCCAACGTCGATTTCGTCGTCGCACTCTACGGATTGGCGGTCAGCCCGCTGCAGGAAGACCGCTCCGAAGTTGTGCAAAATCTCGCTCGCGCAGGTTGGGGCGAAGCCGAACAGAGCGCAAGCGCTGAACTCTCCGCTGCAGCGGGAGAAATCATGCGCAGCAATTTCCAAAGCGGCTATGCTGAGTTTAATCGCCTGCGTCGCGCGTACCGCGACGCCCCTTGGTACGACGACATTGATGGCGAGTTCACCAATGAGATGTTACCTTATCCTGAGGTCGCTTTGCGCATTGTCGGGCCAACGCGAGGTGTCGACACCTCGTGGGATTACGACCCCGTGCCGGTGTTGCGTGCACTGGATGTTCCGCAGCTCTGGATGATCGCAGCGGATGACACCGAAGCGCCGCCAGCGGAAACAATCACACGCATTCGCGCGCTGCAGGCTGAGGGCCGACCGATCGATCTCGCCATCTATCCCGACGCCGATCACGGCATGATCATCACTGAGCGTCGCCAAGGCGACACGCGGAGAACAGGCTTTGTCCCTAACTATTTCCGCACTATCGGAGACTGGATTCTCGCACGAGATCTAACGACCGCACTGGTCGCAGACGCCGAGGTCACATTGGCAACCCCCGCGCCAACCACACCCTAGCATACACTTTGGTCAAGGGAGGTTCCCGCTGACGTTTGCCTGCAGCGCGCCTACGGGTGACTGACCGAAATGGGCCAATGAACAAAACCGCTTTCGCGGTAGGCTTTGCCTGACAGGGCGGCGCTTTACGACGCTCTGAGTTTGCGCGCCCGTGATCGGGCGCGGGCCTGGATTGGCCGGGTCCGCGCCCGCTGCGGGAGCGACCCATGACCGACCAGCC
>JANPCV010000127.1:0-18836 GCA_031431115.1 Caulobacteraceae bacterium
AGCAGCAGAAGCGGGCGTTTCTTCGCGCGCCCGTCAGCGGCTCGCTCCTGATGCTCCATTAGATCGCGCAGCACGGCGCCGAATACGAGCCGCATCAGCGGCTTTACGCGTTTGGAATCATTCGGCGGCCAGCAGAGATAAAGCGTGACCGGCCTCTCAGCGCACATGAGATCGGAGATGCGGAACGTCGAGACCGCCGTGTTTCGCTGCACGAGCGGGTCAGCGAAGAGGCCCAGATAACTTTCCGCCGTCGCCTTAATGCCGGCGCGGAGCTTGTCGTGATAGGCGGCGTAGGATTGGGCGGCGCGGCGGACCTCAGGATGGGTTTCCGGATTTCCATCGGCCCCGAGCCGATGCAGCGTCGCCTCCATGAGCTTCACGGTGTCATCGAAGCGCGCGAGCAGCTCGAAGACGCGATAAAGCGTCTTGCGCTCTTCGGGCTCGGCATAGGCGACGTGGAGGATAACGCCGGCGACGATCTGTTTGGCGGCGCGGTCCCAGAATTCCTGGAAGCGTTGATCGCCATAAGGATCGGCGATGAGTTCGACGATGTTCTGGACGTCGCGGACTTCCTGCGCGCCTGGGCGGATGGTGTCGATAAGATTGAAGCAATCCGACGTCGGCGACGTTGGGTCGAAGCGGATGACTGGGCCAAGCTTGGCGCGCCATCCCGCGGTTCCAGGAAAGCCAACACGTGCATCCCCTGAATGCAGCTCGCCCTTAAGGTCGAGCGCGACGACTGAGTGCGATGTCGCCAACAGCGTCGGAATGACTGCGCCGCGCGTCTTGCCAGAGCGTGTGCCGCCCGTAAGCAAGAGGTGTTGGGGGCCATCATAAGCGAGAATGTCCCCGCCGATTTTTCCGATGACTGACCCGCCTTGCGCGAAGAGACCAGCCGCAGCGGCGTCGGCGGCGTCGCCCCAAGCGTCTTTGCCGAAGGTCCGGGAACGAGGCGCAAGTTTGCGCAAGCCGAACAGCAATACCCCGCCGGACGACATGAAGCCCAAAAATATGATGAGCTTCGGCGCGAAGAAGGCGCGCGGATAGCGCGCTGACCAACGCTTGGACCAGGTGAGGATGGAAAAAGGCGCATAGATCGGAGTCGGGCCGATCAATAGAAGTGGACGGCCTAACGCAGGCTGATAGTCGAAGGTGCGTGCGCACGATTGGGTTGCTGCAAACCCGGCAACGACACTGATCGCGAGGGCCGCGATAGAGCTCCAGATCGACCTGGCAGTAAGTGTCTCACCCAACATGCGGCGAGCGTTGCTTCGATCCGTGTCTCGGACCAGCAGTTGCAACTATGTGAGGCATCACGCCCGCGGGGCAACGGCTCGCATGCGAGTTTCGTCACATGCATTGGTGTTAAGTGATCAAATTGGGCGAATGCGAATAGGTGTGAGGCGGCGCGGGAGCTGTTATACTTCGGGTTCATATGGGCAGCTTGATTCAAAGCACCGTGAGCGACGACCTCATTTTGTTCGTCTCGCAATGCGAGGCGGCCAAATCACTTGGCGAACTGGAAGCCATCTGGCGTCAACGCATTGGTGAACTGGGATTTATCTTCGCAGCGCTCGGCGCGCATGTCGATCCGCTGAGGCCCGAGCAGGCGAGCTATATCTTCCAAAACTATCCAGAACCGTGGATCGGACATTTTTCGGAGCAGCGCTACCACCTGGTCGATCCAGTCTTTCGTGCGGCCGAGTCCGGCGTCGCAGAATTTGTCTGGACAGATCCGGAATTCCTTCAGCCCTTGTCGTGGCGCCAGCGCCGCATTCTAAACGAGGCTGGCGAATTTGGGCTTCGCTTTGGCCGCACTCACACCTTGGCGTCGATCCTACATCTGAAGGCCTCGGGCTCATTGGTGGCTGGCGAGCCCGACATGCCCGAAGACGTTTACGATGCAGGGAAGATCACCAACATTCTGGTGCATCATCGCGCCGTGCAGCTCTGCGCTTCCGCGGCGCCGAACTTTGCTCTGTTGCGCCGGCGCGAGCGACAATGTCTTGAATTTTGCGCCAGCGGCCTCACCGATGCGGACGTGGCGCGCAAGCTGGGGATCGGAGTAGCCACTGTGCGGCGTCACATCGAACGCGCTCGCGTGCGCCTCGGCGCCAGCACGCGCATTCAAGCCGCGGCCCGCGCAATCGCTTCAGGGCAGATTAAGCCTGTTGTTTGATCGCATCATCCGACACCTCAAGATTTTGGGGAAAATTTCTCACAATATTGTCAGGTAGCAGGGCGGCGAAACGACAGTGCCGGCCTTTGCCATCGATCCTCTTGCCAGACCGGGGGCTTCGCCATCTAAAGTTGCGTCTACGATTGCCGAGGAGGCAGATCATGCAGGCGCGCATAAATTGGGCATTCGCGGAAGTCTGTGACCGCGCCGAAAGCGTCGACGAGCTGCAAGCGGCTTTTATGCACGAGATACGCGGGCTCGGCTTCACGCATGCAGCCTGCGCTTCGCATGTAGATCCGCTCCGGCCACCCGCCGAAGCCGTGATGATGGTGGATTATCCACTGGCGTGGCTCCAGCGCTTCAGCGACAAGAATTACGCCGAGCGCGATCCTGTATATTGGGCTGCGCGGCGGCAAACTCTGCCTTTTCAGTGGAGCGATCAGCGTTTTCGCAGAGGGCTTGCCGCCGATCAGGTGCGCATCCTCGATGAAGCGGCGGAAGTCGGTTTGACCGATGGCATCACCATCCCCATTCATGCCCCAGACGCTCTGCCTGCGTCATGCTCGCTCGTCATCGGGCCAGACGGGGTCGATCCGCTCAATGCGCAGAAGGCGACGTGGTACGGCGTCTATGCGCACGAATGCGCGCGGCGGCTGCACTTGGCAGGGGCGCTGCCCAAGCCTCAGCTCAGCCCGCGCGAACGCCAATGCGTCCAGTTGTTAGGGCAAGGCAAGGATGACGGCGCCATGTCCATCATATTGGGCCTGAGCGAGCACACCGTGCACAACATCGTTCGCCGCGCAATGGGCAAGTATGGCGTCGCAAGCCGCGTACAGGCGTTTGTTCGCGCCTTAAAAGACGGCCAAATCCACTTGGAAGATGTCGCCCCCTGATCGATTTGTGGGATTGTCAATGGGCACGTTCGTGCCCGTTTCCATCGATGCGCGGCGGTGCGCAAGCTCTGGGCTCTAACCCCGCCCGGAGGCCCCATGATCCACATCGTCACCGCCGAAAACCGGCGCCACTATCATCACGCGCTGATGGAGATGCACCGCCAGCGTAAAGAGGTCTTCATCGATCAGCTGAAATGGCGGCTCGATGAAAGCGCTGGCATCGAGGTCGACGCTTATGATTGCCCTGAAGCGATTTACCTGATCGAAGCGGCTGCCCCGCGCGCGCCGGTGAAAGGCTCGGCGCGGCTGTTGCCCACTGATCGCCCCCATCTCCTCGGCGATCACTTCCGTTTTCTCTGCGATAGCGACCCGCCGACAGGCCCCGATGTCTGGGAAGCGACGCGCTTTTGCCCCGCGCCTGATACGGCGCCTGGGCAAGCCAGACACGATCTCTTGGCGCGCATGATTGCGGCCATCATGGAGACGGCGCTCATCTTCGGCATCGCGCGCGTCACGTTCGTCGCCAATGCAGCGCTGACGCCACTTGCGGCTAAAGCCGGTTGGGACGCGCAGCCGTTAGGCCCGGCGCGGCGGGTCGGGCGCGACCGGCTTACCGCCTTTGTCGCAGCGATCGATCAGCGCGGGTTGCGGCGCGTGCGCGAACGCAACGACATCAAAACCCCGGTGACTCGGTTTTTCAGCGGCGAACGCACTGCAGCGGCGTGAAGGAGAAACATCATGATGAAGAGCTCGAACGTCGTTTCTTTCGCTCCTGCCAACCAAGATCATTTCGCAACGCTTGAACGTGACGGTTTCGTCGTTCTCGATAGCGTGCTCGATGAGAGGCAATGCCAAACCTTCAGCAAAGAGCTGGAGCCCTTATTCGAGGCGACGCCGCGGTGCAAAGGCGATTTCTATGGCTGGAACACGACCCGCGTCGGCGGGCTCCTTTCGAAGGCGCCGAGCGTGCGTAACTTGGTGCTTGATCCTTACATCCTGGCGATCGCCGAAGCGCTCTTGAAGCCCAATTGCGATTGCATCCAGCTTAACCTCACGCAAGCCGTGCGCGTCCATGGCCAAGAGCGCCCGCAAGCGCCGCATCGCGACGAAGAGATGTGGCCTTGGCCGACGCAAAGCCGTCACTGGCTTTTGAACGTGATGTGGGCCGTCAGCGACTTCACCGAGGAGAATGGCGCTACGCGATTGTGGAAAGGGAGCCATCGCGGCGAACTCGATCGCAATGCCGATCCGGGACAAAGCATGCCCGGCGCAATGAAGCGTGGCTCGGCGCTTCTTTTTCTCGGTTCGCTGACGCACGGCGCGGGGCAGAACCTGACTGCGCTGCCGCGCACCGGGATCATCGTCAGCTATTGTTTGGGTTGGCTGAAAACTTACGAAAACCAGTTCCTGGCCTACCCGCGCGAAGTCGCCGCAACCTTTCCAGAGGATCTGCAGCGCCTCATTGGTTATCGCATGCACCGGCCAAATCTCGGCGGATGGGAAGGGCAAGATCCCATCGAGTATTTGCGTGAGCACGATCACCCACTGCCCCATGTCGATGCGCTGACGCCGGAGATAGAGGCGCAGCTCAAAGCCCATTACGGAGAGTCGCCGTCGCGAGGCGGGGATGGCGCTTGATTTGCGTCCGGGCGAACGTGTCTATCAGGAGATTAAGCAGGCGATCCTGTCGGGCCATTTCGCAATTCATCAGCGGCTCGACATCGACAAGCTCGCCGCCCAACTCGGCGTGAGCGCAACGCCCGTTCGCTACGCTCTCGCCATTCTCGCCTCGGAGCGGCTGGTCAAACTTAATCCATCGCGCATGTATCAGGTCGCGTTCTGGTCCGAACGTGAGCTGCGCGAACTCTATCAATGGCGCCAGCAGCTGACGAAGTGGGCGCTGGAAAGCTACGCGCCCGCACCACTGACCGCCTCGATTGCGCCTGATCTGGACTATTCTGGCGCGTACTTGGCAATCATGCGCCACCTCGACACCAATGCGAACATCGAGGCGAGGCGCGCGGCGCGCGCGGCAGATGACCGACTCCAGCCGGCGCTCCGGTTCGAGAAAGATGTGCTGCAGGATGCGGGCGGCGAACTTACGCGTGTTGGCGCTGCGCTGGCGAAGGGTGGCGTCTCGCTCGCCACGGCTCTGCGCACTTGTTTCAAACGGCGGATCGCTCATTGCGCTCAGATCCGAAGCGCAGCACACGCGAGCGCGATCCCTGATAACGGCGATTGAAATCGCGTACGAAACTTCGTGCAAAATCTTTAGCTAGATAGTCCGCCAAATCCGCAGTCGCGAGCGCACAGTCTCCAAGCCAGCTTGAGCTGAGCAAAGCAATGGAGACGAAGATGCGCGATGAGACCAACACTCCCGAGATCACGGAACTCGGCGCCGCCAGCGAAGTGACGTTGGGCATTCCCAAGGTCGACGCATACGAGGATCTCGACACGGTCGACTTCAAGGACTGACGCGATCGTGCGCCGGCGGCGGCCTTTGCCACGCGCCGGCGCTTCGCCGCCAAGCACGGAGACACACCTATGCCGCAAGATCCAGATATTGTTGAACTCGGCCTCGCGAGCGAAGCCACAAAGGGCCTCCCCACCTGGATGCACGAAGAGTCCACTGGCGAGATGGACTATCGTGATTGAGCAACGCACGTCTGCGCGCTCCAGGCGCGCAGACGTGGCTGCAGTACGTTTGCCGTGGAGCGTGTGCGCAGCCGCCGATGGCGATTGGCTCATCTTCTTGGACCTGGCGCGCAACCGATACCGAGCCATCAAACTGGTGACTGCACCGAAGATCTTGAACGTGGGAAACAATGAAGGCGACTTCGTTGTCGACGACGTGCACCGAGAGGCGCTCGTTCGTGAAGGTTTGATTGCATCGCCAAGTCGCCAACGCCAATTCAAAGCAGGCGCCGGATACAATCGTCCGAGTTGGCGTGACTTCATCGTGACGATGGACGCGGCGCTGTGGGCTCGCCGCATTGTCAAACACGGCGCATTGCTTGAGGCATTTTCAAGGTTGAGCGAAGCGAAGGCGCGCGTCCGCGGGATCGCCCCAAATCCCGAGACCGCGACACTGATTCACGCCCGATTTGCGTCGGCGCGAATTTGGATTCCGGCCGCTTACGTCTGCCTGTTCGACAGCCTCTCACTTATGCGCTTTCTGCTCGCGAACGGCGTCTGCGCCGACTTGGTGTTCGGCGTGCGCGGGCGACCGTTTGCCGCGCATTGCTGGGTAGAGGCTTGTGGCGAGATTCTTGATGACGGCGGGGAGGAGTGTCGTTCCTTCGTCGAAATCGTTCGCGTATGACGCCGCGCCTTATCGCCTTCCGGTGGACGCCGGCAGAACGCGATCTAGCGCGACGAGGCAGGGCGCTGGCAGCGCAATTGAGCGAACAAGAATGGAAGAAGGTATTGGATTGGCGCGGCGTGCTGGTCTTTGTGCATGTCGCGAGCCTTGATGACGTGACTATTTTGCCGGCCGAGTTTGGCGTCTTGGCAGGGCCGCTATTCGATCGAAATCACGGGACGCTTGTGTCCGCCTTTTCTAGTGTCGAAGCGGAAGCGCTGGCGACGACTGGCGGCGCCGAGCTTTTTTCTAAGTATTGGGGACCGTGCTGCGCGCTGCTGCACAATCGTGGCCACGACTTCTTCCACGCCTTGCGTGATCCTGCAGGCGGTGCGCCGCTCTATGTGGCTCGATCAGCAGGTTTGCATTGCCTATTCACTCACGCCGAAAACTTTCTCGACGTGTGGGATGAGCCGGTTGAGTGTGATGAACGTATGTTGAGCGTCTACATGGTTCAGCCGCGCATTTTGACTCGGAGGACAGCGCTTGCAGGTGTTGAGGAGCTGCTGGCCGGAGAACGATTGACGCTCGGTCGCGACAGTGTCGAACGGAATTGTGTCTGGCGGCCAGAGCGTAAAGAGCCATGCCAGAATATCGCAAACTTCGATGCAGCGGCATCCGCCCTCAGGAGCGCGGTAATGGTAAGCGCCAAGGCGTGGGTCGGCTATAACGCAGCGCGATTTGGAAACCCGATCGTGCATCGTCTCTCTGGCGGTCTCGATTCGAGCATCGTACTGGGTGCTCTCAATATTGCTGCCGGTGCTGAAGCCGAGATCATCTGCCTTAACGAGTATCCCGAAGCCACGCCGGAAGGAGACGAGCGGCCCCTCGCGCGCGCGGCTGCACAACATGCTCGACGTGAACTTGTCGAGCACGAAAGCGACCCTGCGGGAGTCGATTATTCGCGTGTGCTCAAGGCGCCATTGCCCGTTCGCCCCACACATGGAGAGTTCAGTCATGGCAGCTCGGGCTTATCTGATGCAATCGCCGCACGAGGTGCGAGTATAGTGACTTCTGGCCAAGGGGGAGATCAAGTACTGCATCGGCGCCGGTTCGCTGCGATTGCAGTTGATGCGGCCACAGACGGGTTGAGTATCGATCGGTATCTAACGATCGCGCGAGAAACGGCGATGCTGGCGCGCACATCGATCTGGTCCGTGTTCGCGGAGACAATCGCGCGGTATCGGCGCTCGGACATCGAGTTGTTCAACCCCGCTTTCGCAAAGGTTGTGCTGGCCGCTCCTGGCTCGGTGGAACTCGCGTGTGAAGAATGGAGTGACCACCCTTGGGGTGGGCCGCTGAAAAACGAGACGCCGGCGAGGGCCGCTAGAGCGATGCATATCGGCGATCTCTCGTATTACCACGAAGCATCGGAAGTGACGCGGCGGTTCGTAACGGCGCCGGTGCTTGCTTCACAGCATGTAATCGAGACCGCGTTGTCGATCCCGCCTTACGTCATGACACACGGCGGGTTTGATCGCGCACTGGCGCGTGCGGCGTTTTCGGATCTATTGCCAGATGCGATCCGAGCTCGACCACATAAGGGAGACACCACGCGCTTTCACAATCGCGTCCTTGAACTGCAATTGCCATTCATACGAGACCTATTGATTGACGGTGAGCTTGTACGTCGAGGCCTTGCAGACTCTAAGGCAATCGAGCGCGCTTTGAGTCGCGATATCATTGCCGACGGCGCGTTGAAGGGCGCGATTATGTCCGCGTTTATGGCTGAGGCGTGGCTGCAGCGCTTTGCCGAGCGACCATCGCGCCGCTCAGTTCATGGGTCAGTCTCGCCAGCTGCTTGAGCGGCGCGCAATGCGCGCCAACGATTCAGTCTTTCTGACTCAGAGAGGTCTGGGCGTTCCACGTTACGGAGCCAAAAGTCGAGCCAGTCCAACGTCCGCTGTTGCGCCGCTCGTATCTGCGCCGGACGCCACTTGAGGTGATATGCGCCAGGGTAGAGATAGGCGTCGTAAGGTGC
Organism: Caulobacteraceae bacterium; assembly: GCA_031431115.1. Classification (GTDB taxonomy): domain Bacteria; phylum Pseudomonadota; class Alphaproteobacteria; order Caulobacterales; family Aquidulcibacteraceae; genus Vitreimonas. Next base: position 8,415 of record JANPCV010000127.1, read on the forward strand.
ACTTCGTTCCCGCAGGCGCACGATCAGGGGAAAGGCGCGAAGCGCCTCAGCCTCTGAAAGATTGAACAGTATAGGTGCTTGGATCCGCTCCGGATGAAAAACGGGTGCGCTAGCGCGCCACCAGCTCCGCCAAGGTTCGGGCGCATCGTCCCAAGGTCCCGTTAGGCCACTCCTCGCATGGAATATCGTGCGAGCCTCAGGTGATTGCAACGCCCAACTGATGGGATCTATCGGAGGTGAAGAAACGACGGCCGCTGCGAAGTGGGGCTCGTCTAACAGCATCCAAAAGAGCGTCTCTGCGCCGTCGCTTAAGCCGGTTATCGCCATGCGATCGCGGTCGGCGCCACGCTCTTCAGCGCGCGCGATGAAGAAGTTCAGTGCTTCACGTTTGGCGCCGCGTTCGATGCCGGCGAGTTCGACCTCGCGCTGGATCGCAGCCATGGTCATGCGGTGACCGCGTTCGCGAAACTCTGGCCGATCGAAGTCGAGCACCAAATAGCCGTTGGCGGAAAGCGGCAGGATTGGCGTCTCATCGCCAGTTGCGCCTAACAGGAAACCGCGAGATCGATACTGAGAAATCACCAAAGGGTAGACGCGACCCCTGCGCCAGCCCAACGGGTAGATCAGGTTCGCGAACGATTCATTGCCTTCAGCATCGGTATACTCAAACCGTTCGATCCGCGGATTCGCGATGCCAGCGAACTGCGGATTGGGATTGTAGAGCGGTCGCACAGCTCCGGTACGCCAATCGATAGCGACAACGCGGCGAGGTTGGAGCGCCGTGTCCTGCAGGCACACCAGAACCGCTTCTGACGGCGCGCAGCCCTCGGTGCGTGCTTCTGTCTGTATTACGCGACGCACGGTGTTGGCGTCCGGGCGCCATAAGTAGATGCTCGTCAAACGCCGGGCGTGACCTTCCTGACGGCGAAAGACGATAGCGCGCCCGCCATCTAAGCCGGCGAGATCCCACGAGTGGGTGATAGCCCCGGAACAGGCCTCGTCAGCGCATTGAACGTCGCTAGCGGCATCGAAAACGCCAATGGGCGGTTCATCCGCCTGCAGTGCGGGATCAAGCGGGCGTACGTGCGGGGCGGGACGGGCGTCAAGGAGCTGGGTCTGTTCCGGCGTCGCGGGAGCGCTTTGCATAGAGTTGAGATTGAAGATCCAACGCCGTACATCACGGTCGACGTCGAGCATGGGCGTCAACGAGTACGAAGGCGTGAAGCGGTCGTCGATCGCGAAGCCGGCATACTGTCCGTGCTCAGTATCGGCCGCTAGTGACGCGCGAGCCGTGGACGTTTCATACAACACCTGATCGCCATCGACGCGAAAACGGCGAATGTCGCCTTCTGCTCGCACGAGTGCCGCAGCGCCACTCCCATCGATTGCCGCGCGCCAGATCTCTATCGCGCCGTCGTATTCGCGTAGGTAGAAGATGTGGCGACTGTCGGCGGAAAATTGCGGACGACGCAGAATGCCCACGCCCGCATGCCTTCCGCTATCGGAGCGAAGTACGAATTGGCCGGCGTCACCGACTTCGCGTGATTGTCCCGAAACTGTGTCAATCGCAATGACAACGTAGGTGTAGTTATTAGCGGCGAGGTCGGTTCGTCGTTCCACGACCACAGCCGTCGAGCCATCTGGCGACAGCGCCAATTCCGAGTAAGGGCCGCCGATGTCGCGAAGCCCTGTCAGATCGGCGATGCTTACGCCACGCGGTTCGCGGGCGATTGCGTGTGGGGCGAGACCGCATAGGCATGCGGCGACGATTGTGGCGAGTTGGAGTCCGCGCATCGAAAGGTTCACCAGCGTTGCCGCAGCTCAACGGACACGATGCGTCCGAGTGGCGAGGCATTGCTGGCGTCGAAGGCGTATCCTGTTGGATTGTTTACGAACGGCGGGTCGTCATCGAGTGCGTTGACCACGTTTAGAGACAGTTGCAAGCCGGGACCATCATTGTCTTGCTGGGGCCAGGCGCGAGCGAAGCGCAGATCCCAGGTGGTTTGAGAGTCCACGTCGCGGTTGGGCGAACTCAGTGTGTCGCGGTAGCCGTTTGCGTAATTGGCGGTGATCGCGGCCGACCAATCGTCGAGGCGATAAGCCAGGCCGGCGCGGAAACGCCAGTCAATCACCCCGTTCACGCTATTGCGAAGGTCGACGGGTGCTGCGCCGGGTATAAGGACTTGTTCGAACTGCAACATGCCGCTGGCGTTGAAGAAGAAATCGAAAGAGCCCCAATCGCTGTCGAGCGTCATATCGGCAGACAGGTCTACGCCGCGGATGCGCTGGCTAGAGAGATTGACGAGGCGACGGTCGATGAGGAGCTCGACGCCATCAACCGGAAGTGATCCAGTTGGCGGTGCGCCGAGCGCGAGATACTGCGCGATCAGCGCTGGCGAGGGATCGCGGAAAATGATGCTCTCGTAGCCCGCGGGATTGGCTAGAATGGACAAGATGTTGCCGGCCGAGAAAATGCGGTCCGAAAAGTCGATGTCGAAATACGTGGCCCGCAGATTGAGTCCATCGAGCCGGTGCGGCGAGTAATCGAAGCCGGCAGTCCAGTTCTCGGCGGTCTCCGGCCGAAGGTCCCCATTGGAGCCGCCGGCGCTAAGCACGCCAGTAGATCCGTTATCGGCAAGTGGGTCTTGAGCGGCGGTGGCGGTGCTGTAGCTGAGCACGATGTCGCCCAGCATTTGTGAAAATTGGGGCCCCTTGAACGATTGCCCCCAGGAGGCACGCAGCGCGAAGTCTGGCGTCAACGCCCAGCGCACGCCGAACCGTGGTGTCGTCCAGTCGCCGTAGTCGCTGGCGTCTTCATGACGAACGGATGCAGACAACGTCAGCGCATTGATGAGCGGTATGTTGTTGCCTGGTGCGACAAGCGGCACATTCAACTCGCCGAACAAGGCGTCGATGCTGCGTTCGCCCGGATCCTGAATAAACTGCGTAACCGCACCCGACGGATAAAGTTCACGACGCTCGATCTCAAAGCGCTCGTCGCGGCGTTCGATGCCGACAGCGAGGCGAATAGCGCCACCCCAGATGCGCCAAAGCGGACCATCGGCCTGTACTTGGCTAACGATGGTCGCGGCATCGTTATAAGTCTCGATATTGAACGTGAGACCCGCCAGCACGGACGCTGGGGTGTTCGATCCCTCGCCAAACGGATTGAAGGCGGTCGCCACGTTTCCGCTCGCAAGCGCCGGAGCGGCAGCCGATGAATTGTAGAAGTTCTCGTTGAAGATCGCCTCTTCGCTACGCGCGTAAGCGACGGAGCCGTCGATCACCCAATCGGAATCGCCAATTGCGTAGCGAAGGCCCGTCACGCCAGACCATGCACGTACTTCGGCGCGATTGATCACGGGGCCTAGATCATCACCGAGATAATAGGCGACAGTGACGTTTCCCTGACCAAGAAAGACACCATTGAGTTGCCGATAATAGTTGGATTGCGGCACGACCAGGTTGGCGAACAATTGCTCGCGTTCGAGATAGACGTCCCGCTGCGAGCCGATGACGTGGCCATAGAGTTCAAGAGAGGGCGTCAACTCTTGACGGCCACGGAGGAAAATCGAATGCGTTTCCTGGCGCGGCAGAAAGAAAGCAAGTTCGTTGACTTCGTTGCGATTGAGCGGACCCGTCACGAGGTCGCCGGGTGAGAGTGAAGTCCCGTCTTGGCCGGCGGGGATCGGCAAGCTCACAGTTGTTGTCCCGATACGGATGATGTTACCGGGGTTCGACCGCGTTCCACGAAAGTCTGTGCCGCCGCGATCAGTGAAGTTCGCGGTCGCTAAGAAAGGACGATCAAGCACGTTGAGTTCATCGCGCGCGCGATACTCGTAGGCGCCCATAATCTGTCCCGTTCGCCAGCTCGTGCCGAGCAGTTGTGAGAACGCCCGCTCACTGGCGCCGCCCCCCGATGTCGCGCCAAAGCGAATGCCGGTCTCTGCGCCGTTGAAATCATCACGCAAGATCAGATTTACGACGCCGGCCACGGCGTCGGCGCCGTAGGCGGCTGAGGCGCCATCGGCGAGCACTTCGACGCGCTCGACGGCGCTTAGGGGGATTGTCGAGATATCGATGTACCCGCCGACCCCTGCGGGCGCGAGACGATGACCGTCGACGAGGGTGAGTGTTGCGTCCGCGCCGAGCCCTCGCAGATCGACCGTGGAGCCATAGCTCATATTCGATCGTGCGTTCTGCGTGCCTTCCTGCGTAAATTCGTTTTGACTGCCGCCAAAGTTCTGCGGCAGCGTTTGCAGCACCTCTTGGACCGTGCTGCGCCCCGTCTGATCGATGTCCTCGCGATCCAGTGTGATGACGTGAGACCCGGCTGGAGCCGCGCCTCGGATGCGCGTGCCGGTGACGACGATTTCTTCCTGATCGTCGTTTGCGTCGTCTTCGCGATTGTTGGCTGCCGTGGTTTCAGCGCCGTTGGTTGCGGCGCCCTCCCGCTGGGGGCGGGAGGATTGCTCCTGCACCAGAACGAGATTGCCGCCATTTATGCGGCCGTTGTAGCCCGAGCGTGAGAGCAGCTGATCGAGCGCCTGCTGACGCGTGAACGACCCACGCAGCGGCGGGGAGGAGAGGCCGCGCAGGTCATCACTGAAATAGAGGGCGTTGACGCGCGCCTGACGGGCGAACTCACTCAAGGCGCTGCTTAGCGGTTGCGCCGCGATCTCAAACTCTACGCGCTCATCGGCGCTGATCTGTTGCAGCTCTTGCGCTTGCGCTGGTTCAGCTGCGACGGCGCCGAGTGCGCCCAAAATGAGGGCGGTGGCCAGCGTTCGCTGGCGCTCATCGCGCTTCGTCTTCTTGCCCTTGCTCATCGTCTCCCCCTTCCGCTCTTGAAACGAGCGTTGTCGGTGGGAAGACACTTCAGTTGGCCAAGTGCGCCACGTGGTGTGCAAAACAGAGAAAGGCGACGCACGCTAATAGTCGGCTGGCTGCACTGGGCTTTCGAGCATTCGGTTCATGAGTAGGGAACGCTGCGCGCTCCGGCTCAGGCATCGCCGCCAGGCTGCCGCGCCTTGTCACAACAGGCACAATTTAGTGGTCGTGCGCGTGATGCAAGTCTGGAAAGTGCCGGTGGCCATGCACCAAGCGGGCATGACGATGCCGATGCGAGTGCGGCTCGCCGGGGGAATCGGTTTCTTCGTGCTCGTGCTGGTGATGCTCGTCATGCACGTGCCCGTGCTCATGCTCCGGCTCCAGCGGCGCGTGAACGTGCATGTGTTCGTGCCGCTCGGCCACGTGGAGGTAGATGCCAAATCCCATGAGCAGCGCCGCCAGGCTGAGCTGAAGCGTGATCGGGTCGCGGAACAGCGCGATCGAGAAAAGCGCGCCAACGAAGGGCGCGATAGAGAAATAAGCGCCGGCGCGCGCCGCGCCGACGTGGCGAAGCGCCAGCACAAACAGCACCAAGCTCACGCCATAGCGAACAAGCCGACGATTTCGGCGGCGGCCACGAACGTCCAGGACGGGAAGTTCGCGCCCAGCGCGAGAGCCAACGCGAGATTGGTGGCGCCAGCTGCCAGGCCCTTCAGCGCTGCGATTTGTACCGGATCGGCGTTTGAGACTTTGCGCGTCAGATTGTTGTCGATGCCCCAGGCAAGACAGGCTGCCGCAATTGCAAGCGCGCCTACTCCAAGCCCCGAAGCGCCGCCCCGCCACGAGACCAACACCGCACCGGCAAGAATTGCGAGCGCGCCGATGACGATGCGCCGGTTGGCGTTCTCACGATAAACGCCCCAGGCGATGGCCATTGTCGCAAGGCCCTCGAGATTGAGAAGGAGAGAGGTGGTAGAGGCCGACGTCGATGAAAGGCCAATCATCAAGAGCACAGGCCCTGCCACGCCGCCCACGAGGATGGCCGCGGCGAGCCACGGCAGGTCCGCCCGCGATAGGCGCCTCGGCTCGATGTTTCCTCGAAACGCCGTCGACGATCCTGAAGGCGTAGAGCCCCAATCCCGAACCAAGGTGGAGAAGCCCCGCCAACAGCCAGGGATCGAGCGACCCCAGCAACAGCTTGGCCAGCGGCGTGCTCGCACCGAAGAGGACGGCGGAGGCTAATCCGTGGAAGGCGCCGGTCAGAGGGACTTTCGACACCAGACGCCTCTAGTTCAGCGGCGCTCCCGCGTCACGCTTTTGTCTGCTTTGGGCAGCGCGGCGGCCCAACGCGACAAGGGCGATCGCCTCGCTTAGCAGTTCGCTGTCGAAGACGAGCATGTGCTCTTGCCAAACAACAGGGGCGGAGTGTCGCGCGCTTTCGCGCGCCGGGCTCACGCCGCTTGGCGTCTCGTCCCTTCGGGCTTCGGTCCCTGACGCGAGGTCTGCGCCGGAGGGCGTCAGTTGTCGATGAGTCCACGAACGGCTCCAGCAGAAGCGACCGCCCGATCTGCTAGCGGCTGGCGCGTTGGATGGCATGGCGCGCAATGCCCATGAACACGCCCCGGCCATTGCCGCGCTGAGCAATGCAGAACTCAGCCGGAATTTCGCTCGCGCCCCGGCGGGTCTGGATCACCCCGGTACTGTTGTAGTCGCCGTTTTGGGTGATCGAGCCGTCGAGATTGCGGCCGATTTGGATGAGGCATGCAGCGTTGTTGGCGCCGTTCTGCGTGATCGCCCCAGTGTTGTTGCGGCCGAACTGGCGGATGCCAGCGGTGTTGCCTTGCCCATTCTGGACGACAGCGGCGCCGTTGTTCGAGCCTTCTTGTTGCACCGAGGAGCGGTTGTTAGCTGCTTCTATGGCGGCGGCGTACACTATCGCTGGGATGTCGTTGCGCTGTTGAGCGTGCGCTTCGCCAGCCAGCAGGACGGCCATCGAAGTTACCGCAATCATCGCGTGCGTGGAGCGTTTCATCGTGGACCTCTAAAGGTTGAAGCTGCGGCGGCACAATTGGCCGCTATCGTCGCGAAGCGTCAGCACGGCGCGAACGCGGGCGCCGCGTTCGACGCTGATTTCGCTTTCACCAAGCAGCGCCGATGAGCCCGCGGAAAGATTGAGCGCGCCGCTTTGGCTGATATCGGACGAACCGGCGCGGCCGGATTTGGTGATGACGAGGTCGTACTCTCCAGAGATGTCGCGGTCGGCAAAGGCGCGGGCCTGAATGAGGAGGCCGTTCGCGGTGCGGCGCGCGCGGACTTCGCAGGTGACGGCGTCGGTGTGCGACGCGTGCTGCACGCGCTCGACATGAGCGGGCCCGGCCCGTGGCGCTTGCGCCAGCACAAGCGCGGGCGCTTCGGGAACGACACGCGCGACGCCTGCCGGCGCAATCGCTTCGGCGGCGCGGGCGTCAACCAAGTCTGCTTCGCTGCGCGCGGCGGCCGAGCACGCCGTCAGTGCGGCGATCGCGGCCATAGCAAGGAGTGAGAACTTCGACATGGATTTGCTCCCGTAGGGCATCGGGAAGGCTCGGGTAAAGCGAGCCTTCCCGCGAGCCTTGTTCAGTTGTAACCGCTTTGGACTACGACCGAGATGTTGCCCTCGCCGCGCTGGCGCACTTCGACGTCCTGACCGTTGCCGATCTGGATGATGCCCGAGGTGTTGTTCACCCCGTCCTGGTCGGTGACGGCGCGGCTGCCATTGCCGATTTGGGCGACGCCGGCGACGTTGCCGCGGCCGGTCTGGATCGTGTCAGCGCGAAGATTGCGCCCTTCCTGGCCGGTGGCGGAGAAGTTGTCGCGGCCGACTTGCGTGGTCGCGGCGTGGTTGCGCGTGCCGTATTGGTCCATGCGCATGAAGTTGCGATAGCCGTCTTGTACGCCGCGAGCGTAGTGGCGCCCGCCGCGTTGATTGATGACGGCGCCGTTGCGGTCGCCGCTTTGCGCTTGGCCAGCGGCGTTGGCGTAACCAGATTGCGTAACGACGGTGCGGTTTTGTGCGTGCGCTGCGCCAACACTCATGCTGGCGAACAAGGCAGCGGCCGCGACCGCTGTAAACAGGCGTTTCATATTCAAGCTCCCATTCAAGTGCAGCGTTCCCTCACCGACGCTTGAACGAGCGGGAGATTGTCGCAGCCAAGATGAGCGGCGCTTGAACGGAGGGCTCAGTGTGCAGATGCCCGCGAGCGGCAGCGACCCGCTTCTAAACCGGATGCTCGCGATTGGCATGGGATCTCGCGCCCCTGACGGCTGCGGGGTTCTTCACGAGCTCGAGCAAAGAGGGCGAGCCGCGAGGAACGATCACGTCTGCGGGTTGTTGGCCCTGCACAACCAGGAGACTTGCAATGCGAAAAAGTATCTTCGCGGCGTTAAGCGTCGTCGCGCTCACCGTCGCTCTTCCAGCTGCGGCTCAGCAGCCCGATCGTGATCGCCGGGGCGAAGACACGCAATACCGTGACCGAGATAGGGAGAATGATGAGTTCCGCAATCGCGACAGAAACGGCGCATCGCAGGGGGAATTGGCTGCGGCCGACCGCCGTCTCAACCAGATCTACCAACGCCGCATCGTTGAAGCTCGCGCTGCGGATCGCGCATATGGCCGCCGGAGCGGTGATGATCGCTACGACCGAGACCGAGAGGGTCGCCCTGACGATCGCTACGGCCGGACGCGGGATTGGTATAGTCAGGAAGCGGCGCTGCGTGAGGCCGAGCGCAACTGGATTGCCTATCGCGACAATGATTGCCGCTATATCGCACAACCAGATGTGGGCCGGCGTTGGTACGCTGGCTCGCTGCGCAGCTGCCTTCTCGACCGCACCAACGAGCGCATTGGCATTCTCCGCGAAGTGCGGATGGAAATGAGTTCACGTTAAGCCATCACCCGTGCCGGGACCGACGTTACTCGCTTCCGGCCAACTCGACTAAGAACGGCCTCCCTCGTCAAGGAGGCCGTTTGTGTTTGGCAGACCAGTCCTCGCATCGCGCATGACCGGAACGGCGCTAGAACCGGTCATGGTCTATTTCTTTCCCCTGACCGCGGGGGGTGTCGCCACAAAGGCTAAGGCGGCTCCTAGCTGGCGCGGCGGCTCAGAACCCAAACCAACGCCGCAAGTAACGCCAGCGCCAGCGCGCAGGCCAAAGCGGTGATAGCAATCATCGGGCGATGAATGGTCTCGGCGGGCGTAGACGCCAATCAATCCCCACGCGATCGGTAGTGCGTAAGCGGGCAGACGGGTCAGCCAAAGTCCCGCAAGTCCCGCGGCAAACACCAAAGCGACGCCGCCTCCAGCCCAGGCCGGTGCGCTTGCCGCGTCAATCCACCCCCAGGCGGTCAAAACAGTCAGCGCATTAATCGCTGTGGCAATCGTCAGCCATCCCGCGAGCAGGCCTAGGGGCCAAAGCGTCTGTAGGCGGTCAGACTTCGCCGCGAGAGGTCTTGCGCGGATGAGCGCGAGCAAGAGCGAAGCGGCCGAAAAGGCGATGATGGCGATCGTTGCGGCCTTCAAATCGGAGGCGGATGCCAAGATCCACAAACCACACCCGCTTATGGCGACGATTGAGGGCCAATAGAGCGTGCGTTGTGCTGGCGAGCGCGATTTGGTCGAACGCGAGACGTTGAAGGCGTAGCCAACCAATCCGGCATAGAGGAGCGTCCAGATGGCAAACGCAAATCCTGCCGCGCGCAAGGTCTCGTTGCCGTCGGCTGCGAAGTCACGGGCCGAGAGAGCAAAGGGAAAGATCGCCTGCAGCGCCGGTACGCCGATCGCAAACAGTACCGCGGCCCAGAGCAAAACGGCGCTTTGCGCCTTGGCCGGCTTTTGATCTGTCATGAGATTCGAATTTCCAATGGGGCGACGTCGCCGCGGTGACGAACGGCGCCTGGCCAAGCACGGTTCCGCATTCGTGCGGTACGCTTGACGAAGCCTTTCAGTTTATCGCAGTTTTGCATGCGCGCCGGCCGCGGCGAGGCGTTTGCGTGCGGGCCACCGATCAGGCTTGTTGTTTCGGTCAGCTTTGATGAGAGCGCGGAACGTTCATCCCTTGGCCATGATATGTGCCGCACGATCCGTGGTCGATCTTGACGTATGTTCGAAATATTCGAGAATTTCGAACATTTCCACAACCGCGCGAATGGCTGTGCTCGATAGCGCGCCAGTCGAAAAAGATTGCGCAGCGTTACTTCCGCGTCCGCAAGCTGCGCTGCAGCAAACACACTGTCGCTACTGCCAGATATGGCGAGGATGTCAGGCCAAGTGATATTTGTTGAAGTTGACCAGCGTGAAGGGTCTCGTGCTTTGCACCAAGCCAACATCGCGTCTCGATGAGGTGGATGGCTCCCGCTCCCGGCCTCGATGGGCCAATGATGGTGCTGTCAGGCAACCACAAGCAAGGAGCCATCCGCCATGGAGCTTACGATCGGTTTGGATATCGCCAAGAACTTCTTTCAAGTTCATGCCATTGACGCCGCCGGCGTCGTGGTCACGAAGAAGATGCTGCGCCGCAGCCAGATGCATTCTTACTTTGCGACGATCGAGCCCA
>JANPCV010000128.1:0-1544 GCA_031431115.1 Caulobacteraceae bacterium
CTACGGCAAGAATTGAGCGTGCCGGACATTCGAGTAATTGATGAATGCGCGGGCCGTGGCTCAACTCGCCGGTTTGCATCCAATACCGCGAACTTGTGCATCAAGGTCAGGCGTTGGCTCACTGCCCCACCGGTGAGACGCCGGGATCGGTCAACGAGGATGGCGGTGAGCTCAAAGTGACTCAGTCTGGCGAAAACTGGTTTGTCGAAGCCCCCGGCGATATTCAGCGCATAGAAGCTTGTCTTAGCGGTGTGGCGTACGCTCCCCACCGCCACGACACCTATACAATCGGCATCACGCTAAGCGGCATTCAAAGCTTCACTTATCGTGGCGCCGGAAGAGCGTCTTATCCCGGTCAGATCGTCATCCTGCACCCCGACGAAAAACATGACGGCCGCGCCGGCGACGACGAGGCCTTTCGCTATCGCGCGGCCTACATCTCTCCAGCCGATATTCAAGAAGCGCTGAATGGTCAGGCGCTGCCGTTCGTCGAAGGCGGCGTTTCGATTAACGCAGGACTGCATCGAGCGGCTGTGGCTCTGCTGGAAGACTTTCAGCGTCCGTTGTCGAGACTCGAGTACCAGGACGCCCTCCACGATTTGGCGCTTGCGTTGCAGGCAGCGGCGGGCGCGGGCGTCGCCATCAAGCGGATCAATTGTGAAGCGGCCGCCGGTGCGCGCGATTATATAGAGGCCAACCTCACACGGGGATTCTCGCTTGAAGACCTGGAGCGCGCGACGGGCCGTTGCCGCTGGCAGTTGTCGCGAGATTTTCGCGCCACGTTCGGCACCAGTCCGTACAGATACCTCACCTTGCGGCGGCTGGACCTGGCGCGGCGCATAATGCGCGACGGCGGCGCGATCGCCGAAATCGCCCTCGATTGCGGATTTTCGGACCAGAGCCATTTCGGACGGGTGTTCAAGCAGGCCTATGGGCTAACGCCGAAGGCTTGGCTTAGGAGCGTGCGGCGTTCGCACGATCGTTCTAGAACGGCCTAGTTCGTTGGCGCACTTAGGCGCCATGAAGACAACATCGCTGTTCTCGCCAGAGCCCGCAAAGGGATGGGTTCCCTGGGGAGCGCTGGCGCCGTTTCTCTTGATCTTCTTTGTGGCCGCTCCGGTGCTCTTAACCGATGAGCCGTTCATGCAATGGGGATTTGTCGACGATAGCGGCAATCCGATAGGCGCGTTCGGCCTTTATGCCTTCCTGCTAATCCCGTTCGCGATGACTGGCGCTTTGGTGCTTGCGTGGGTGCTGTTCGTCGAACGCCGGTCGCTCCGCACCATCGGCTTGACGCCGAGTGGCGGGGCGATGTTGTTTGCGCGCGGACTCGCCATAGGCATCGCGACCATCGGAGCGGTCGTCACTGCGATCTGGGCGGCGGGCGGATACCAACCAGACGGATTCGCGAGCGCGTTCTTTGCGCCACGCGACTTGATCAGTATCGGCATTCTGTTTCTGTGCTTCGTAGTTCAGGCAAGCGTCGAGGAGATCATCTTTCGCGGCTGGCTGATGTCCGCGCTTGCACGCAAGTTTAATGTCGC
>JANPCV010000129.1:0-8682 GCA_031431115.1 Caulobacteraceae bacterium
GCCGCCTCCTCACTTGAGCGAATTCTCTGGCGGCTCGCAGACCCCAAGACTTTCCCGACCTATACAATTTTGTGCCCGCTCTATCACGAAGCCAATGTTGTCGCCGATCTCGTGGCGGCAATTGAGAAGCTCGACTATCCCACCGAGGCGCTCGACGTAAAACTGCTCGTGGAGGGCGATGACGTTGACACGTTGACCGCCGCGCTCGCGGTCTCCGCCGCTCCGCATATCGAAGTCGTGATCATTCCGGCGTGCGCGCCGCGCACCAAGCCCAAAGCACTGAACGCCGGCCTCCCTCGGGCGCGCGGTGAGTTCGTCGTTGTCTACGATGCAGAAGACCGCCCTCATCCTCAACAACTCCGCGCCGCGGTTGCTGCTTTCGAAGACGGCGGCGAAGCGCTCGCATGCGTCCAAGCGCCCCTCAGCATCGACAACGCCGACGCTTCATGGATCGCGCGCCAGTTCGCCGCCGAATACGCCATACAGTTTCGCGAAATGCTGCCATTCTTGGCGCGTCTCAATCTGCCGCTGCCACTCGGCGGCACGAGCAACCACTTCCGCACCGAAGTACTGCTGCGCAGCGGCGGTTGGGATCCATACAACGTCACCGAGGATGCCGATCTCGGCTATCGCATCGCCCGCGACGGCTATCGCAGCTCCGTCATCGGCCCGCCAACAATGGAAGAAGCGCCGGTCACATTCGGCGCCTGGCTCAATCAACGCACGCGCTGGATCAAGGGCCATCTGCAAACTTGGCTCGTGCTGATGCGCGATCCCATCCGCACAGCGCGCGAAATGGGACTTGCGGCTTTCGCTTCGATGCAAATCGTGTTCGCGACTGGCTTGATCGCCGCGTTCGCGCACGGCCCTCTTGCGTTCATCCTGCTGACAGCCATGTTGACGCCCTACGATCTGCTGACGCCCGCGGATTTCGCGCTCGCGATCGCGGGCTATTGCGTCGCCGTCTTCGCAGCGCTGACGGCGTGCGCGCTGTCCGGATCGCTCAGCCATGCCCGCGCCGCGCTCACGATGCCGTTCTACTGGCCACTGGCGTCGCTCGCAGCCTATCGCGCTGCATTCGAACTTATCCTCAGGCCTCACCATTGGGCGAAAACCGCGCATGGCCTTTCGTTGCGGCGGCGCTATTCTTTCGATGCGCCACCGAAGAGCCATGTTTCAGCGCCCAAATTGGCGGCGCGAGGGCGCGCTTGATCCGGGGAATTGGTCATCATGCGCATGTTATTGGGCGGCCTTGGCGCCGTCGTTTCACTATTTTTGATCACCGCGCAGACGCCTGCCGCGGCTGAAGCCGTCAATTGCCCGCTCACCACGGCACAGCGCGGCATCACCAATTCTCTGCCAAGCGGCTGGTACACGACGCCGGTGAGAAGCCGCCTCACCGAAACCCGCGTCATGAATATTGGCGGCCAGCAGACGATGGCGTGCGTCTATGGCGATGCCGCGACAGTGCTGCGCGAAATTCCAGCAGACCAAGTTTGCACCGCCCGCTCCGGCGGCTTCGAATGTGGCTCAGCCTCCGCGCCCGCCCCTGCGCCTACATCCGAGGTTCACAGCTCCGGCGCCTTCACCGTTCGCGGCAGCTATCATTTCGATCTCGACGCTGGCGCCGAGGCGCCAAGAGCCAGCTCCGAATTCTGGTACGAGGTCGTTCGTGACGGTGAATCATACTTCGCGCCGCGCGGCGCCGCCAGCATCGCCGCAATGAGCGCAAGTGAGCCCGGTTATGCCGGCTGCACGTCCGCGACGTTGACCGCGACGCGCACGCGCATCGAAACAGCAAGCGGCGCCTGGTTTTGCTTTCGGACGAATGAAGGACGCATCGGCCAATTTCACGTCGATGGCGTCGACCGCTTCTCTCGGCCAGCCCGCATGACAATTACCTATTCGACCTGGTGATTGCGGTTAACGAAGCGATGCGAGTTGCGCTCGCATTGCTTCGATGTCGGCCTCGCTTTGATTCCACGACACCACGAGCCGCGCCTCGCCCGATCCCGATGGCCCCCAATCATAGAACTCCGCACCGGCAGCGCGCAGTTGCTCAAGCGCCGCGACACCCGGCTTAAAGAATATCTGGTTCGACTCTGCCGGATGCGAAAGGTGCGAGCTTGCAGCCTCCGCCAATCGCGCAGCCAACGCATTTGAACGCCGCGCGAGTTGTAGCCAGAGATCATCTTCCAGATAGGCCAGCAGCTGCGCGGCCACGAAACGTCCCTTCGAGAACAGGTGTCCGCTGCGCTTTCGGCGGCGCGCGACCTCTTCCGCGCGCGCTGGATCGAAACACACGATCGCTTCCGCCGCGATGGCGCCGTTCTTGGTCGCGCCGAATGAGAGCAAATCGACGCCCGCACGCCACGTTACATCAGCGGGCTCACAACCGAGCGCCGCCACAGCATTTGCGAAGCGCGCACCGTCCATATGGAGGCCAAGCCCCGCCGCCTTGGCCACTTTGCCAATCGCCGCGATCTCGGCAGGCTTATAGATCGCACCGCGTTCCGTGGCTTGCGAGACCGACACCGCTGCTGGCTTCACCGAATGTATGCCGCGGTCATTGCGCAATATGGCTTCTTGCAACGTCGCCGGCGTGAGCTTTGCGGCATCGCCATCAATGAGCACGAGCTTCGCGCCGCCGGAATAAAACTCCGCCGCGCCGCACTCATCACACTCGATATGCGCCTCGCGATGACAGAGCACCGCGCCCCATGGCGGCGTCAAACTCGCGACGGAAATCGCATTCGCCGCAGTGCCGCTCGCGACCGTGAACACGCGCACGTCGCGCTCGAACAATGCGCTGAACTTTTCGTCCAACAACTTCGTCCATCGGTCTTCGCCGTACGCAGATGCTGCGCCCTCGTTCACACGTGTTAGCGCCGCGATAATTTCCGGCGCCGCCGGAGCTGTGTTGTCAGAGCGAAAGTTCATGACCTCTTACCTTCAAGCGCCGAGCGCAATATTTCGTTCATGTCTCATCCACAGATCGCGCAAACTTCGTTTCAAAACAGCACGAAATCGCACCAATACGAACGCTTGCTTTACAGAGCTGGGCTAGCGTTACCGTGAAATTAGCCATCGGGGCGCGCGGTGCAATACTTCATCAACCATGACACGATCGAACGCTCCGCGGCCGAAGTCTTTTCAAGCACGCGGGCGCGCTTCTATCTCTATGGTCTCGTTGCTGTCGCCGTTGCGTCCGTTGCTGGCTTTGCGCTGGGCGCGATCTGGCTCGGGCTCGCTTTGCTCGTCGACGCCACGCGCAACGCGCTCCGTGAGCACTTAAAGCCGCTTTCCGCTGCGCAAGCCGCTGCCGCCGCCCTCGCGCTGGATATCGCAACCACAGCGAGCCTTGCCGTCGCGCCTGCGATCGCGTGGTATTCCAGCGCTGCACTCGGCGGCGCAATCGCCACCGCCCTTCTTATCGCGCTTGCGGCTGATGCGGCATTCAGCGCCAAACGTGGCCGCGTGCATGCACTCATCACCTGCGCGCCCTACGCATTCCTCGGCCTGACGATCCTGATCGAAAGCGGCTCGCTTGCCGCATTTGCGGCGATTGCCATGACAGGTGGGACAATCACCTACGTTTTCGCTGCCGCCATGTATCAGGCGCACCGCGCGGCGCACGCGCGCATGCAAGACGCAGAATGGGTTCGCCAGCTCAATATGAGCTTCGGCGACAACACCTCCGCGAGTTGGGAAATCGATTTTGAACGCGGACGCGTCGCGGGCGCACAACGCCTCGGCGCCCTCATTGGCCGGCCAATCTCCTACGCCGACGTCGTTGAGCGCGCGCTTTTTGCGCCGCCTCAGGACCGCGCGCTGGTCAACGCCGCCTTTGCGCCTATGCCGGGCGCCATTCGCCGCATCGCGCTAGAGCACGAAGTTGTCCGCACCGATGGCGCGACCGTGCGCGTGCGCCACCAGGGCTTTGTGCGCACCACGCCGGATGGCATTCCAACGCGCGTCACCTGCGTCACCCGCACCGTTGAAGCGCAGACTGTCGCACCAGGCGTCATCGCGCCCGCGATTATGGGCGACGCCCAAGCTGCGCTGGCAAGCCAGTCCGAAGCGCTTCGGACTCTGAACAACGAACTTTCCGCCGCCTGCGCAACGGATGTCAGCGCCACACCCGCGGCTCTCGCCGCGATACTGCGCGCGCTGGCTGAGCGCGGCGAAGCCATCGAGCGCGGCGTCGACGATCTCGCGCATGCCCGCCACGAAGCTGACGCGGCGAACCTCGCAAAATCACAATTCCTCGCGAACATGAGCCACGAACTGCGCACACCGCTCAACGCCATCATTGGCTATGGGGAAATGCTGCAGGAAGACGCCGAGGATAACGGCGACACAGCTGCAGTGCAGGATCTCAATCGCATCCTCACCGCCGCCAAGCACCTGCTCTCACTTATCGGCGAAATCCTCGACCTCTCCAAGATCGAAGCCGGCCGCATGGAAGCGGTGGCGTCCACATTCGATCCCGCCGAGATGCTTGCGGATTTGATCGAAACCGTGCGCCCGATCGCGGACGGCAACGGCAACGAAATTCGCTTGAGTGGCGCGGTGTTCGGCGGAGACGTCAGCACTGACTCGATGAAGCTGCAGCAATGCATGCTCAATCTGCTCTCGAACGCCGCGAAGTTTACGAAGAATGGCAAGATCGACGTCGAGTTCGATCGCAAAGCCTGCAATGGAGTCGAGCAACTCTTTATCACAGTCCGCGACACCGGCATCGGCATGTCGAAAGAACATCTCTCTCGCCTCTTCCAGCCGTTCGTGCAGGCCGATCCTTCGATCACGCAGCAATATGGCGGCACCGGCCTTGGCCTCACTATCACGCGCCGCCTCTGCCAATTGCTTGGCGGCGATGTCACCGTGAAAAGTGCATTAGGCGAAGGCTCCGCATTCACGTTGCACGTGCCAGCAAACCTGACTGATGCGGCCACCGCGCTCGGCGCCGCCGCTAAAATCGACGACGTTCAAGGCAACGAAGGCGCGCCGTTGGTCATCGTGATCGAGGATGAAGCGGACGCGCGCGAACTCGCCGCACGCGCACTCACCCGCGCTGGCTTCGCGGTGCAAGGAGTCGGCGGCGGCGAAGCCGGCCTCGTGCTCGCACGCGCCAAGGCGCCGGCGCTCGTTCTGCTGGATATCTTCCTGCCGGATCGCTCCGGCTGGCGCGTCCTGCAAAGCTTGAAACACGACCCGAAGACGCAAGACATTCCGGTCGTCGTGCTCTCAGTCAACGAAGATCGGGCTCACGCTCTAGCGCTCGGCGCCGCCGAGCACATCGTAAAGCCCGCAGATCGCGACATGCTGGCCGCCACCGTCATGCGCTACGCGCGCAAGCGGCCGGCGCTTGTAGCGGCGACAGCTTCGCCGGTAGCGCAGAAGGCGGCCAGCTAACGGAGCCGCTGCGCCTTCGACAAGCTCAGGCTGACGCTCCTTGAAATTACGTCGGCATTTGAAATGGCGTCATGCTGAGCCTGTCGACGCACGACGCCACGCACACTAGTTCTGCGCGTGCGCCGCCAGCACGCGCGCAACCGTTTCCGTCACGCGTTTACCTGTCGGAATATGTAAAAACTCGTTCGGCCCGTGCGCGTTCGAGTGCGGGCCAAGCACGCCCGTCACCACGAACTGCGCCGCCGGAAATTTTTTGCCGAGCATGCCCATGAACGGGATCGAGCCACCCTCACCCATCATCGCCATCGGCTTACCCCACGCCGCGTGTGACGCGTCTTCAAGCGCCGCTTCCAGCCAAGGCGCAGTCGCGGGCGCGTTCCAGCCCGAGCCTTCCTTCTCGCCATCATACGTCACGCGCGCGCCATAGGGTGGGTCGCGTTCCAGAATTTGCTTCAGCTTAGCGCTCGCCTTCTTTGCGTCCGCAGTCGGCGGCACACGCAGCGATAGCTTCAACTCGGTGAACGGCCGCAGCACGTTACCCGCGTCGCGCGGCAAAGGCGCGCCAGCGAACCCCGTCACAGAGAGCGCCGGCCGCCAAGTACGATTGAGTACAAGCTGATCGCCCGCCTTGCCATTGGGATTCATGCCATCGACGAACGGAAACTTGGCGTAGACTTCCTTGCCCAGCGCGTCAGACGCGACCTTCGCTTGCATTTGCCGATCCGCCGGAATGTCGACGTTGAATTCGGCGCCGGCGATCTCGCCCGTCTCGATATTCTCAAGCCGCTCCAGCAACTGTCGCGCAATGCGGAAGCTCGACGGCACCACGCCAGATGCATCGCCTGAGTGTACACCCTCTTCCAGCACATCAACGCGCAGCGTGCCGCCAACCATGCCGCGCAGCGACGTCGTCAGCCACAAACGATCATAATCGCCGCAACCGCTGTCGAGGCACACGACCAGCGACACCTTGCCGATGCGATCGGCCAGTGCATCCATATAGAACGGCAAATCCGGCGAACCGCTCTCTTCGCTCGCTTCAATCACGATCACCGCGCGCTTGTGCGTTACCTTCTGCGCCTTCAACGCCAACAAAGCCGCCAGCGCGCCGAACATCGCATAGCCGTCATCGGCGCCGCCGCGCCCGTAGAGCTTGTCGCCCTCCAGCACCGGGATCCACGGCCCTTTGCCTTCAGCCCAACCGGTCATCTCCGGCTGCTTATCGAGGTGGCCGTAGAGCATCACCGTATCGGCGCTCTTCGTCGCGCCCGGCACATCAATGAAAATCAGCGGCGTGCGGCCCGGCAGGCGCTCAACGCTCAAAGTCGCGCCCGGCAGATGCGGTAACTTCTTCTGCGCCCACGCCACAAAAAGCTCGACCGCCTTTTCCATGTGGCCGGTCTTTTCCCAATCGGGCTCAAACGACGGCGATTTGTTGGGAATGGCGATATACGTCGTCAGCGTCGGCACGACCTCATCAGTCCAAATTTCATCAACGAACTTGCGCAACGCGCCCTGTGCAATCTCGGCCATGAAGCGAGCTCCTTTGTCGCCAATCTAGGCCGGGCGCGCGCCCACTTCCACACCCGTTGCGCCGCTCCTGCGCGCCAGCGTGTGCGTCACCGGCGCGCGGGCGCGGTCCGGCGGCGGCGTGTGCAGAAATCCGTAGGACGCGGGAGGAAATAGGACGTATCACCACGCATGGCCGAAAAACTGCACACAATCGCCGAACTGTTCGCAGGCGCGCGCAAAGCCGCGATGAACCCGCGCGGCGACCGACGCCATCTAACGTGCGCAGTCTGCGGACAAATGTACGACAAAGCCGATCCCGCGCAGGTGGCGCATCACCTGAGCGCCGAGCACCCGAAGTGGGCGCCCTAGCTCGCGATCGCGCGGCTCAATCGTTGTCGCGGCGCTGCTTGTATTTGACCCGCTGCGCCTTGTGAATTTGCTTCCAGTGAGCGCGGTTCACGGCATCCGCCGCCGGATCTTCCTTCCGCACAACGAAGGCAAGCTCACGCTGAAGTTTTAGATACGATTGCCAGCGATCTGCTTTCAACGTCGCGTCGCCCAGCGCCGCGAGGACGGCGCAACCGGGCTCCGACACGTGCGTGCAATTCGAGAATTTGCAATTCTGAAAAAGGCCCAAGACATCGGCGAAGCTCTCGTCCAACGCCCCTTCTTCGGCAACCAAACCAAGTTCGCGCATGCCGGGCGTGTCGATCAGCAACGCGCCGCCGGGCAATCGAAAGAGTTCCCGGTGCGTCGTCGTATGTCGTCCGCGATCGTCGTCTTCACGCACCGCGCCGGTCGACATCAGCTCTTTGCCCGCCAATGCATTCAAGAGCGTCGACTTACCCGCGCCAGAACTCCCAAGCAGCGCCGCTGTCATTCCCGGCCGAAGCCATTGCGCCAGCGCATCCAGCCCTTCGCCGGTGACCGCTGACAGCGTCACAACCGGCGCGCCCGCCGCGATTTCGACGACCGCCTGACGCTCGCGGTCAGGGTCGGGACTCAAATCAAGTTTAGTGAGCACGATCACCGGAGTCGCGCCGCTATCACGCGCGGCGATCAAATAGCGCTCAAGGCGCCGCGGATTGAGATCATTGTTCAACCCCGCCACCAAGAATGCGACATCAACATTTGCGGCGACGATTTGCACGCCTACGCCGCCGGCCGCCCGCCGCGCGAACGTGCTCTTTCGATCCATCAACGCGTGGATTAAGGCATCGCCTTCGTTGCCGACGCGCTCAATAGCGAGCCAATCACCCACGACTGGATGCCCGCCCTCTCCGGCTTCCGCCGCAAAACGCCCGCTGAGCCGCCCCGCGCATTCTCCAGCTCGCGTCACCACTCGCCAAAGGCCCCGATGGTGCGCAACGACACGCGCGGGCTCCAAGCCCGCCGCGTAGTGCGGTTCAAACGCGACCTCGAGAGGCTCGCTCCATCCGAATTCTTTGATCATGAGCACACACGATACCACGACCCCGCACTCTCGACAGCGCCTTCTCGCTCACGAATACACGGAACTCACGCGAGCGTTTGCGACGCCATTCGCAACAAGCCCTGAGACAAATACCTACAGGCTCTCTTGCACCGGCGAACTTTTCCGCTATCGAACAACACCATCGCGGGCGTAGTTCAGAGGTAGAACGTCAGCTTCCCAAGCTGAATGTCGGGGGTTCGATTCCCCCCGCCCGCTCCATCATTCCGGCCTAAAACGCGTCAGCGTCGTTGTGCCATCACCCATTTGGATTGGCGTCGCCG
>JANPCV010000130.1:0-15026 GCA_031431115.1 Caulobacteraceae bacterium
ACCATCGTCGCGACGATTTCCGCGCGGCGCCGCACTCAGTAGCACGTATGCGAGAGCTCGTTGCCGCAGACAAGGTGCGACTCGACATCTCCGACATCAAAGAACTGAAGGGTGCGAACGGCCAACTAGAGGCGGTGGTCGTCGAGAGCAAGGCGAGCGGACGCTATGAGGTACGGTGTGACACTTTGCTGGCCTTCTACGGTCTCACCTTGAAGCTCGGGCCGATCGCGCAGTTCGGGTTAAACCTGCACGAGAATCTCGTGCCCGTGGATACTGAGAAGTTTCAAACCTCTGAGCCGGGCATTTTCGCAATCGGCGACATCAACACGTATCCCGGCAAGCTCAAGCTCATTCTGAGTGGCTTTCATGAGGGCGCGCTGATGGCGCAGGCGGCGTTCAAGATCGCGCGGCCGGGCGAGCGCCTGGTGTTTCTGTATACGACGTCCTCCACCGACTTGCAGAAGAAGCTCGGCGTTAAGGACTCAGCGCGCGGCCGCTAGATCACGCCGCGCGCCTTGAACTCAGCCTGCTGCTTTTCGCTGACACCAATGTCAGCGAGGACTTCGGCTGTGTGTTCGCCGAGTGCTGGCGCATGGCGGTGCGTTTCGTATTTTTGGCCCTGCACCATGGCCGGCCAGCCTGGCATGGAAAATGGACCAACCGCGGGATGGTCTTTCGTCTCCAGCGCGTCGCGGGCGAGTAGGTGCGGATCCTCAAGAACCTGAGCGCGAGAGTTTGTCGGAACCAGCGGCACGTCAAACTCGACGGCAATCTGAACCCACTCCTGCGCCGTCTTCGTCAGGAAAACGTCACGTAGTAGGTAGACCAGCTTCGGATCATTGCCGAAGAACTCGATCGGCAATGTCATGTCGTGCTCAGCCATGAGGTCTTCGCGGCCGATTGCGCGGCAAAAATTGCTCCAGAACTTCGGCTCGATGGCCGCAAGTTGAACGTGCTTGCCGTCCTTACACTTGAAGTGGCTGTACTTGGGCCGCTTGTGCGGCGCAGTGCCGAAGGGCGGCGGCGGTTGGCGGCGATCGTAAATCTTGTCGAGGTTCCACTGCAGCACGTTGTCGGTTTGCTGGATCGAAACAACGGCGTCGCAACAGGCTGTGTCGATAAAGGCGCCTTCGCCCGTACGTTCACGTTGCTGAAGGGCGGCGAGCGCGGTCATCACCGCATACATTGCCCCGACCAGCGGCCCGTCCAGAGAACCGCCGAAATAGGTATCGTCGCCACCGCCGGGCTGCTCCCACATCAGACCCTCTTCGTCCTCCTTGAGAAGGACGCCGCCGCCGACGGATTGGAATTGGTAGCCGTGCCCCGGTATCGGTCCGTAGGGGCCAGCGCGACCGAACCCGTTCGCTTGGCAATAAATGATGTCGGGATTCACGGCGCGTTGCGCGTCGTAGCCGATGCCAAGCTTGTCGCAGGCGTCCGCGGCGAAACCATCGACGAAGATATCGGCTGTCTTGAGCAATTCAAAGAAAAGCGCCCGGCCTTCATCGTTGCGCAGGTTGATTTCAACGCTTCGCTTGTTCCGATTGCACATGAGGTGAAACGGGCTGTTCTCCGGCGCCAGCAATCCCCCCAACACGCGCAGATAGTCGCCTTGGCCGGGGCGTTCGACTTTGATGACGTCGGCGCCGAGATCGCCAAGCAGGCGGCTGGTGTTGTCGCCGGTCGGAAGCCACGCGCACTCGATAACGCGAATGCCTTTGAGCAGAGTAATCAAGCGGAAGCTCCTTCGGTGTGCGTCATTCGGGTTTGGAATAGCCGAGCGCGTTGAGGGCGAGACCCTGGAGCGCCAGGCTGTGGCTCAGATCTTCGCGGAAATCGCGGCGATCACGCAGACGCAGGGCGGCTTTAGAATAAGTCAGCGTCGCTGCGGGTTTTTCCGCCAAGGTTCGCGCCAGTTCACGCGCCCGCGTTAGCAGTTCATCGCGCGGATGAATCTCGTGCACGGCGCCGACTTGCTTTGCATCTTCGGCGCTGAGGCGTTGGTTGGTGAGGAAGAAATAATTGGCCCGCGAGGAACCGAGCAACGTGCCCCACACCAGCTGCACGCCGTCACCTGGCACGACGTTGCGCTTAAAGTGGTAGGGGTCGCCGAACGCCGCTTCTGGGCAAGCCAACACAATGTCGGCGAGAACGGGGATGTCCGAATGAATCATCACTGGCCCGTTCAGCGCCGAGATGACGATGGTGTTCAGATCCATCACGGCGCTGAGCAAGCGTTGTTCGCTCGCCCACACTTGCCGCCAGCTTCGGCTGCCAAATGACGCCGCATCCAGCTCGGCGCAGAAATCGTCGCCGCTGCCGGTAAGGATGACAACTTTGGTCTCCTCGTCCCCAGCGACCCAGTGAAAGAAGTGCTCGATCTCGTCGCTGGCAAAGGCGGTCCAGATCAGGGAAGCGCCGTTAGTGTGTAAACGTGCTTCGGTGACGCCGTTGGCGCGGGAGATATCGATGTGTTTCCAGGCTGGGACCTCGCTCATGCTTCTGGTCCCGACATGCCGGCGGCGTACATAGCGAGGCCCTCCAGAGCCATGCTGTGGCTCAAATCCTGGTGGAAGTGACGTCGATCGCGCAGCCGTAGCGCGGCTTTGGTGTAGGCGAGAACGGCGGCAGGCTTCTCTGCAAGACCGCGCGCAAGCGCGCGCGCTCGATCTAGCAGCGCGTCGCGTGGAAGTATTTCGTGCACGAGGCCGAGGCGGCGCGCCTCTTCGGCGGCGATGCGTTGGTGAGTGAGATAGAAATAATTGGTGCGCGATGCGCCGATCAAGTTCGCAAGAATAAGCTGCGCGCCGTCGCCGGGGACCATGTCTCGCGGGAAGTGACCAAGCTCGGCGATTTCGGCTTCAGGGCAGGCCAGCACGATGTCGGCCAGCAACGGTACTTCAGGATGGAAGTGCACTGGCCCGTTTAGCGCGGCAATCACGATGATGTTGAGATCGAGCAGACGGCCGAGCATTTTTTGCTCGCCAGCCCAAACATCGCGCCAGCGCATCTTGTTGAAGTCGAAGGTCACGCTCTCGGCGCAGAATTGATCGCCTGTACCGGTCAGAATGAGCACCTTGGTGTCGGTGTCCGCGTGCAAGGAATCGAAGAAGGTCGTGAATTCGTAGCCGGCGCGGCCATTCCACACCAACGGACCATACTTGGAATGAAGGGTCACCTCCATCACGCCATCAGCTTTGCTGACCTTGAGATGCCTCCATTCCGGCGCGCTCATGCGGGCTTCCTTCCTGTCTCATTCTCGCTGCGTGAGATCGACGGTCTAATATCATTTTGCGCGCAGTCGATAGGGTGGGGGTATCGCGCTAGAGCGTTCGGGCGATGAGCATACGCATGATCTCGTTTGAGCCGCCAAGGATGCGCGTGATCCGCGCGTCGCGGTACTGGCGCGAGATCTGGTACTCTTCCATGTAGCCATAGCCGCCGTGAAACTGGACGCACGTGTCCATGACTTTGCCCTGCAGCTCGGTGAGCAGCAGCTTGGCCATTGAGGCGGTGACCGTGTCGAGTTCGCCTTTCAGCTGAAGTGCGATGCAATGATTGAGGAAGACTTTGGCGACAGTGGCCTCTGTCTTGAGATCGGCCAGCTTGAATTGGGTGTTCTGGAAATCGATGATCGCTTTGCCGAACGCTTTTCGCTCTTTGACATAGGTCAGCGTATTTTCCAGCGCGATCTCGATGTCGATCATGGATTGGAAGGCGATGACGAGGCGCTCGCGCGGGAGCTCCGTCATCAGCTGGCGAAAGCCCTGACCTTCGTCCAAACCGAGCAGGTTCTCCGCGGGCACCCACACGTCATCGAAGAAGAGCTCCGACGTATCGGAGGCGTCGCGTCCCATTTTATCGAGCTTGCGGCCGCGGCGAAACCCCTCAGCCTTTTCGGTCTCGACGATGACGAGCGAAACGCCCTTGGCGGCTAGGGTAGGATCGGATTTGGCGGCGACTACGATCAGATTGGCGAGTTGGCCGCTGGAGATGAAAGTCTTGGCGCCGTTGACACGATAGCCATTGCCGTCGCGTTTGGCCGTGGTGCGAATGTTCTGGAGGTCGGAGCCCACGGCCGGCTCACTCATCGCCACCGCAGAGATCAGATCACCGCTGCAAAGGCCGGGGAGCCAGCGCTGCTTTTGTTCTTCGGTGCCGTGCGCGACGATGTAGGGCGTGACGATGCCGTTATGCAGTTGCACGGCGAATCCAGACACATCCTTCCGCACGACTTGCTCGATGACCACCAGGTCGTGACGAAAATCGCCGCCAGCGCCGCCATAGACCTCAGGTACGGACACGCCAAGCAAACCCGCGGCGCCGGCCTCGTGCCAAAACGCGCGCTCGACCTGTCCCTCGTCACGCCAACGCGCACTACGCTCAGGCGGCGCGTGCTCGTTGAAGAAGCGGCCGACGCTATCTGAGAAGAGACACAGCTCCTCGTCTTCCATGAAAGCAGGCGGGGGGACGTTGAGGACGGACAATAGTCGATCTCCGATTAAACGATGCGGCGCGCGCGGAACGCGGCGATTTGATCCAAGCCGTAGCCAAGGCCAACGAGAATTTCGTCGGTATGCTGCCCAAGGGTAGGGGCATGACGCTCAACGTTGAAAGGTTGCCCTGACACGGGCGCGGGCCAGCCTATCGTTGTGAATGGGCCAGCTATGGGGTGGACGGACTCGTGTACGATCTCTCGCGCGGAGAGATGCGGATCGTGCGGCGCGTCTTCGAGTGCGTTGTAGGGGCCGAGTGGAATGTCGAACTTCAGCGCAAGCTCAAGCCACTCGGCGAGCGTGCGCGTGGCCATGATGTCGCGCAATTCATAGGCGAGATCTTTTCGGCCCCCGATGTTGCGGAAGTCGGCAGCGAGTGTTTCGTCTTGCGCCGAGAGGTCGGGGCGATCGACCGCGGCGCAGAAATGGCGCCAAAACTTGGGCTCGATCGCGCCGAGTTGGACGAACTTGGCGTCCTTGGTCAGGTAGTACGCGTACTTCGGGCAATCACGCGGATCGGCGCCGACAGTCGGTGGCGCGTTCTCGTCGTGGGTTGTGCGGGCGCGATTCCAAACATTGGTTGCGTCGAGCGCCTGGGCGGCGAGGACGCCGTCAGCGCCGGAGGAGTCGATGTAAACGCCCTTTCCGGTTGCGTTTCGATGGTTGAGAGCCGCGACCGCCGTGAACGCGCCGAAAAGCGCGCCCATCAGCGAACCTTCAACATAGCCCGGGAAATTGCGATCCTCAACCGGCTCGACGACTTCTTGCACGAGGCCATCGTCGCGAACTCTCAAGCGCACCGAACCGGCGATCGCGCTCATTGCGTAGCCGTGCACCGGAAGTTGTCCGTACGGCCCGCGGGTGCCGAAACCGCTGGCTTGAACGTAAATGATGTCGGGTTTCACTTTGCGCTGGTCGTCATAGCCGATGCCCAGCCGCGTGCAGGCGTCGCCAGCGAAGCCGTCAACAAAGATGTCGATCCTGGGCAGTAGCTGAAAGAAGATCTTCCGGCCTTCCTCAGACTTGAGATTGAGCGTGAGGCTGCGCTTGTGGCGGTTGACCAGAAGGTGTTCGGCGCTGTGCTCCGGCGCCATCATGCCGCCCAGCACGCGGATGTAGTCGCCCACGCCAGGTTGCTCGATCTTTATGCTTTCCGCGCCGAGGTCGCAGAGCAGCCGCCCGGCGTGATCGCCCGTCGGCAGCACCGTGCACTCGAGAACTCGCAGGCCCTTTAACAGCTCGATCATGTGCGCTCTCGGCCACTCAGTGATACGTGATGGAGGGCGGCGGCGCGGACCGCAAATATCATTTTGGAACTGGCCGATACGGGCGCTGTATCCGCGATACCGAGTTCCTATCGCAATCGTGGAAAATGATATTAGACCTAGGTCTGCGGCGGCGCAAAAGTCGCGCTCCCACACTGCGAGCAGTCGCGTGACGAACGCCGCGCTGGCCGCGGCTGGCGGCGTTCAAACTGGAGATTGATATGGGCGTGAATGCGAGGGCTCCGATCTTTGACGCCGATCAGCACTATTATGAACCGCTGGACGCCTTCACCCGGCACCTGCCGAAGGGCTGGGGTGACCGCACGGTTCAGCAGGCCACAGTCGACGGCAAGATCCGCTTCATCGTGGGCGGCAAGATGAATCACACCGTCAGCAACCCGACCTTCGATCCGATCGTAAAGGCGGGCGCGATGGTCGACTATTTCCGCGGTAACTCGCAGAAGAAGACATTGAAGCAATGCCTGTCTGAGCGTGAACCATTACCGAAGGCGTATCGGGAACCCGCCGCGCGTCTGCAATTGATGGACGAGCAGGGCGTTGAGTACGCCTGGATGCTGCCGACGCTGGGCATGGCTTACGAGGAGGACCTTCAGTTCGATCCTGAAGCCGCCGCGGTGGCGTTTCATTCTTTCAACGAATGGCTGCTCGACGATTGGACGTTTAACTACAAAGACCGAATTTTCAGCGCGCCGTATCTTGCCATGGGTGACATCGAGGCGGCGAAGAACGAAATCGATTGGATGCTCGAAAAGGGCGCGCGGCTGATCGTCGTTCGGCCCTGTGCAACCTACACTGCAGACGGTTGGAAATCGCCCGGTGATCGCATGTTCGATCCGATTTGGGCTCGTATCCGCGAAGCCGACGTAACGCTGATTCCACACGTCGCCGAGACCGGCAGCTTCGGCTTGGAACGCTATGCGAAGTACGACACCAACATCATTGGCGAAGGCGCGTCGCCCATTCAATCCGTAATCGGGCACGAGCGGCCGATCGCCAATTACATGGCGGCGCTTGGGTGCGATAAATTGTTCGAGCGCTTCCCTGGGCTCAAGATCGCTTCGGTAGAAAACGGCGCAGACTTCCTTCCGGGCGTGCTGAAGGGTCTCAACCGTGCGAATTTCTTGACGCCGGGCTACTTCAAAGAAGATCCGGTCGAGAGCTTCAAGCGTCACGTTTGGGTGGCGCCGTTCTGGGAAGATCATCTGCAAGAGGTGGTTGATCTGATCGGTGCGGATCGCGTTCTGTTTGGCTCTGACTATCCCCATCCGGAAGGCCTAGCCAAACCTCGCGACTACTATCATGAACTCGACGGACTTAA
This sequence comes from Caulobacteraceae bacterium, assembly GCA_031431115.1. GTDB lineage: Bacteria > Pseudomonadota > Alphaproteobacteria > Caulobacterales > Aquidulcibacteraceae > Vitreimonas. Next base: position 7,101 of record JANPCV010000130.1, read on the forward strand.
GAATCCCGCCGACGAGCGCAAGATCATGTACGGCAACGCCGCCTATTTGACGGGCGTCACCTAACCCACCATCAGCTGGAGACGATCGATGGCGAGAACAGCCGCAATCGCGCATCCCGATAGCTTCTATATTGGCGGCGCGTGGACCAAAGCGTCGGGCGCCGCGATGTTCGATGCCGTCGATTCCGGCACCGAGGAAGTGTATGCGCGCGTCGCAGAGGCGCAGGAGGATGACGTCAACCGCGCCGTCGCCGCTGCGCGGGAGGCGTTTGACAAAGGCCCGTGGCCGCGCATGACGCATGCAGAGCGTGCCCGCTACATCAGCGCAATCGCTGCCGAGCTGAACGCACGCGCTAGCGACCTCGCCAGCATGTGGACGATGGAATCAGGCATCATCCACGCGTACGCGCAGCCCTATTCGAATGCACTCGGCGGCGTATACGACTATTACGCAGGACTCGCGAAAACCTATCCGTTTGTAGAAGAGCACGCGCCAACCGCTGGCGGAAACGTCGGCTTGTTGGTTCGCGAACCGGTGGGTGTCGTGGCTGCGATCGTGCCGTGGAACGGCGCGGCGTTTCTGATCGCCTACAAATGCGCGCCGGCGTTGATCGCGGGCTGCACTGTCGTCGTGAAGTCCTCTCCGGAGACGCCTGGCGCGGCGTACATCTTGGCGGAAGCATGCGAAAAAGTTGGCCTACCGCCGGGCGTTATAAACATTCTGACGGCTGATCGTGACGTTTCCGAAAAGCTTGTCCGTCATCCCGGTATCGACAAGGTGACATTTACGGGTTCGACGGGCGCTGGCCGGCGCATCGCGTCGATCTGCGGCGAACGCATCGCGCGGTACACGCTAGAGCTCGGCGGGAAGTCCGCTGGTGTTGTGCTTGACGACTACGACGTCGGCAAAGCTGCGCAGACCATTGCTGGTGAGGCTTCCTTCAACACCGGCCAAGTATGCGCTTCGCTAACGCGCATCATTGTTACACGCAAGCGCCACGGCGCCTTGCTTGATGCACTTGGGTCGGCGTTCAGCCAAATTAAAGTGGGCGATCCTTTCGATCCGTCCACCCAGATGGGTCCGCTGGCGATGCTGCGGCAGCGTGATCGGGTCGAGGGCTACATTGCGAAGGGCAAAGCTGAAGGCGCGACATTGGCGGCGGGCGGTGGGCGACCGAAGCATATGAACAAGGGCTATTACATCGAGCCCACCGTATTCGGAAACGTCAGCAACGATTCCACCATCGCGCGTGAAGAGATTTTCGGGCCGGTGATCAGCGTTATTCCGGCGGACAATGAAGAGCAGGCGGTAGACCTCGCCAATGACACGATCTTTGGCCTGAACTCGGCCGTGTTCACCAACGACGTGGAGCGCGCGTACTCGGTGGCGCGCCGGTTGCGCGCGGGAACGGTTGGTCACAATTCCTACCGTGTTGATTTCGGCATCGCCTTCGGCGGCTTCAAGCAATCGGGCATCGGCCGCGAAGGCGGCAAAGAGGGACTTGCGCCCTTCCTCGAAGCCAAAACTGTGATCCTCGACGCCAAGCCGGCGTCGCTGTGACCGTGAGGACTAGGTTATCTATGCGATGCTGAATGCGCGACCGGCGGTCTTCGACGACGAAACGCTGCGCATGTTCGAAGACACGGTGCGCCGGTTTTTTGACACGCACGCGCCGGAATCCGCAATCGCCCAATGGAAGCAGGATGGCGTGGTTTCGCGCGATCTGTGGCGCGAGGCAGCAAAGACTGGGCTGCTGGGCCTTTCCATCAGCGAGGCCTACGGCGGCCCGGGCCTCGACTTTCGTTTTGAGGCGGCGCTGATCGAAGAGTTAGGCAGGCGTGGGCTCGATGCCTTCGGTGCGACACTCCACAACACGATCGTCGCGCCGTACATCATCACCTCCGCGACGGATGAACAAAAAGCGCGCTGGTTGCCTGGCATGGTCGATGGCAGCTTGATCGGGGCGATCGCTATGAGCGAGCCCGGCGCCGGCTCGGATCTCCGAGGCATCACCACCAGCGCCCGCCGCGATGGCGATGACTACGTGCTGACTGGACAGAAGACGTACATCAGCAGCGGCCAGACGGCCAATCTGATTGGCGTCGTCGCCAAGGTTGGTGAGGAAAAGACGACATCCATCTTATTCGTGGAGACCGACAACGCCAAGGGATTCTCGCGCGGCCGCAATCTAGAAAAGATTGGTCTCGAGGCGGCCGACACATCGGAGCTGTTCTTCGACCATGTACGCGTGCCGTCGCGCAATCTGTTGGGCGGCGTCGAAGGGAAAGGCCTCCACCAATTGATGGCCAACCTGCCGCAAGAGCGGCTGATGATTGCGCTCCAAGGCGTTGTCGCGTGTGAGCGCGCGCTGCGCGAGACCATCGCTTTTGTCAAAGACCGCCGCGCTTTCGGGAAGACCATCCTCGAGTTTCAGAACACGCAATTCAAGCTGGCGGAGTGCAAGACCGAGGCGACGATTGCGCGGGTATTTGTAGACCGTTGCATTGAGCAGCACTTGGTTGGCGGTCTCGATGCGACGACGGCGGCCATGGCGAAATACTGGGTGACCGATCTTCAGTGCAAGATCATCGACGAGTGTCTGCAATTGCATGGCGGCGCCGGTTACATGATGGAGTATCCTATCGCGCAAATGTATCGCGACGCGCGCGTGCAGCGCATTTACGGCGGCACCAACGAAATCATGAAGATGCTCATCGCGCGGTCGCTATGATGACTGAAGCTAACGCAGCGCCGGTGCTCTCGGAATGGCAGGGCGACGTGCTGCTGGTCACGCTGAACCGTCCACACGTCTCGAACGCGATGGATCCGGCGATGCTGCAGGCGCTTTCGCGCGTTTGCATCGAAGCTGCCGATGACAAGTGCCGCGCGGTCGTACTTACCGGCGCTGGGCGCAACTTTTGCGCGGGAGCCGATCTCGCGGCGGCGTCGGCAAATCCCGACCAGATGAACTTGCGTCGTGCTTTTCACCCGCCGCTGCTGGCGCTTGCCGCGCTGGAGAAGCCGGTGATCGCCGCCATCAACGGTGCGGCCGCTGGTGGCGGATTGGGTTTGGCGTTTGCCGCCGACATTCGCATTATGGCGGAAGGCGCGCGCCTTGTGCCGGCGTGGGTGCAGATCGGCTTGGCGCCAGATCTCGGCGCGTCCTGGTTCGCAACGCGCTTGCTGGGTGAAGCGCGAACGTTCGACTGGTTTTCATCGGGGGATGCAGTGTCATCGGACCGCGCACTCGCTTGGGGACTGACGAGCGAAGTGGCGCCGGCGGATCAGTTGGTCGCGCGCGCATTAGAACGCGCGCGAAAGCTCGCGGCCCAACCCGGTTTAGCAGTGCCGCTGACGAAGATGTTGTTGGCCCAGGCGCGCGGCGCTAGCCTTGCTGAGCAACTTGAAACTGAAATCCGCACTCAGAAGGATGCTCACAGGGCGCCTGGGCGCACGGAGCAAGTCGTCGCACGCATGGCGAGCTTCGCGAAGAAGACATAACAGCGCGTGGGAGTACCGGTGTGAAGCTCGACGATCTCATGTACCGGCCGGGTCTGCTAAAGGGTCAGCGCATCCTGGTGACGGGCGGCGGCACCGGCCTCGGAAAGATGATGGCCGAAGCGTTCCTGCTGTTGGGCGGGGACATCTTCATTTGCGGTCGTCGTGGTGGTGTCTTGGATGAAGCGGCGGCGGAACTCACCGCAGCCCATGGCGGCGTGGTCACACCCATCGTTTGCGATATCCGAGACGCCGATTCCATCACCGCAATGCTAGATAAAATCTGGGCGAACGGCGGCGCGCTAACAGGCCTGGTCAACAACGCAGCTGGAAACTTTATCAGCCGTACGGAAGACCTTTCCCCGAAAGGATTTGATGCGATTTCTAACATCGTCTTTCGCGGCTCGTTCCTTGTTACGCTCGATTGCGGCAAGCGCTGGATCGCCGAAGGTAAGCCTGGGTCGGTGTTGTCAATTCTGACGACGTGGGTCTGGACTGGCGGGCCCTACACAGTTCCATCCGCGATGTCGAAGGCGGGCCTCGACGTGATGACCCAATCGCTTGCGGTGGAGTGGGGCCCGAAGAATATCCGCTTCAACGCGATCGCGCCTGGACCATTCCCCACAGAAGGCGCGCGCGCACGTCTGCGCCCTGGTGATTCCGGTCAGTCCTATAATGAAGCTCACAATCCGATGGGGCGCGTCGGCGAGATGCGGGAACTCGCCAACCTTGCGATCTTCTTCTTCGCGCCGGGCGCGGACTACGTCACGGGGCAGACAGTGGCGATTGATGGCGCCGCGCACCAAGCGGGCGTGGGCGGATGGTTCCCGACACTTCGGAGCTGGACTGACGAACAATGGAACGACGCGCGTCAAGCGATCCGCTCGTCGAATGAGAAAGATCGCGCGGCGCGCACTACTGAAAACTCCGACGCGAGCGGAGACTCAGATCGTGAGTGAGCGCAGACGGGCCCCCGATTTAACCGGGAAAGTCGCGTTGGTGACGGGCGGCAGCCGCGGCATCGGCTTGGCCATTGCGCGCGGCTTTGCCGAAGCCGGCGCCGATGTCGTTATCGTGAGCCGCAAGCTCGATGCGTGTGTCGCTGCAGCCGCCGACATTGGCGCAGCGACAGGTCGCAGGGCGCTTGGCCTGAGCTGCCACGTCGGGCATTGGAGCGACGTCGGCGCGTTGGCTGAGCGAGTTTACGCGGAGTTTGGGCGCTGCGACGTGTTGGTGAACAACGCCGGCATGACTCCGCTCTATCCCGATCTCGTCTCTATCACCGAGGATTACTACGACAAGGTGATGGGTGTAAATTTGAAGGGTCCGTTCCGGCTCGCGTCACTTGTGGGCGCGCGCATGCGCGACGGGGAAGGCGGCAGCATCATCAATGTCAGTACGGTTGCTTCCACGCGGCCAAGTGCGGGCGAAGCCGTGTATTGTGCGGCGAAGGCAGGCCTGAACGCGATGACGATTGCACTCGCGGAAGCGTATGGCCCAAAGGTGCGTGTGAATGCTCTACTGCCGGGGCTGGTGCTGACTGACATGTCGAAAGGATTGACCGAGAAGCAGCGCGAAGAGCTTGAAGCCGCGACGCCGCTTGGGCGGCCGGGTGTTCCGGAAGATTATGTGGGGCCAACTCTGTGGCTTGCGAGTGAAGCTTCCGCCTTCGTCACGGGCGCTTTGATCCGTGTCGACGGCGGGGCGTATCGGCAGACGTGATGATGGACATAGAAATCGTCGCTGATGGTTTGGAATATCCCGAGGGGCCGATCGCGATGGCGGACGGCTCCGTCATCGTCACGGAGATCAAGGGCCAACGTCTCACGCGCGTTGCTCCGGACGGTAAGAAAACGGTCATCGCTGAAACCGGCGGCGGCCCGAACGGCGCAGCCATCGGGCCGGACGGCGCCATCTATGTCACCAACAATGGCGGCATGAGCTTCGCGGAACAGGGCGGCTCGACGTTTTCGCGGCCGCTGCCGCCAGAGAGCAATAAAGGCGGCTCGATCCAACGCGTCGATATCAGCACCGGTGAAGTGACCACCCTGTATGAGACGTGCGATGGCAAACGTCTGGTGGGACCAAACGATCTAATATTCGACAGCAGCGGCGGGTTTTGGTTCACAGATCACGGCTGGGCCACGCCGGACGGCAAAATCTTCGGCGCGCTCCACTATGCAACACCGGATGGCGGCAAGATCGTCAAGGCGCGGGGCGATTTTATTTCGCCGAATGGCGTGGGACTCTCGCCGGACGAGAACGTCGTCTACATGGCCGACACGATGCTCGGTCGCTTATGGGCGTTTGACCTTACGGGGCCCGGCCAATTGGTGCCGCGCCGTGGCATTGCACCAGCGCGCGTGATCGGCACACTGCAAGGGTTTCAGCAGGTGGACAGTTTGGCCGTGGAGGCCGGCGGCGCCGTCTGCGTTGCCACCCTGATCAATGGCGGGATCACAGTGTTTGATGCGGACGGCGCCACTTCGCACTTTCCCTTTCCGGATATCGGAACGACGAACATCTGTTTCGGCGGCACGGACATGCAAGACGCTTGGGTAACCGGAACATCTACGGGCAGGCTGTTCAAGTGCCGGTGGCCGCGTCCGGGGCTCAAGCTGGCGTTCAACGCTTAGGTGTCGGTTTTCTTGCTGCGCGCCCAGGCCTTGGCGAGTTCGATGTAGGCAGGGTCCTCGACAAGTTCGGCCAGATAGTCGGCATCGAGCTTGCGCACGCGAACATCCATGCGTCCGGTGCTTTGGATTTCGTTCAGTAGATCGAGATGCGCCTTGATCGCTGTCGGCACGGCCGAGCTCGCGAAAAGATCGAGCTTCAACCCCGCTTCCTCGGCCTTCGAGATGCGCTTGTTGATGTCGAGGACAGGTATTGGTACGGCATCAATGATGCTCTTCATCGCATCGCCCGGCATCCCGACCGCCATGAAGATATCTGCGCCCGCTTCGGCGAAGGCAACGCCGCGTTGAATAGCGTTGTCGACGGTTCCGCCGCCTTTCACAAACTCGTCAGTGCGCGCGATGATTATGAAGTCATCGGTACGCCGCGCATCAACGGCAGCGCCGATGCGCGCGCGCATCTCATCGAGGCTCATTTGCTGGTCGCCGTCGTAGAGGTGCTTGGGATTGATGGTATCTTCGATATGAATGGCGGCGGCGCCAGCGTGCTCAAAATCGCGGACTGTCCGGCGAACGTTCAGCGTAGTTTCACCGCCCTGATCCGCGTCGGCGATTAACGGTATGGTGATGGCGCCGGAGATGCGTTCGGTGAAAGCGATCATGTCGCTCAGAGAGACCAGGCCGTGGTCTGGCACCGCAGCGTGCATCTGTCCCATGGCCTCGCCGCCTATGTAGGTTGCGGCGAAGCCGGCTTTCTCAACGACCCGCGCAGTGAGAACGCTGTAGCACTCGGCGACAACGATCAGGCCAGGGCTTGCGAGCAGGCGCCTCAATGTGGACTTTTGGGTCACGGCGATCTCCGAGGTGGCGTCAGCTCAACCTTAGGCTTGCACGCGCCGGAATAGCGAGGAGGGAGTCGGCGCTTTCTAACGTGGAGAGGTCGCCAGGTGCCAGGCCCAGGTAGCGCGCGGTAATGGCGCGGCGCACCACTTTGCCATTTCGCGTCTTGGGTAAGCACGACACGAAGTGGATTTTCGACGGGACGAGGGACGCGCCCAAGCTGCGGCGGACGTGCGCCTGCAACGCTTCGGCAGACGGAGGGACGCCTTCGCAGGCGACCACGAAGGCGACGATGGATTGTCCCTTCATATCGTCGGGCACGCCCACCACGACCGCTTCGATAACGTCGTCGGATTGTAGCAGCACGCTCTCGATTTCAGCGGGCCCCACACGGCGACCAGCAACTTTGAGCGTGTCGTCAGATCGGCCGCGCACGAACCACCAGCCGTTCGCGTCGCGCTGAGCAAGGTCGCCGTGGCGCCAAACGCCCGGAAAGGCGGACCAGTAAGTATCTAGGTAGAGGTCGTCGGCGCCGCCCCAAAAACTGTGCGTCATGCCGGGCCAAAGATTGCGTACGACGAGTTCGCCTACGGCGCTGTCTGCGTTGAGACCAGCGGTATCGAATATAGCAGCGTCCATGCCGATGACGGGGCCGGTGAAGGCGCAGTCAGTAAGGGGCAAAGCGGCGTAGCACGTGAGAATACCACCGCCGATTTCGGTGCCGCCGGAATAATTCAGAATCGGGCGTTGGCCGTTGCCGACTTTATCGAACAGCCAACGCCACGATGCCGCGTCCCAAGGCTCTCCGGTAGAAACGAATGTTTGCAGCGCGCTTAGATCGTGCTTGCCGATGGGGCCGTTGGGGTTGACGGCCGCCATGCCGCGAACCGCCGTGGGAGATACGCCGAGTATGCTGACACGCTCGCGCTCACACATGCGCCAGATTTGCTCCCA
>JANPCV010000131.1:0-1541 GCA_031431115.1 Caulobacteraceae bacterium
GCGCTCGCGGAGGCTAAGAACTTCCACCGCGCGTCTGAAGTCCTGAATATGGCCCAGCCTCCGCTTTCGGTCTCAATCCGGAAGCTCGAGGAGGACCTTGGTGTGCGTCTGGTGGATCGGCACGCGCGCGGGGTGACCCTCACGCCTGAGGGCGAACTGGCCGCTGTGCAGGCGCGCGAAATCCTACGCCTCGCGGAGGAGCTGCGCCAATCGGCGGCGCAAGCGGTGATCGGCGCGCGCGGGCCCCTCAATCTGGGTTTTGTCGCCTCGGCGACGTACGACGTCATTCCCAATCTCGTGCCGGTATTTCGAGAGCGCTATCCGGCTGTCGAACTCAGCCTGCGTGAAGCGACGTCGGCGAGCATCGTTGAAAGCCTGGTGCACGGCGATCTCGACGCGGGCCTTGTGCGCACGCCGCTTTTTGGAGTGAGCGGCATAGATCTGATCCATCTAGATTCTGAAAACCTAGTGCTGGCGGTTCCACGCGGGCATCCGCTTGAGAGCCGAACCGAGATCGAATTGGGTGAACTCGGCAGCGAGCCGATGATTGCCTGGAATCGCACTGCGGAACCTTGGATCAGAACGCTGATCGACCTCAGCTTCAGCGCTGTCGGCGTGTCTCCCAAAGTGATCGAGGAAGCCTCCCAAATCCACACCATGGTGGCGCTGGTCGAATGCGGAATTGGCGTTGCGGTAGTGCCTGCTGTGTTGCGGCGTGCGGGGCTCGGCCGCGTTCGATTGGTGGATTTGGTGTGTAAGGGCGCGCCGATCGAGATCGGCTTTGCCGTGGCGGTCCGCACCGGACCGGTGCGGCGTTTGACGACGAATTTCGCGAACGTTGCCGTCGAAGTCTTACGTGATCCGAGCTGGAATCCAACCAGTCCGGTGATCGCGGACGTCCGCTAGAGCTCGAGATCGCCCTCGAATAAGTTCTTGGCAATCTGCCGACGAAGGATTTCTGAAGACCCGTCAGCGATCATCACCTTGCGCATCGACACATAGGCGCTGGTGAGATGCATCTCGTTGGTGAAGCCCATGGCGCCGTGCACTTGCATGACTTGATCCACGGCTTGGCGGCCTGCCTCTACCGAGAGCGCCTTGGCAATCGAAAGTTCCTTCGTCGCGCGATGTCCTTCGTCTAGCAGCTTGGCGGCGTTTCGCGCAGCGAGATGTGCGGCGTGCAATTGCATTGCTGCTTCTGCGATTGGAAAACTGACGCCTTGATGTTCGGAAAGCGGCTTGCCAAAGGTTTCGCGCAGCTTCGCGTACCTGATGCCAAGCTCTAGCGCCCACTTGCCGGTGCCGACGCCGCGAGCGGAGTTATAGAGGCGGCCGAGGCCGACGCCAGACATGGCGATGCTGAAGCCACGATGGAGTTCGCCCATCAGTTGGTACGGCTCCATGCGGATGTTATCGAAGCGCAATTGCGCTTCGTCCGAGCCCGATGCACCCCACATCTTGATGAGGCCATCCAGCTCAAAGCCAGGCGAATTCGTCGGGACCAGGAACGCACTGATCCCGCCGCGCCGTTCGGCGGCGAG
>JANPCV010000132.1:0-51532 GCA_031431115.1 Caulobacteraceae bacterium
ACTAGCCTACAACCTCAAGCGGATGATGGCGCTCTTCGGCGTTCGACCATTGATCCAGGCGATGACGGCCTGACCGATCGCGAACAATCACCGACTAAACCGAGAGAGGACGCCGCGAGTTTCCACACAGCCTCGGCCAACAGCCGACGCTAGCTCCCGCGCCGCCCGTCGCCGATTGCCGCCGTTGCTCTCGGGGGAAAACAAAGAGGCTCCGCGAAATCTTCGCGGAGCCTCAGATCGTTATGCCTTTGTGCGAGTTCAGTTGAGATTTATCCGCGCTCCGAATGCGAAATTGTGGCCGTTGTGTTCCCACTCGCCACCGTCGCCGGAAGCGTCTTCGAACAAACCCTGGTAGCGATATTCACCGAACAGGCTCCATCGATCGCCGAGCGGCACACGTACGCCGCCGATCAATTGATACGCGGCCTGCGCATCGCCTTCGTATTCGTAGCTGACATTTTCGTAAGTCACCCAAGCGAGGCCGAGGCCGCCGCCCACATAAGGCGTCACACCGCCGAGCGTAAAATTGCGTGTGGCGTTTGCCATAAGGCGGTACTCATGCGTGTTGTTGGGGTTACAACACGAATATTCCATTTCATCGTAGGAGAACTCAGCCTCAACATCCCAATTGGTCCACATCGTCTTGCCAACAGAGGCCGCGACGTTCCAGCCGTCGTCCATGTCATACTCGGACCCGTTCCAGTCGAGCGAGTCCTGCGTTGTGACGCCAGCGCTGCCCTCGATGTAGGTCTGCGCGTAAACCGGCGCGAACGCCGCACCGGCCACGGCCGCGACCAAGCTCGCTATTCCAGTTAGCTTCTTCATTGTTGTCTCCCCAAAAAAAATACAATCAGATCGCACCCACAGCACGGTAGCACCGAAACCTGAGCAGACGACTCCAATCCAAGATTTGGGCGTTGTTTCGTTTCGCATGTCGCATCTAGGACGCACCGCAATCGCGATGATCGACTCCGTATGATCACGATGGCCCCGCGACCGTCCGCTCCGGGCCAACAGCCGACCTTCGCGCTTTAGCTCCCGCGCCGTCCGTCGCCGACAGGATCGCTGGGATCGTTGTCGGTGAGACCAGATTGTCCGCGACGGCCGCCGCGTCCGTAACCGGCGCGATCGGCGTATGAGCCGGAGTCATTGTCGGTGAAACCAGTGCCGCCGCCACTGCCGCGCCCGCGTCCGACGGGGTCAGCGTACTCGCCGGAATCGTTGTCCGTCATGCCGGTGCGGCCGCCCCGGCCTCGGCCTGCGGGATCTGCGTATGTGCCGGAATCGTTATCCGTGGCGCCACTCGAACCGCGGCCGCGACCGGCGGGATCGGCGTAGGGCCCGCTATCGTTGTCGGTGACGCCAGCTTGGCCGCCACGGCCTTGACCTGCCGGATCGGCGTACGGGCCGGTGTCAGCGTCGGAAGCGCCGCTGCGCCCGTAGCCTGCGCGGTCAGCGCTAGGACCGCCATCAGCGTCGGTTCGGCCTGTGTAATACCCGTTGCCGCCGGTCGCGGTGGCGCAGCCTGTCAGCGATGCCAGTGATCCGCCGATAATCGTCGCGCCGAGCACGCGGCGCATGAACGAGCGCCGGTTCAGAGGTTTCTTATCCGACATAGCGCGTCTCCCCTACGCATTCTGACGAGTGGCCCATGCTAGTCCGGATAATGCGTCGCGCAAGCTCACGCGTTCGGTCTATGAAAACGTGATGAGCGGGTGGAACGGTGATGAGTTCGGCGGAGCAAGTGGTCATCGACCCCTCATCGGCGCGGCCGGCAAAGTCCGCAGGATGGCTGTCTGAGATCACGCGCTGGTTTTGCGCCGGATATCTGGGCCTCTCCGGCTGGAAGGTGCGCGGCGATTTTCCGGACATCGACAAGGCAGTGCTGATCGCGGCGCCGCACACGTCTAACTGGGACGGCATCAACATGCTGGCGACCGCGGGCTTTTATCGCGTGAAGCTCAGATGGATGGGCAAGAAGAGCCTGACGCAGGGCCCGTTCGGCGGCATCATCAAATGGCTGGGCTGCGTGCCGATCGATCGCTCTGCCGCGAATGACGTTGTGCGCGTGATGGCGGATGCGTTCGCGGCCGAACCGCGGATGATCCTCGCTATTCCGCCGGAAGGCACGCGCAGCGCGACGCGCGAATGGAAGACCGGCTTCTATCACATCGCACGCGCCGCCAACGTGCCGCTGATCCTTAGCGTGCTGGACTATGGGACGAAGACTGTGAGCCTCGCCGCGATCATCCGGCCGAGCGGCGACTACGAAGCCGATCTCGCCGTGATCCAAAGCTATTACGCGCACGCCAAAGGCAAGCACGCCGGAAAATTTGCGTTTAAGCGTTAACGCGAGCGCGCTCGGCAGCGCGGCAGATGGCGTCGACAATCGTATCGTAGAGCGCCGGCGGGATGTCGTGTCCCATGCCGGGAACGAGCCGGAGTTCGGAGCCGGAGATACTCGCCGCTAGATCCTTGCCGCCTTCGACTGGGACAAGCGGATCATCTTCACCGTGCAGCACGACCACCGGCGCGGTGATATTAGAGAGCTTAGGCCGGCGATCGCCATTGGCGATGACGGCCGCAAGCTGGCGCGCGACGCTAACCGGCGAATAGGAGCGCAGGACGTCGGAGCGAAGACGCTCGCGCATCACCTTCTCATCGAACGGAAAACCTGGACTGCCAATCGTGCGGGCGTTGATCACCATTTGATTGAGATAGGCTTCGATATCCTTGCCTGGATCGGGCGCGCGCGTGGTGAGCACAGCCATGGCTTCGGGCTTTGAAGGCGGCAGCGCCGGATTGCCGGTGGTCGTGAAAACAGCGGTGAATGAAAGCACGCGCTCGGGATAATCGGCGGCGACGAGTTGACCGATCATACCGCCCATCGAGGCGCCCGCGACGTGTGCGCGCTTGATGCCGAGGTGATTGAGCAACGCGACAACATCTGCCGCCATGTCATCGAGCGTGTACGGGATGTCCGGCTTCTGTCCCTGCATGAGCGCGGTGACGACGCTTTCGACGCTCGGCGCGCCGGTGAATTTCTGCGACAGGCCAATGTCACGATTGTCGAAGCGGATGACGCGGAAGCCTTTCGCGACGAGCTTCTCGTATAACCCCGCCGGCCAGCGCGTCATCTGTGCGCCGAGCCCCATGATGAGCAGCAGCGGCTCGCCGTCATCGGCGCCGTGCACTTCGTATTCGAGCGAAATGCCGTTGACCGTCGCTTGCGCCATCGTTGTTCCTCACCTTGTGCTCGATCGCAGTCTGGGCGGCGAGAAAAGGCGGCGCAATAATCTGACGCAACGGCACCCTGTCTTTACTCGGGCGCCAGTTGGAACACGACAGGCACGCGAACCGGCACGCTATCGACGGGCTCGCCATTGAGGGTGGCGGGTGTGACGGTCGCCGTCGACATAACGCGCAACGCCACCTCGCCATGTCCCTGGTTTCGAGGCGTCTCCTGGACAATATGGCAGTCGGACAAACGCCCGGTCGTGCGCGCGAGGCATTCCAACATCACTCGCCCTTCTGAGAAGGGCTCGGAAAGGCCGAAGTGCGCGTAAGCCTCGTCAAAGACGTTTTGTCCCTCAACGGCGACGTCGTTGGGGCCTGTATCGTACGCAGGGATAGGCGGTATTGGCGCCGGTGACGCACTGTGTGGCGAGAGATCGGGTCGAAGAGAAACACCTCGGCTTCCAAAATACTCGCCGACATCTGGGTCGAGGGCGAGCGCCCCACGCGCCAGGTCCGCGCCCCGCCGCAGATCGCTACTCAACCCGTTATTAATCAAAGCGAGCCCGAGTCCGTACTGAGCTTCGGGATCGTTGGGTGATACCCGCAGGATTTCCGTAAAATGCAAACTAGCGTCGTCATAGCGGGCTTGGCGCAATGCGGTGAGCCCTGCGTACTGACGCATTAGCAACGAGTCCGGCACGAGCACGAGATAGGCGTTGCAGTCGACGGGGTCGGACCTCCAATAACCATCCACGCACGCGGCTCGCGCTTCAAACGCCGGATTGGAAGCGGCACGCCGCAGGTCGTCGCTATTGTCTCCAAGCACGCCGAAAAGCACGATGACGCCGATCACCACGACGGCCCAGACGACCCACGCAAAAATCGCCAGCGGCCTTAGCCAGAATTGGATGCGTTTGCGCCACCAATCGGTCGCCGCGTAATCGAGCTGATCGTAGGCGTACGGGACTTTATCATCTACGAAATCGAGGAAGCGCCGAACCAGATATATCCGAGGGAACGACAACACGCGGGACAACCAATTGCGTTGCTGCAGCGGACGCGTCGTTTCTTTGTAAGCGTCATAGAATTCGTGCCGGCGATCGCGCACGCGCGCAATGAAGGCGTTTGCTTCGCCTTGGTGCGCCAACGACTCCCGAAACCCAACCATCGCGGCGCCGAGATCGCCTATGCGATTCTGGCCATCCCATTTGAAGTGCGCAAACGCGTGCTCGATCAACGCGCCGCCGCCGCTGTATCGGCGCACGAGGTTGGCGATCCACATCTCGGTTTCGGCGTGAACGTCGAGGCGCTCCATCGCCGGACTGGCGGCGATAGCCTGAAACGCCGCCTGCACTTCCCAAGGCGATTTGCCGCCAGCCAGCGCCTCGGCCAGACGTTGCTTCAGCGCGTCATGTTGACCGAGCTCCGGATCGGGTTCTGCCGTGGACTCTGGCGCGGCGCGGCGGACATGCTCGCGCGGCGGCGTCGGCTTCGTGAAATCATCTACGTAGTCATAGTTGTAGTCATCGCCGTCAGCGTCCTGGTCCTCGTCACCAGCGGCGTCGAGCTCTGCGTAGCGCGCGTTCCAGCGGATGTGCTCCAGCGCGCGCTCATAGGCATTGCGCAGACGCTTGAACCCCTCCGGATCGTCTTCCGGGTTGGTGACCCTTAGCCGTTCCGCGTATGCGCGGCGGACTTCAGCCTCGCTTTCGGTCTGAGGAATACCGAGATGACGCCAAATATCGGCGCTCATAGAAAGGTTTCGCCCTCAAGCCGATCGAGTATCTGGCTGAACTCGGCGCGCGCGGTTTCGCACATGCGCGGATCCTGGCGTTCCAGCACTTCTTCAAACTGGCTGATCAACCTGCCAACATAGTCGCGCTGTTCGCCGATGCGATTTTCGTAGCAGCGGCCAGCGCGCGCGAGCGTCGCGCGGATCGCGTCCGTATCGCGCGGGTGGACTTTGAGCTTAGCAAGCTCCTTGCGGCGCGCGTCCACCTCAGCATCGCTCAGGCCTTCGCGATCGACGATCAACAGCTGCTGACGCGCGCCAGTTTCGGCGACAAAGAGATCGACTTCGAGAAGGCCGTTAATGTCGTAGCTGAAGCGACACGTGATCGGTGTTTGCCCGGCCTTGCCGCGCGGCACCGGGATAGTGACGTCGCCGAGAAAGACGTTGTCCTTCACCCAGCGCGACTCGCCCTGATAGATCGGGAATTTCACGGCCGGCTGATTATCGATCAAGGTCGAGAAAGTTTCCTCGCGGCTTGCGGGCACCACGCAATTGCGTTCCAGGATCGGCGTGAACAGGCCCTCAGTGATACGTCCGCCCGCGTGCTTCTCGGCGGAGGCGACGCCGAGCGTGTACGGGCACACGTCGGTCAACACCACTTCGCGGAGATCGGCAGCGCGCGCCTTTAAGGCGCCCTGCACCGCCGCACCGCGCGCCACCGCCTCGTCCGGATTGACGGATGCCGAGGGGAAACGCCCGAACATCCGGGTTACGGCTTTGCGAACCAGCGGCATCCGCGTCGCGCCGCCAACGAGAATGATCTCATCCAGAGCGTCGAACACTATGTTGCTGTCACGCAGCGAACGCAGCACCGGATCACGAAGCCGGTTCAGCAGCTTTTCGCACTCGGTTTCGAACACATCGGCCGAGACGTCGAAGCGGTAGTCCCTGTTCTTCCAGACGAACGCGAGCTCGGCTGAGGCATTGTCCGACAACAGACGCCGCGTGCGCTCCGAAGCTTCGCGCAAGCGTTGATAGAGAGTGTTGTCTTCCTTGATGACGCGGCCGAGATCGCTCTCGAACTTCCGGCGCGCGAGATCGATGATCACCTCGTTGAAGTCTTCGCCGCCCAGCCGGTTATCGCCTGCGGTGGCGCGCACTTCGATGACGCCCTCGAATATCTCAAGGATCGACACGTCAAATGTGCCGCCGCCAAGATCGAAGACGAGAAATTTTGTTTGCTTGTCGCGCTGGTGCAGGCCGTACGCGAGGGCGGCGGCGGTCGGTTCATTAATGAGGCGCTCGACCTTGAGCCCAGCGAGTTCGCCAGCGCGACGCGTGGCTTTGCGCTGCCTATCGTTGAAATAGGCGGGAACGGTGACGACCGCCTCTTCCACCTTTTCCCCGAGATAGACTTCGGCATCCGCCTTCAAGCTCTTCAGCATCAGCGCGGACAATTCCTCGGGGCTGAACGAAAGCTTGCCGAGTTGGGTTTTGTGGCGCGTACCCATGTAGCGCTTGAAGGCAGTGACGGTGTGCTGCGGGTGGGTGGACTGGCGCTCGCGCGCGGCGAGGCCCGTCAGAACTTTGTCGTCGTCCAGGCTGACGGCCGACGGCGTCAGCACCTGCCCCAAACTGTTCGGGATCATCTCGACGTCGCCGTTGCGGAAAATCGCCGACGCGCAATTCGTCGTGCCCAGGTCGATGCCGATAATCACGTCCGCTCCCCACAGCGCCGCGTCCATTCCGTTGTCATGCGCCCGTAAAACGCTAGAACCGGATTGGGTTAGTTAGGGCCGAAAGAATGGCGGGGAAACTCTTTCGAGACAAGCGCGGCGGCAGCTGCGCCCGGCGACGGTAAGGGACAGCGATGTCCGTTGGGGTTGGCATATTTCTGACGATACTGCTCGTGCGCTGGATCATCCCGTCGCTCTGGGCCTTTTTCACCAATTCCAGCGCCACAAGTTTCGAGTGGCGGCGTCGCGGGAAAGTGCTTGGCCATTTCGGCCCTGACCCGCGATCGTTCAAAGGTCGCGCCGGGCGCCGTGAGTGGTGGCTCACCATGCTCGGCAACACGATCGTCACTGCAATAGTCGGCGCTGTGCCCACTATCGGGGTCCTGCTCACGATCCCGTGGGTGATTGTCACTTTAGCGACCAACGCACGCCGGCTTCACGACCTTTCAGTTTCGGCGTGGTTGCAAGTCATCCCAATGACCTTGGCCTTCGGCTTCGCCATGCTCTATTTTTACCTTGGCGGCCCCGACAACCCGCCCGAAGCCAGCTGGAGTCTCACGCCAGCTGGCTTGCTCACAATCGGCGGCGCAATCGCCGCGTGCGTCTATCTCGCCTTTTACGTGTGGATCGGATTTGTGCCGGGCCGCAAAGGCCCGAACGTCTTCGGCGAGGCCGATCCCGCTTGACTACATGCGCTCCGGCACGTCGATGCCAAGAAGCTCTAGCGTGAGCGTGAGCTGCTTTAGCGTCGCCGCGGCGAGCGTGAGACGCGATGCACGCGTGGCGCCTTCAGACGGCAGAATGGGGCAGTGCGAATAAAAGCCCGAGAAGCTCTGCGCCAAATTGTACGCGTGCTCGGCCAAAAAGTGCGGCGCCTTTTTATCGTACGCAGCGCGCAGCGCGCCGTCGAACCCATCAAGCGCTAACGCAAGCGAACGCTCCGCATCGTGCTCGATGGCGATAGCGCCAACTCTGATCTGTTGCTCTTCGGCTTTACGCAGAATGCTTTTGATCCGCACCGCTTGGTACAGCAGATAAGGGCCGGTTTTGCCCTCGAAGCTCATGAAGCGGTCGAGGTCGAAGATGTATGAGGTGCCGCGGAAGTTTGAGAGATCGGCGAACTTGATCGCGGCGATGGCGACCTTGTGGGCGACGTCTTCGAACTCCTCGGCGGAAAAATCGACGCCGATCTCGTTTTCCTTCAGACGCGCGCGCGCCTTCTCTTCCGCCTGACCGATCAGGTCCTGTAATTTCAACACGCCGCCGGCGCGGGTTTTGAACGGCGTCCCGTCGGGACCGTTCATGGTGCCGAAGCCGATGTGCTCGAGTTGATCGCGCCGCGCGTACCCAGCCTTGGCGGCAGCGCGATAGACCTGCTCGAAGTGATCGGCTTGGCGTTGGTCGACGCAGTAGAGAATGAGATCCGGCTTCTGATCGCGCATGCGCTGCACGATGGTCGCCAGATCGGTGGTGCCGTACATGGCCGAGCCTTCGGACGACACGACCAAGAGCGGGTCCGGGCTTTCGACTTCGACGACCGTGCCGTCGTCGCGCTTTTTCTTCTTGGTCTCGCCTGGGTTCGCGACGCGAAGAATGCGCGCGCCTTGATCGTCTTCGAGTAGCCCCTTTTTATAGAGGTCTTCGACCATGTCCGGGATCAGCGGATCAGCGTCGCTTTCGCCAAGCCAAAGATCGAAATCGACGCCGAGCGAGGCGAAGTCACGCTTCTGCGCGGCCATCGACACATCGTGCATGGCCTTCCAGATCGTGCGGTGGAGTTCGCTGCCACCTTGCAACGCGGCGGTCGCTTTGCGGGCGCGATCACGTACGCCGATATCGCCCTCTTTCACGCGCCTTGCGTAAGTCGGATAGATCGCCTCGAGTTGTTCGAGCGTCAGCGTCTGCAGCCGCGCGTCCAGCTTAGCGCGATCATCGAAGCTGCCGAGTTCGTCTTCCAGCGCGGTGATCACGAGGCCCATCTGAAAGCCCCAGTCGCCGAAGTGTGCATCGCCCCAGACTTCATCGCCGCGAAAGCGATAAATGCGCTTTACGCTTTCGCCGATGATCGAGGCGCGCAGGTGCCCGACGTGCATGCCTTTGGCGACGTTCGGTCCGCCGTAATCAACAACAACGCGGCGCTTGTGCTCGACCGTGCTGGCCCCAGCGCGATCGTCGTCCGCCACGAATTGCGCACGCTTGCCGAGCGCATCGGCGGTGACTTTGAAATTGAGAAAACCTGGGCCAGCGATGGTCGGCGCCGGCGCGAGATCGGTGGCGCTCCAATCGGCCGCGACCGCCTGCGCAATCTCTTGCGGCTTCTTGCCGGCGGCCTTAGCGACAGCGAGCGCGCCATTGGCTTGAAATTCACCGAGGTCCGGGCGATCTGAACGGCGCACGTCAGCGTGCTTGGAATCGAGCCCGAGCTTGGCGAACACAGCTGCGTTCGCCGCGGTGAATGCGCTGGCGAGGTCTTTCATGATGGCGGGATGCATATAGGGAGCCGGGGCGCGATGCTAGCCGACGGTGCGCTCCCAGCACTCACGGGTGAGGCGCTTTAGGGCCGGCGCTTCACCGCCATGGTACGCTTCGTTCATGTCATTTGGCGCATCAATCATGAAATAGCGTGCATCACGAACCGACGACGCGATCCGTTCCGTGAGCGCGAGGCGACCCAGGAGATGCGTGCCATCGCGGGTGGTCGGGATCGGGAAACCGACTTCGCCATTGAATCCGAGCACGAGCGACATATGCCGGTTCAACTCGGCGGGGGGCAGCCCGTCCCACGCATCAAAGCGAAATAGAAGCACGCGCTCGGCACGCAAGCATTCGATCTGAAAGATCAGATCGGTAGCAGGCCCAGCGTTCGAGTCGCCACGCAACTCTGCCCTTGCCGGATGCTGGGAGGTGGCCGGGCGATAGACCCACTGGTCATCACGGCCGAGCTCAGCGTGCGCCGATGCCGTGAACGCAAGAAGCAACGCGGCGGCTAGCGCCCCGCGCAGCGTTACTGCCCCGGCGCTTGCGTGTCGCCCGCGTCGATGCGGAAGCGGCGGCCATCGCGGTTAAACTGGAGCTGCTCGGGCGTCAGTTCGAAGCCAACGAGGATTTCGAAGTTTTCGCCTGACGTATCTGGGGTCGCGCGCGGGATCACGATCTGGTCGATGCGTTCGCGGTGCGTGACGACGGCTTCGCCGCGCGGGAAGCGAACGTCGACGTCGAAATAGACCTTCTCGATCGGCGCACGGCCACGGCGCGTGACCGCGACCCAGTAGCGGTAGGTCTGCCGATCGCTGGTGGCTGCCGGTCCACGACCGAACGCCATCTCGATTTCCATGTTCATCGCGATCGGGTCGGAGTCGACATAGCGGCAGAGACCACGCACGCCCTGCATTTCGCCGGTGAATTCGATGTTGGCGTAACGCTGGTTGTTCGGTTGCGAGAACTTCACCACGCGCGCCGTGTCATAGAGCACGCCCATCAGCGGGCACGGGCCGACGTTCGGGCGCTGATCGTTGCCGATCAAGCGGTCAAAGACGTTGGGCGCGCGCTGGGAATCCGCTTGGGCGTCTTCGTTCACGCCGCCAGGCAACTCAACCGTCGGTGTTTCGCGATTGCCGGCGCAGGCGCTCAGCGCGAGGACAGCCGAAAGCATCAATGCATACGCGAGCTTCATTCACGTCCTCGTGTCGCCTTCAAGGGCCGTGCGGCGGCGGCCGCATGTCTCACCCCGCCCTGAAGGCAAATGGCAGGTGGTCGTGATAGCTTTGCGGCGAGGCGCCCGCAACAGACCCGGGCGCCTACCCCATGAAGTTTCACCATCGAGCCGATGACCGCACCGGAAAAAACCCCAATATCAGTCCTCTTGGCCGCCCCGCGGGGGTTTTGCGCCGGGGTGGACCGGGCCATTCAGATCGTTGAGCAGGCGATCCGAAAGTGGGGGGCGCCGGTTTATGTCCGCCACGAGATTGTCCACAACCGCCATGTGGTCGAACGGCTGGAGGCGTTGGGGGCGGTATTCGTCGAGGAATTGGACGACTGCCCCACAGATAGGCCGGTGATTTTCTCCGCCCATGGCGTTCCGAAAGCGGTGCCGGCCGAGGCGCGGGCGCGCGAGATGATCTATGTCGACGCCACCTGCCCGCTCGTCTCGAAAGTGCACGTTGAAGCGGAGCGCCACTTTGAGGCGCAGCGCGAAATTGTGCTGATCGGACATGCCGGACACCCGGAGGTGATCGGCACCATGGGACAGCTGCCGGCTGGCGCAATCACGTTGCTGGAGACGGTGGCGGATGCGGAAGCATTCATGCCGCACGATCCATCGAAGCTTTCGTTCGTGACGCAGACAACGCTCTCAGTGGACGACACGGCTGAGATGGTCGGCGTGTTGCAACGCCGCTTTCCAGGGATCGCCGCGCCGCACAAAGAGGACATTTGCTACGCGACGACGAACCGCCAGGACGCGGTGAAGGCGATGGCTGAGCAAGCTGATTTGGTTTTGGTGATTGGGTCGCCGAAAAGTTCGAACTCGGTGCGGCTTGTTGAAGTGGCAAAGCGCGCCGGCGCACGCGATGCGCGGCTAGTGGGCTCGGCCGAGGAAGTGGACTGGAATTGGTTCGAAGGCGCGCGCCGCGTCGGCGTCACCGCCGGCGCGAGTGCGCCGGAGGATTTGGTGGAAGCGTTGATCGCAGCGATCGCGGCGCGCTTTGATGCACGCGTTGAAGAAGTGCGCGTCACTAAGGAAGACGTCGTGTTCAAGCTACCGCGCGTGCTGGCGGAGTGAGCGAGAGCTTTTCTTGGCCCGCCGGCGCTCCCGCCGGCGATGCGCGGGCGGTCCAAAAATGAGCGCGCACGAAATCCCGACGCTGCTCTACGAGATCATCCAGGATTTGCGCGCACGAAATCCGGATCGCCCAGCGCTGGTTGGCGTCGGCGGCGCGCAAGGTTCGGGCAAGAGCTATCATTGCCGCTTGCTGGCGCTCGCGCACCAGCCGCGTTTCGCGCCCTTTTCGTTGGATGACGTGTATCTAACGAAGGCCGAACGCATCTGGCGTGCGGACAATGTCAGCTCGTTCAGCGCGATGCGCGACCAAGACGGGAATTTCGAGGTTCGTCACGTGACGCGACCAGTGGTTGAAAAGCTTCTGCTCACACGCGGCCCGCCTGGCACGCACGATCTCAAGCTCGCCAACGCCCTGATCGCGCACTTAGGCCAAGAAGGCCCGACCCCGCTGCCGCGTTTCGACAAGGCGAGCGACGAACGCGCGCCGGACTCGACGTGGCCGGTGTTTCAGGGGCCAGCCGAAGCCATTCTCGTCGATGGCTGGTGCATGGGCGCAAAGCCTCCGCCGCCCGCGCCGCCGCTCAACGAGATCGAGCACGACGATGTCGAAGGTATCTGGCGGCGTGAAACCGACATGCAGCTCAAGAAGAACTACGCGCCTTTCTTCGCCGCGTTCGACGCGCTGGTTTATCTGCAAGCGCCGAGTTGGGAGATTGTGCGCCGGTGGCGCGGCGAGCAGGAAGTGCAAACACTGGGCCGGGCGCTGAGCACTGCGGAGGATGCGGCGCTCGACCGGTTCGTTATGCATTATGAGCGGATTACGCGCGCCATGCTCGATGGCTACCACAGCGCGAAATGGATTGTGCATCTTGACGAAGCACGGGACGTTACGCGTATCGAAGAACGCTGAGCCATGGCCGTCTACACCGCCCTTTCCGATGACGATGTCGCTGCGCTCATAGCGCAGTACGATATTGGCGCGGCGCTGGCGTGCGAGGGCATTTCCGAGGGCGTCGAGAACACCAATTATAAGCTGACGACCGCGCAAGGCCGCTACATCCTCACCATCTTCGAAAAGCGCGTGTCGGAGGCGGACTTGCCGTTCTTCATGGGCGTTATGGAGCGGTTGGCGGCGCGTGATTTTCCCGCGCCAATGCCGATTGCGACCAAAGCGGGCGCGCATGTGGTCCGCGCAGCGGGCAAACCGGCGGCGATCGTGTCGTTTCTCGATGGCGTTTGGCCGCGGGTTTGGGGCGTCGCTCATTGTGCGGCGGTTGGCGACGCTTTGGCGCGCATGCATGTGGCGCTCGATGGGGTCGAGGTGTCGCGCGCCAACGGGCTCAGCATTGATGGCTGGGAAGCGTTGATCAAACCGCGCTTGGGCGAAGCAGAGGCTTTGCGTTCGGGACTCGCTGCATTGGTTGCGCGCGACATGGCTGAAGTCCGCGTGGCTTGGCCAAGCGACTTGCCACGCGGCGCCATCCACGCCGATCTCTTTCCCGACAACGCCTTCTTCCTCGGCGAGCGTTTGAGCGGCGTCATCGACTTCTATTTCGCCTGCACGGATTTCCTGTCTTACGACTTGGCCGTGTGCCTGAACGCATGGTGCTTCGATGGCGCGCGTTACGACTTAGAACGCGGGGCGGCGATGATTGGCGCGTATGAGGCCGTGCGACCGCTTGGCGCCGATGAGCGCGCTGCTCTGCCTACACTTGCCCGCGGCGCAGCACTGCGTTTCTTCGCAACGCGGCTGGCGGATTGGAGAGCCACACCGGACGGCGCGACCGTTACGCCAAAGGACCCAATGGAATACGCGGACAAGCTCGCGTTTCACAGGAACGCGCATGGAGCGTCTTATGGCTGAGGCGAACCCATTGCAGCGGCGCACTGTCACCATTTTGGCGAGGCTTCTTCTCGCGCCGGTTCTTGCTCCGATTGCCGCTTCAATCATCGTCGCGGTCGTCGCCGGTGGCCTCGTTCAATCGAGCCTACGCGAGACGATGAACATGGCGGGCCTAATGGCTCTTTGGGCGATACCGATAACACTCGTGGTCGGAATGTCGTGGCACGCCCTGGCGTACCATTATCATTGGCGAGGGCTACTCGCGTATCTCATGCCCGGTCTCACGTTTGGATTGACAGTTCCGGTAACGGTACTCGCGCCGTTTGGTCTCGTCGGCGAGTTTGGAATTTTTGTAGCTCTGGCCGGCGCCGTCGGTGGGCTCACCGGCATAGTCTTCTGGCTCATCCGCCGCCCGGATCGCGATCCGCCCTCTTCGTCATCCGGGACACGCGGAGCGTGATCGGGGACCCAGGGGCAAACGCATTGCTCTACGATCTCCTGGGTTCCGGGTATCGCTTCGCGATCCAGGAATGACGTAGTGTGCGATTCATATGAGCAACACAGTCGACATTTGGACGGACGGAGCGTGCAGCGGCAACCCTGGCCCTGGCGGTTGGGGCGCGATCCTCACGTATGGCGGCACGGAGAAGGAGCTCTCTGGCGCCGAGACGGCGACAACGAACAACCGCATGGAATTGATGGCGGCGATCGAGGCGCTCACTGCCCTGAAACGCTCAAGCAAAGTACGCCTGCATACGGATTCCAAATACGTGATGGATGGCGTCACGAAGTGGATTCACGGCTGGAAGAAGAACGGCTGGAAGACAGCCGACAAAAAGCCGGTGAAGAACGAAGATCTCTGGAAGCTGCTCGATGAAGCAAATGCGCGTCACGAAGTGACGTGGAAATGGGTCAAAGGCCACTCGGACAACGAGATGAACAACCGCGCCGACGAGTTGGCGCGTAGTGCGATTGGGACGTTGAAAAAGTAGCGCGTGGCGTCGCCCCTTCGACAAGCTCAGGGTGACGCCATTTTGGGTGGCGATACAAACTGGGCGGGGGTCTAAAGTAGCGTCAGCCTGAGCCTGTCGAAGGCGGCGCGCCCACCGATCTTGGGGATTGCCAGGCTTGAGGCGACCACGCAGCCTCCGTTTATGCGCTCCCTGATCGTCATCGCCGGCCTCCTCTACGCACCTGCCGCGCTTGCGCAGGACGTGTCCGATCTTCGCTGGCTTCGCGGTTGCTGGCAGACCGAGCCACCACGTGAGGCCGAGAGCGGCGCGACGTTCACGGAAGTCTGGATCGCGCCGGAAGCGCCGATCCTGCTTGGCTTCGATTATCACGAGGGTGAAGGCGAAGTTCAGGGCTGGTCGCAGATGCGTATTGAGTCCAATGGGATGCCTGAGTTCGTGGACATGCCGCTGGGCTCGTTCCCAATCCGCTACCGGCTGGTCGGCGAAGAAACCAACAACCGCGCCACGTTTGAAAATCTCGACCACGACTTCCCAAAGCGGATCGAATATCGCCGTGAAGGCAATCGGCTCTATCGGCGCATCTCCGATGGCGGCGCGGAAGCTCAGGATTTTGTCTTCCGCCGCATTCGCCGCCCGGCTAGCTTACGGCCATGACCACGCGCAGACATGTACTGGAGTGGCTCGCTGCGGCGCCGGTGTTGAGCGCGTGCGGTGGCGACGGCGCGGATTTGCCGGACCCTGCCGCGGCGTGGCGCGATCCGGGCGCCGGTGAAACGGATGTGCGCCGTTTTGCGCTGGCGCACGCGATCCTTGCGCCGAATCCGCACAACACGCAGCCGTGGCTCGTCGAATTCGACGAAGCCGATGGCATGACGCTCTATTGCGATCTCGATCGGCGCCTGCCGTTCACCGATCCGCTGGATCGCCAGATCACGATTGGCTGCGCGTGCTTTCTTGAGCTTTATCGCTTGTCCGCCGGGCTGCATGGCTATTGGCCAACGATCACGCCCTTCCCTGATGGCGAACCGACGCCGAGGCTAGATGCGCGCGCGATCGCCCATGTGCAACTCGGGCCGCGCATGGAGCAGGCAAACACCGATCCTTCGATTCGCCAGATCGTCAACCGGCGTACGAACCGCAAACCGTTCGAGCCGCGTGTGCCGGATGCGCAGGCGCTGGACGATCTCAACAACGTCGTCACCGGCATGGGTGAAGACTATCCTGGCGGCGTCTATTGGACCAACGACCCGGCGCGCGTTGCGCTGGGCCGCGACCTGGTGTGGCGTGCGTGGGATCGCGAATTGCGCACCGAAGGCGCGGCTAGCGAAACCTTCGAATGGTTGCGGTTTGGGCGCGAAGAAATTGCACGCCACCGCGATGGGTTAAGCATCGATGCGCCGGGCATCGGGCTTTTCCGCATGCTGGGTCAGCTCGACCGCGAAGACCTCATCAATCCGGACTCAGAGGCCAACAAAACCGCGGCGCGCGATTGGCGCGCGCTCGCGATGACATCACCAGCGTTTCTCTGGATCACATCAATTGGCGACACGCCGGCGGCGCGGATATCGGCCGGCCGCGCTTACGCGCGTCTCGCGCTGGCGGCGGCGGAAATGGGGCTAGCAATGCACCCGTGGAGCCAGGCGCTGCAAGAGTACGCTGAGATGGCCGATCTCTACACTGAGATGCGCGCGTTTCTTGCGCCGCCCGAAGGCGAAACCGTGCAGATGCTGGTGCGGATTGGGTATGGCGAAAGCGTCCCGCCTACGCCGCGGCGCGGCGTCGAGGCCCTTCTTAGGCCGCCTTCACCTTAAGCGTTGCGCCATCGACGGAGTCGATCACGACCGTTTGGCCGGGCGCCAGCGCATCTTCGCTAACCACGCGCCAGATGGTGTCGGCGATTTTCGCCGAGCCCGTGCCGTTCGCGAAAACCGTGATGACGCCGCGCGTGCCGATCAAAGATTTGGAGCGCTCGTTCAGGCCCTCGGCATTGTTTTCCGAACGCCAGCGCTGAACCAGCGGGCGCCCGAGCGCCGTGAGTGCGATCACGAGCACCGCAAAGATCGCGATGTCCGCAACCCAATTGGTGACGCCCGCGAGCGAGATCAGCGCTGTCAGGAAAGCCGCGACCGCGGGCCAAAGCAGATACGTCGTGCCCGACGCCATCTCAGCGATGAGCAAGATGAGGCCAAAGACCAGCCAGTGCTGCGGGCCAACGCTCGCCAGGAAGGTGATCAACGTGTCCATGCGCTCAATGTAGCCCTTCGGACCGCCGCCTTCTAGGCGGCATGCGAAGACTGCCGGCTGGAAGCCGGCGGTCCAAGTTTAGCGCGGCGCCGGGGTCGGAGAACGCGGCGCAGTCCATGGACCGCCAGCGGCGCCCTCGCCTTGCGCGTTGAGCGCGCGGAGGCCTTCGACCAAGCCGGCGATGCCAGAGAGGTCCGCCGGGATGATAACTGTGCGCTGCTGGTTCGACGTCGCGAGCTTGCCGAACGCTTCGACGTATTTGAGACCCAGGAAGTAGCGGATCGCGTTGACGTCGCCCTTGCTGATGGCCTGGCTGACCATGTCGGTCGCCTTCGCTTCAGCTTCGGCTTCCCGCTCGCGGGCCTCGGAGTCGCGATAGGCGGCTTCGCGGCGGCCTTCGGCCTCGAGGATCGCCGATTGCTTGGCGCCCTCGGCGCGGAGGATGGCGGCTTGCTTGTCGCCTTCGGCTTCGAGAATTTGCGCGCGGCGTTCGCGTTCCGCCTTCATTTGGCGGGCCATCGCTTGCGTGAGATCGGCCGGCGGCGCGAGATCCTTGATTTCGACGCGCATCACCTTGGTGCCCCAAGCGTGCGTTGCGCCGTCAATGACAGTGAGCAGGCGCGCGTTGATGGAGTCGCGCTGTGAAAGCACTTCATCGAGGTCCATTGCGCCAACAACGGTACGGATGTTGGTCAAGCAGAGGTTCAGCACGGCGAGGCGATAGTTCTCGACTTCGTATGCAGCCTTTGCCGCGTCCATGACTTGGATGAAGACAATGGCGTCAACCGAGACAACAGCGTTATCCTTGGTGATCACGTCCTGACGCGGCACATCCAGCACCGCTTCCATCATCGACATGCGTTTGCCGAGGCGATCAACGAACGGAATCAAAAATGCGATGCCTGGACGAAGCGTACCAGTGTACCGGCCGAAGCGCTCGACGGTGACCTGATAGCCTTGCGGCACAACCTTGATCGCGCTGAAGGCCAGCACGAGCGCCATCACCGCAAAAATAATCACAAGCATCATCGCGTTTCTCTCCCACCGCTTCTGCGGCTTTGATGCGTTCTCGCGCGGGTAAGTAAAATTAAGCTCAGGCTAACTGACCGAGCAGGTACTCCGCGCTGGAAACTTTGTATTCACCAGCTTCTTCGACGTGCAACTGAGATACCACCCCATCCTTGACGATCATTGAATAGCGCTTCGAACGCGGGCCCATGCCGAACTTTGAAAAGTCAGCGTCGAGGCCTGTCGCTTTGGCGAAGTCGCCGGAGCCGTCGGAGAGCATAAGGATTTGGTCAACCACGTTTTGGTCTTTCGCCCACGCACCCATCACGAAGTGATCGTTGACCGCGGTGCACGCGACTGCGTCGACGCCCTTAGCTTTGAAGTCGGCGAGGTGCTCGCGGAAGCTCGGCAAATGGCGGGCTGAGCATGTCGGCGTAAAGGCGCCAGGCACAGCGAAGAGCGCCACGGTCTTGCCGCCAAATATGTCAGCGGTGCGCATCTGCTTCATGCCGTCGCTGGCAGGAACATTGAACTGCACATCCGGCAGCGTGTCGCCGACCTTAATCATTTGAAGCTCCCTCAATTTTCAGGATTTATGTAGGGGAGGCTCGCGCCATATGCGAGCGCCCTCTTGCGCGAAAGCGACGGGCGCGGGAGCATTGCCCCATGAGCGACACCTTGGCGGGCAAATTATTGGTGGCGATGCCGGGGATCGGCGATCCCCGCTTCGATCGCAGTGTCATCGTTATGTGCGCGCACGACGCGGAACACGCGATGGGCGTCGTCATCAACAAGCAAAAGGAAGATCTGACGCTTGATGAAGTGTTGGGTCACCTCGGGCTCAAGGCTGGCGACGCGGCAGCCGAACGCATCGTGCTCGATGGCGGACCTGTCCGGCCCGATCGTGGCTACGTTCTCCACTCAGAAGATTTCGAGGCCGGTGACGCAACCCAAACCGTCGCGCCGGGTGTGCGGCTCACGGCAACGCGCGATGTGCTGGAAGCCGTCGCAAGCGATCAGGCGCCGTCGAGCTATGTGCTTGCGCTAGGCTGCGCGGGCTGGGACGCGGGGCAGCTTGAAGATGAAATCCGGCACAATGCGTGGCTGGTGGTCGATTTCAACGACGCCATCGTTTTCGATGCGACACTCGAAAATAAATGGGAACGCGCAATCAAGTCGCTCGGCTTCGAGCCGTCGCAACTGAGCGAAGCGGCCGGCAACGCTTAGCGCCGCTTCAGTACGCGTTCGGTTGAGGCCGGATACTTCACCAACGCTTCGGCGGGCCTGACCGGGCGGCGCTCAAGCCTGCCGCCGCAATTGGGGCACTGCCCTTTCAATGCGCCGTCAGCGCACGTTGCGCAGAACGTACATTCAAAGCTGCAAATCCGCGCGTCTGCGCTCTCGGGCGGCAAGTCACGATCGCAAGCCTCGCAATTCGGCCGCAGCTTCAGCATCAAGCGCTCCCCACCATTTTCTCGATCGCCTCACGCCGCTGTTGCGCGAAGCTGGAGAAGAGCTGCTTCACAGCAGCCACGGTTTTCTCTTCCGCGATTTCAGGCCGCCCGCAATTGAACGGCGGCGCCGGCGCGTACTCGATCGCGAGCTGGATCATCTTGGCGACATCATCGCCCGCGAGCTCGGCGGCGATGGTAAGCGCGATGTCGATGCCAGCGGTGACGCCGCCGCCAGTGATGGCATTTCCATCGCGCACGACGCGCGCGTCGTCGGGTATTGCGCCAAATGCGCCGAGCAATTCGCGGTAGGCCCAATGACTGCCCGCGCGCTTGCCGGTGAGCAATCCCGCAGCCGCGAGGATCAGCGAGCCGGTGCAGACGGAGGTCACGTATTTCGCGCTCGCACCCAAGCGTTTCACCTGCGCCATGAATGCGGGATCTTGCATCGCATCGGTTTGACCTGGACCGCCGGGGATCATGATCATGTCGGCGCGATCGACATCGGCGAGCTTGGTCAGATCGGCGAAGGTGAGCCCCATCTCGGTTCGGAGCGCGCCGCCCTCTTTCGAGGCGATGACGATCTCGGTGTTGGGCACGCGCGCCAGCACTTCATACGGGCCGGTGAAGTCGAGCTGCGTGAGACGCGGGTACAGGATGAAGACGATACGGAACGGTTGCGCCATCGGGTGGCCTCCATTGACAAGCCGATGATGGCGCCGGAAGGCTTTGGCTGAAATGTCAAAGAAGCCTCCTTTTCCGCCAAAGCCGCGAGACGTGTTGGTGGTGCTGTTTCCCGGCTTTCAGATCATCGATGCAGCCGGGCCGATCGGCGCGTTCGAGATTGCCGCGCGCTATGCGCCTGGCGCCTACACGATCCGCACAGCGGCGGCAGCGGCGGGGCTCGTGCCTTCCTCATCCGGCATATCGATGCCTGCTGAGCTACTGAGCGGCCGCGCCAAGGTGGACACGTTCATCGTCGTCGGCGGCAACGGCACCGGCGAAGCGATGCGCGATGTGGGCCTTGTGCGCGCGATCAGCCGCGCACCCGCGCGCGCGCGGCGTGTCGCGAGCGTCTGCTCCGGCGCCTTTCTGCTGGCGCAGGCCGGGCTGCTCGAAGGCAAACGCGCGACGACGCACTGGCGGCGTGCGGCACAGCTCGCGCAGATGTTTCCAGGCGTGCGCGTAGAAGCGGACTGTATTCATATCAAGGATGGCGTGGTGTGGACGTCGGCGGGCATCACGACTGGTATCGATCTAGCGCTGGCGATGATCGCGGAGGATCTCGGCGAAGAGGTTGCCGCCGGCGTTGCGCGCGAGATGGTTGTCTATGCCAAGCGCCCCGGCGGGCAGGCCCAACATTCGGCGTTGCTCGACCTCGATGGCGGTGCGTCGCGCTTTGCGCAACTCAATGCCTGGATGCGCGAGCACTTGAGCGATGACCTTTCCGTGGAGGCGCTCGCGGCGCAAGCGGCGATGAGTCCGCGCAACTTCGCGCGCGCCTACGCAACGGAAACTGGCGTCACACCGGCAAAAGCGGTGGAGCGGCTGCGCGCGGAAACAGCGCGCACGGCGTTGGCGCAAGGCGGCGCCATCCAGGACATCGCGCGGCGCACAGGCTTTGGCGATCCTGAGCGCATGCGGCGCGCGTTCGTGCGCCTCTACGGCGCCCCACCCGCTGCGATGCGGCGAACCTTGCGGCGCGCTTGACGAGACGCGTGTTCCGGCAGACGAACGCTGCCCATGGCTGAACCGCAAAAAACAATCTTCGTCACTGGCGCAGGCTCGGGCATTGGCCGCGCCACCGCGCAACTCTTCGCCGAGCGCGGATGGTTCGTCGGCCTGTTCGATGTGAACCCGAAAGGTTTGGAAGAAACGGCGGCGCTGCTGCCCGACGGCCAGCGCATCTCGATGGAATTTGACGTCCGCGATCGCGCCGGCTGGAAACGGGCGGTCGAAACGTTCGGCCAAGCGACGAACCGTCGGATGCATGTGCTGTTCAACAATGCCGGCGTCGGCAAAGGCGGTCCGATCGACGAAATGCCCGACGACGACATCGATCTGGTCCTCGACGTAAACCTCAAGGGCGTGATCAACGGTGTGAACGCGGCGCTGCCGCTTCTACGCGAGACGCCCGGCGCACGCATCGTCAACACCGCTTCGGTCGCGGGCGTTTTCGGCGCGCCGAATTTGGCGGTCTATTGCGCCACGAAGTTTGGCGTACGCGGCTTGACCGAGGCGCTTGATGTCGAATTTTCGAAATACGGCGTACGCGTGGTCAGCCTCATGCCATGGTTCATCGACACGGCAATCCTTGATGGCTTGCCGGCAGGTTCGGGCCAAGGCTCCAACCGGCGCATTCGCGATGCGCTAACAGAGAACAAAACGCCGATCTATCCCGTCCGGATGGCGGCGGAGCGCGCGTGGGACGCGGCGCACGGCAACGAAGTGCACTACATGGTCGGCAAAGAAGCCGAACGCGCACGTTTCTTTGCGCGGTTCTTTCCCGGCGCAATGCGCAATCAAATCAAGAAGCAGTTCACAAGCGAGGGCTAAGCACCCGCTGTTCGGCTCAGGTCGCGACTTCGCGCGGTGCGACAACGGTGTTCGCTGCGCTCGTGTCGGCCGGCGCATCGGTCGCGGCCGGCGCAGGCGCCGCCTCTTCCGTCACCACGCCTTCGACAGCGTCCAGCGCCACGGCGTCAGCTTCCGGGATGAGTTCCTCAGCAGCCGCACCGCTGCGGCGCGAGCCGATCGCGCCACGCCGGCGGGCCAGAGCTTCCTGGTAATAGGCGCGCTCAGAACGGTTCGGGAAACGGTAGAAGACGTGGCTCTCGATGTTCGTCGTCTCGACCAGGCCTGAATTCCAGACTGGGTTCACAGCGTGCGTGTGATAGTGCGTGGCGCCCTGCGTGATCGGACGGGTGTAGCCTGACATCACAGCTGTCGCGACGCGCTGAGCGCGATCCCAACCGCGGCCGCGCGGACGCTGGTTCAGCGAACCATCGCAGGTGAAGGTGAACTGGCAGCCGGTCGAGCGGTGAGAGCCCTGATAGACGACGCCGCAGACTGAGCTGGGATAATGGCCTGACCGGGCGCGGTTCATGATGACTTCAGCGACCGCGATCTGACCGCGTTGGCTCTCGCCGCGCGCTTCATAATAGATCGCCTGCGCCAAACAGTCCTGCTGCCGGGCGTCGATCTGCGGTTCGGTAGGAACGGCGCGCTCTTGAGCGGGTTGATTAGATGTCGGGCCGCGCAGAACGGCTTGCACCATCATGGCGCGGGCATCTGGGCTCTCGAAGAGCGTGGCTTGACCACGCGCGCGCAGGCCGTCGTTGGTGCGGAATGCAGTCAGCTGGACGTGAGCGGTTGGATCAGACGCGAGGAGTTCTTGCTCGAACTGCGCAGCGAACGCAGTCGAAGTTGCGGCCCACTCAGCGCCGTCCCGTTGCTCAGCGGCGCGATGCGAAATCACGGGCATCGCGACTGCAGCAGCCGCTAAGCACATAATGGTCGCTGCACCCTGACGCACGGCCAGAGGGTTCCGTTCGATTTCTACCATTACCTGGGTCCGAATCTCGCCCGCAAGAATAGTTAGTCGACGCCAGAACAACGACAAATGCATTAAGCCCCGCTTAATCGTGTGCAGCTTTGGCACAAAGGAAAGCCAAATATTCCGCAGCAACCCGGTTCGTTTCGCCTGAGGAATATTGTGCCCCCTGGCTCCGGCGGGATACAGGACGCGCGCGCGAGGGGCGATTGACTTTTTGTTCATAGTCTCGCCTCCCGCCTGATCTAGCTCACTTCTGGGGTCCGGTGCGGCCATGAGGTCACGCCGAGAAAGCCCAAAGCGGACAAAGTCTTGCGAGGCTCGTGCCAGTTCACCAACGAAGCGAAATAGCCCGCGACCGCCGGTCGCGGCGGCCGCAGGCAAGTTCCCCAACGGAACTAGCGGTTGCGGGTAACCGTCAGCGTTTTGCGGCGAGCGCCGCTTGAGCCGCCGCGAGGCGCGCGATGGGGACGCGATAGGGCGAGCAAGAGACGTAATCGAGCCCGGCGCGTTCAAAGAAGGCGATTGAGGCGGGGTCGCCTCCGTGTTCTCCGCAAATGCCAAGCTTGAGCCCCGTCCGAGTGGCTCGCCCCCGTTCGCAGGCGAGCCGGACCAGCTCCCCTACGCCTTCGGCGTCGATGGAGACGAACGGATCAACCGGTAACACTTGCCGCTCGACGTAGGTTCCGAGGAAGCGCCCGGCGTCATCGCGGGAGACGCCCAGGGTCGCCTGGGTGAGATCATTGGTGCCGAACGAGAAGAACTCCGCCACTTCGGCGATCTCCCCGGCCCGAAGCGCTGCGCGCGGCAGCTCGATCATCGTGCCTACCAGGTACTCAAGCTTACGGCCGCGCTGGCCAAACACCTCGGCCGCGATGGCGTCGATGCGCACCTTCAGGATCTCGAGCTCTTTCTTAGTGATCGCGAACGGGATCATGATTTCGGGGATCGGCGGCTCGCCCTGCTCGGCCACATCGCATGCGGCCTCAAACACAGCCCGCGCCTGCATGTCATAGATTTCCGGAAAGACGATCGCGAGGCGGCAACCGCGGAAACCGAGCATAGGATTGCTCTCGGCCAGTGCTTTGACCCGCGCGGAGAGCCAATCCGCCGTGACGCCCAACGACGGCGCGACTTCGGCGATGTCCTCTTCCGAGTGCGGCAGGAATTCATGCAGCGGCGGATCGAGGAAGCGGATGGTGACCGGCCGCCCAGCCATGGCTTTGAAGATGCCGACGAAGTCGGCGCGCTGGTGTGGGAAGAGCTCGTCGAGCGCTTTGATGCGCGCGGCTTCAGTTTCAGCCACGATCATCTTACGCACCGAGGCGATGCGCTGCGCGTCGAAGAACATGTGCTCGGTGCGGCAAAGGCCGATGCCTTCGGCGCCGAACTTCACGGCCACGTCCGCATCGTGCGGCGTGTCGGCATTGGTGCGCACTTTGAGACGGCGTGCAGCGTCAGCCCACACCATCACTGCCGCGAAGTCGCCGGTGAGTTCGGGTTCAACCATGTGCGCCGAGCCGAACAGCACGTGGCCAGCCGAACCATCGACAGTGATGGTCTCGCCTCTCTTGATGACGCGACCGCCAGCGGTGAACTCACCGGCCTTCATGTTGATGCGGATATCGCCCGCGCCAGAGACGCAAGGGCGGCCCATGCCGCGCGCAACGACGGCGGCGTGGCTGGTCATGCCGCCGCGCGCCGTGACGATGGCTTGCTAGGCGTGCATGCCATGAATGTCTTCCGGGCTCGTCTCTTCACGAACGAGAATGACTTTCTGCCGATCAGCTGCGAGACGTTCAGCTTCATCGGAATCGAACACGACAATACCTACGGCGGCGCCAGGCGATGCCGGCAAGCCTTTGCAGATGATGTCGCGCGTGTAGCCGTCAGCGATGGTCGGGTGCAGCAATTGATCGAGCGCGGAGGCGTCAACGCGCAGCACAGCTTCGTCCGTGCTGATGAGCCCCTCACCCACCATGTCGACCGCGATCTTCAGCGCCGCTTTCGCGGTGCGCTTCCCGTTACGGGTTTGCAGCATGTAGAGTTTGTTGCGTTCGACCGTGAACTCCAGATCCTGCATGTCGCGATAGTGCGCTTCGAGCTTCTGATAGACGGCGACAAGTTCAGCGAACACCGGTGGCATCGCTTCTTCAAGCGACTCGCCGGTTTCCTTCATCGCTTCGCGCGCGGCTTTGGTGAGCGCGCGCGGCGTGCGAATGCCGGCGACGACGTCTTCGCCTTGCGCGTTAATGAGGAACTCGCCGTAGAACTTCTTCTCGCCCGTTGACGGATCGCGCGTGAACGCAACGCCGGTCGCGGAGGTGTCGCCCATATTGCCGAACACCATCGCCTGCACGTTGACGGCAGTGCCCCAGCTTTCGGGGATGTTGTTGTGCTTGCGGTAGAAGATCGCGCGGTCGTTCATCCAGCTTGCGAACACGGCGCCGATGGCGCCCCAGAGTTGATCCTTCGGGTCGCTCGGAAACGGCTTGCCGAGCTCACGCTCCACGGCGCGCTTGTAATCGGCGACGACCGCCTTCCAGTCCTCCGCGGTCATCTCGGTGTCCGAGGCATAGCCTTGCAGATCTTTGCGGCCGCCGAGAATTTCTTCGAACACGCCGTGCTCCAGTTCGAGCACGACGTCGGAGTACATCTGGATGAAGCGGCGATAGCTATCGTACGCGAAGCGCGCGTCGCCTGAGAGTTTGGCCAAGCCTTCAACGGTGTCATCGTTCAGGCCGAGGTTCAGCACCGTATCCATCATGCCCGGCATCGATGCGCGCGACCCTGAGCGCACGGAAACCAGCAAAGGGTTTGAAGCATCGCCAAACTTTTTGCCGGCCTTCCTTTCGAGGTCAGCCAAGGCAGCATCAACCTGGCCCGCGAGGTCGGCGGGATAGTTGCGCTTGTTCTCGTAAAACTCGGTGCAAACTTCGGTGGTGATGGTGAAGCCTGGCGGCACCGGCAACCCGAGCTTGGCCATCTCCGCGAGGTTCGCGCCCTTGCCGCCGAGCAGCGCCTTCATCGACGCATCGCCCGCGCTTTCACCGCCGCCGAACCCGTAGACCCACTGCTTCGTTGCCATCGAAACTTCCCTCGCGACGCTCGCGGGGACGCGAGGCAGTCGTTAGCCCTCGATCTTCGAAAAATCCGCCACGGCGGACAGCGCCTCACGTAGCCGTGAGAGCAGCAGAAGTCTATTGCGGCGCAGCGAAGGTTCCTCAGCGTTGACGAGGACTTTTTCGAAGAAGGCATCCACCGGCGCGCGCAGGCCCGAGAGCGCCTTCATGGCCGCAGCGAACTCCTCTTTCTCCACCGCCACGCGCGCTGCAGGCAGCGCTTTTTCCAGCGCCTCATAGAGCGCCTTTTCGGCTGGCTCGGCGAGCTTGGAAGCGTCGACTTGGCCCGCGGCCTCCTCAGCGCTCCACTTCCCCTTCTTCTCTTCCGCCGCGAGAATGTTCGCCGCGCGCTTATAGCCGGCGAGCAAGTTCGCACCGTCCTCGGTTTTCAAGAAAGCATCGAGCGCTTCAGCGCGTTCTACAATGAGCACCAGATCGTCCACGTAACCGACCGTGCCCGACACGACTTCGTACATAGCCGCAGCAATGCGATCGTGTCCGATGCCTCGCTCGCGCATTTGGACTTTGAGCCGATCCGCCAGGAAGTCGAAAAGCTGGTGACCTAGCTCAATCGAATGCGCGATCGGCAACGAAGAATCAGGCCCTTTGATCACTTGAGCGCGCACACCAGGATTTGCTGAGCGATATGCGATCAGAGCATCGCGAAACTCGGCTTCGTTTGCCGCGCGACGGGTAACGTGAGGCTCCGCCCAATAGCCAAGGCGACGAACGAACCCCGTGTCGCCATCGTCGTTCTCTTCATCGAAGAACCGCAATTTGTGCTCGAGAACAATTCTGATCACTCCTAGCGCAGCTCGGCGCAGCGCGTAAGGATCGCTCGATCCTGTCGGTTTCTCATCAATTGCCCAAAACCCGACGAGCGTATCAAGCTTGTCCGCAAGCGCGAGCGTCACGGCTACCGGATCACTCGGCACGCGATCATTCGGCCCGAGCGGCCGATAGTGATCTTCGATCGCGGCGGCGACACTTTCGTGGTTGCCTTTGGTTAGCGCCGAGAGCTGACGCCCCACCTGCCCCTGCAGCTCAGGGAATTCGCCGACGGTTTCCGTCACCAGATCCATTTTGCAGAGATTGGCCGCTTCGCGGACGAGCTTCGGATCAGCGCCGGTGACGGCGCAGAGTTCTTCGGCCAACGCGCGCACGCGCTCGACCTTATCCCAAACGCTGCCGAGCTTTTGGTGGAAGACGATCTTCTCAAGCTTCGCCTTACGCTCTTCGGTAAAAAGCGGCGTTGCCGTATCGACCTTCCAGAAGAATTGCGCATCGCTCAGCCGCGCCGAGAGCACGCGCGCGTTGCCCGCGGCGATCGCCTTGCCGCCATCTTTCGCTTCGATGTTCGCCACCACGATAAAGTGCGGCGCGAGGCCCTTGGTTTTCGGATCGCGCACGGCGAAATACTTTTGGTGCGTGCGCATCGAAAGACGGATCACTTCGCCTGGCAGATTGAGAAAGTCCGGGTCCATGTCGCCGAGCAGCACAACCGGCCACTCAACCAGCCCCGCCACCTCTTCGAGCAAGCCGATATCTTCAACGAGCTCTAGCCCCTTCGCGGCGCAGAGCTTCTTGGCTTGCTCAAGAATGATCGACTTGCGCTCG
This sequence comes from Caulobacteraceae bacterium, assembly GCA_031431115.1. GTDB lineage: Bacteria > Pseudomonadota > Alphaproteobacteria > Caulobacterales > Aquidulcibacteraceae > Vitreimonas. The sequence goes on from JANPCV010000132.1 coordinate 27,298, forward strand.
TCGCGCTCGATCAACACTTTCGCGCCGCGCAGTTTCGAAGCGTGATCCGACGCGCTCGTCACCGGCAATGCTTCCGGCGCATGGAAGCGATGGCCCCAGGTCACGGCTTCAGAGCCCACGCCTTCAACCGCGATCTTCACGGCCTTGCCGTCGAACACGCAGCAGATGTTGTGCAGCGGCCGCACCCAAGTGAGGTCGCTCGATTGCGAGCGCATCTGCTTCGGCCACGGGAAGGCGCGGATAATCTCCGGCGTGATCTCTTGCACGATCTCCGGCGTCGCGCGGCCAACGCGCGCAATCTTTGCGACGTAGAACGAACCCTTCTTGTCCTCGACGATCTCGGCTTGAACGATGGAAGCGAGGCCTGCGCCTTTCAAGAAACCCTGGATCGCTTGATCGGGCGAGCCGACGCGCGGGCCTTTGCGCTCTTCGTTCACGTCCGCGGCCTTCGCCGGCATATCGTCGATGAACAAACCAATGCGGCGCGGACTGGAGAACGTCTTGATCGCCTTCGCATCAAGCCCGGCCGCCTTTAGCTTCTCGCCAAACGCCTTCGCCAAATCCTCCTCGGCGCGCTTTTGCATGCGCGCCGGGATTTCTTCGGAGAAAAGTTCAAGCAGGAGTTGGGGCATCAGGAATCATCCCCCCCTCTCCCTTGCGGAGAGGGGGCCGGGGGGTGAGGGGCGTCAAGGCAGGCACGCACCTGATCAACAACCCAAGCTGGCCGATCCCACGCGTCGTTGTTCTGCAAGCGCAGCAGCCCGAAGCCCTCCATTGCGGCGTGGATCGTCTTGGCTTTGTCGTTTTCTTTGACGTCTGCACGCTCGTGAATTGAGCCGTCGATCTCGATCAGCAAGCGTGCGCCGTAGCAAGCAAAGTCGAACAGGTAGTCGCCGATCGCCGCCTGCCGGCGAAATGTGTAGCCATCAATCGAGCGAAGCAGCTTCCAGAGCTCCTTCTCCGATGGCGTCATCGCTTTGCGTTGACGCGCCGCGCGCAGTTTGGTGCGCGTATGATCCTTTTGGCGCTCTTCGCCGGGGGCCGGCGCGCAGCCGTGACCACGCTTCGCCGCTGGCAGAGCGGCGGTTGAACGCCCCTCACCCCCTGCCCCCTCTCCGCAAGGGAGAGGGGGACGCGCTTCGTTCTGCGCGCTCATCGCTGGCTCTCTTCCCATTGAGCCGCGCAGCCTTTCGCCAAATCCCGCACCCGCGCGATGAAGCTTTGACGCTCGGTGGGCGATACAACGCCGCGCGCATCGAGCAGATTGAAAAAGTGCGACGCCTTCAGCGTGTAATCGAACGCCGGCAGCACGTTGCCTTCTTTCAGCAAGCGCGCGGCTGTCGCCTCTGCATCGCCGAACCAGCGCAACACCATCTCGGGATCGCTGAGTTCGAAATTGTAGCGCGATTGCTGCTTCTCGTTTTCGAGGAAGATGTCGCCGTACGTGACGGGATACTCGCTATCGGGATCATTGAACGGCAGATCGTACACCCGATCGACGCCGAACACGTACATCGCCAAGCGCTCAAGCCCATAGGTGAGTTCGCCGCTCACCGGGCGCACATCCAAGCCGCCGACCTGTTGGAAGTAAGTGTACTGCGAGACTTCCATCCCATCGCACCAGACCTCCCAACCCAAGCCCCAGGCGCCGACGGTCGGATTTTCCCAATCGTCTTCGACAAAGCGAATGTCGTGGAGCAGCGGATCGATACCGATGCGCGCGAGCGAATTGAGATAGAGTTCCTGCAGGTTCGGCGGGTTCGGCTTCAGGATCACCTGAAACTGATAATAGTGCTGCAGCCGGTTTGGGTTCTCGCCGTAACGGCCATCCTTCGGACGGCGCGAGGGCTGCACGTACGCCGCACGCCACGGCTTCGGTCCGAGCGAGCGCAGCGTGGTGGCCGGATGCAGCGTGCCGGCGCCGACTTGCTCGTCGTAGGGCTGCAGGATCGCACAACCCTGCTCCGCCCAGTAAGTCTGGAGCGTCAGGATCACGTCTTGGAAACAACGGGGCGCTTTGTGAGCCATAGGCGGACGCCTAAAGGCGCCCGCCTTCTCAATCAAGGTTCTTGGCAACAGCTTAGCGGAGGAAATCCGCCACCGCGGCTTGGAACGCCGCCGGTTGGTCCAACATGATGAAATGGTAGGAGCCATCGACCCGCACGAAGCTGACATGCGGCGCCGGCGCGTACTGGCCGCGATAGAGGCCGTCGATCATCGCCTCGGGACCCATTGCAGCGTCATAGGCGTAAACCACCGTGATCGGCGATTGGATGCTCGCCACTTCGGGGCGCATGTCGGTGGTCAGCACTTCATACATGGCGCCGGCGAACGTCGCGCGATCGGACGCTACGCTCCACGCCACGACTTCGGCGCGGCGGCTTTCGGTTTTCACCAGGCGCGTGATGCCGCCATTTTGTTGTGCCGCGAACGAGGCATCATCCATCGCCGAAATCTGATCGCGCATCCCCCGCGCTTGCGGCTCGACGCTCACCACGGTGACTTGCGGGCCGAACATGCCGCCAAAGAATGGCAGCGCGTCGACGATCATCAGCCGGCCGACCCGCTCTGGATGGCGGCGGGCAAGGATGAGGCCAGTAAGCCCGCCCATGGAATGACCAATAATCGCGGGACGCCCGGATGTGTAAGCCTCGACATATTGCGCGAGCTCTTCAACGACAGGATCGATCACCTGCCCCGCTGGCGCACCGACAGGTTGACCAGCGAAGCCGTTGATCTGCACGAGGTGCAGGCGATGCGTGGCGGCAAGCGCCTCCACTTGCGCCGACCAGACATCGCGGCTTGAGCCAAGGCCCGGAACGAGAATGACGTCCGGCCCCTCACCGCGCACTTCGACGGTGAAACGCGATGGTGCGAACATTTGCGCGTCGGCTGGCGTGGCGATTGCGTTGATGACGAACGCCGCGAGCGACCCAATCAGGAGTTTGCGGGTGATTTCGAACATAGCTTCTCCTTTGGCGCATTAAGCGCCTTAAAAATCCCAACTCAAAATTTCTTGGACGCGCGTGCGCTCAGCGCATTCGCAACCAGTGGACGACTGAGAAGATGAGATAGCTCACGACCATCAAAGCCGGTCCCACCATCAAACCGGCGACGAACAAGCTCGACGGACCCACGCCACTGAACCATTTCGCGGCAAACGCCGCCACCGGCTCAAACGGGATTGCAGCTTGCTGCAGACCGATCGCAAGCACACCGATCGCAACGATCGCGAACATGCAGCCCCAGTACCATGCCGAAAAATGCGCCTGCTTGGCGGCTTCATCGAGCGCACTCAGTTGAAGCGGCGCAAGCACCACGATTGGCACAAGCATCAGCATCGCGACAAGATGCACATCGATTCCGAACACGCGGGATAGCAGTGTCAGGACACCCAAGAGCGCAATCAAGCCAACCATAACGTTGCGATAAAGCGCACGGCGTTTGTTTTGTGAAACAGGCAGAACAGACATGACGCGTTCCTATTCGGCAGCTTGCGCGACTTCATCGTCGCTGAAGATTTGCTCGATCGTCAGGGCGAAAACCTTGGCGATCTTGAAGGCGAGCGGCAGCGAGGGATCGTACTTGCCGGTCTCGATCGCGTTCACGCTCTGGCGTGAGACGTCGAGCTTGTCGGCAAGATCCGCCTGGCTCCAATTGCGCTCGGCGCGCAGGACCTTGAGGCGGTTTCTCATTTGTAGCGCCGCGCCACGAAAATCTGCGCAATGCCCCAAACAAAGCACGTCGCTGGAAAAACCCAGAGCAGCGCGCCGTCGATGCTTGGAAAGCCCGCAAAGCTTTCGAGAAACCCATAGGTAAAGGTGCCAAAGCCAACGATCGCTGACGCTGCCAGCATCGACTCCATCTGCACACGGCGCTGAAACTCATCCAGCCCGTTGAAGCGGCGCATGTAGGCGCGCATCATCAGCAATGCCGGCGCCGCTGATGCCAGCGCCAATGCGATCGCCACCCATTGTGGCGGGTCCAACCTGCGCACCACGAACACGCTCACAATAAGGACTGCAACATAAGTCAGCGCGGCGACTGACATGTCGCGCATGTACTGCCGCGTCACGGCTTTACTGGCGCCCTCGGTATCGCAACTCATCTGATCGCTCCTAAATTCTGAACGCCAGGGCGAAGCCCTCGCTTGCGACACGCAACTCCACGCCGTCGCTTTCGAGCGCCAACGTCACCTGTAGCGGCGCCTCGGCGCGCGTCGTGCTGGCCCGGTGCGGATGCTGCCCGGCCGTCGCCGCCGCAATGGCCACCACGATCGCGACCACCACGCCCAAGCTCCACCGCCCTCGCCGCATCTCACCCTCCATCAAGCGACCTTGTCTGTTTGTCATGCTTACTTGACACCGTGCGGCCCCATTGTCAAGGACCACTGTCTAAAAGAACACTGCCCTTGACGTTTGCGCCCTGCAACGAATCCGGACCATCTTCCGTCCATGGGGATTTGTGGGATCGACGAGGCGGGGCGCGGACCCTGGGCGGGGCCAGTGGTGGCCGCTGCAGTGATCTTGCCGGCGAAGAAGCGCCCCAAGGGCCTGGCGGATTCCAAGCAATTGAGCGCTGAAGCGCGCGAGGAATTGGCGGTCGCAATCCGCGCCTGCGCCGTCGTGGGCGTCGGCATGGCGAGCCCCGAAGAGATAGATCAGATCAACATCCTGCAGGCCACGTATCTAGCGATGCGCCGCGCTTTTGATGGACTTTCCGAGCGTCCTATTGCGGCCCTGATCGACGGCAATTCCGCGCCAGAGCTGCCATGCCCGATCGAGATGATCATCGACGGCGACGTCTATGTCGCCTCAATCTCTGCGGCCTCGATCATCGCCAAAGTCGAGCGCGATCGGTTGATGGTGGCGTTCTGCGCGCAATACCCCGGCTATGCCTTCGCCAAACATAAAGGCTACGGGACGCCCGAGCACCAAAGGGCGCTGGCCGAGCTTGGCCCCTGCCCAATCCATCGCCGCAGCTTCAAACCAGTGCGCGAAGCCGCGGGCATCATCGCCGCATAACGTAGACCGGGCGTTTACAAGGCCAAGCGCCACACTATGTTCCGCCTCATGACTGGGGACGCCACTACTCAACCGCGCGCCGACATCTCCGCGCCTGCCGTCTGGCTTGTGTGCTTGGCGCTCTATGCGCTGTTCATGTTCTACGCATTCACGCAGCCGAGCGTGCTCAGAGGCGAACTCGGCCTACTGGAGAACGCACAGACCATCATTCTCATCATCGCGCTCGCGCTCGCCGTGCGCATGGCGTTTCAGAAGAACGAGAAGTGGCTGCGCTGGTGGCTGATACTGATCAGCGTCGGACTTTTCTATCTGCTCACCGAAGAGACCAGCTGGGGTCAGCACTATTTCGGTTGGGAGATGGGTGGCCTCTTCGAAAGCATCAACGACCAGGGCGAGAACAACATCCACAACTCAAGCTCGTGGTTCGACCAGAAGCCGCGCGCGATTTTGTTGTTCGGGATGATCCTCGGGACGATCATCCACCCGCTCGTGAAGCACTTCCGCAATGGCCGCGGTTTGTTCGACAATCCGTGGTGGCTGGCGCCGACGCTCGTTTGCTTAGCGCCGGTCATCTTCTCGCAGATCGGCGCCATTCCGGAGCGCATTGACGATCTGCACCTGCTCGACGTCTCCGCACAGGCGTTCACCGGCGGCTATCGGTCGAGCGAGATGGAGGAGGTCTATATGTACCTCTTCTTCATCGCCTACCTGCTCTCGCTTGGGCATCGCTTAAAGTTTGATAAGGCCTCGCCGGCGGTCGCCTGAAAAATAAACATGGTTAATTGCTGCGGACTCTTGATTCGCGGACTCCGTCAAGCGAGGATTCCCCTGCTCGGCGCGCCTCGCCCGTCCGGGCTCGGGGGATAAATGGCGCGTCACTTCAAAGACAAGATCATCGAAGGCGATTGCATTGAGGAGATGCGAAAGCTTGCCGATGGCAGTGTCGATCTCGTCTTCGCGGATCCGCCCTATTTCATGCAGCTTGGCGGCGCGCTGACGCGTCCGGACCAATCGAACGTCGATGGCGTCGACGACGAGTGGGACAAATTCGAAGACTTCGCCGCCTACGACAACTTCACCCGCGCCTGGCTGACGGAAGCGCGCCGCGTGCTGAAGCCGAACGGCGCGATCTGGGTGATCGGCTCGTATCACAACATCTTCCGGCTGGGCGCCGCGATGCAGGACATGGGCTTCTGGATCCTGAACGACATCGTGTGGCGCAAGACCAACCCGATGCCGAATTTCAAGGGCACGCGCTTCACCAACGCGCACGAGACTCTGATTTGGGCCGCGCGTTCGAAGGAAGCCAAATACACGTTCCACTATGACGCGCTGAAAATGCTCAACGATGAGCTACAGATGCGCTCAGACTGGACGCTGCCGATCTGCACCGGCGGCGAGCGCTTGAAAAACCGCGAAGGCCGCAAGCTCCACTCCACGCAAAAGCCGGAAGCGCTGCTGCACCGCGTGGTGCTCGCCACCACCAAGCCGGGCGAAGTCATCTTGGACCCCTTCTTTGGCACGGGCACGTCCGGCGCCGCCGCCAAGCGGCTGGGGCGCCACTACATCGGCATCGAGCGCGAAGCGGAATATGCCGAGGGCGCCCGCGCGCGGTTGAAGAAAATTAAACCGGTTTCGATCGAAGATTTGGCCGTGACCAAGTCCAAGAAAGAGGAGCCGCGCGTGCCATTCGGTCAGGTTATCGAAGCGGGCTTCATCCATCCAGGCGCCTGGCTCGTTGCGCCTAACGGCAAGCGCGCGCGTGTCCGCGCCGATGGCTCGTTAGCTCTGGGCGATGCAACCGGCTCGATCCACCGCATCGGCGCCCTCGCCTCTGACGCTCCCGCCTGCAATGGCTGGACCTTCTGGAACCTGGAAACCAAGCAAGGTCCGAAATCGATCGATCTGTTCCGCCGCGAAATCCGCCGCCAAATGGCGATGGCCCCCGCGATCTGAGCGATCGGGCCGCGCTGCCTTCGACAAGCTCAGGCTGACGCTAATTCAGAACCGGCCCCAGAAATGGCGTCACCCTGTCGAAGGGCGACGCCACGCGCGGATCGCTCGAACCGCGCGCATTTCATTGACCCCTCGCCGCGCTGTGGCACAAAGCCCGCGTCATGGCGGACAAACAGGAACTTCTGAACGTCGAAGGCGTGTTGGCGAAGGCCGAATTGATGGCCGCGCTGAGCGACGCGACGCGCGCGCGCCTGGCCAAGCAAGGCACCCCATGCACGGTTGAGCCGGGCAAACTCCTCTTCGCCAAAGGCGACAAGGGCGATGCGCTTTACGTGTTGCTTGAAGGCGAAGTCGAAGTCCGGTCCTCGACCGAGGCCGGCAAAGACGTGCGCATGGCGTCGTTGAAGCCCCCCGCGCTGATCGGCGAAATGGCTGTGCTCGATGGCGGCACCCGCTCCGCCGACATTTGCGCCATCCGCAAATCACGCTTCCTCCGCATTCACCGCGATCAAGCTTTGGCGGCGTTGGAATCCGAACCGAAAGCGTTGCTGAAGCTGCTCGCGGAGATGAGCCGGCGCTTACGCAGCGCTGACGCAGCCATCGAAGACGCGCACACGCTCGATCTCGGCGGCCGTCTTGCTCTGCGTGTACTCGAAGAAGCCGGCGACAGCGCCAGCGTGACGCTTACGCAAACCGAAATCGCCCGCCGCATCGGCGCCAGCCGCGAAAAGGTCAACCGCAAGCTCCACGAATGGGTGGACGAAGGCTGGATCAGCATGGGCCGCGCCGGGATCAAGATCCTCGCGCGCGATCAATTGCGCGCGTTGATCAAAGAAGCGCGTGCGCACTAAATATGGACCGCCGGCGTCTCGCCGACCGACTCTAGCGCATGCCGGCGAGACGCCGGCGGTCCATATTGAATTGAAGCATCCGCGCCGAACCTGCCGTCGCGGTGACCGATGCACACACGCGCGATCCCGCGTACGCGCGGCGGCTGAAAGCTACCGGCAATTTCTCTACACGCTGGAGGCGCAGGAAATCATCGCGCGCCAGTACTACCGCCCGTTCGACGCAAACGTGTTGCAGCGCAACCAGCGCCGTAGTTCGCGCGCGACACTAGCGCGCTTGCGCATCCCTCCCTGTTGGCGTTACGGCGCCTCCACAGAATTGGGGATAGACGCATGATCCAACGGCGCACTCTGCTCGCAGCGACACTCGCCGCTCCGGCTCTCTCTGCCTGCGCGACAACCGATATCCGCGCATCGCTGCCGGAGCTGCCGCGCGATACGCAGTCCTACGCCAAGCCGGATGAAGCGCGCGTTCTGCACGTCTCGCTCGATCTCAAGGCCGACTTCGAGCGCAAGGTGCTTGCCGGCTCGTGCACGCTTTCAATCGCTGCACGCGACGACGCGCGCGAGATCGTCCTCGATGTAAAGGGACTCAATATCGGCCTGGTCAGCGGTAACGGCCGAACGCTGCCGTTCGTAATCGGCGAGAGCAATGGCGCGCGCGGTGCGCCAATGACGATCCAGCTCAATGGCGCGCGCGAAATCACCATCATCTACGAAACTTCGCCTGACGCCGAGGCGCTGCAGTGGCTGACGCCGGCGCAAACCGCTAGCGGCAAGCCATTCCTGTTCAGCCAAGGCCAATCGATCCTCACGCGCACTTGGGCGCCAACGCAGGACAGCCCCGGCATCCGTCAAACCTACGACGTGCGCCTCGTTGCCCCCGCTGATCTGATCGCGGTGATGAGCGCCGAGATGCTCACGCCTGAAGGTGAAATAGTCGAAGGCGGCCGCGCCTTCCGTTTCCGCATGCGCAATCCAGTGCCAATCTATCTCATGGCGATTGCCGTTGGCGATTTGGTGTTCGGCAGCGTCGGCCCGCGCACAGGTGTGTGGACCGAGCCGACCGTGCTAGAGCGCGGCCTCTACGAATGCGCCGACATGGAAGCCATGGTGCGCACGGCGGAAGCGCTCTACGGCCCCTATCGCTGGGGACGCTACGATGTGCTGATCCTGCCGCCGTCCTTCCCGTATGGCGGCATGGAGAACCCGCGCCTCACCTTCCTCACGCCGACTTTCCTCGCCGGCGATCGCTCGCTCGTATCTTTGATCGCGCACGAACTCGCGCACTCGTGGTCAGGCAATCTTGTCACCAACGCGGTGTGGAGCGATAGCTGGCTCAACGAAGGCTTCACCACCTATTTCGAAGGCCGGATTATCGAAGCGCTCTACGGCGCCGAACGCGCGACCATGGCCGACGTCTTGGGGTGGGCCGAAATTCAAGAAGCGATACGGACGCAGCCAGCGGATCTGCAGCGCCTGCACCTGCTCGATCCCGCAGCCGACAGCCCTTCGGCGATCGTCTATGAAAAGGGCGCGCTCTTCTTACGCACGATCGAACGCATCATGGGCCGAACGCGCTTTGATGCCTATCTGCGCTCCTACTTCGATCGCTACGCCTTCCAGCCAATGACAACGCAAAAATTCCTCGCCGACTTCCGCAACCGCGCCGTGCGCGGTGACGCAGCGTTGGAGCAACAACTGCAACTCGACGCGTGGGCCTATGAGCCGGGGCTGCCGTCAAATGTCGAGGAACCGCACGCAGAAGCGTTTGACCAAGTCGATCACTTCGTCAGCGACTTCGTTGCCGGCAATCCTCCCGCCGCGGCGCCCTGGGAAAACTGGGGAACGTTCGAGCGCCAGCGCTATTTGCAAACGCTGCCGCGTACACTCACGCGCCAACAACTCGATACTTTAGAGTCGAGTTTCGCGTTGAACGAACTCGGCAACAACGAAGTTCTGTTCAACTGGCTCGAGTTGGTGGTGAAGAACCGATATGAACCGGGCGTTGCGTCGTTGACGCATTTCCTAACGAGCCAGGGTCGCGGCAAATTCGTTCGTCCACTCTATCGCGGACTGGTGGAGCAAGGTGATTGGGGGCGCCCGATCGCGCGGCGCATCTATGCGCAAGCGCGACCGACTTATCACCCCATCGTCGTCAGCGCTGTGGATCGGATTGTGGGCGGCGTCTGAGCCGCGCACTCACCCATTCCCGGGGCGCGGCAACGCCGCGAGCCCGGGACCCATTAACGCGACTGTTGAGCGCTTTTGCGCAATGGCATCTCATTTTTATGCAACGCGTTTATGGATCCCGGACTGCGCTTCGCGCATCCGGAATGGGTGATCCGTGACCACCGTCACTGTCGCGCGCACAATTCGCGCCTACCTTCTCCTCATCGAACACGGGGAGAGAATGAAATGACCACCGCACTCAGCACCAAGTTTGCAAGCCTGGCCCTGGCAGCAGCGCTTCTCCTTCCTGGCGCGCTCGCCGCATTGAACCAGGCTGCACAGATCGTCGCCTAAGAGCCCTAAGCGGCGATCACTCAAGCAAGGACGCGGAGATGCTCCCCTCCGTGTCCTTCGCTTTTTGGAGCTACGACTTCCACGGCGTGAAGCGTGGACGCCAGCGCGGTACGTTCTCGAAGTACGCGGGATAGTCATCAGGAAAGGCGCGGCGCAGACGCGGCTCCTCGTAATAGATGACGAACAACGTGAACGCGAACCCGATCGTGATGCCGTAGGCGATGAGTCCCGCGTTTGCGAACCACAGCGCTTGCCCGAATATAAGCCCAAGCACCGCGACATACATTGGATTGCGCACACGCGCGTAGGCGCCGGTAACAACGAGCTTGTTAGGCGGCGCGACCGGCGCAGGCGTGCCTGAGCCTTTGACAGCGAAGCGCACAAAACACTCGATTAGCAGCGCCAGCGATAGTGCGATGAGGATGCCGCCCACGATCGAATAGCCGATGCTCGCGCCCTCACCGACGCGCCACTTCGTGATCAGCCACGGAATGAGTCCGGCCACCGTACCCGGCGCGATCACCAAAAACGCCGCTGACCCGATCAACGCGTGACTGCGGCTCATCTCACTCACGATTTGCCCGACGCCGACGCCGCATCGCGGCGCGCCATGCTCTCAGCCGGCCACTCAGCTTTCATGTCGTAGAACACATCGAACGCACGCTGGCCTTCCGGGATGCGCACCCAGGGTACTTTGCTCTTGGTGAAAATGTGCGCGTCGGGTTCGATCGCGTGCGGCGTATCCAGCGTCGAAACACGCACAAAGCGCAGATATGGCCGCCGCCCATAATCGCTCCACACCGCGACTTCGCATTTCTCACAGCGATAAACGTCGTGCCCACGCCCGCTCGGGCTCGGCATCTCCACTTTGCGTGGCTCGCCACTCAGCATTTCGATGCGCGCGGTTTCAATCAGCGCATTGATGGCGAACGCGCCGCCGCCTTGCTTCTGACAATCGAGGCAGTGGCAGCAATGCGTGAACATCGGCCGCGATGTGAGCTTGAAGCGAACCGCGCCGCACGAGCAGCCGCCTTCAAAAGATTCGGTCATTGGCCTCCCTTTCTTGGACCGCGCGTCTTCAGACGCGCATGCGGGCCTGAAGGCCCGCGTTCCAAGGCCGCTTTCTTAAACACCGTCGGCAGCGCGCTGACATCGCCCCACCAGCCGTCGTTCGGCGGCGCGGTTTGCGCGCTATATACATCGAGCGTCAGCGCGAAGTGCGTGAAAACGTGCTCGATCGCGCCGGTCTTTTTCCAATCGCCCGCGACAGGCGCATGCTTCAAAGCCTCAGCGCGCGACCACTTCTTGTCGCGCCACTCGGTCGTCGGCAGTGCGGCCATGCCACCAAGCAAACCTTTGTCGGGACGGCGCACCAGCCAAAGCTCAAGACCTCGTTCAATGCGAAACGCAACACCGTGGCGGCGCGGCCGCTCCGCTTTCGGGGCTCGGCGTGGGTACGTCTCCGGCGCGCCGCTCGCAAACGCAGCGCATTGATCTTGCCACGGGCAGACGTCGCACATGGGCGATCGCGGCGTGCAGACAGTGGCGCCCAGATCCATCAAAGCCTGCGCCCAATCGCCAGGCCGGTCGCTGGTCACCAGTTCAGCAGCAAGCGCACGCAAGTGCGGCTTCGCATCAGACAGCGGCGTCTCGACTGCACGCAAACGCGCGATCACCCGCTCGACATTGCCATCGACGACATTCGTCGCTTCATCGAACGAGATCGCGGCGATTGCAGCCGCCGTGTACGGCCCGACTCCTGGCAATTCACGCCACGCCGCCTCGGTTTGCGGCACACCATCAGCCGCCATTTTCTGAGCGGCTGCGTGGAGATTGCGGGCGCGTGAGTAATAGCCAAGCCCGGCCCAGGCCCCGAGTACATCGTCCCGTGGCGCAGCCGCCAGAGCGCCAACGTCAGGCCACTGCTCCAAGAATCGCCCGAAGTACGGAGCCACGGCGGCCACCGTTGTCTGCTGAAGCATGATCTCTGAGAGCCAGACCCGGTAAGTATCTGCACGGCCATTACGCAGCCGCCAGGGCAGATCGCGGCCTTCGCGATCGTACCATTTCAGCAACGATTTCCGCAACTTATCCCGAGTTGCCGACCCCTTATCCCCAGGCCTAGGTCGTTTTTGAGCGAGCGAGGGCATGGAGCGTCTTTACCCTTTGTTCATGGCTTTACGATTCGCTCAACGATCCATGTCACTGCGCGACCGTTTCCGTGCGGCCGAGGAAATGGTCCTCGCCCCCAAACCCGCTGGCCCCACCGAGGCCGATGCGGCTTTGGCGCTATCGGCGAAGCGCGGACGCATGACCGTGGCCGCTCCGCCGAGCGCCAACAAGGCCCTCGCTGCGGTGCTGAAGCCACTTTTGAAGGATACAGGGCTCGGTTTGGGCGAGTTGAAGCGTCGTTGGCGCGATATCGCCGGCGAGAGCTTTGCCCGCGCCACGCCAGTGAAACTGGCTGCCGGCACCCTCACCATCCATGTTCCCAGCGCTCTTGCGCCGTTCCTGCAGCAGCAAACGCCGCTTTTGGTCGAGCGCCTGCGCACCGCCGGGGCCAAAGTTAAGGCCATTCGCGTCGATCACCGGGCTCCGCCCCGTCCGGCCGTGCAGCCCTCCAACGTCCGGCCGCTTCAGACGCCCCTCAGCACCGCCGAAGAGGCCGCGCTGGCGCAAACGCTTGACCCCACCTGCGACCCTGGCCTGAGATCGGCCCTATTGCGCCTCGGCCGCGCGGTGAAGCAGGGCTAGAGGTTTCCACGGCCTCGAAAAAACTCTATGCCTCCCGGCCGATCTGGAGGTTTTGCATGCTCGTTATTGGACGCCGGAATTTGCTTTTAGGCGGAGGCGCACTCGCCGCCCTGGCCGTCGCTGGTTGCAACGGTTCTAGCGGTGGCTCGGCGGCGCTCTCGCCCGACGACATGACGCTCGGCAATCCGGACTCAGGCGTCACCCTGATCGAATACGGCTCCTCGATGTGCAGCCACTGCGCCGAGTTTGAAGAAGCCGTCTTCGGTCAGCTCAAAACCAACTACATCGACACCGGCAAAATCCACTTCGTCTTCCGCGAAGTCCTGGCCCCGGTCGATCCACAACGCGTGATCCCGACTATCGCGCTCGCCGAATACCAACTGGCGCGCTGCAACAACGCGACGCCGGAGCAATATTTCAGCCGCCTCGGCGTTCTGTTCGAACAGCAGGCCGCAATGTTCCAAGCCGGCTCGCGTCAAGGCATCGAAGCAAAGCTGGTTGAGATCGGCGCCGCTGCTGGCCTTTCGCGCGAACAAGTGCTCGCTTGCGTCGCCGATCCGGAAGGCGCTGCGCGCATGACCCGCCTCGGTGAACTCGCCACGCGCGATGGCGTCTCCGGCACGCCGATGTTCTTCCTCAATGGCACGAAGCTCGATGACCCGGCGATCATGACCTACGACGGCATGGCGGCGGCGCTGGATGCAGCAATCGCGGCTCGCGCCGGCTAATGGAGAGGGCGCGGCTTCCGTGCACATCACAGAGCTGCGCCTCCTTGGCTTCAAGAGCTTCGTCGATCCGGCGCGTGCCCCGATCGAACACGGGCTGACGGGCGTCGTCGGCCCGAACGGTTGCGGCAAATCTAATCTCTTGGAAGCGGTGCGCTGGGTGATGGGCGCAACCAGCGCCAAATCCATGCGCGGCGCCGACATGGACGATGTGATCTTCTCCGGCACCGCTGGGCGCCCCGCGCGTGAGCACGGCGAAGTCACTATCGTTCTGAGCAACGCACGCAACCGCGCGCCGGCGCCGTTTCAGAACGAAGACGTTCTCGAGATAACGCGCCGCATCCGCCGCGGCCTGGGCTCGACCTATAAGATCAACGGCAAGGAAGTCCGCGCCAAGGACGTCCAGTTGCTGTTCGCCGACGCGGCGACCGGCGCGAACTCGCCTGCCCTCGTCCGGCAGGGTCAGATCAACGAGCTCATCTCCGCAAAGCCGCAAAACCGCCGCCGCATTCTCGAAGATGCAGCGGGCATCGCCGGCCTGCACGCGCGCCGTCATGAAGCTGATCTGAAGCTTAGGGCGGCCGAGACGAACCTCACGCGCCTCGACGAAGTGCTGGCCGAGATCGAAGGCCAAGCCGCGAGCTTGAAGAAGCAAGCGCGCCAAGCCGAACGCTATCGCGGCCTCGCACAAACATTGCGCGAAACCGAAGCGTTGTTGCTGCATCGCCGCTGGACCGAAGCGCGAGAGCGCGAAGCGGAAGCGCAAGCGCATCTCCGCGAAGCCGAACGCGCGGTCGCGCAAGCCGCCGCCGAAGCCAGCGCCGCCGAACGCAGCGCCGGCGAAGCGCGCGAAGGCCTAGGCCCGTTGCGCGAGCAGGAAATGATCGCCGCCGCCGTGTTGCGCCGCCTCGAAGGCGTGCGCGTCGGGCTCGAGCGTGATTTGGCTGAAACGCAAGGCGTTATCGAACGCTGCGATCAGGATGCCGCGCGCAATCGCGAAGAAAGCGAGCGCCTCGAAGCGCTGAAGCAAGATGCCAAAGCCTCCCTCGCGCGACTGACGGAAGAATCTGCCGCGCTCGGTTCCAATGACGGCGACAAATCGCAAGCGGCGCTAAAGGCTGCGCAAAACGCCGAAGCCATCGCCATCGCCGCGCGCTCAAAGGCCGAGGCAGAACTTGAAGCGCTTGCGGCCGCAGCCGCAGCCGCCAAAGCCCGCACGCAAGCACTCACCGCCGCCGCCGAAGGCGCACGCGAACGCGTCGCACGCCTGGACGACCGCAAGCGCGCACTCGGCGCGCAAATCAAAGCCCTCCCCGCTAGCGCCGACCTCGACGCACGCGCCAAGGCGGCAAAGGCAGCGGCCGATAAGGCCCACGCCGAAAGCGCCAAGCTCCGCGCTGAACTCGCCGAAGCAGAAGCCGCTCTCAAGCGCGCCGAAGCCGCAGACGAAGCTGCGTGGACGCCACACCGCGCCGCGGAAAAAACACTGCAAGAGCTCGACGCCGAAGTCCGCGCGCTCGATAAGCTCGCGCCGCCCGACGCGGCAAAATTTCCGCCGGTGCTCGCATCGATCGATGTCGAGCCCGGCTACGAGCGCGCGCTGGCCGCGGCGCTCGGCGACGACATCGACGCATCGACAAACGCCGAAGCGCCCGCGCGTTGGGCCGGAGCTGAGCCGCCTGCGCCGAATTTGCCGGCAAGCGCGCAATCTCTGACGCGCTTCGTCAAAGCGCCATCGCAACTCGCCGCGCGCCTCACGCTCACCGGCGTGGTCGACGCAAAAGACGGCGCGGCTTTGGCAAAGCACCTACCGCCGGGCGGCCGCCTGGTTTCGCGAGAAGGCGATCTCTGGCGTTGGGACGGCTTCGTTCGCCGCGCCGATGCGCCGCAACCCGCAGCCGTTCGTCTCGAACACAAAAACCGCCTCGCCGCTGCGCGCAAAGAATTGAAGGCCGCCGAAGCGCACGCCGCGAAAGCAAAGACCACCTGGGAAACGGCGAAAGCCGAACGCCAAACTCTCGATGCCAAAACACGCACGTTGCGCACGGAGGCGCCAAAGCTCGCCGCCGCCGAAGCTGCCGCCGTACGCGAAGCGGAACGGCTTGAAGCCGAACGCACGCGCATCGCTGAACGCGCCACCGATCTCAACACGCAAGCGCAGGCGCTCGACGCTGAAGCGACGGACGCCCGTTCAACGCTTGGCGCCGCTCAAGGCGCAACCGGCGAAACGCCCGCGAAGATCGATGACGCCGCCATCGCCGCAGCGCGCGTCAGCGTCGACGCGGCACGCCTCTCCGCCGCCGAAGCTGCAGCGCTTACCCAAAGCATCGTTCGCGACAAGGCTCAGCGCGACGCACGCCGCAAAGCCGTCGATGCCGAAAGCATGCAATGGCGCGCGCGCATCGATAGCGCCGAGGCGCGCCTGAAGACGCTCTCCAAAGAACTTGACGACATCGAAAAGCGCCGCGACGCCGCCAAAGCTGCACCGAAAACGGCTGCGGCCAAGCTCAAAGCGCTGATGGACGAAGCCGGCACAGCCGAACAGCGCCGGGTCGAAGCCAGCGACCGCGTCGCTGAAGCCGAAACCGCAGCGCGCATCGCAGGCGATCGCGCCCGCTCGCTCGAACAAGCCCACGCCGACGCCCGCGAACGCCGCGCCAGTGCCGACGCGCACGCGCAGGGCAACACCGCCCGCGTCGCCGACATCGCCGCGCAAGCGCAAGAACAAGCCGGCGTGGCGCCAGATAAGCTCGCAGACCTCGCAGGCAATTTGCTGAGCAGCGGCTTAGGCGCCGCGCCAATCAGTGAAGTCGAGCGCCGCCTCGAACGCCTAAAAGCCGAACGCGAAGCCGCAGGTCCAGTGAACCTACGCGCGCAAGAAGAGTTGCAAGACGCACAGGAGCGCATCGATACGCTGGCGCGCGAGAAGGAAGACGTCGCACAGGCTGTGGCCAAACTCCGCCGCGCCATCACCACACTGAACAATGAAGGCCGCCAGCGCCTGCTACGCGCGTTCGAAGAAGTCGACGCGCACTTCGCGCAGCTCTTCGCCACTTTGTTCGAAGGCGGTCGCGCCAATCTGAGATTGACGGAGAGCGACGATCCGCTTGAAGCCGGCCTCGAAATCTTCGCCGAACCACCGGGCAAGCGGCTCAGCAATCTCTCGCTCCTCTCCGGCGGCGAACAGGCGCTGACGGCGACCGCGCTCATCTTCGCGGTCTTCCTCGCCAATCCGGCGCCGCTCTGTGTGCTGGACGAAGTCGATGCGCCGCTCGACGACGCCAACGTCGATCGTTTCTGCCGCATGCTCGAAGAAATGAAGCGCCTCACCACCACGCGCTTCATCGTCATCACCCACAACCCAGTGACGATGTCGCGCATGGACCGTCTTTACGGCGTCACCATGCAAGAACAAGGCGTCTCACAACTCGTCAGCGTCGACCTCGGCCGCGCGCAGGCACTCGCGGCGGAGTAGTCGAGGCCATGGGTCGCGCGCTAATCGATCCAGGCAATTCGCTTTGGCGCAACGCGGCCGCCGTGGTTGCAGCAGCAATTCTCATCCCTATCGCGATTGTCGTTAAGCTCGTCACGATGCCATTTGCACAACCGCGCAAGCGAACGCCCGAGGAAGTCACTCTATTCCTTCGCGGCTTTCTCGATGACTCGGGTGGCGAGTGGGATTGGGATGACTTCACCAGCATTCCTCTCGCTGACCCGGTGCTAGAGTCGATTAGGCAGCGAGCGAGCGGCAAGCGTCGAATTACCAATCTCAGAGGAAGGACGACGAACGCTCCTCGCATTGCTCGCCAAAGCGGAAGGCTGCGCCTCAGGCGAAACCCTCGGCTAACGCTTCTTCGCAGCCGCTAGTATGCGCCGCTCCATCGTGTAGCGGTCGGTGACAGACTTGACGTTGTGCACGGCGCCATTCTCAACATCCGCGAACCCTGTGGCGTGGAGCACAGCATCAACGAGAACGGCCTTGTGATCAGTTATGGCGCGTCATCTAGCGGGCGCGTGGTTTGCGTTTTGCCGGCGCGTCATCGCTTTCGAACATGGGGTTCGAATCGAACTGACCGGCGAACGGTGCATCAACAAGATAGTCAGGCAGCCGCGCGCTCTGCGCCTTCTGGTTGGAGATGGCGATGATCTGCTGATCTTTCGTCATAGCGCGCAACTTGTCGGCGTCGATGTCGCCGATGAGCTCCGAGCTTTCCTTCGCCATCAAATGGTTGGCGACGCCGAACAGCTGAAAGACGCCAGCATTGTTGAAGATCGTACGCCAATCTTTCGGATAGAGACGCTGCAGTTGCGACAAATCTTGGAAGAATGGCCACACTTGCAGGCCATAGCCGCGCAGCAGCGTCATCGACTGGCGCAGCGGGCCGAATTCACCGAGCTGCGCGCACTCATCGAGCAGGAACAGCGTCGAACGCTTCGGGCGGCGCTTGCGGCCCATCACCGTGAGCATCAGCGCGCCAACCCACAGACGCAGCAGCGCGCCATGGCTTTCGAGTTTGTCCGGCGGAATGACGATGTAGATCGTCATCGGATCGCCGCGGCGCACCGCATCGAGGCTGATCGTCGATTTCGACAGCGAACGCAGCGCCGAATCCGAATTCACAACCTTCAAATAGCTTTGCGCGGTCGAGAGAATGCCCGAACGCGTTTGCTCGGTGATCGGCAGGAAGCTCGAGATGTTCTGCCTCGAGAGGCGGTTGAGGTTCTCGTGGCCTTCGATCAACGCGGCGAGATTATAAACCGCGTCGTCGCTCATCAGGATTTCACGGACCTTGCCGAAATGGCGTTCCGATTTCGGCGCGGTTTCGGCCACGGCCGCGATGACGCCAGCCATGAGCGAGCGGCCCCAATTGTCCCAGAAGGGCTCCTTGTGGAAGCCGACATCACCAGCCAACAACGAGGCCAGCATTTCGGCGTCCGCATCCAGCAACGCGCCAGGACGGTTGAACAGATCGAACGGATTCAGCGCATCAGTGCGCTTGGAGACCGCGCCGAACGGATCGAGCAGACGGACCTCCTGGCCCATCTCCTTCCGGCGGCGGGCGGTCGTGTGCCAGGTCTCGCCCTTGGGATCGATGACGATCACCGAGCCCTCGAAACGGAGCAGATTCGGGATGATGACGCCCCGCCCCTTACCAGCGCCTGTCGGGGCGATGGTCAGCAGATGGCGGTCCTCGCCAAATACGATGGGGATTTCCCCCTCAATCTCGGCGTCGGGCGCCCGGGGCGTGCCGAAGCCAATGGGGTCTTTGTCGCCGTGGTTGGACTTCCAGCCGAGGAGCAAGTCCATGACTTCAGGACGCAATCCCTGACCCGAAGCCTCGGCTGGCTTCTTCTTGGGACGGGTCGTGCGCGGCCTTGCCATGAAACCTCCTTCGCGGCCGCACTGGGAGGCAACCGTGAATCAAAAGTAACCATCAATGTGGGCCAGACCGTCACGGGATTGGGGCGGAGTTCGCCTCATTGGTGAAGAGCCGGCAGGGAGGCTTCTCTCCCCGTCCGTTGCTACTCCACCTGGAAAATAATCCCCGCGCAACGCCTTGACGCTGTCCGGGGCGAAACTATCCGAAAAAGTGACCCACCGGCCTGTGAAGACCGGTGGGTCATTGTTTTTATTCGGTTTTCCTAGCGAACGTCGCCCATCCACTTTTTCAGCAGCGGTGAGGCAAGGAGCAGAACGACGCCTGCGCCGATGCCCCAGAGGCCGACTTGCTGAAACTCGGTGACGTAGGTGCTGAGCTGCCCGCCAAGGTCGACGACCTGGCCAGCGACCGTTTCCGACGACGTCCGTTGCGCGATGATCGCCGCGAGAATGTGCGCGAGCGAAGACGACAAGAACCACACGCCCATCATCAAGCCGACAACGCGTGCCGGCGAGAGTTTGGTGATCATCGACAGACCAACCGGCGACAAGAACAACTCGCCTGTGGTGTGGAGAAGATAGAGCAACGCGAGCCAGATCAGCGGCACCTGGAAGTCAGGGCCAGCGAACTGCGCGCCGAACACAAGCACGAAGAAGCCGAGGCCCACCTGGATGAGGCCGAGCGCGAACTTCACTGGCGTTGACGGCTCCAACTTGCGCCTGGCCAGCCAGATCCACATCGCGCTGAACGGCAGCGCCAAGAGGACGATGAAGCCAGCGTTGAAGCTCTGCGTTTGTGCCGCCGTCATGGTGACGCCAGGGATGATGGTGAGATCGGTGTTGCGCTCAGCGAACAGCGACAGCGACGAGCCCGCCTGTTCGAAGAGCATCCAGAAGACGACACTGAAGAAAACGAGGATTAGAGCTGCGAGCATCTTGGTGCGCTCGACGCCCTTGAAGCCGAGGAGCGCGAAACCGAACACTAGCGCAAACAGCGTCGGCACCAGGATCGGCAGCGCCTGCTCCATCAACTCGGTCTGTTGCACGAGCAGCCAAGCCGGAATGACGGCGAGGAGGCCCAAAATCCAGAACATGCCTTCGAAACCAGCCGAAAGCGGCTTTGGCGGATCGGCTTTGCCCTTCAGGTGCTTTTGACCCATCAGGTACTGGATGAGGCCGAGCGTCATGCCGACGCCGGCCGCGCCGAAACCGTAGGCCCAGCCATAGGTTTGGCCGAGATAGCCGCAGATCAGGGTCGCGAGAAACGCGCCGAGATTGATGCCCATGTAGAAGATGGTGAAGCCGCCATCGCGCCGTGGATCGTTCTCACCGTAGAGCGAGCCGACCGTGGTCGAGATGTTTGCCTTCAGGAAGCCGACGCCGATGATAATAAGCGCGAGCGAGAGATAGAGTATCTGTTCGAACGGAATTTCGATGCCGGCGATGTTCGCCACATCCGGCCGGGTGCTGAGCGAATAATCAGCGGTGGCCGTAAAATTAGGAAGCCCCGAGGTTGGATCGACCGTCATGCCTTCGGTGGTGAAATCGACCGGGAATTGCTGGCCATCGCTTTCCAGGAATAGCGCGCGAGCTTCACCGCGGCCTTCGCTGACGATGTCGTAGGTCTGACCCGCAATGGTGATTTCCTGAACCGAGCCGCGGCCTTCAAACGCCATACCGAAGTGGCCGAGCACCAGCAACACGGCGCCGATCGTCACGGCTTTGCGCGATCCGAGGAAGCGATCCGCGAGCACGCCGCCGATGACGGGAATGAGGTACACGAGCGCCGCGTATGCGCCGTAGAGGCCCTGCGCTTTATCGTCGGAAAACAGAAAGTGCTGCGTGAGGTAGATCACCAGCAGCGCGCGCATCCCGTAGAAGGAAAAGCGCTCCCACATCTCGGTGAAGAACAAAGTGACCAGGCCACGTGGGTGACCCATGAACGTCTTTTCGTCGGAGGCAGGCGCCCCGGCGGTTGAGTCAGTCATACCAAATCCTCTAGGGGCGCGCCCTCGCGCACCACCTCCCTAAACTAGGCGACAGACAAACCTTGCACTGACGCTGGCGTCAAGCGCGGCGCGCTGGGCGGAGATCCGGAGCGAGCACCCACCAGAAGATCTGGCCGGGGTTTGAGTCGAGCCAGAAACCCAAGCGGCGCAGGGTTCGGATCGATGCGATATTGGTGCTGTCGCAACCGGCGAGGATGGTCTCGGCGCCGGCGTCCTCGAACAACCAGTCGATCACCCCATTTACCGCCTCGGTGGCGTAGCCCTGCCGACGCCGGCTTTTGGCGACGCCATAGCCAATCTCGAATTCGCTTTGCGAGCGCGTCGAAGGCTCAAAGCGGACATCGCCGATAACAATGCCCTCTTGGCGATGAATGGCGATAGCGCGGGTCGGCGCTGGAGCAGAGCCGACCATCGAAATCGAGCGCGCCACAAGCCCAAGGCTCGCTGCACACCAATCAGCAGGGGCATCCGCGCCAATGACATTGGCAAAAGCGTGCTGACCCGAACGCGCGGCATCAGCCATCTCCGGGGTAACCGGTTCCAGGCGGAGGCGCGATGTATAGAGCGAGTGATCAAGGACGTTCATGAGTAGCGGCACACCTTTGCCTGCCCGCGCGGCGGCGGCAAAGAGAAACCCGCAGGATAGGCTTCATTTCGGCATCGCTCGCCTGCCACGGCGTTTTGCACTGCACACAAAGCGATAAGTCTGTGCGGCCTGCAAAGCACGTCTCCACCGGATTCAAGGCGCGCCTGCTTTCTCAGTATGCCGGAGCCATGTACCGCTCGGGGCGAGTGCGCGGGACACTTTTCGCAAAAGGAAACGAACCGAATGATCAAGAAGCTCACCACCTTGAGCGCGCTTGCGCTTGCCTTCGCGGTGACGCCAGCGATGGCGCAGACCGGCCACGCCGGAGTGACCTATTCGAGCAACGATGAGCTCGAGGCAAACGTGTGGGCCGTCGAAGGCGCGGCTACGTTTGCCTTCAGCGAGAACATCGGCGCGCAAGTGGATGGCAACATCGGCTCGTATGACGACGGCAGCGACAACCATCTCGGCTGGCGCGTCAATGGCCACCTCTTCTACGATGTGGGCGCCCTGCGGGTCGGCGGCCTGTTCGGCAACTCGACGATCGATTTCGACGGCATCGAGCCGAAGGCGACGCACTTTGGTGCAGAAGGCCAATACGATTTCGGCCGCTTCGTCTTGGGCGCGAGCGCCATTTGGGGCGACGCCGACGGCATCATCTCACCGAGCCTCGACTACGATAACATTGATCTGAACGCCGACTTCTACGTCACCGACAATTTCGTTATCGGCGGCACATACGGGTTCGGTTCGCTCGATAACGGCGTGGGCGAAGTCGATACGACGAACTACAGCCTCGACGCCGAGTACCAATTCAGCAGCACGCCGATCTCCTTGATCGCCAGCTGGCAGCACTGGGAACTCAACGATATCCCGGTTGAATCCGAAGGCTTCACGATCGGCGCCCGCTGGAATTGGGGTGGCACGATTAAAGAGCGTGACGGCGCAGGCTTCCGCAACACGCCGGCTTCGATTCTCGAACACTATTTCGGCGTGCAGTAAGGCACTGGCGCAGCGATCGCTCTTCGAAGCGGTCGCTGCTTCGCCTTAGGCCGGAGCGCCTTCTGGCGCGTCTGGTTGCGTTGCAGGAGCCGACACGTATGTCGCGGCCCTCGCGCTCATCTCATTCAAAAACTTCTTCTTCGCCGCGCGATAGCGCATGCGCGCGGTGATGCGGTCCCAGGTCCGCGTCAGCCACCAGAACACCGGATACGTGAGAAATGCGAACATCACCGCGAGCCAGATCGAACCCGTGCCGCCGTTCCCGTCGCGCATCTCAAAGTTTGAAATCAGCCAGAACACCACCGCCACGGCTAGCGCTAGCACGGCCGCTTTCCAAAGCGGCCCAAAGAACGGCTTGTGGCCCAGATAGGTCCGAAGCCCACCTTCAAACTCGCCGCGCTCGCCGCTCGATATATTGAAGAGCACGATGTTGTAGGGCCCGCGATCCTGCTTGCCCTTGCCTTGCCCGCGCACCACGACAACGCGCTGTGTTTCACGGACACCAAGCTCGGTATCTTCGAAATCGTATTTCTGTTCCTTGCCGTCGGTTTGCCGCAAGAACAGCCGCATACGGTTGGTGATGTGCCCCGGCTCGACATGACGCCGATCAGCGCCTTCGATCACTACGGTTTCCGAGGTGAGCTGCACGTCGATCACGTCGCCAGCGCTCACGATCAGCTTGTCCGGCATTATCCCCTCCCGCAAAAGCGGCGGGATGGAGCGCCCGCGCGCGCTTCGGGTCAAGAGGAACGCTTGCACGCGGAGGCTGAGCGCGGCAGCAAGGACACGCCATGCCCGAACCGCGCCTGTTGATAGATCAAGATTTGCATGCAGGCGCCGAGATCGCGCTCGACGAAGCCCAAGCGCGCCATGTCGGCACGGTGCTGCGCTTGGACGTTGGTGGACACCTGCGTCCGTTCAATGCGCGCGACGGCGAGTGGCGCGCGCGCGTTACGGTCCGTGAAAAGCGCGGCATGCGGGTGGTGCTGGAATCCTTATTGCGCGAACCCCGTCCGTCGCCAGATCTCGATCTCCTGTTCGCGCCGGTGAAACGTCACGCTACCGATCTGATTGTGGAAAAGGCGACCGAACTCGGCGTACGCCGCATCCGTCCCGTCGTGACGCGGCGAACGATCGCCGAAACCGTTCGCGTCGATCGCCTTGAAAACATTGCCCGCGAAGCCGCAGAGCAAACCGAGCGTTTTGACGCGCCGGAAATCTTCGAAGCGATCTCACTGCCAAAGGCGCTCGACGGCTGGGACGAGACACGCCCGCTCATCTACGCAGACGAAAGCGGCGACGACGCGGAGCAAGCTTGGGGTGGCGACACCGGCCGCGCTCGTCCGATCGGTGAAGCGCTGACAGTATGGACCGCCGGGGGGGGGGGCGGCCCCGCGCGGGGGCGCGGGGGCCGGCGGCCCGGCG
>JANPCV010000133.1:0-12082 GCA_031431115.1 Caulobacteraceae bacterium
CGTAGCTTAACACCTTGTACATCCCCGGCCCTTCGACCCGCCAAAACGGCCGAAAGGATTAATGGCGAGGTATTTTTACTCCGCCCGCGGACGACAAAACGACGCCGCTTCAGTGATGTAGTTTTGCACCGGCGCATACACACGCGAACATATCCGCGCCGTACTGCTCGGCGTAAGGCGGCCAAGCCGTAAGCACGGCCCACATGTCGAATGCGGCAAAAACCCAGAACGCGAGCGCCAGCAGCGCTACAATGAAGAAAACGATACGCATGGCTGTCCCCTGCTGCCGTGGTCTCAGTCGATTCTAGTTGGAAGGCGGACTTTCACCGGCGTCAGGCTGCGCGGTTTCGGTCGCCGGGGCCCCTTCAGTGCGCTCTTCTTGAATGACACGAAATTCCATGTGCCCACCGTGTGCCAAGCCGAATGGTCGACCGCCGAACATCGGCGCGGTAACCGCCGCCGCGATCGCCAGCACGACCAATAACAAGAGCCAAACCCCGACAACGTTTCCCAATAGCTTGACTGGCCCTTGGGCTTTTTGCGCAGCGTACAGCACAAAGAACGCCACGACCGCCAGTAACGTGACGTGCAATAGCGCGCCCACAATCATCATCGGATGCATGTTTTTCCCCACCTACTGCAAACATGATGCACGAAGGTACACCTCGGGCCAACCCGGTTCCGACCGCCACATCCTTACGACTGGCTTGGTCGATCCAATGCTGTCGCCGGTAATGCTGCGGGCGATCAGGCGCGAGATCGCCGAACTCGGCCGCTCGGCCTCTACCGCGTGCTCAATGATAGCCCCTCGGCGTAAGCGCGATTTCGCACCGACCAAGTGCTTCGGTTCATCTGCTTTGCGATCTTCTCTAGACCGAGTTTCTGTTTGGACAGCGCGCGTAACGCCTTCACGTCGGCTTTCGTCCAAGGCGCGCGATGCATCTTTGGTGTCTTTGCCATTTGTACTTTCCTGCTGCTGACGTCGAGAGCGCTAGACGAGTGCTCGCTCGGCGCCAAGCAACCAGCCCTAATGGGTCGGTCCTGAACGACAGGGTTTGACTATTTTTGCAGATAGCCGCGATCGGCGTAGGGAAAGCCACCGAGCTGGCAGTCACTACTTTCGTCGTAATGGTAATAGGCCCGCACCTCAGCGATGCGTTGGTTCCTCATGACGTACCATTCGGTCCCTCGGAAAATCATCCGATCGCCGCTGGATGGCAGCGTGTAAGCGCAGCTCCACTCACTAACAACTTCATCGCCGCTCGCGATTGTGTGGTCGATCTTCCATTGTGGTTTGTAAACTTGCTGAAACTTGCGCCAGTATTTTGCGAGATGCTCCGAGCCCCGAATGAGGCGATGAGCCTGCGGCAGGAAGTAGTGAACGACGTCATCATCCAATGTTGCCTTGAGCGCCTCAACGTCGCCCGTGCTGCATCCATCGAAGTATTTGAGGACAACATCGACGTGGATCTCGGGTGACATAGTCGACTCCTGATTGCGAAACGCCATACCAGGCGCCCAAACCGTACTGGGGCCAATCGGAAACAGCCTAACAGCATCAATACTGGCTGGCGCGGTCGGCGAATGGCTGGCCTGGGCCACCCTGCGCGATATCTTCGAATGACCGACACGCTCAATTCGTGCCGTAGATCACATTTGGTGCGTTACGGCGTGATGTCGCCGTTGCCGGTCATTCGTCATTCGCGCACATCGAGAGCGCTCGACGACTGCTAAGGCGCGCCGTCCGAAATCAACACCCGCGCAGAACTGCCCACGGCGCCGAGCACGAGCCGAGCAGCAGCCACACCCTCAAGCGCCAGAGCCCTCGACTTGTAGTCGCCAAAGAATCGGCCATCCAGCGTCATGCGCCAGATTCCGTGGTGCAGGTTGATCGCAAAAGTGGATACGGGGACGGTCACTGCGCCGCAGCGGGGGCGGAAAAGCGAAACTGCGCTTGACCTGCGTCCTGGTCAGTGAGGGCGCCATCCGCGATAGCAAGGCGCCAAGCCTCTTTGAGGTACTCTTGCGCGGGGGCGCTGTCGCTCTTGCCAGCACCTACTAAACCGCGCCACACGATCGCGCCGTCTCGAACAATGATCACTTCGCGTTCCACCTAGAGCGTCCATTCTGTAACTGCAGGATCCTAATTGGGCCCGTGCGCGCGGTGCGCAGCACAGCGAAAGCCGCCAAATCATGGCTCGACCGTCAGATCAGCAAGCCCACGAAACGAGGGCGGCCTCAAGGTTGTTGCGGAGACCGCCCTTGTTCCTAGCCGCGGGCGCGCATGCGCGTTCTCGCGGCAGACACGATCAGCGCGCGGTCATCGCCCGCGCAGGCATTGATCGTCGTCTATTCAACGCGCTTGATCCACCTCGTAGTCAAGCGGCCAACACGCTTCGTCACCTTACGTCTCTTGGTGCTTAGTCGCGCAAACCTCTTCAAAAGCCCATTCCGCCGCCCATGCCGCTCGGCATACTGCCGTTGTCGGCTTTGTCGTGCTTCGGGGCTTCCGCGATCAAAGCCTCCGTAGTGATAATCAAACCTGCAACGCTCGCTGCGTCCTGCAGCGCGATGCGGACCACCTTTACCGGATCGATGATGCCCGCGGCGTACATATCGACAAATTCCTCAGTCTGAGCGTTGAAGCCGAAGCGTTCGTCTTTTGACTCCCGGATTTTTCCGACGACGATCGAACCCTCGACGCCGGCGTTTTCCGCGATCTGGCGGATCGGCGCCTCAAGCGCTTTTTTTACGATCGCGACGCCTAGATTCTGATCCTCATTGGCGAGCTTGAGCGAGAGCTTAAAGCCCGCTCGCAGGAGTGCTACGCCGCCACCGGCGACGATACCCTCTTCGACTGCAGCGCGGGTCGCATTGAGTGCGTCATCAACGCGGTCCTTGCGTTCTTTCACCTCGACCTCCGTGGCTCCGCCGACCTTGATCAGCGCCACGCCGCCCGCAAGCTTCGCCAGACGTTCTTGCAGTTTCTCTTTGTCATAATCAGACGTGGTGTCTTCGATCTGGGTGCGTAACTGGCTAACGCGGGCTTGGATTGCTGCCTTGTCGCCATGACCGTCGATGATTGTGGTGTCGTCCTTCTTCACAATGACGCGCTTGGCGTTGCCGAGCATCTCGATCGTCACGTTCTCCAGCTTGATTCCAAGATCTTCACTGACCAATTGACCGCCGGTCAGGATCGCAATGTCTTCAAGCATCGCCTTGCGGCGATCACCGAAGCCAGGCGCCTTCACGGCGGCTACTTTGAGACCGCCGCGCAGCTTGTTGACCACCAACGTCGCAAGAACTTCGCCTTCAACGTCTTCGGCGACGATCAACAGCGGGCGGCCGTTTTGAACGACAGCTTCCAGGAGCGGCAACATCGTTTGCAGCGAAGAAACCTTCTTTTCGAGGAGGAGGATCAGCGGCTCTTCGAGCTCCACTTCCATTTTTTCCGCATTGGTGATGAAGTATGGTGAGAGATAGCCGCGATCGAATTGCATTCCCTCCACGACTTCCAATTCGGTGTCGAGCGTCTTTGCCTCTTCAACCGTGATGACGCCTTCATTGCCAACCTTCGCCATGGCTTCGGCGAGGAATTGACCAATCATCTTGTCGCCATTGGCGGAGATTGTGCCGACCTGAGCGATTTCTTCCGAGCCTTTCACCTTGCGCGATTGGGATTTGAGATCCTCCACAATCGCCGTCACGGCTTTCTCAATACCGCGGCGCAGGTCCATCGGATTGCGGCCCGATGCGACAGCCTTCATGCCTTCGCGCACGATGGCCTGGGCCAACACGGTGGCTGTCGTAGTGCCATCACCGGCTTCATCGTGCGTCTTGGATGCCACCGCGCGGAGCAATTGCGCGCCCATGTTCTGGAATCTGTCTTCCAGCTCGATTTCTTTAGCGACGGTGACGCCATCCTTGGTGGTGCGCGGAGCGCCGTAGGACTTCGCGATCACCACATTGCGGCCTTTAGGACCGAGCGTGATCTTTACTGCGTTGGCCAGGATGTCGACGCCTTGTAGCATGCGTTCTCGGGCATCTGCGCCGAAGCTTACGACTTTCGCGGCCATGTCAGAGTTCCTCTGTTCAAAGTGGTGAGTGAAGAGCAGCCGTTAGGCTGCCTTCTTACTCTTGGCTTCCTCAGCTTCGATGACGCCCATGATGTCGGACTCCTTCATGATCATGAGTTCTTCGCCATCGATGGTTACTTCCGTGCCCGACCATTTACCGAACAAGATGCGGTCGCCCACTTTCACATCGGGGAGAAGGCGCTCGCCACCTTCGTTGCGCTCACCGGGGCCTACCGCGATGACTTCGCCTTCCTGAGGCTTCTCCTTGGCATTGTCGGGGATGATGATGCCGCCTTTGGATTTCTCTTCCTCCTTCACACGACGAACAACGACGCGATCGCGAAGCGGACGAAATTTCGTCACGTGAGATCTCCTGCTTTTGCTTAAATGGCTTGCTGCCGGCGCGCGTTACTAGTCGTCAGCGCCTGCTGCCGGAACTGTGCTGTAGGCTTTGCGAAAGCGACGGTCAACGCGAGCTGGCGCGAATGCGTTCATTGCGGCGGAACCACCAAGGCGCCTCAAGCGGTTTCCAGCCCTGTTCAGTCGGCGTTTTCCGGTAACGCGACACGAGCGCATCGGATATCGGGATTTGGATGGCCGCGAAGCACAGGCTTCATGCGGCAATTGGAACTGACCTAAACATAGAATGCGCAATTGACACCGTAGTCCCTTTGGACCCGCTGACAGTGTCAACACGCGCATCAAGCTGGCTGGCCAATGCACTGACGATGCTCGTGCCCAAACCGCGCTTGCTCGGCGCCAAATCTGCATTGCCCTTGCCGATGCCATTGTCCGAAACGCTCAGTTTCCAGTCGGCGCCGTTGACTTCGTAAGCCACCACAATTTCGCAACCCGGCTTGATTTCCGGAAACGCGTGCTTCAGCGCGTTGATTACCAGTTCGGTGACGATGAGCCCGAGGCTGACGGCGGTGCTCGATGTTACGAAGGCTTCGCTGACCTTTGTGTTGATTGAGCAGGACTCGTTGTTGATCATTGATCCGCCCAAACTGCCGCACAAGCTGGTCAGGTAGGGACCAACTTCAATTGAATTGATCCCGGAGGCGACAGATAGGTGCTTTTGCACTGCCGCCACCGACATCACTCGATTGCGAGCGTCTTCCAGATGTCCGCGAGATTCTTCTGACGTGACCGCCCGCGCTTTCAAAAGCAGGATACTGGAGATGATCGCCAGACTGTTGGCGATGCGGTGCTCACTCTCTTCGCGCAGCAAATCCTTCTCGATAAGCAGCTGATCCTTGCGACGCGACAGCTCATCTAGCTCCGCCTCAATGGCGCGACGCGCCGTCACATCCTCGAACGCGAGAAGTATATTTGCGCTCTGACCGCCAGAGTAGAAGACTTTGCTGGCGTTCAAGAGAAAGGTTCGTCGACCGAGCTTGGGGAAATCAAGCTCGACTTCAAAGTCAATCAGCACACCTTTATCGGGCGCAATCCGCTCAAGTAGGAGGCGTAGCGGAGCAATGTCCCATTGACCTTGGCCTAGCGCGGCGAGCAATTGGCCTTGCGTCAGCTGACGATCAGTATCGAATTTTAGATAGAAGGACCTGCTGGCGGCGATCACGCGGAGATCCTGGTCGAGAACCAGAAGAGGTTCGCGGACCGTATCGACGATGGCCTGCGCAAGCAGCCGATCGCCTTCGATTTCGTTCGATGGGCCTACCGCCGACTTCATCCGTTCCCTGTTTCAGCTACTCTACCTTAGACTCCCCATCTGGGTTGAGCGAGCAAGATTCGGGTCGGCGCCAGACGCTGCCCCGCGATTTCGGCTCGATGCTTCGGCCGGACCTCTCGCCGCCTCGACTGTGCGAACAACGCGGCATGGAGGCTCCTAGGCGTACCAGTCGTCGCGAGAAACGATGGCCATAACGTCCTTCATGTTCTGACCCGCCGCCGTGTTCTGAAGGTCAACTTCGTCGATGAATTTCGTCAAATGGGCCTTGGCGTCTTCCGTGGACATTGCCTTCTCAAGATGAAGCGTAAGCACGTGTCCAAAGAATATGTTCATGTGCGCGTGGTCGGCGATGCTGAGAACTGACATTCTGCAAATGCTCCTTGCCATTAGGCGTAGGGCGAGCCGACTGGGAACGCCAGCCAAGTCAACACCAACAGCGATCGTCAGCGATCTTACAAATAGGCTGAGCGGCAAGCGCATTCGCAGTGCGACACGCCGAGTTCTGATTGCCGTTCGTTAGCCGGAACACCTTGCGCCGAGTCGTTCAAGGTATGCGGCATTCGACCCAACTCGCGTTCCAGGCGAAGTCAAATCCAACACGTTGCGTGTGCGGCCGATGTTGCTGCTCGGGAACCTGCATCCATGACCGGTGGCGAAGAACAGCCGGTTGCGGCGCCTCTCACTTCGACCACGAGCGATTACTTTAGGCTCCTGCCCGCTCGCCGCGCGGCAGTTGCGAGACCTGCCTTCCGACATCCCACACTTCAATGCCGCAACGCTCTGTGACCAAGGAGCGAGCGACCATCCGCGCATCGGCATCGTCTCCACATTCAATCCACCTGAGGGATATGACCCGGCCAGATTCATTCACAGCGAAAAATCGGTAAGTGTCCATTGCGCCTCTCCGTTAGCATGGCGAGCGCGGGCGGCTTTCGTCCACACTGTCGGTTGCTACGCGTTCAGGACGGTGATCCGCCAAGTGGCGGCTCTTTCACCATTGCGCACTAAGCGCGACCGCGCGGCCCACACTAAAGAGGCGATGGTAAAGCGTTCATTCTAGGGCGCCGGCCAGAGGCGAACATCTCGGAGAATGGCGTGGTCGGCGAACCACCGCGCAACGGCGAGTTCAAGATCTTGTTCGGTCGCGGGCGAACACACCTCGTTCATCGCGCGCGCCATGACGCCATGAACGAGCAGATGAGCTTCGTTGACATCACGAATCTGTTCGGCAACCAGAATGTTGAGCCTTGCGCCCTGCGCCAGGACATCCAGAATGCGTCGGTCGGAGAGAATGTTCATTTGAGCCTCGACAAGCGCGCGACTGCACTCCGTCGCGCCAACGCATGCGTTCTCTTTTTGGTGAGCGACGAGCCTAACACGATCGGCGCCGCGCGTCCGGCTTTAAGGCCCGCTCCGCTGCCTTTGTAAGCCGCGTCGGTGTCCTTCCAGGCCTTCCGGAAAAAAATCACAACTCCTCGGGAACCTCAGTCCCCGCGGTGCGTTAAGCCCAGTTACACTGGTGGGAAGCGCTCTGATCTGTCGGACATGGCAGGGAGGAAGGCGGCGACGCTATCGTCGCTTGGGACAGTCATATGGCCACAATCTTGATCGTTGAAGATGAGATTTTTATCCGCGAAGTCGCGCAATTGATCATTGAAGGCCTGGGTCACAATACACTCTTGGCTAGCGATACGGACGAAGCGCTTCTCATTCTGCGCTATCCTCAGCCAATCGATGCGCTGTTCACCGACATCCGACTAAAAACAGCAGTGCTTGGCGGCTACGAAATAGCCCAGCAAGCCAGGAAGCTCCGGCCTCAATTGCGAGTGCTTTACGCCTCAGGCAATTCCACGACCGACAAAACAAGAGCGTTGTTTGTTAACGGTGCGCACTTCGTTCAAAAGCCGTATTCAGAGCAGCAACTCGAATGCGCGATAAACGATCTGCTGGCGGCGCCGGACGCGTTGACGAGGGCAACACCATCACCATAAACGATACGGGCGCATTGGACGACCTCGCCGAGACGGCGGACAGCGCCGGGCGCCATCAAGCCGAAGAATCGCTTCTCAAAGCAGGCGCTTTGCAGAGCGCCATTTTTAACAGCGCGAATTTCTCCAGCATCGCGACCGATGCCAAGGGCGTCATTCAGATCTTCAATGTCGGCGCCGAACGGATGCTTGGGTACGCGGCCTCCGAAGTGGTCAACAAGATCACGCCGGCCGATATTTCCGATCCGCAGGAGCTGATTGCACGCGCCGAAGCGCTGAGCGTTGAACTTGCAACCCCCATCACACCGGGTTTCGAGGCCATGGTGTTCAAGGCCGCGCGAGCGATCGAGGACATCTATCAGCTGACTTACATCCGCAAGGATGGAAGCCGGTTCCCTGCGTTAGTGTCCGTTACGGCGCTGCGTGACGCGCGCAACGAGATCATCGGCTATCTGCTGATCGGCACCGACAACACTGCGCGCAAGCTCGCCGATCAGGCGCGCCAAGCGAGCGAGGCGCGGCTGGATGGCATCATTGCTTCGGCGCTTGATGCAATCATCGCCGTAGACTCCGCTTACCGGATCACTCTCTTCAATTCATCAGCAGAGAAAATGTTCGGACTAACGTCCACCGATGTGCTCGGTTCGAGTCTCGATCGACTTATTCCGTCTCGATTTCGTTCCGCTCACCGAAACCATGTGCGAAGTTTTGGCGAAACAGAGCTTAGCAATCGGATCATGGGGACATCTGGAGAAATCCACGGCCTTCGCGCCGATGGACACGAATTTCCAGCCGAGGCTTCGATCTCTCAGCTCGTGGTCAACGGAGAACAAGTCTTCACCGTGATGTTGCGCGACATCACTGAGAGAATAAAGGCAGAGGAGGCGCTTCTCAAATCCGGCGCCCTGCAGAATGCGATCTTCAACAGCGCCAACTTCTCAAGCATCGCCACCGACGCCAAGGGGGTCATTCAGATCTTCAATGTCGGCGCCGAGCGTATGTTGGGTTACGCCGCCGCCGAAGTGATGAATAGGATCACACCCGCCGACATTTCTGATCCTCAGGAGCTCATAGCGCGCGCCACGGCGCTGAGCGTCGAGCTGGACACGACGATCACCCCCGGCTTCGAGGCGCTCGTGTTCAAGGCTTCGCGCGGGATCGAAGACGTCTATGAGCTTACTTACATTCGCAAGGACGGCAGCCGATTTCCAGCGGTGGTGTCCGTTACGGCGCTGCGCGATGCACAAGACGCCATTATCGGCTATCTGCTGATAGGCACCGAACTCAAAGCCGGCGCCCTGCAGAGCGCCATCTTCAACAGCGCCAACTTCTCCAGCATCGCCACCGACGCCAATGGCGTCATTCAGATCTTCAACGTCGGCGCTGAGCGGATGCTGGGTTACACCGCCTCCGAAGTGATGAACAAGATCACGCCGGCCGACATTTCCGATCCTGACGAAGTGATCGCGCGCGCCAAAGCCCTAAGCGTCGAACTCGGAACAGCCATTGCTCCGGGCTTCGAGGCGCTGGTGTTCAAGGCTACGCGCGGGATCGAAGATATCTACGAGCTGACCTACATCCGCAAAGACGGGAGCCGCTTTCCCGCACTGGTTTCGGTCACCGCATTGCGCGACGCGCAGAAACTCATCATCGGCTATCTGCTCATCGGCACCGATAACACTGCGCGCAAGCTGGTTGAGGCCGAGCAAAAAAAGCTAGATCAGCGCTTGCGCGATCAGCAATTTTACACCCGCTCGCTGATTGAATCGAACATCGACGCGCTGATGACCACCGATCCATCAGGCATCATCACCGACGTCAATAAGCAGATGGAAGCGCTCACCGGCAGCACACGTGACGAGCTGATCGGCGCACCGTTCAGGGGCTTCTTCACCGATCCAGAACGAGCCGAAGCTGCAATCAAACTGGTGCTCAGCGAAAAGAAAGTCACCGACTATGAACTGACGGCGCGCGCCAGGGACGGGACCAAGACCGTCGTGTCGTACAACGCGACTACATTCTACGATCGAGACCGCACGCTCCA
The DNA here is from genome assembly GCA_031431115.1 of Caulobacteraceae bacterium. Classification (GTDB taxonomy): domain Bacteria; phylum Pseudomonadota; class Alphaproteobacteria; order Caulobacterales; family Aquidulcibacteraceae; genus Vitreimonas. The sequence continues at coordinate 9,802 of JANPCV010000133.1, forward strand.
GGGCGTGTTCGCCGCCGCGCGCGACGTCACCGAGCGTAAACGGGTCGAGATAGAGCTGAAACAGGCGAAAGCCGCCGCCGAGAGCGCCAGCCGCACCAAGTCAGACTTCCTGGCGAGCATGAGCCATGAGATTCGAACGCCGATGAATGCGATCATGGGCATCGCGGACCTGCTCGCGAAGACCTCGCTCACCCCCGAGCAAGACAAGTATGTGCAGGTATTCCGACGCGCTGGCGACAACCTGCTCAACCTCATCAACGACATCCTCGATCTCTCTAAGGTCGAAGCATCCCAACTTGAACTGGAGCGCACTGGCTTTGCGTTGAACGATCACTTGGAGAAGGTGATCGAGATGGTGGCGGGACGAGCCCATGAAAAAGGGCTGACCCTAGTGTGGGAGATCGCGCCAAATGTTCCGACCGATCTGCTCGGCGACCCGACGCGGCTGCGACAGGTGCTGCTCAATTTGATCGGCAACGCCGTCAAGTTCACGGAATCCGGAGAGGTGTCTCTGCGCGTGGCGCTAGACGGCGCGATCTCCATCCCACCCGTGCTGCAGTTTACGGTCACAGACACCGGCATTGGCATCCCCGGTGAAAAGTTGGGCCGGGTATTTGAACGCTTCACGCAAGCCGACTCCTCCACTACCCGCAGGTTCGGGGGCTCGGGGCTCGGGCTCACAATCTCCAAGCGCCTGGTGGAGCTGATGGGGGGACGCATCTGGGCCGAAAGCGTCGTCGATAAAGGAAGCGTGTTTTCACTCCTCGTGCCATTCGAGATTTGGGCCGGCGCCTCGCAGCGGGCGATCATGATCATCGACCCGATATCCGAGCAGCCATTGCCGGCGTTGCGAATTCTTCTGGCGGAAGACTCTCCCGACAATTGCCTCATCACGGAGGCCTATTTGGAGGACACGCCCTACCGACTTGAAATCGCGGGCACCGGCGCCATCGCCTGTGAAATGTTCGCCGTGGGACACTATGACCTTGTCCTCATGGACCGGCAGATGCCGGTCATGGATGGGCTGACCGCGACACGCAAAATTCGAGCATGGGAATTGGCGAACAACCGGGCGCCCACACCAATCGTCGCGCTCACAGCATCCGCCTTGAAGGGCGATCGAGAAATGTGTCTGGCGGCAGGGTGCACGGCGTTTTTGACAAAACCCATCAAGCAGGAAGTGCTGCTACAAGCGATCAGAGAGAATTCCAATGTCGCTCTTCCATCATCAAGGACGGACAGCGACCAGAAGAGCGCGGCCCGCCTGCGGGTCAGCCAAAAAATCGCCGACCGTATTCCTGCCTATCTGCTGAACTGCAGGCAGAATGTCACCGCGCTGACGGATGCGTTGGATCGCGTCGATTTCGAGACAGTCGCGCTTTTGGCTCACAATATGAGGGGTTCGGGCGGCGCCTATGGATTCCAAGCCATCACGGACATCGGGGCCGCCCTCGAAGAGGCGGCCAATAGCGACGATGCTGTCGCATCTCGCAAATCGGTGGGTGATTTGTCCATCTATCTGGATGGCGTTCAACGCGTCGCGGTCTAGAGCAAATGTAGCAAGCCGAAACTGCGATTCAAACAATCGGCACTAGCAGCACGCCATTGCTCCGCATCGGCGGGCGCGCTTCACTTTGCGTTAGTCGGAGACGCTGGGAGGGATCACGGCGCTGGAGGCCTTCAATTGCGCGACGAGAGCGGCGTGATTGTGTCGCTCCAAGACCTCCTGCTCTCGTTGCTCCAAATGCGGAACCTCCACAGCACCAACTTCAATGAGTTCACTGGTATGCAGATCGCATAGGCGGAAGCCATCGCCATCATGAAGCTTACGCTCGCCTTCAGCGAACACCTCAACCTCCGCCAGCCCAACGCCGGACCTGTAATGGGTGGAGATGACCTGCCTAACTTGGCCTTTGAGAATTTCGATGCGGTAAAACATTGGGAAGGCTGCGCTATACCGCGCCGCGCGTCGGTACGCGGTCGCACACCAAGTGCTATGGGTTGCGCCTTCTCAGCTGCGATTAGACGACAGCCTCGGCCAGCGCCAGACGTAGCGACCATTTCAGCGAGTGGCTCGGTCGATCGGCGCTCTCAACGGGTCGATGCAACACACTCGCTAAATCGCTCTGCCGGGGTCTGAAAGTCCAGCGTTTTTCTTGGCCGCTCGTTGAGCTCACGGGCGATGCGATTGAGCTTTGCTTGCGAGTGCGGCGCTAAGTCCGTTCCTTTCGGAAAATACTGGCGCAGCAGCCCATTGGTGTTCTCGTTTGATCCGCGCTGC
>JANPCV010000134.1:0-1614 GCA_031431115.1 Caulobacteraceae bacterium
ATTGCAGGATTTGATGCAGGGCCGCACGCCCAGTGCGCCGCGGAAATCCGACCGCTCCCGCAAACGCGCTGTCCTCGGCCTCAGCTTCGAACACCCAATCCGCACCAGCGGGTCTTCATTCTAACGGGAAAGTGGTGGTGGCGGGTGGACTTGAACCACCTACCTTGGGGTTATGAACCCAAGGGAAAACGGCCCCCGAGGCTTCACGCCACGCCCCTAACCCTTCACAAGTAGGGCAACTTTTTCCTTTATTTATGGCATTTTTGCTCACAGGATGCACCTGCCGTTTCTTGCTATTTCCCGCCATCCTGCTACCTATTTGCTTCCTGGGTAGCAACCTAGGTAGCAGCCCTCTGAGGCGGACATGGCGACGGTGGTAAAGCGCCTTTCGAAACGGGCTGTGGAAACAATCCAGCCGCCGGCCAAGGGAAAGCCGCCCGTCGAAGTCTGGGACACCGAGATCAAGGGCTTTCACGTCCGCGTCCCGACGTCGGGCCGGGCAGTGTTTCGCTTCTTTTATCGAGCCGGCGGCGTGCAGAAGGTCATCACGTTGGGGGCGCTCGGCGCGGTCACGACCGAACAAGCCCGCGACCGTGCGCTGGCGCTCGCCGGCGCGGTCGCAGAAAGGCGCGATCCCGCAGCTGAGCAGAAAGCTGCCAATCTCGCGGCCAAAGACGAGCGTCGCCGCGCCATCACCCTTGCCGAGTTGATTGAGCGTTGGCTCATTGAAGGCCGCGACGCGGCCCCGAACAAACGCGAAAGCAGCTGGCAGACTGACGCCCGAAAACTGCGCCGCCATATCGTGCCCCTACTCGGCAAAGTGCTGGTGCGCTCTCTGACGAAAGGCGACATCGAAAGTGCGCAACGCGCCATTGCCACCGGCAAGACGGCGCTAGACGAAAAGACCGGCTGGCGCGGGCGCGCCATAGTGACAGGTGGTCCGGGCATCGCGCGTAGCGCGATCATGTCGTTAAGCGCTTGCCTAGGTTGGGCGGTGGATCAAGAAATCATCGCGACAAATCCGGTCGCGCGCGACAAGAAACTACCAAACAATCGTTCTGAGCGCTTCTTGAGCGAAGCCGAAGCCGCCCATCTCTTGGATACGCTGACCACAATGGAAAGCGAGGGCGCGCTCTTGCCAGCCCACGGCGATGTCATCCGCGTTCTGTTGCTGACTGGTGCGCGACGGAGCGAAATCGCCGACTTGTCCTGGAGCGAAGTAGATCTCGAGCGAGGCTTGCTTACGCTCCGCGCGGGCCGTCATAAGTCGGGCGGCTCGGAGGGCCGCAAGTACATTGTGTTGAGCGCGCCCGCCGCACAAATCATCGCAGACCGTCCGCGCGTCGGACCGCTAGTGTATCCTGCCCCTACAAATTCAGAGCAAGGATGCGGCGCAAGCCTCGGGAAGGCGTGGGAGCGCGTCCGCACGCGCGCCAACCTACCAGGGTTGCGTCTGCACGATCTGAGACACTCATTCGCAAGCTTCGGCGCGGCAGGTGGTGCGAGCCTTCTTCTTATCGGCAAGGCGCTTGGTCACTCGCAGGCGGCGACCACGCACCGCTACTCACACCTTGGCGTCAATCCCGTTCGAGACCTTGCTGACAAGATCGGCGC
>JANPCV010000135.1:0-28341 GCA_031431115.1 Caulobacteraceae bacterium
CATCGAAGTTGAACGCTCGCTGCGCGTGCTCGATGGCGCCGTCGTCGTGCTCGACGGCAACCAAGGCGTTGAGCCGCAGACCGAAACCGTTTGGCGCCAAGGCGACAAGTACAAGGTTCCGCGCATCATCTTCGCCAACAAGATGGATAAGACCGGCGCCGATTTTTACATGTGCGTCGAAGACATCAAGAAGCGCCTCGGCGCGCGTCCGGTGCCGCTGCAACTGCCGATTGGCGTCGAGTCTGGCTTCAAAGGCCTGGTCGATCTGGTCGAGATGAACGCGGTTATCTGGAAGGATGAGGCGCTCGGCGCGAAGTTCGATATCGTCGAAATTCCTGATGACCTGAAAGAGAAGGCGATCGAGTATCGCGCCGCGCTCGTGGAAGCCGCCGTCGAAATGGACGACGACGTCATGGCCGAATACCTCGACGGAAACGAGCCGGACATTGCGACGCTGAAGCGTCTGATCCGCCTCGCAGTGCTGAAAGCCGCTTGGTATCCGATGCTGCTGGGCTCGGCGTTCAAGAACAAAGGCGTGCAGCCGCTGCTCGACGCCGTCGTCGACTATCTGCCGAACCCGCTCGATCGCCCGGCGATCAAGGGCGTCGACATGGACGATCCGGAAAAAGAACTGACGCGTCCGTCGAGCGATACCGAGCCGCTTTCGCTGCTCGCGTTCAAGATCATGGACGATCCCTTCGTGGGCACGATCACGTTCTGCCGCATCTATTCTGGCGTGCTGAATGCTGGTGACGCGCTGCTGAACTCGACGCGCGACAAGAAAGAGCGCGCCGGCCGCATGCTGCTGATGCACGCGAACAACCGCGAAGACATCAAGGAAGCCTATGCTGGCGACATCGTCGCGCTCGCGGGCCTCAAAGAAGTGCGCACCGGTGACACGCTTTGCGACCCGCAAAAGCCTGTCATTCTTGAGCGCATGATCTTCCCGGAGCCGGTTATCGAAGTGGCCGTTGAGCCGAAGTCGAAGGCCGACCAGGAGAAGCTCGGTGTCGCACTGGCGAAGCTTGCGGCTGAAGATCCGTCCTTCCGCGTGTCGACCGATCCAGAGTCGGGTCAGACCATCCTCAAAGGGATGGGCGAACTTCACTTGGACATCAAAATCGACATCTTGCGCCGCACCTATAAAGTCGAAGCCAGCGTGGGCGCGCCGCAGGTTGCGTACCGCGAGAAGCTCGGCCGCGCCGCGACCATCACCTACACACACAAGAAGCAAACCGGTGGTTCAGGCCAGTTCGCCGAAGTGAAGATCGAGTTCGAGCCGGGCGAGCCGGGTTCGGGCTTCAAGTTCGAAAACAAGATCATCGGCGGCAACGTCCCGCGCGAATACATTCCGGGCGTCGAGAAGGGCCTCAACATGGCCAAGGAAAACGGCCTGCTGGCCGGCTTTCCGGTGATCGACGTGACGGCGCGCTTGGTCGACGGCAAGTACCACGACGTCGACTCCAACGTCCTGACGTTCCAGATCGCGGCTCAAGCTGCGTTCCGCGAACTGAAGGAAAAGGGCGATGCGCGTCTGCTTGAGCCGATCATGAAGGTCGAAGTCACGAGCCCTGAAGATTACGTCGGCTCGGTCATCGGCGATCTGAACTCACGTCGTGGCATGATCCTGGGCCAAGACATGCGCGGCAATGCGACGATCATCAACGCGATGGTCCCGCTGGCGAACATGTTCGGCTACGTGAACACGCTGCGCTCATTCTCGCAGGGCCGCGCGTCCTACGTGATGGAATTTGACCATTACGAAGAAGTGCCGAAGGCGGTCAGCGCCGAAGTGCTGGCGAAACTCCGCGCTTAAGGACCGCGGGTCTTCAGACCCGCATGCGGACCTGAAGGTCCGCGATCCCAGTTAAAGGGCCGCTCGAAAGGGCGGCCCTTTTGTTTGCCGGAGCGCAGTCGTTATTCCGGTGGATAGGGCGCGATGCGTGTGCGGCGTCGTACCGACGCGGTTGCGCGGCAGATTTAGTCACGTTGCTGGAGCCGGGGGGCTCTATTCACGAGAGCGGCCTCTTCGACTATCGAAGGGGCCGTTTTGTTACGTGAGCGCTTTAATGTGTACGACATCGCACACATTAACTGACGCCCCGGCGCATTTTAGCCCCCGTTGTGGATGCAATTCCTGGCCCCATAATGCCGGTTCGTGCATTGTCCCTGTATCGGCTTCCCTGCCTCGGCGTAGGGCCGACTGAGAGATGCTCATGCTCCCGCCTGCGGAGCCACACATGCCTCACCGATTACAAAAGAGCGTTCGAAATCGAATTCTCGCGGCTTTGCCCGCGGCAGAGTTCGCGTTGATTGACGGCAAATTGCACCGCGTCGAGCTCTCGCTTGGGGAGTCATTGCATCGCGCCGGCGAGCCAATCGAGAGTGTGTTCTTTGTCGAGAGCGGCTTCATCTCGGTGCTCACGATGCTTTCCGATGGCGCCCCGCTTGAGATCGGGCTGATTGGCGCGGAGGGCGCTGCTGGCGCTTCTGTCATACTCGGTGCGACGAATTCCTACAGCGAGACCATGTGCCAGACCGGCGGTGGCGCTTATCGAATAGGCGTGGCGGCGCTGAAGGATGTTATCTTGCACGCGCCGCGCCTGCGGGATTTGCTGTTGCGGTACACCCACGTCTTTCACGTCCAGGTGGCGCAAACGGCCGCGTGCAATGCGCACCATGACCTTGGGCAACGCCTCGCCCGCTGGCTGCTCGCCGCGCACGATCGCAGCGGCGTCGCGCAGCTGTCTCTCACGCAAGATCTCATCGCTGTCATGCTGGGCGTGCGGCGCTCGACCGTAAGCATTGCCGCAGGAACGCTGCAGAAGGCTGGCGTCATCCGCTATCAGCACGGGCGAATTACCATCCTTGACCGCGTCGGCCTGGAGGACGCCGCCTGCGAGTGTTACGAGTCGGTCGCGACCGAATATCGCGCGCTATTTGGTGAGCACCCGTTCGAAAGCGCCTCGGAAGGTGGGCCGGCGCCCCGAATCTAGCGCGATTGAGCAATGAGTCGGTTGGCGCACAGACTCCTGTCCAAAAAGGCCGTTTGTTCCTTGGGACTGGAGAATGTTGTGCAGCAAAATTGCTTCGAGCCCGAAGCGCCCGCGCTGGGCGCGCCTCCCGTGTTGAGGGCGGTCCTGGCCGAAAACGCGCGCCTCCGCAGGCTGTGCGCGGAGGCCAAGGAATTGGCCGCGCGTCATGAATTGGCGCTCCGTGAAGGCGACCACCGGATCAAAAACAGTCTTCAGATCGTGGCCAGTCTGATGGGCATGCAAGAACGCCGAGAAACAAGTGCAAGCGCCCGCGCTGCGTTGCACACGGCTACCGCGCGCATTCAGGCCGTCGCCCGGATGCACGACGCGTTGCAGCTCAACGGCGGCGCCGACGCCGTGAATCTTGGTGGACTGATCGAGACCATGTGCGCGTCATTGCACGCGATGGCCGGCGATCCTTTGCGGGTAAAAGTTCTGGTCGAGGCCGAACAAATCGAAAGCCGGATCGCGACGGCGCAGCCAATTGTGCTCGCGGTCAACGAATTGGTCGTCAACGCATTGCGGCATGCATTTCCAAATGAAACGAGCGGCACGATTTTCGTGACGCTGAAATGCGCCGATGGCGAGTGGTGGATTTCCGTCGCGGACGATGGCGTCGGGTTGCCGGTTGACTACGATTCTGCGCCCGGCTTTGGAATGAAGCTGGTGCGCATGATGGCAGCGAAAATCGGCGGTGCGTTGAGCATTGAAAGTGTCAGTGGCGCGCGCTTCACGATCCGCGCGCCGGTGCGATAAGAGCCGCTTCTGGCATTTCGGGGCCGCTCTTTTTGTAAATGTCTGGAAGCGGGCGTGTGCAAAACCTACATGCGGTGAATGACTGATCTTTCAGCTTTTCCGATTTCGCAGCGTTGGCCGGCGCAGTTTCCTGATCGTATTCAGCTCTATTCGCTGACGACGCCGAATGGCGTGAAGGTATCGATCGCGCTGGAAGAATTGGGGCTGCCGTACGAGGCGCATCTGATCGACTTCGGGAAGGACGATCAAAAGACGCCTGAGTTTCTATCGCTGAACCCGTACGGCAAAATTCCAGCGATTATCGATCCGAATGGACCGGGCGGGCGGCCGCTGCCGCTTTTTGAGTCTGGTGCGATTCTGCTCTACCTCGCGGAGAAGGCGGGGCGGCTGCTGCCGGTCGATGCGGCGCGGCGATACGAAACCATCCAGTGGTTGTTTTTCCAGATGGCCGGGATTGGTCCGATATTCGGCCAGCTTGGTTACTTCCATAAATTCGCGGGGCGCGAGATCGAAGATAAGCGGCCGCTCGAACGCTATCGCGCCGAGACTATGCGTTTGCTCCGCGTGATGGATTGGCGCCTCACGGACCGCGCATGGGTCATGGGCGATGAGTATACGATCGCCGATATCGCGATGATCGGACCGGTGCGGAATCTCATTGGCTTTTATGACGCGCGCGAGCTGGTTGAGTTCGACAAGCTGAAGAACTTGCCGGCCTGGCTAGAGCGCGCGCTTGCGCGGCCGGCGATGCAGCGTGGTGTAACCATTCCGGCGCGTCCGGCGAAAGCCTAGCGCGCCGGGACACATGATCCCGGCGCTGAGTGCTTATGGCGCCTGCTGCTTGAAATCCCCGAGTTGAGCGGCCAGCGCGCGCTGGAACGCGGGGCGCGCGGTGCAGCGTTCGACGAGTGCGGCGAGATTCGCGTGCTCGTTGGTGAGTTCGGGCAAGATGCGCAGCACGGTCGTCATGAGGAGATCGCCGGCGGTGAAGCGGTCGCCATCCAGATAGGGCTTGTCGCCAAGCGCATTGGAGAGGCCGCCAAGACGGCGTTGCGCGAACTCGGCAGCGCCCGGGCGGCGGAGCTTCGCCCACTCTTCGTCCCTGTAGAAGAGATCGATCGCGGCGACTTGCATCAAGAAAGGCTCGATCGAGTTCAGCGCCGCGATCACCCATTGGGCGGCGCGTGCGCGGGCGGCGGCGTCCTTCGGCAGCAGCGCTTCGCTGCGCTCGGCGATATGCAACACGATCGCGCCGCTCTCGAACAACACAAAGCCGTTCTCTTCGAAGATCGGCACTTGGCCGAAGGGCTGCATCGCGCGGTACTCAGGCCTATTCTGATCGCCCTGCGCCAGCAGGCGCGAGCGATACGGCAGGCCCGCCTCTTCGAGCGCCCAACGCGCGCGCAGATCGCGCACTTGGCCCTGCGCAAAGTCAGGCGCCCATTCAAAGGCGGAAATGGTGATCATTGGATGTCCTCCAGGCGTGGCATTGGATTGCACGGCATGATCTCGACGGCGTCGCCGGGGAAGACCGCAAAATGCGGATGGCTCAGGAAGAGCTTCGCCGCCGCATCGTGCGAGTCTGCCTCGATGATGATGTAGCCAGCGACATTATTGGAAGTGTCGCTCACGCCTTTGCCATCGACGCGCTTCGTCTTACCGAGCGGGCTGCCCGCATCGGCCATCAAGTCCTTGTTCTTCTCTTGCCACTCGCCCCAGGCCGTCATGCCGGCGATTTCGCGCTGTTTGCGGGCCGAGTCGTCGAGCTTGGCCCAGCTTGAGCGCGTAAATGCGTCCGGCGAGCCGACATAGAGCGCCATGAATTTGGGCATTGTCTTTCTCCTTGGATTATTTTGCTTGTTGTTCGGCCGCGTAGACCGCCAGTTTGTTGAAGAGAGAATTCCAGCCGCCGATGTGGCTGTCGCGGCGGGCGACGCTGATGAACGGCGATTGGTGGAAGGTCATGGTGGTCATGCCATCTCCGTGTTCGCGGAAGGTGATGGTGACGAGCGTTTCGACTTCGCCGGAGGGGCCTGTGTCCCACTTCCAAGTGAAGACGAGGCGCGTTGGGCGCTCGATCTCGCGGTATTCGCCGCCGAACCAGTTATCGCCGTGATCCTTGGAGCGGATCATGCCGCGATATCTGCCGCCGACGCGGAAATCGATCTCGACTTCTGGGCAGTCGAAACCCTCGGGCCCCATCCAGTGGCGGAAGTGATGGGGATCACTCCATAGCGTGAAGAGCAACGAAGCGGGCGCGTCGAAATCGCGCGTGATCAGCAGCTCGTCGTCCGCGAGTTGGGCGCTCATTTTTTTTCCTTCTTGTCTTTCAGCGTGGCGATGTAGGCGTCCATCTTGTCGAAGCTTCCGGTCCAGAAGCGGCGATAGTAGGCGAGCCAATCGTCAACGCCCTTGAGCGAAGCGGTTTCCAAGCGGCAGGGGCGCCACTGGGCGTCGCGGCCGCGCGAGATGAGGCCGGCGCCTTCAAGCACCTTCAGATGCCGCGACACCGCCGGCAGTGAAATCTCGAACGGTGCGGCGATCTCGTTGACCGTCGCCTCGCCGCGCGAAAGCCGCTCAAGGATCGCGCGGCGCGTCGGGTCGGCGAGGGCGAACAGGGTCGCGGAGAGATGATCTTCGGTCTGCATTTGTATTTAACGTATGCGTTAAATACGTCGAGCGCATTTGTTTCGTCAAGACCGTTTGTGCATTCGCCTGCGGCAAGAGCTGCGTGCATCGCGGCGAGCCGTCCGCTAAGTTCGCGCGCACAGGAGTTTGACAATGCCGCTGCCCGAGAAGGGAAAGAAATACCTCATCGTGTTCTGCAAGAGCTGCGACAAAGGCTTTCGCGTGCTCGACCGTCCGGTTGAAGAGGGCGAAGCGCTCAACATCCAAGCGCCGCAGAGTTTGAAGTGCCGCGGCTGTGGCCATGTCGCGATGTATGATCCGCGAGAGATGCGCCGGGCGACGGTTGGTCCAAAGCCCGCAAGCAAACGCAACTAGGCGCGGCGCAGATACGTCTGATGCCGAACGAGGCCGAGATCGAGAAGCTGGTCCGCCGGTTCGGCGCCATGCGCGACGTTGCTGGGCGGGCAGTGCGCGAAAACCCAAATGATGAGCGAGCGCTCTACGGTGCGGCGATGGCGTATCGCATCGGCGGTGACTACGCCTCGGCGCTGACGCAGTTGCAGAGTCTTGTGCGCGTCAACGCGAGCCACACGCATTACCTGTTCGAGCTTGGGCAGACGCTTGAGTATATGGGCCGCTTCGATGAAGCGGCGGCGCAGTATGAGGCGGCGCTGAAGGCGGAGCCGCTGAACTACAGGGCGCGTCATGCGCTGATACAACTGACGAAACAAAACATCGCGTCCAACCAAATTGGCGAACTCGAACGCCAGATTACGATGCCGGACAGCGATGGTTGGCGCTGGTTGCATCTGGGACATGCGCTGGCGAAGACGTACGAAGATTTTGGCGATACGCAGAAGTCGTTCCATTGGCTGACGCGCGCCAAGCAGACGCGGCGGCAACGTTCGCCCTATAAGCAGGCACATGACGAGGCGCTGGCGCTTGCCGCGAAGGCCGCGGAGTTGCCGGCGGGCGAGGGGCATGCGGCCGCCGATCCGATCTTTATCACCGGCCTGCCGCGCTCGGGGACGACGCTCGCTGACCGCATTCTCTCAAGCCATCCGGATGTGATGTCGGCGGGAGAGATCGGGAATTTCCTTCAGTTGCTGAAGCTTTATTCGAGCTCGGCGACGCCGGCGACTTTGGACACCGACATGCTCGCGCGCGTTGGCGGCGTGGACTTTGCACGCCTCGGCTCAAGTTATATCGAGAGCACGCGGCCGCTCACAGGCGCGACGCCGCGTTTTGTCGATAAAGCGCCCAGCAATTTTTATCTGGCGGCGACCATTCTTCGCGCGCTGCCGAACGCACGGATCGTTTGCATGCGCAGGCGCCCGCTGGATTCGGTGCTCAGCAACTACAAGCAGATATTTCCGTTCGACGATCGCTACTTTGACTACGTCTATGATCTCACATGGGCGGCGCAGAAGTTTGTTGTGTTCGACCGGCTAATTGCGCATTGGCGCGAGATCTTGCCGCCGGATCGTTTCCTGGTGTTGCAATACGAGGATCTCGTCGCCAACCAAGAGGCGCGCACGCGTGAGTTGTTGGCGTTCTGCGGCCTGAGTTGGGATGAGCGGGCGCTATCGTTCCACGAAAACGCGGCGGGCGTTTCGACGCCGAGTGCGCGCCAAGTTCGCCAGGCGATGAACAATCAGGCCGTCGGGCGCTTTGCCAAGTATGGCGCGGCGCTTGATCCGGCGCGGCGGGTGCTGGAGCAGGCGGGCATTTCGCTCGACTAGAGCCGCAAACAAAAAGAGCCCAGGCCGAAGCCCAGGGCTCTTCCTATTTACGCAGGATCGGATGCTTAGAGGATCGCGCCCAAGCGGCCGAAGCCGGCGTTGCGCGCCAGGCTGGCGCCCGAGCGATCGCGCTCGAGCAGCGTGCCGCCGAAGTTCCAGCGAACGCCAACAGAGAGCGTGTCGGCGTCAAAGACGTCGTAATCGGTTGTTGTGTAGCCGCCGTAGAGGCTGATCGGCGCGCCTGAGAACTGGTATTCGGCGCCAACGCCGAGCGTCAGAAAGTCGAGGTCAGCAATTTCGCCAAAGCCCAAAGTGCCGCTGAACGAGAAGTTGTCGGTGGCGAAGTGCGTGGCGCCAACATCGAGCGCCGTGGCGTCGGACTCGAAATCTTCAGAATCCGAGTAGCTTAAAACGCCGTTCAACGTCGTGCGCGACATGTAGTAAGCGCCCTCTAGGCCAACGGTGTAATAGTCGTACTCACCGATGCTGAAGTCGGTGTTGCCGACGCTCACAAAGCCGCCGATCAGATGGGTGTCGTTGCGGGTGAACAGGTGGCCGCCGATATTGTACGTGTCGACTTCCGGGCCACCATCGTATTCATGGCTGCCAAACACGCCATCTACTTGGAAGCCCAACGAGCCGTCACCGCCCCAGGCATATGCGCCACCGAAAGTCCACGCATCGATTTCGGTGGAGCCTACATCAGTGGAGGAGTAGCCGAGGTCCACAAAACCGGATTGAGCCGACGCCACACCGGGGGCGGCAATAGCGAGCGCCGCAGCAGCGCCGAGCAAATACTTCTTCATGTGTAATGGTCCTTCTTCGGTCGAGCCGACTCTGGCGTCCGGCGAACGTAAGGGCGCGACACCTTACGCCCAAGCGTTGAGCGCGGTGAATGCAGCACAGATCCTTCGCGCTGTGGCGCGCATGTCACGGCACGTGAACGAGGCAATAATCCTGCGGGCGAGATCGCTGCGTATTGCGTGGCTGAGCTCAAACGAAACGGGCCGCCCCCGAAGGAGCGGCCCTGCCGTTTAAGCGATGTTAGCCGCGATTAGCTGAGACGGCCAAGCGCGTCAGAGATCACGCGCACGCCAGACCAGCTTGCACCGTCGTTGGCGTTGTCTTGCAGCGAACCACCGTTGAAGTGATAGCGCAGACCAAGATTCCATGTGTCTGCTTCAACGCTTGAGCCAGAGAAGTCGATGTCTGAGCTCACATAGCCGCCGTACACTTCGAAGCCGTTGCCGAAGCCGTAAGCTGCGCCAACGCCGAGATCCGTCATTTCGATATCGCTGGAGCCTGCATCGACGTCATGACGCGCAACGTTGGCGTTGATCGCGAAGTTGGGGCTGAAGAAGTAGGCGCCGCCAACTTGGTAGCTCATGGTTTCGATGTCGGTGAAGGAGTCGACCGACGAGTAACCCAGCGAGCCTTGGACTGAGAAGTTGCCAAAGCTGGTGCGGGTTTCGCCGCCGATGGTCCAGCCGCCGGTGCCGTAATAGCTGACAAGGCCAGCCCAGCCGCCGAAGTCCCAGGCGCCGCCGTTGGTGGTCGCGTGAACTGCTGCGTAGCTGTTGCTGTTCGTGCCGCCGCTGCCGTCGAACTCGACGTTCGAGGTGCGGCCGTCAAGTTGGACGGTCCAGCTGGAGCCGGTGTCGAACTGCACGGCGCCGCCGAGATTGGTTTGGTCGAACTCGCCGCCGCCATCATATTCGGTGGCGCCGAGGCTGAAGTCGATGTTGCCTGACGTGTCAGCGGCGGCGATGCCCGGAGCGGCCACGGCAAGAGCGGCGGCGGCGCCCAGAAGAAGCTTCTTCATTTAGTGTATCCTTCGTTGGTGCAGTGGGCTCGACCCCCGCAGGCCGCCACCGTCCGCCGTCACCTGCCGCGGTCGTGGTTAAAACTTTATTGCGCCAGCTTTTGCGCCTCGCGCTTCTGTGGATCTGTGGCGATCCCGCAACGGCCGCGGCGCCGGGCAAAGAAAAGCGCCCCGGCATTGCTGCCGGGGCGCTGAGTTTGCGTTGCCCTACGAAGGTGTAGGTATTGTTTAGAACACCGAGCCGACGCTGGTGAGGCTGGCTTGGCTTGCGCCGCTGCGATCGCGATCGCGCAGCGTGCCACCCCAATTGTAGCGAACGCCGACCGACAGAGTGTCGACATCGCCGCCGTCGAAATCAGCCGTGCTGTAACCAGCAACGATCGAGATCGGGTAAGAAGCGAATTGGTATTCGCCGCCAACGCCGTAAAGCGTTGCGTCGTCATCGCCCGCGCCGGCGTCGACGCTGGCGTAGCCAACGTTGGCGTTCAGGCGGAAGTTGTCGCTGATGAACGCACGAGCTTCGACATTGACGCCGTAACCGTCCGTCTCTGCATCGTCGTTGTTGCCGTAAAAGACGGCGCCAGCGAGCGTCCAGTTCGTGAAGTACTTGTTGGCTTCCAGGCCAGCGACCCAAGTGGTGCTGTCGTTGGAATCTGCGACGCCGATGAAGCCGCCGAAGAGGTGGCTGTCATTGCGGCTGTAGACATGGCCGGTGAGGCCGTAGGCCGTGTCCGAGTCATCGCCATCGACGACAGCAGCGTCGACTTCGAAAACGATCGAGCCCGAGCCAGCGAAAGCCACAGCGCCTTCGAGACCGTAGAAGTCGTCGTCGTTGCCGCCGCCGGCGTCTACGTTGCCGTAGTTGACGCCAGCGTAGCCCGTTTGGGCTGCGGCGACGCTCGGCACCGCAACGGCCAAGATGGCCGCGGCGCCGATGATCCAGTTACGCATAGGTATAAACCCCTTAGTGATCACCCGTTCTGGGTGCGGGACAAATGCGCCTCGGGGTTTGGGCCTGCAATTGCTCACGCCACCGCGGTTCATAATTAACGGCCGACGATGCGAGAAAGACACAGCTTAGTGTCTGATTTGACGGAGACTTTCGCCTCATTGGCGAAAACCCGGAGCCGCCGCATCTAAACACTTTGCCGGGCGCATCTTGGCAGGCAGAGGATCATGGTCCGAGGAGGGCCTGTCGACATGCGTCTAGTAGAAGCTTGCCGCGCAGCTGCCTTCGCCGCGCTCGTGTTGGCGACGCCCGGATGGGCTCAAACGCCCCCCGCTCCAGTTGCGGATGCTCCGGCGGCGCACGCGCGGACGCTCACCCGCTTTCGCAACGCAACCGAAGTTCAGCTGCGCGATGTCGCGGCGTTCGTGCGCGTCATTCCTGAGAACCGGACAGATGTCGCGATTGGCTGGGTGAACGCCGGCGCGACCCCAGCGCCGGATTATCGCGTGTCCCGCCGCAGGCTTATCGTTGATGGAAAAATGCGCCGCCAAATCCGGGGCTGCCGGGTGATTGGCGGCAATGAGTTTGAGGTGGAGACCACGCGCCTCGGCCGTCTCAGCGGCGCCGCTTTGCCGGTGATTGAATTGCGCGTGCCGCAAAATGCTGTGATTGCGGCCAGCGGGGCGGTGCGCATGCACGTTGCACCAGCGCAGGCGCTGGACATTCGACTCGATGGCTGCGGCGACGCTGATATCGTTCGCGTCGAGGGCGAGGCGGAGATTGCGATTTCGGGATCGCAGGACGTCCGGCTTTATGAAGCCGGGCAGGCGAGTGTTGCGATCGCCGGCAGCGGCGATGTGGTTCTCGGCGCCGTGCATAACGGGTTGACGCTATCGGTGGCGGGCTCGGGCGACGTTACCGCCGCAAGCGTAGACGGGCCGACGTCGATTGCGATCCAAGGCTCGGGCGATGTCATCATTCGCGATGGCCATGCGACATCGCTCAGTGTCGTGATTGCCGGCGGTGGTGATGTTTCACACGGCGGCACTGCTGAAAATCTCGACGCGGTAATTTTAGGCGGCGGCGACGTGCGCGTGCGTCATGTTGAAGGCGAAATCAACCGCCGTGTGCTTGGCGGTGGAGAGGTCGTCGTCGGGCGCTGATGCGCCTTGTAACAGGCGGCAAATCGATTCATTTCTGGCCCCCGAAGACGCGCTTCGCGTCACATTTTGGAGGGTAGGATGCCTGCAGCGATTTCATGCGTAACGATTCCAGTCGAGGATCTGCAGAAGTCGATTGCGTTCTACCGCGACGGCCTGGGTCTAGCTGTCGAAGAACAGGACGAAGATCACGCAGCGCTCGATCTCGACGGCGTCTATCTGGTGCTGCTGCAGCGCGAGGAATTTGCGTCATACGCCGAACAGGTTGGCGCTCGCCCCGCGTCGCGCGGCGCCATTGAGGCCATCATCAGCTACTTCACCGACAGCAAAGGCGAAGTCGACACAGTGATGGGCCAAGCTCAAAAGGCAGGGGCGCAGATCGTGGCAGCTTCGGACGAAGATGGTGTCTATTCCGGCTACTTCACCGATCCGGACGGCCACACCTGGGAAGTGCTGTTCGACGGCGAATAAGCACGCTTTCAAATACGGCAACGCAGGCGGCGGCGAGCAATCGCCGCCGTTTTGTCTTATGCGGCGTAGACCAATTGTTCAGCAGGCGGTAGCTGCGCCTACGCTCGGCGAAGACGTATTCGTGCTGCGCATCACCGATGACGAGGCGGCGCTGGCCCGCCTGTTCCGCGGCGGTGAACTCATAGCCTTCGACGCCGGGCGTAATGGTGAAGAACGTGACGCCATTCTCGTCTTGCCGCGTCGCCATCTCGCTGCTCCAGCCCCCGAAGTCGAACCATGTCGCGCCGTTCTCTTGGCGCACGTCGAGAGTTCCGAGCTCTGTGCTGCGGTAGTGTGAGACAAGTCGCGCCACCGCTTCCCCATTGATGGCGCCGCCTAGTTCCTCGCGTCGTTCAGCGTTGCCCGCACGCGCCCGCTGCGCAAACGCGATGAGATTGTCGCTCGCTATAGGCTGGCCATCGAACAGGACTTCGAGCAGGCGCCGGCGAAATGAAGACCGTAGCAGCGAGCCGCTATCGGAGTTGGTGAGGATGACTGCGCCAACGCCGAACTCTGGCAACCAAATCATGCCGCGGCGGATTGAAACCCAAGCGCGCATCCAATAACCACAACAGCGACTTTTGCCGTTCCGGCCCAATTCATGCGCAATCTCCCCCAGAGGTGATCATGGGATGCGGGGGCAATGGCGTTTGGATGCGGACGCCAACGCGGCCCTGCCGGCGAGGGCGCCGGCGGTCCATAACCGCAGCAAACTTGCGCCGCCGCCCATTGCGCTGCGGCAATGCTCAGATTAGAACGCTGCCTTCCCTAAAATCAGGCCGCCGGGCGGGACTTCCCCGAACGCGGGCCGGTATCTGGGAAACGGATTAGGAGTTTAGCTCAGCTGGTAGAGCATCGGTCTCCAAAACCGAGGGTCGTGGGTTCGAGTCCCTCAACTCCTGCCATCCCCGCCTTGCGGCGGGGGCAGTCCGGTCCGATTTGAAGCGCGTTACGGGAAGATAGAAACAGCAATGTCGATGGACCAAACCGAACCGGAAACTGAACCGCGGCGCAAAGGCGGCGGTCCGTTCAAGTTCTTTGGCGAAGTGCGCGCGGAGGGCCGCAAGGTCACCTGGGCGACGCGTCAAGAAGTGACGGTCTCAACCATCATGGTGATCATCTTCGGCGTCACCGCCGCGATCTTCTTTTTTCTCGTCGATACGCTGCTTCGAACGTTCATGCAGTTTGTCTTGAGCTTCAGTTTGGGTGGTTGAGCCGATGGTCGAAGAACAACAGCAGCAGCAAGAGCCGAAGACGCAGCCGCGTTATGCCGGCAAAGCGCGCTGGTACATCGTGCACGCTTATTCGAACTTCGAGCAGAAGGTCGCTGAAGCCATTCGCGATCAAGCGGGCCGCCAAGGTCTTGAAGAGCAATTCGAAGACATCCAGGTCCCGACCGAGGAAGTCACCGAGATTGTTCGCGGTGCGAAGA
Source organism: Caulobacteraceae bacterium (assembly GCA_031431115.1). Lineage (GTDB taxonomy): Bacteria > Pseudomonadota > Alphaproteobacteria > Caulobacterales > Aquidulcibacteraceae > Vitreimonas. The sequence goes on from JANPCV010000135.1 coordinate 14,035, forward strand.
AGGTGCGTCAGCATCGCCACTTCCCGGGCTACGTGCTCGTGAAGATGGAAATGACCGACCAAGCCTATCACCTCGTGAAAAACACACCGAAGGTGACGGGCTTCCTCGGCACGCAGAACAAGCCGCAGCCGGTTTCGGATCGCGAAGTTGAACGCATCTTGGGCCGTGTCGCTGAAGTCGGCGCGCAAAAGCCGCGTCAGCTGATCCATTTCGAGATTGGTGAGAAGGTGAAGGTCTCCGACGGCCCGTTCCAGAGCTTCGAAGGCATGGTTTCGGAAGTCGATGAAGAGCGCGGCCGTCTCAAGGTTGCGGTCATGATCTTCGGCCGCGAGACGCCGGTCGATCTTGAATACGCCCAGGTCGAGAAGCTTCGCTAAGCGCTAGTCGCCGAGCAGCATTTCAGCGAGTTCGCCGCTCACGTCGGTATCGGTGTCAGTGAAGATGAACGCCTGAGCCATGAGAGCGGCGTAAAACATGAACGCGCGTTTTCGCGCGGCAGCGGGCGCAATGCCCATCTCGCCGAAGAGCTTGGCATAATAGTTGAGGCGAACGCGGTCGATGTGCCGGACGGCCTTGGCCGCCTCTGCATCGCGCTGCGCCCAAAGACGGATCGACAGTTCGATTGCAGCGGCGCGTTCGGCGCGCGGTCCCGAGTGGGGCAACGCTAAGGTCTGCTTCAGCCGTTCTTCCGGCGCGGACGTGCGGCTCTCGATGCGGGTCGCGACTTGGTAGCTTTGACGCTTCCGCCATTCCTTGAGCATGGCCGTGTGAAGCGCGGCGCGGTCGGTGAAGTGCCAGTAGAAACTGCCGCGCGTTACGCCAAGTTGCTTGGCCAGCGGGTCGATCCGAACCGCTTCGATTCCGCCTTCAGCCAGCGCGTCGAAAGCGGCTTCCACCCAAGCGGCGGCGTCGAGTGGGGTGGCGACTTGTCGCGAGGGCTCTTCCGTCATTTGCGCTCCGGGCGCCGCAGCAGGGCGAAAACGTGGTGTCTAGGTCACGTAGCGGTAGTTACACAACCGCCCCACCAGGTTTCCCTGGCTTTATGGTCTTGGCTGCATATCCATACACTGGTGTACGGCGGGGCAAAAGACCCCGGGATGCGGGAGGGAACACATGACCAATCGGAACAATCTGCGCTCAAGCGCGGTGTTTGCACTCGGCCTGATCGGCGGAGCGCTGGCTTTGACGCCATCAGCAATGGCGCAAGGCGCAGTTGACGTGCTTACCGACGACGAAATCGTTGTCACAGCCACGAAGCGCGATGACGTGTTGGCGCAAGACGTCCCAGGCGCGCTAACGACGTTTAGCGCCGAAGCGTTGGAAGCGCTGAACTTCGACGACATTTCGAGCCTCACTTACACAATCCCTAACGTGCAGTTGGAAGACATCGGAACGGCGCCGGGCGTCGCTAACTTCGGTATCCGGGGCCTCGGTATCAACAGTTCCATCCCATCGGTCGATCCGACCGTCGGGGTGTTCGTCGATGGGATGTATTACGGCATCAACGCCGGCATCGTCGTCGATACCTTCGACCTTGAAGCGATCGAAGTGCTGCGCGGCCCGCAGGGCACGCTTTATGGGCGCAACGTCACAGGCGGCGCGGTGCTGATCCGTACGAGCACCCCCGGCGATGAGTTCGGGGTGAGCGCAGGAGCCAGTTACGAAACCGGTCCGGAATGGACGGCGGACTTATCAATTTCGGGGCCGCTCGCCCCGGGCGTGCTGAGCGGCAAGTTCGCTGTTTATCACCAAGATGACGCAGGCTGGTTCGAGAACAATTTCGACGGCTCGCAATTTGGCGCCTCGCAACTTGACATCTATCGCGCGGCGTTGCGCCTAACGCCGAACGAGAACGTCGACATGATCCTACGTGTCGAGCAGGGCTATGGCGAAAGTGACGGTCCCGCCTCGCAAAACCATGGCTTCGGGCGAGATCAGCGAGGCACCTTCGACTTTTCCATCAACAATCGCGGCTACGCGGTCGGTGATTGGGAGCAGGCGATATTCGAGGTGAACGTCGATGTGGGGTTTGGCGATGGCACCATTACCAACATCGCCGGCTGGCGCGACTATGAGGGCTACTCGTCAGGCGACATTGACGCAACCGGGGGCAGCGGCTTCCACTCCCGTGCTGTGAACCTGCAAGAGCAGTGGAGCAACGAGCTGCGCTATGCTGGCACGTTCGGCCCTGTTGATGTGACGGCCGGTCTCTATTGGTTTGAGCAAACACTGTTCTACGTCGAAGAGCGCTCGATCGCCGGCGGCGCAGTCTTCCGCGTCGGCGGCGGCGACGGCACCTTCTCCACCGAGGCTGCGTTTGCCAATTTTGACTGGCACCTGAACGATCAATTCACATTGAGCCTTGGCGCGCGCTACACCCAGGAAGAGAAGGAAGCACAAGTCTCTCGTATCCGTGGATCGACGAGCAATCTCGACGGCGCCGTTGTGGTGCCTGGCGAATTCACGGTCGGCGGCAATATTGACACGCAGACGCTGAACTTCTCAGACGCGCCATTGGACCTTAGTTGGACCGACCTTTCGCCGCGTCTCGGCGTTCAATGGGAGCCCAATCCGGACACCAATATCTATGCATTCTTTGCGCAGGGTTTCCGTGCGGGCGGCGTCAACTTCCGCACGACGACGCTTGGTTCGGGCGCCGGTGTTTTATCGGGTGCGCCGCGCGCATTCGATCCGGAAGAGCAAGACTCGTTCGAGATCGGCTGGAAGCAAGATTTCATGGACGGCCGCGCCCGCATGAACATCGCTCTGTTCCACAACACCATCGACAACATGCAGCGCGAAACCAACATTCCTGACCCGGCGGGCGTTCAGCAGGTGATCGTCAATGCTGGGGAGGCCACGATTCAGGGCGCCGAACTCGAGGCGCGTTGGGCGTTCACCGACAACTTCCTGGTTTCGGTGCAGGTCGGGTACACGGATGGCGAATACAACGAAGTCACCGCGGACCTGGACAATAACGGCATCGTCAATGGCGGCGACCTGGATCAGCTCATCCCGCGTCTGGCGGAATGGACCTATGGCGCCACCGCGATCTACGATCTGGAAATCTTCGGCGGCATCCTGTCCAGCCGCCTTAGCTACAATCACCGCGACGCGTCGGTTTATAACGACACGAACACTGGTTTCCTTGCTGAAGCGGATATCGTCGATGCCAACTTCACCTATTCGCCCAACGGCGCGAATTGGTCGCTCGCAGTCTACGGCGACAACCTAACCGACGAAGCGACGTGGGGCGGCGACACCGTGCTGCCTGACTCGCCATTGTTTGGCGGCGACGGGGTAGGTGGCAACGCGCCGCCGACTTTCTCACCGCTCAACGAAGGCCGCGTGATCGGGGCGTCGCTCCGCGTGCGGTACTAATTTCGAGATGCGGCTGGCGCTACTGGGCCAGCCGCATCCCTCCCAAGTCTGAGCGGCCGTGGGGCAACGCCGCGGCCGCTTTTTTTGTGGGTGGCGATGATAGGGTGGTCGTAGCGCGACCTCCATTCCATTGTCGGACGCTTTTGCCTCGGCCGCGGGTTCGCCTCGTGGCCGTTTTGTGCTTGGGCGTGGAGCGAACTAAGCTTGGCGCATGAGCGAAGCAGCGCAACTCGATAGCGGCGAACCGGCTTGGCGCGCGCGATTGTTCGAAGCCGCGCCGCATATCGCTGCTGGCTTGGCGTTCGCGGCAGGGGCGTTCACGCTCGTTGCAGTCGCAACGCCGGCGCTGCCGCCGCTGCGCGGGCTTGGCGCGCTGGAGCGTGTCGTCAACGAACTTCCCGAGTTGAGCGCAAGTATCGCCGGCGTCGCGCTGATGGGGCTCGCCACAGGTTTAAGCCGGCGCATCGATGCGGCGTGGGCGGCGACCACAACTTTGATGCTGGCGGTTTGCCTCTACGCCGCCATTCGCCATGGTCATACCGCAGCGGCGGTGACGGCAGGCATCGCGACGATGGGCCTGCTGATTTCGCGCCGCGCGTTTTATCGCCACTCACGGCTTATCGATCTTGTCCCTGATCCACGCGTTGCACTTGGCATTGCGGCGGCGTTCGGCATCGCGTTGTTGGGCGCATTGTTATGGGCCGGCGAGCGGCCGGATTTCGCTGCGGCGCCGTGGTGGGCGCTGCTGACGGGCGAGCATCTTGGACGGCCGGGCCGTGCGCTCGCGGTTGCTGCGGCGGCGATCAGCGTTGTTGGCGTGCAACGGTATTTGCTGAGCCGTGCGCGCGGGGCGCCGCGGCCTGCAGCAAGTGAAGACATCGCGCGCGCCGAAATCATCATGGCGCACGCTGAGGATGCTTTGCCCGACGCGCAGCTCGCCTTCACCGGCGACAAGAGCTTCGTGTTCGCTGGCGACGCTATGGTGATGACGGCGCGCCGCGGCGGCAGCTTGATCGCGATGGGACCGCCAGTTGGTAAGCGTCAACATTGGCGCGGCGCGCTGATAGCGCTGCGCACCGAAGCGGAGCGGCTTTCGCTGCGGCCCGTGATTTATTCGGCGCCGCCGGAGCTTTTGCCTGATCTGCTTGATCTTAATTTTCGCGTCGAAAAGATTGGCGAGAACGCAATCGTCGACGTGAAGGATTTTTCGCTCGCCGGTTCGGCGCGTCAGAAGCTGCGCTCGGCGCGGCGGCGTTTTGTCGAGCGGGAAGGGGCGGTGTTCGAGGTGCTTGAGCCGCCGCACGCGCCCGCGCTGTGGGAGGCGCTGCGGCCGGTCTCGGATGCGTGGCTCGCCGCGCATGGCGGGCGCGAGAAGATGTTCTCACTCGGCGCTTTTGATCCTGATTACCTCGCGCGCCACGCCATCGCGGTGGCGCGCATACACGGTCGGATCGTTGCCTTCGCCAACATCTGGCTGACCGCCGATCGCAAACGCGGCGCCGTTGATCTCATGCGCCATGTGCCGGATACGCCGGGCGGGCTGATGGACTTCCTGTTCACGGAGATTTTGCTCTGGGCGCAGACCCATGGGCTGACGAGCTTCGATCTCGGCATGGCGCCTCTCGCGGGTCTGGCGGAGGAGGCGAAATACGCCTCACTTTTCGCCCGTGTCGGCAAGCTGGTGCACGAGCGCGGTGAACAGTTTTACGGGTTTCAGGGTCTGCGCGCCTTTAAAGACAAGTTCGATCCGCGCTGGCAGCCCCGCTACATCGCCGCCGTCGGCGGCTGGACGCTGCCGATTGTGCTGGCGGAAGTGGCGATGCTGACCAATGGTCCCTCGCGCACGGCCTCCGCTGAGCGCAGCGGGGATGTGGCATGAGTACGAAGCAAGCAAGATTGCGCGGCCTGGGTGCGCTGCTGATTGTTGTACTCATTGTCGCCGTTGCGGTGCTGTTGGTTCCAAGTTTCGCAACCATTCTCGCGCGCCTTGTTGCTGATCTATGGATCACAGTTATGAGCGCCATTGCCGGATTGCTTGGCGGAATCATGGGATCGTAGGGCGCGGGATTGAGTTCAGTCGCCGCCAAGTTTGGGTTTGGCAGAATGGGCCGGCACAGCCCCGCAGGCGCAGGACTTCGCCATCGAGACGGATCGATCCTGTATAAGTGCGCCCGTCTTCAGGATTCACCACTTCGCCCCCCGTCCAAGCTTCGTTGCTCCATGCGAAGTCGCGCAACATGAGTGCGCCGATTCCGCCGCGTTGAATGCGCGACGGGTCCCAGGCCCAGATTAGGCGTCCGCATAGCCGGTGCGTGTTGTCGGCGCAGGGCCGATAGCCGCACGACTGCGCCAAGCCCAGGCGTCGCCCAGTCGCCAGCAAGCGTGCTTGGCGCTGCAGCGCGTGCTGACGGCGCCACCGTTAGGCACAGTGCGAGGGCGATGGTTGCCGCGATCGGCGCACGCGCGTCGCGCGGCAGCAACGGCTTGCGCGTCGCGGCGGCAAAGCGGGCGTAATAGTCAGGGTGCTCCGTGCCCATCATGCGATCCCACCATGTGAAGTAGAGGCCGTAGTTCGCGCCAGCGTTTGAATGGTGCAGATCGTGATGCGTGGTCGTTGTCAGGAAATCGAACATCGGCCGGCCATCGCGGCGCGCGGGAAACAACTCGTACCCCGAGTGCCCCAGCGTATTGCGCACGATTTGGTGCAGCATGAAAATGCCGACCACCCACCATTGCGTCGGCACGACGATCATCCAAAGCGGCACGAAGGCGCCGTTGATTGCTGCTTCGCCCAGATCGAAGCTGTAGGCGGTGAAGGGCGAGGGGTTGTTGGACTTGTGATGGCGGCGGTGAAACGCGCGGAAGAGGCGCGGGTTGTGGATCGCCCGATGGGTCCAATAGAAATAGGCGTCGTGCGCCAAAATCATCAGCGCCAGTGACGTCCAAGCCCAGCCTTGGCCCCACGTCGCCGCGAGTTGCGGTCCCGGCAGCAAGCCGAAGCGTTCGAGTGCGAAGGTGAGCAGCCCGATTGTGGAGAAGATTGCGATTGAGCGTATCGAGATCGCAAATTCGAGCAGCAATTGTTTTGGCTTCGGCGTGTCAGGTCTGATCTTCCGGCCGGCGAGCGGATGCTTCAGCACGATCCAAAGCGTGAACCAGACGGCGACGGCGAAGATGACGTAGCGGGTCAAATCTGTGCCGACGTTCGTCAGCCATTGATTGGCGAAAGCAGCGATGTCCATGTTGGCCTCCTGTGCTGGAGGCGTGGTCGCGGCAAACGGCGCCGCGTGTCTCGCCGCGAACGGAAAAGGCCGCTCATTTTCGAAATCGGCTAGGGATTTCCAAATTCGGCGAGGTTTGCGCGTCGCCATTCGGTCGGGGTCTGACCTGTTGCTTCCTTGAAGGCGCGATTGAAGGGCCCGAGCGAACCGAAGCCGAGATCGAACGCGATGGCGGAAACCGGATCGCGCGCCCGCGCTGGATCGGCGAGCAGACGTTGCGCCGCGGCAATCCGGCGCGCGTTCACGAAGGTCGCGAAATTGCGAAAGCCCAGATGGTCGTTGATGAGGCGCCGGAGCTTGTGCTCGGGGGCGCCAACGTCGGCGGCGAGGGCGCCTATGGTTAGTCCCTCGCGCCGCCAAGCTTCGCCTTCAGCCATGAGCGCCTCGAGCTTTGTGAGCAGCAGGCGATCGCCGGCGCCGAGGCCATCTTTTGCGGTCGCGGCTGGCGCTGATGAGCCAAAGAGCTCCGGCTCCGCGCGCAGGAAAGCCACGGCGCCGAGGCCGCACATGAAGGCAAGCGCCGCTGCACCCGCCAGTGAAAACCAGGGCTGGCCAAGGCCGACGCCTTCGCCAATCTCGAAGCCTGAGAGCGCTAACACGTAAAGGGTGACTACCCCCAGCACCGGGCCGCGCAGGCGGCGGCGCGCTTCGACGAGGTCGCCGCGCCAGGAGCTGACGATCACGAAAAGAGCGTGGATGGCGAAGCCCGCTTCAATGAGGTTGTGCCCGATCCAGACCGGGCTGCTCATTTCTTGGCGGCCGATCCAACCGACGAGGCCGACGGCGGTGAGGATGGCGCCGGGGGTCAGCGTTGGAGGCGAGATCGGCCGGTCTTCAAAGAGCGTGACAATGAAAAGCCAGAACCAGCCGGCGCCGCCAAGCGCCAGGAGGTGGACCGGGAGGGAGGCAAACCCAAGGACGTCGCGGGTGAGCGCGGAGGAGTTGAACACGTAGGCGGCGGCGCTAAGGGTGAGCGCCAGGCCAGCGATGCGGATGGCCACGTTTCCGCTTCGCCAGAGGCCGGCCGTGGTCGCCGCCAGCGCCCCGACCGCGAACCCACGCAGCACCAGCTCCCAGATAACGACGGGTTCCATGGGGGAGCGTTAGCACGGCGGCGCAGGCTGTCGACAATCCCCAATCTCTCCGTTATACGCCCCGCTTCCCGCGTGGGAGGGGTTTAGCCGCCCGGACCACGCATCCCTCAGGCAGGCCGGTTCGAAAGGATCGTCCCGCGAAAAGCGAGGCACATCATGGCTAAGAAGGTACTGGGGCAGATTAAGCTCCAAGTGCCGGCCGGGGCAGCGAACCCTTCGCCCCCGATCGGTCCCGCGCTCGGTCAGCGCGGCTTGAACATCATGGAATTCTGCAAAGGCTTTAACGCCCGCACGCAGGACATGAACAAGGGCGATCCGTGCCCGGTGGTCATCACCTACTACCAAGACAAGAGCTTCACCTTCGAGATCAAGACGCCGCCGGCGTCGTTCCTGATCAAGAAGGCCGCGAAGTTGGAGACAAAGAAGAAGCCGGGCTCCGGCTCGAAGAAGCCAGGCGTCGATGTGGTCGGCAAGATCACGATGGCGCAGTGCAAGGAAATTGCGCAGGCGAAGCAGAAAGATCTGAACGCCGCTGATTTGGACCAAGCCGCGAAAATGATCGCCGGCACTGCCCGTTCGATGGGCGTGGAAGTGGTGGGCTGATCAGATGGCAAACGCTCCTAAGAAAATTCCAGGCACGACCAAGCGTACGGCTGTAAGCCACGCTGGCATCGACCCGCGCAAACTTCACACGCTCGATGAAGCCGTGAAACTCATCAAAGCCCGCGCCAACGCGAAGTTCGATGAAACGATCGAGATCGCAATGAACCTCGGCGTCGATCCGAAGTATCCGGATCAGCAAGTCCGCGGCGTTTGCTCGTTGCCGAATGGCACCGGCCGCACTGCGCGCGTTGCCGTGTTCGCACGTGGTCCGAAGGCTGAAGAAGCCAAGGCCGCCGGCGCCGACATCGTTGGTGCGGAAGAGCTCTTCGAAACCATCAATGGCGGCAAGATCGACTTCGAACGTCTGATCGCGACGCCGGACATGATGGCTCTCGTCGGCCGTCTCGGTAAGGTGCTGGGCCCGCGCGGCCTGATGCCGAACCCGAAGGTTGGCACTGTCACCATGGACGTGAAGAAGGCCGTGTTCGACGCTAAGGGCGGCGCGGTTGAGTTTCGCGTCGAGAAGGCGGGCATCATTCACGCCGGCATCGGCAAGGCGAGCTTCAGCGAAGAGCAAATCCTGCAGAACGCGAAGGCGTTCGTGGATGCCGTCGCGAAAGCAAAGCCGGCCGGCGCAAAGGGCACCTACGTGAAGAAGCTTGCTCTTTCGACGACGATGGGTCCGGGCGTTCGCCTTGACCCAGCGGCGGCGCTTGCGGCTTCTGCTTAAGGTTCAGCTCAGCTGAAAACGGAACGCCCCGGTGTGAGCCGGGGCGTTTTTGTTTGCGGAGCGCCAACGAGCGCGAGCTTTCTTCGGGTGAACGCGGTACGTTCTCGATCAAGGGACCAATCGCGAGGATAGCTTCCATGCGTATCAGTCAGTTTTTCGCTCTCGTTTTTCTGTGTTGTGCGGCAATGGCCGGGGCCGCCAACGCACAAACCACATATCCGCTGCACTGCCGCGCAGGCGGCAACATGTCAGTCAACATTGCGGGTCAAGCGACGGGCGGCGGCGCCGAGCTCGTCATCTCCTACACCCGCGCAACGGCGACGACGGGTCTTGTTCCCGGAAGCTGCACCTGGCTCGACCGCACGATGAATTCGCGTGAACCGCAGGCGATGCGTCTGGTTCTTCGCGCGCGCATGAACGTCGATTTGCGCCCGCGCCCAGGTGATCACGCCAGCGATCGCGCCGATACGTTTGTGTATGCGGGTTCCGGGCCAGATGTGGCGCTGGCGACGACGATCATGAGCACGCTGGAATCTGGCGGGTACTTTACCGTGCAGGCTCACAATCCCGGCCGCGGCGTGATGATCGCTACATCGTTCGCGACCGCGAGCGCGCGCTAGCTGAGGCGCTTCGGCGATCCGCCGCGGCGCTTTTGTTTTTGGCGCCGTCGAAAATCCGCGGCGGCGTACCTACGTTGGGCCGGCTACGCTCTGTCCAGAGTGTGAGCTTTGCTGACTTCGAGGGATGTTTATGAGCCAGGTTTCCGCCTTTGGCGCGGTGCGCGCTGATGCGCCGCTGCAGCCAGTTAAAATCGAACGCCGCGAACTTGGCGCGGATGATGTCGCGATCGACATCACGCATTGCGGCATTTGCCATTCCGATCTGCATTACGTGCGCGGAGAGTGGGGCGAGACGGCCTCGCCTGCAGTGCCGGGCCACGAGATTGTTGGCATCGTGTGCGCTGTCGGCGCCAATGTGACGAAGCATAAACCGGGCGATCGTGTCGGCGTCGGCTGCATGGTCGAGCCCTGCCGCCAGTGTGACGCCTGCCAAGACGGCGAAGAGCAATTCTGCGCCAAGCAGATCGGCGCCTATATGGGCGTCGAAAAGCAGACCGGCCTGCCAACGTATGGCGGCTACTCAAAGTCGATCACGGTGACGCAAGATTTCGTGCTGCGCATTCCGGACGGCTTGTCGTCGGAGCACGCCGCGCCGCTGCTGTGCGCGGGTATCACGACGTACTCACCGCTGCGGCATTGGAACGTCGGCCCTGGCCAAAAGGTCGGCGTCGTTGGTTTGGGCGGCCTTGGTCACATGGCGGTGAAGCTTGCCAAGGCAATGGGTGCGCATGTCGTCGTGTTTACGACTTCAACCAGCAAAATCGCCGATGCAAAGGCGCTCGGCGCTGATGAGGTCGTGCTGTCCAAGGACCCCGCGCAAATGGGCGCGCACAAGAACAGCTTTCACCTGATCATCAACTCCGTCTCGGCTGCGCATGATTTGGAAGCGTTCACCCGATTGCTTCGCCGCAACGGCACGCTCTGCTTGCTGGGGGCGCCGCCGATCACGGACAGCCATTCGTGGCCAGCGGTGTTCACGCTGCTGATGGGACGCCGCAGCGTTGCGGGCTCGCCCATTGGTGGTATTCGCGAGACCCAGGAGATGCTGGATTTTTGTGCGGAAAAGAGCGTGAACCCGGAAATCGAGGTCATCGCGCCGGCCGAGATCAACGCTGCCTATGCGCGGCTGACCAAGGGCGACGTTCGCTACCGCTTTGTCATCGACATGAGCACGCTGTAAGCTCTGCAAACGCCCTGGTGAAAGCCGGGGCGTTTTGGTTTTCGGCATGTTAGGCGAAGGCATGAGCAACGACACGATCCTGAGGCAGGCTACCGGCGAAGTGGGTGGCTATTTGCTGGCGCAGTACCGCGACCAACGCAGCATGCTGCGGGCCGCCGACGCTGCGAGCGCGCTCGGCGCCCTGGCCGGGATTTTCGCGCAAATTCAGGCGCGCGCGATGTTGCACTCCGGCGCCATCGCGCCGACGCAGACAAGCTTGGTTGAAGTCACCACCACCGCTGGTGAGCGCTATTATTTTGGCGACGCCATCAATGCTTGCTTGCTCGAAGGCAGCCGCGAAGCGCCGTCGTTCTGGAACCTCGCTGCGGGCGCTGCGCGCGCCCCGAAGATCGGCGACAAAATTGATCTGCTCGAGATTGCCCGACGCGCCACCGAACAAGTTGGCACTCCGCAATTTGGTCAGCCGCGCATTGATGCGCGCTACAAATTGAAGGAGCAACCGCTTGCCGCGGTGGGGCTGCACGGGCCTTGGCTGTTGGCGCGCTTTCTCGAAATCAATTTGGATCCGCCGTTGCTGATGCGTGTGTTTGGCTCGGTGGCGCAAAGCTACGCCGCGTTTGCGGCGGGAGAGATCGCGGACTTGCAGCCGGACGTGCCGATCAAGCGCGCCGATTTGGTGCGGCTCTACATGGAGTCCGCAATTCCGATGTCGAAGCTCGATCTGCGGTCGGTCGGCATGGCGATCCAGACCTAGCGCCGCGCCGTTGCCCGCTACCTCTACCGCGCCTCTTATGCTAAGGACCCGCCCATGACACAGCTGAATTGGCCCACGCTTGCCGAAGAAATCTCGCGCGGAACCGTGCGCGATCCGATGCAACATTTCCGCGCCCGCCAGAAGCGCAATTGCCCGCTTTGCGGCTTCACCGGCTATTTTTTGAGCGCTGGCCCGCGCCAGGAAGCGCGTTGCCCGAACTGCGCTTCCAAGGAGCGCGACCGGATTATCGCGCTTTATCTGAAGCGCAATAATCTCGACCCGAAAGATAAGCGCGTGCTGCACTTTTCGGCCGAGCGTCCGTTCTTCCATCAATGGAAGCGCAATCCGAAATACGTCGCCGGCGACATCAAGCGCAGCGCCGTCGCGAACGCAGTCGTCGACATCACGGCGCTGACCTATCCCGATAACGAGTTCGATGTGATCGTTTGCAATCACGTGCTTGAGCACGTGCCGGAAGATGCAAAGGGGATGGCCGAGTGCTTCCGGGTGATGAAGCCGGGCGGCGTCGGCGTGTTCTCGGTGCCCATGGACGTCAACGCGGAAGAGACCTGGAATCCCCCGCCTGGCACGCCGCAGGACGAGATCGAACGCATTTGCGGTCGCACCCACGTGCGTCTCTACGGGCTCGATTTCCCGAAATTGCTGGCCGCCCATGGTTTCGTGGCTGAAGAGATTTTGTTCTCGAATGAAGAGAACGAGCGTCACCGCCTTGCCGCTGAGAAGGTTTACGTCGTGCGCAAGCCCGCCGCGAACTGATGACGATCGATAACGATAATGATCTGGAAGCGCTGAAGCGCATCGGCGCTATCGTTGCGCAAACGCTGCAAACGATGGGCAAGGCGCTTGAGCCTGGCATGACGACGCGCGAACTCGATGAGATCGGGCGCGCGCTGCTGGAGCGGGAAGGCGCGCAACCAGCGCCCGCGCTCACCTACAATTTTCCGGGCGCGACCTGCATTTGCGTGTTTCCCGACATTGCCCACGGCATTCCCACCGATCGTGTGTTGAAGGCGGGCGATCTGGTCAACATCGATGTCTCGGCCGAACTCCATGGATATTTTGCGGATACAGGCGCGAGCTTTGCAATGACACCAGTAGCCAAACGCATCGAGAAACTCACGAGTGACGGTAAGCGCGCGATGTGGTCAGGCATCAATAGCGTGCGCGCTGGCGCGAGGCTCGGCGACATTGGCAGCGCCATCGAGAAATTTGCCGACAAGAACGGCTATTCGTTGATCCGCAATCTTGCCAGCCATGGCGTTGGCCGCGGCCTGCACGAAGATCCGACCTCGATCCCGACTTGGCATGAGCCGGGCGAGCGCCGTCGCATTCACGAGGGCATGGTGTTCACGATCGAGCCGTTCCTTTCGATGGGCTCAGAATGGGCGGTCGAAGGCGGCGATGAGTGGACGCTCCGCGCTGATACCGGCCGGCCCACGGTTCAGTATGAGCACACTCTGGTCGCGACTAAGCGCGGCGCTGTGGTGCTGACGGCGGTCGCGGCCTAACGCCCGCTGGTCTTTCTCCCATTCCTGGGGCTTCGCCAAGCGAAGAGCCCGGGACCCATAAATACGTTTGCTCGCAAGTTTTGCCGCCAGCGATGGCGCCTCGCCGTCGATGAGTTGGGGTTATGGGTCCCGGGCCCGATGCTTTCGCATCGTCCCGGGAATGTGAGTTGTCTCCGCTTAGCTCTTCTGCCAGCGAAACACGGTTTCCAGCGGCACGCTGAAGGCGTCGGCGATTTTGAACGCGGCTTCGAGTGAGGGCGCGTATTTATTTTGCTCGATGGCGATGATGGTTTGACGGGTGACGCCGACGCGTTCGGCGAGCGCTTGTTGCGTCATCTCGCCGTTCTCGAACCTGAGACGTCTGATCTCGTTCTCGATCGCCATCACGCGCCTCGGCGGAAATAGATGATTTGCGCGCCGGATTTGACGAGTTCAGCGATCACCAAGCTCGCTTGCAGCAGCACAGCAACGAGGATCGCGTTCCAGCCCATGAGCAGCGCGCCGATCAAGCAGACGACGCCGGCTGACTGCACGTACGATGAAATCCGTTCGGCCTTGAGGTCGATCATGGTCTCGCGCTCATCGGCGGGCGCGTTTGCCTCTTTTGGGCTGAAGAGGGCGAGGGTGACGTTCAGCACCACGGCGACGATCACCAGCACGACGACGGCGCCGATGGTCATGCCAATCGTCAGGCCGCGCGCGTAGGTGTCATCCCATGCTTGTGCGAGATAGAAAAAATAGCCTCCGAAAACAGCGGCGTAGGTGATGAAGGCGATCCAGGCGCTCTTTTCACGGAAGGACATTGTGTGGCTCTCTGTCTAGTTTGGCGGACATTATGTAAAATATAACGTACATACTGTCTACATTCGCGGACATGCTGATGTCAATAAACAAGTTTACAAAACAAACTAGTTGAGATATGGCCGCGCCTCACCCGGGATCGCCGGGTCAGGGGAGTTGGCAATGAGTGGTGTTGGCGGCGGCGAGCGGTATTACGCGCTGGACGCGGTGCGGGGCGGGGTTCTGATCCTCGGCGTCTTCTTTCACGCGACGCTCTCGTTTTTGCCGGGCGACCAGATGTGGCTGGTGATGGATGGATCGCGCAGCGCCGAACTCTCAGTGCTGTTCTTTACGT
>JANPCV010000136.1:0-12273 GCA_031431115.1 Caulobacteraceae bacterium
CGCGTCAGCTTGGGTAATCCGTCCCCCAGCCAGGTCTGGCCGGAAGAGTAAGCTCACAGACCGAGCCTGCAAAAGGAGCGCGGCATGTCGGTGTTCGTTGGTCTGGACGTCGCTTTGAACTCAGTTTCGATTTGCATCGTCGATGAATCTGGTGCGCCAGTGTGGCAGGGAAAGTCGCCGAGCGAGCCAGCGCCGCTGATCGCCGCGCTGCTGCTGCATCGGGAAAACATCGCGCAAGTGGGCATCGAGGCCTGCCCGTTGTCGGAATGGCTTTACGGGGCGCTTCGTGACGCCGGTTTTCCGGTGGTCTGTATCGAGACGCGCCACACCCAGCGATTTCTCTCATCGCGCCCTAACAAAACCGATCGCAGCGACGCGCGCGGCATCGCCGAGATGATGCGCCTCGGCCATTATCGAGCGGTCCACGTCAAAAGCCTAGCATCACAACGCATCCGCACCGTCTTGGCTGCGCGATCGCGGTTGGTGGAGCAAATCATAAAGATCGAGAATACAATTCGAGGCCTGTTGAAGATCTACGGTTTAAAAGTTGGCTCGGTGCATCGATGCACTTTCGCGGCTCGGATCGAAGCGCTGCTTCAACGCGCTCCGGAGCTGCGACTTGGCATCGACCCCTTGCTTGAGGTGCGCAACGTGATGCGCAGGCAAAAGGTGCTGCTCGATAGGAAGTTGTCGCTGGCCGCGCGCGGGGACGAGACCTGCCGCCGGCTAATGACGATACCGGGTGTCGGACCGATTGTAAGCCTAGCCTTCAAGGCGACGATCGATGATCCATCTCGATTCAAGAACGCCAAGTCGGTAGCCGCTCATCTCGGACTCACTCCTCGCATTTATCAATCCGGCGAAATTGAACTTGTTGGAAACATCAGCAAATGCGGCGACATGCTCATGCGTCACTTGCTCTACGAAGCGGCTAACTCGCATCTGCGGATCGCCAAGAAATCGTCGGCTTTGAAGGCCTGGGCGATGACATTGCTGCCGCGGATCGGCGCCAAGAAGACTTGCGTGGCTGTAGCGCGCCGGTTGGCGATCATCATGCATCGCATGTGGGTCGACCGAACCGACTTCAACGCTGCGCCAACAGAGACGATCGCGGCATAGATTCGTCTCCGCGACGCTGCACGTCGAGGACGTGGGCGCGGTCAGTCCGTTTCGATCCCTGGGCGGCTCGACGTAAGTGCGTCTAGCCTAGCTCGCGCGTTCAGCTTGGACGACCGATCTCACCGGACCCAATAATGGAGCGGCATGCTTGAAGGTCGACTCCGGACAGAAGCATGGGCCCGGCTGCAGCGTGGAGATGTTGAAAACCGGCCCCCAGCTCGGCGTCGCCGCGGCTGCTGCATCGTCGCGTCAAAATTGGTGTTGACGGATTACAGAAGGGATCGACGCCCGAAGGGCCGAGACGCTCACAGAGCGGCTCGGTCGCGGAACGCGACGAGAGCCCGGCGCGCGTCAGCGCGCGACGCCCGCATACTTCCGCCTGGCAAGAGCACATGCTCGCCTTCGATGGCGAGCCGCTGAATGAAGCGATCGCCGAGGTCTCGCGTCAAACTGGATGGCGCTTCGAGCTACAAGACCCTGCACTCGGCGAGATGCGTGTCGGCGGCTATGTCTAGGCCGACCCTGAGGCCTTCATCGCCCTCTTGTCATCCAGCCTTGATCTAGAAGCCCGCCGCGAAGGCGAACGGCTTGTCGTCCTCGACCGCCGCACCTAGAGCGCCCACAGAATCCTACTGCTATGCGGGAAGTGGTCACTGGCCCGAATGCGCCGCTGAAAGGTCGTTCGCATCCTCGCGCGCCGTTGGCCGAAAATCGCAGCCGTCTCCAGTCATTGGCGCCTGAGATGTAGCGCCGACTGGTAACCTGGCGAAATCACCTTCGCTCGGCCTTGGGCCGTGTCAGCGGTTCGCCCGCCTGACCGAATAACGCCTGCAGGCCAATATTGAGTGCGGTTGTATAAGTTTCCACGCTCAGTCGCTTGGCGGTGAGCACCCGCCATCCCAAACCCGGCTGATCGAATGCCGCGATCGGAATTTGCTTTGGCTTGAGGGCCAGCGCTCCGGCACCAGGCGGCGCTACGCGCTCAAAGAGAGCCAGCGAGCGGTCTGGCGTCAGTTCAGGACTGGCCAGGAAGATCACACGTAAGCGTCCGTGTTCTTGAGTCAGAAGGTCGAGCTCCCACTGCACACCTTCGGTGTCGTTCGGGCACATCACCACCGCCTGCGAAGCGTGGACGAGATCGCTCACGACATCCTTCCACGCCTCATCGCGGGATTGCACGAAGACCCGCGCGGCACCCAGCGGCGGGGTCGGATCACGCGGATCACCGATGGCGATGACGGGACCGTAGGGCGAGCCATTTTCAAGCAAGATTTCGTCGAGCGTGCGCGAACGACCCACGCCGGCGGGCCAACGCGCAAAAGCGTCGCCGCTCCACGCACGGAGACGCTCGTCGTCCTGATCGAATGCGCGCAGAAACACAATTGGCGCGCGAGCATCCCATTCGCGCACGCCTTGATAGAGCTTGGTCGTGCGGGCGTCGGCCCGACGTGTCAAAATGGCGCCGGCGCCACAGAGGTTAAGCAGCAGGAGCGATGCCATGACCGCGAGCCCGGCATACGGTTCGATGTCCTCCGGACCTCTCTGCTCATGTTCGAAGCCAGGTCGGAGGGCCATCGGAATCGTAAAGGCCATCAGGAAGCCGAGGTTGAGCGCCGCGACGCCGAGATAAAGGAAAGTGACGAGTACGCGTTTTCGTCCGACGTAGGAGATGAAACCGGGCAATCCGAGGTGACGACGCAACGTCGTGAGTAAGCGCCACGGCGGCGGACGCCAACCTCGCACAGCGCAAAACCCTTCCGCGCTTGCCGTCAGTTGCCACCAAGCATGGCGCGCCAATTCATAGGCGATCAAGCCTGCGAATATGCCAAGGAAGCCGAAGCGCGTCGCTTGAGCAACGGTCATCGGTCCGCTGCTGATTTCGATACTCATACCACCAAACACAAGGAGCGCGGCCAGCGTCGTGGTCGTCGCATAGAACAAGACCCAGAGGGAAAATCCGAGCAGCGCGGCGCCGATCAATCGCCGGTGCAGCAAATCGATCAGCGCGCCAGTGACGATGACAACAACTGCGGCCGGCACGAAGTAGGACACAAGCCCTGTCAAGAAGGCCGCAACCGCTAAGCCGACATTTTGCGCAAATTGATCAAGCGTTGTGTGGCCTAGCGCGTCGGCCTTCCAGCTCAAAAACCACAGCACGAATCCAAGAGACAAAGCGACGATGAGCGATGCGCTGATCGCTCGCACGAACCGGAGACGGACATAGCCGCCCGCCGCTTTATCGATAGCGTCAACGCGCGTCATGCGCCTCATCTCCCCGGGCATGATCATGCAAGGAACGGGTGACAAGGCAAGCGAATGACGGTCGCCCGTGATTGTGGCGGGTGGTTCAGGGTGCTTGGCGTTGCCGCGAACAATGTGAGGCAGGTGAGGGTCCGAAAACGGTCATCGTGCTAGGACCAAATCGCCGCGGTTAGAGTCGCCCGGAAAGGTGATGGCTCCTTTGCCAGCCGCTGAGGCCGCGCGAACCAACAAAACAAATGACGAGATCCGAAACGCCGCGTGAATCCACGAACCAGACACGCGAGGTTGCAAGACCACTTGAACTGACAAAGCACCACACGCCATCGTCGCGCCGCGCGAGGCCCTGATCCTCAGCTTGCCAAACCAAAAGGTCGGCCAAGCCCCGGGAGCCGACTTCAAAAACCCTGATGTCCGCTACGCCGGTCCAGCCAACGCGGTAGATGAGCGCCATGCGATACCCTGCTGTTGGGTTTCAAGGGCGCGTTCGCATCGCGTCCAGTCAAGTCATTGGCCGCCAGCGCGTGCAATCGACCAGTCTCGCCGAACCACTCGAGGCAGAACGTCGAGCGCCGCTCGCGTCCGCCGCAGGCCGCGCAACGCAGTAGTTAGTGACACAGATTTCGATCAGGCAATTCGCCGGCGCCGCCTGCTGGTCCTGGTGGGTTTTCCCAGTTCGTGCCGGGACCTCCAGCTGGACCGGGCGGGTTGTCATCGTGGTCCGGCAAAAACCAGCATCCGAGAGGCGCGTTCCAATAGTAGTTGCGCCCTTGCCATGCACGGTAGTGCCAACCGCGATAGTGCGGCGAAGCACCTGGTCCACCTGCGGGACCAGGAGGGTTACGCCAATTCGTTCCCGGTCCCCCGGCTGGACCTGGCGGATTGTGCCTGTGTCGACGATGCGCATCAGCGGGCACAGCAAAGGCAACAACCGAAAGCGCCAAGATCAATGCGCCCGCGCGTGACAGCTTCATTCAGAAATCTCCTTTGGCATCGTGGTCTTCCCGCGCTTAGTCTCTTGAACGGCGCTCCGCCGACAATCCGTCGATGCCGACCGAACGGCGTATCGGGGCGAATGGCAAGCTATATCCGGTCGCGCCGTTCGCGCTCGTTGCCACGTTGCGGCGTGATTTCGCTGCGGCCTCAACCGATGCCGGACGTTCCGGATTCCAGGTTCGGCCACGCACGCAAGGGGACGATGAACCCATGCTCTTTTATAGACTTCTCGCGACCCGAAAGCCGACTTCGTTCGATCCCACTTGGGCTAATTGCATCCATCGGTTCGTGGTCTGCATGTCTTGACCGGGGAGATACCACGTGCCTCCGCGCACAACCCGCGTTCTGCAATTGCTCGATTCGAAAGCGGCGCCGTCTGGGGGTGCTACTGCGTAGTGCAAGCCATAACAGTCCTGCACCCACTCAAAGACATTCCCATGCACATCGTAGAGACCGTAGGGATTGGCGGCGTAAGACCCAACTGGCGTTGTCCGGCGATTACAGGGATGGAAATTGGCGCCATTCGGCGCCGCCGCGCCGCAGGATGGGTTCGCATCGCCCCACCAAAATCGTGTTCTGGTGCTGCCGCTTGCCACGTATTCCCACTCCGCTTCTGACAAAAGGCGATAGGCCTTCCCAGTCCGTTGCGATAACCACCTGACATATGTTTGCGCATCCGCCCAAGAGACGTTGATGACTGGATTGTTGCCGCGTCCCCAATTGCCGTCGCTGACAGCGTTGCAGACGCCGGCGTCTGCGCAGGCGTCCCATTCGGCAAACGTCGTTTCATATTTGGCGACAGCGAAGCGCGCTATGGTGACGATGTGCGCTGGGTGCTCGTCCGCGTCGCGACTCGCATCGTCGGAGCCCATCGTGAAGCTGCCGCTCGGCACGATGACCATTTCTGGACAGAGAGTTTCGCAATCACGAAACGGCTGACCATTCCGGTCTGCCGAATTCTGTAGGACCGACGTGGAGACCGTGCCGCTCTCGATTGCGGGCGCGGCGCCTCGAGTCGATGCAAGAAAATCCGAAAGCGGTGCAAAAGCAAAGAGAGAAACGCCGGCCAGAGCGGCCAGCCCGACAACGCCAAACCACAGACCTACTTTCCTTGATCCCGTGGAGGGTTCAGTTTCGGGTTGAGACGATGTCTGCGCGCGAACCGAATGCTCGACCTGCTTTCGGCCGACAGCGCCCAGGTCGAGCAATCCCGTGCGTACGCTCGCGCGCAGCGCCGTGCCGAGGCGATCGATATCATGACGGAAATCCGGGTCCCGGCGGATCACCGCGGCGTTGAGCTGCAATAGCGGCTGCAAACTCGTCGGCAGCTCATCTGGCCGCGGCATCTGCGCGCCATTGACCAGCACCGGCACCACTTGGAGCCCCGGCGTCGCGAGCGCCGTCTCGATCTCAACGCGCACCCAATCGTCCGGGTCTTCAAGCCGGCGGCGGCCCGCGCGGTCCTGCGCGCCGATCCAATGCGGCCCCATCAGGATGAGCGCCACGCGGCAGCGGGGCAGGATCGTCTTGATGTAGTCGCCGAAATTTGCGCCGACCGGAATATTGTCAACGTCCTTGAACACGCGGTCGCGCCCAAAGCGTGCTTCAAGGGCGTCAAAGATGCGCCCTGCGACATCGGCGGTATCATCCCGCCGATAGCCGACAAAGATTGCTTCGCCCGCCACGCCATGCCCCCGCTAGCCAGCCCGCAAATTGACGGCGCGGCCCGATGCGCCACTGGGCGTTCGGCAGCTTTTTTTGCCGCGCCAATCGCAAGGTAATGAATGCGTGCCTAGTACGCTAGCCATGTTCCCGGAGCGCGCAGCCGCACTGCCGATGCCAAGCCGTAGCGATGCAGACCGCCCAGGAATCTTCCGTTGCTCCATTCAAAAAGGCCGTTGCGCTCCGGCTTTTGCTGCGCTTGTGATCCAATATGAACGTCACCGAAGCCGAGCGCCTGATCGAGGCTAGCCCCGATTTCCGTCTGCGGCGGCGTGTGCCCGCGTCCTCCGCCTGGCCGCTTCCCATCAAGCCGCCTGAGAGGCAAAACAATCCTCAATCGTCCCGCATTAAACCGCGCCAACCGTGGTGCTGGGCGGACAGTTACTGCGATAGAGCGCTGGCAGCACAAGCAACGTCAGAATCTTTGATGAGATGATCTCGCCAATGACGACCGTCGCCGGCGGCCGCGGCACTTGCGCGCCCTGACCCGCCGCTTGCTGCTCGACTTGGACACCGATGATCTCCCCCCGGAAAGACTTCGGCTCCAACTCCTCTATCGGGACGAGGTCACATCACAGCCCGGGAAGTGGCGCGCCGGCGGGCGGCGGCGCACACGGCGATCGCGGAGCAGGCTTAGGTCTATCAGTCATACCTGATTATATTTGCAGCTCTTAATCAGGTTTATCTGATTGACAAGAGTCGCCGCAATAAGGTATAGCTTATTACCATGGTAACCCCTCGAAACCAGCTCGATGAACGGTTTGCGGAGCTCCGCCCGTTCTTGGCCCGGGCGGTTCGCCCGGCCCGTGGCTGGGTGCGCGCCATTCGCGAAGCGCTTGGCATGACCACGGCTCAGATGGCCGCGCGCATGGGGGTGACGCAGCCGCGGGTGGTTGAACTGGAGAAGTCAGAACCAACCGGCGCCGTGACATTGCAGAGTCTAGAGCGCGCAGCAGAGGCGCTGGGGTGCCAGCTCATTTACGTCCTCGTGCCCCGGCAGCCACTCACGCAAACCGTGCGCGCGCGCGCCATTAGCGCGGCGGACAAACAATTCGCCGCCATCGAGCAAACGATGCGCCTTGAGGACCAGTCCGTCGATCCGAAGAAGCGGCGCGGCGCGCGCGAGCGTCTGGTGACAGAATTGATGCAAAAGCCAGCCCGGCTCTGGGACAGCTGATGAGCAAGCTGTTCAACGAACCGAACGACGCGACGCCGCTCACTCCCGAAGAAACTGATGGTTTGATCCCCTCGCACGTGGCGTTGCGCGGCGAACTCAATGAACTTGAACAGCACAACATCCTTGCCGCAAGCGTTTGGGCGTTCGGCCGCCGGCGCGACCCCTTCTCGGAGGGGTTTGCACTGGGGCTGCACAAGCGCATGTTCGACCAGGTTTGGCGATGGGCCGGTCAATTTCGCACCAGCGACAAGAACATCGGTGTGGACCATCGGACGATCCACGTGCGCCTGCGTCAGGCGCTTGACGATGCGCGCTACTGGGTGGCTCACAACACATATTCGAACGATGAGATTGCCGTCCGCTTCCACCATGCGCTGGTATTCATTCATCCCTTTCCAAACGGAAACGGCCGTTGGTCGAGGCTGATGGCGGACCTCCTCATCGTCCTGCTCGGCGGCAAACGCTTCAGCTGGGGCGGTGGAGGAACGCTCCGATCCGCCGACGAAACGCGCTTCGCTTATGTCGCCGCGCTGCGCGCAGCGGACAATCACGACTTCGCACCTCTGAATGCGTTTGCGCGATCTTGAACACGCCTCACGCCAGCAGATAGCTGTCATTGCGCGATTGTCAGAACCACGCGCGCCGCCGACCAGCCACGACATCTCCGCAGCGTTCGCCGCCCTTCCCGCCATTTTGGGCAGCGGCACGAGTTTCCCAATTGCTGGCGCCGGCAATGTCGATACTTAGGCCGCGCGCCCGAAGCCTTTGCTCGTCGCAATCACGAGAACGCCCGCAAGGGCGGCGAACCCTGCGCCCACCAGGAATGTCACGGCTGGCCCGATCTGATCCCAAACAACGCCGGCGACAACGCTTGCGAAGAGCAGTGAGCAACCAATCAGACCTATTCGAAACTCGCAACAATATCTGGCGCCGTGTGAACGACAGTAGCGGGCCAATCTTCGTCGACTGCATTGCACATTATCGTTCGCGGCAACGTGATTGCCGTCAAAAAGGTGTTGACGGATGACAGAAGGGATCGAAGCCCACAGGGTCGAGACGCGAACGCGGCTCGATCGCGCAGCGACGAGAGCCCGGCCCGCGCAGCGGGCGACGCCCACGCTACTTCACCCGCGCTTGCGCTTCGCCTTCGGAATGTCTTTCAGTATCTCGGCGAAGAAGGATTTCTCGTCTTCTTCAAGCGCGCGAAGCCACTCGACGAGTTGAACGATGTCTAGGCGTCGTTCGTGAAGTTCAACTTTGGCGACGTACGACTGGGTTTTCTCAAGACGTTCCGCCAACTCGCGTTGATTCAATCCCGCCGCCTTCCGCATCGCGATCAGGCGAGCGACGATGGCTCGATATCTTGGATCGCGAAGTGTGGTGGCCAAGGCGTCCGCTCCGCCAAAAACGCGGTGGACAGCCCGAGTAAGCAGTTTTCAGATTGATCCCGAAGAGGGATCACGTAGACTCTTGCCCGAAATGACCGGCGCAACTGAGACAATCGCGGATTTGGCATTCAGCACGCAGCTGATCGAGCGCCAATTCAAGGCGACCGGCTCGCCATCGCGGACATCACCGAACGCGAGCGCGCCGCCGATGCGATCGATGAATCGCGCGTCTACGCGGAAGCGATCGTCGAGACGGTCTCGAACCCCTTGCTGGTCCTCGACGCCGATCTGCGCGTCGTCTCGGCCAATCCTGCATTTTACAAACTTTTCCCATTCTCCCGCCAGGACATGGTGGGCTATCTCATCTTCGATCTGGGCAGCCAGCAATGGGATATTTCAGCGCTGCGGAAAATTCTGGATGAGATTCTTTCGGAGAGCCAACCGTTCGAGGATGTACTGATCGAGCATCAATTCCGCGGCATCGGTCACCTCACCATGCTGCTCACCGGTCGCAAGCTTTCGCGCGAAGGCGAGCGCGCAGATCTGATCCTGCTCGCCATCGCGGACATCACCGAACGCAAGCGGGCGCAAGAAGAGCGACGCAAGGCCGACGAGCATCGGGAGCTTCTGATCGGCGAACTCAACCACCGGGTTAAGAACACGCTCGCCATTGTGCAGTCCATCGCGACGCAGACGCTCGCAGGAGACGCGCTGTCGATCGAAGCGGCGCGCACGGCATTCATGGCGCGGCTGATGGCGCTGTCAAAGGCGCACGACCTGCTGGCCCAGGGAAGTTGGGAAGCGACGGATCTTGCCAGCGTGGTGAGCGCAGCGACAAAGACGTTCGTGCATGAGCGCAACACCTTTCGGATCGAAGGCTCACTCTTGCAGCTTGCGCCGGACAGGGCGGTCTCGATCACGATGGCGCTGCACGAACTGGCCACAAATGCCGCCAAATTTGGCGCGCTGTCCGTGGAGGACGGCCACGTCGATGTCGTGTGGCGCTTGACGGGCGAGGGAGAGGACAGGCGTCTCCACTTTCGCTGGGCGGAAAGCGGTGGCCCGCCTGTTCGCCCGCCGGAACGCAGAGGGTTCGGCTCTCGCATGATCGAACGCGTATTGGCGCAGGAACTCGACGGCACGGTCACGATGACGTATGAGCCATCTGGCGTCGTTTGCATCTTAGAAGCACCGATGCCGCTCCTGCGGGAAGAAACGGGGCAAAATGGAATGCGATAGCAAGCTGGTCGCAAGACAGGTGCTCATCGTTGAGGACCAGATCATGCTCGCCATGGGTCTGGAGGATATGCTGATCGAACTCGGGCATGGCATCTTCGGCAGTGTAACGCGCCTCGACAAGGCGATGACGATGGCACGCGACGCCGACATCGACTTCGCCATTCTGGACATCAACCTGGCCGGCGAGACGTCGTTTCCGGTGGCCGCAATCCTGCGCACGCGCGCTATTCCGTTCATTTTCAGTTCGGGATACGGCGATTCAGGCTTGGTAGAGGGCTATCGCAACCAACCCATCCTGTCGAAGCCCTACACGTCCCCCGACCTGAAACGGGCGATCGCACAGGCCCAATCGGCTGTCTCATTGGGATAATCGCGTTCGCTTGTCGCAACTTCGGCAAACCGGGGCAGCATTGCTGCAACCAGAAAGCCCATCGTTTCTTCCAACTGAATCCACTTTGCGTCGTCAGGTTTGGCTACGCCGATACTGCAAAGGCGACATTCCGTAAGCTGAGATAAATGCGCGCCGAAATTGAGCGGCGCTGCCAAAGCCGACGGCCAGGCCGATATGGGCGACGGGGCCAACCGAATCCCGAAGGGCGCGACTTCGTGCGCCGGGCTACTTGATTCAACAGGCCCGATGGGCTTGTCTTGCTACCTCACAGCAGAAAGCGACCGCGCGGCCCCTGCAGCGGTCGCTTTTTTTGGCCGGGATTGGCCGAGGCTGTGCGAAAACTCAACAAGCACCCTGGGCGTGAGTGCAACCCCCGCAACCGCGATTTCGCCGAGTGTCTCAGTCGCCCCAGAGTGACCGTTCGCACTCGCACGCCTAAGGCGGCGCGCCTTCGTCGTTGGCGACCGTTCGAAATCTGCCGGCGCGTCGATCCGCTAAACCGTACTCGCTCTGCAAGGGATAAGGGATCGAAGCCCGAGGGGCCAAGACGCGCCACGCGCGGCGACGCCCAACACAGTCCATTTGCTCGAGTTCGCGCACTGCGCAAGAGCGGCGTGTCAGCGAGGAAGCCGGCGTGCTAGCAGCTCAGCCAACTCCTCATACTGGCTTCTTCCGCACGCAGAAACGAACCCGCGGCAAACATTCACTCCCAGAGCGGGGGTCCCTGCGGAATCCAGGCGTTCAAGAGAGGATTGAAGCCGCCCACGCGTTGGCGCGGGCGGCTTCAAGTGCGGTCACGCTAGCCTCGACGGCGATCGTTGTCGTCTAACGCTGCCTGCAGTTGCGACGTCAAACGGTCGAAGCGCCGATCAAGATCGCGGCGTTCCTCGTACGAAAGCCCATCGCGGCGATAACGCGCTTCGACTTGCTCGATCTCTCGGAACTCCGCCCGCAAGCCGGTCGCCTCGTTACGGTTTAACCGGCCGTTGCGAACGCCCGCGTCAATGCGGTTATCGAGCATGTTCTGACGCTGATTGATCGGCTGCCAGTTGCGATCCGAGTCATCGTGCCGCTCATCGCGTATGCGAACGCTGAGCGCGTCGAACCGCCTGTCGAGGTCGCGGCGTTCTGCATTCGTCAGACCATTGCGGCGATACCTGGATTCAAGGCTGATCAGATTGGTGAAATCCGCGCGCAAGCGGCGGGCTTCTGACCTCGTCAGCGAGCCATTACGCTCGCCTGTATCGATGCGTTGCGCGAGGTTCGCCCGTCGGGCGCTGATGGTCTGCCACGCTTGTGTAGTGGCAGACGTCATATGCCAGCGCCCGCCGGCGTCATAAAACCCAGCAACGGAGCCCGGAACCCAGCGTCCGTTGTTGTAGTATCCCGTCTGAGCGTCGGCGATCCAAACACCGTTTGTGTCGCGACGACCATTAGGCGCACCCGCAATCCAGCGACCGTTTGCATCGTATCGGCCGCTCGTCGGACCGGCGACCCAGCGTCCGTCCGTGTTGTAGTAGCCGCTCGCTGCGCTCGCTATCCATCGACCATCGGGATCGTAATAGCCGTTGGCCGAAGCAGGCACCCATCGTCCGTTGGAATCGTAGTAACCACTCGCATCGGCGTCCAAGGCCGCGGCGATCCAGCGCCCGTTCGAGTCGTAATATCCGTTCGGCGCGCCATCGACCCATTGACCGTTCCGATCATAGTATCCCGCCGCCGCGTTACGTTCGACACCGTTTGTGTGCCACATGCCCTGGCTGTCGTAGTAACCATAGGACGTGGCGTACCAGCGGCCGCTAGCGTCGTAATAACCTGCGACGGGACCCGCTCTCCAACGTCCGTTCGTGTCGTAGTAACCGGTCTGAGCATCGGCGATCCAAACACCGTTTGCGTCGCGGTGACCATTGGGCGCGCCTGCAAGCCATCGACCGTTTTCGTCATATCGCCCGCTCGTTGGGCCGGCGATCCAGCGTCCGTTC
>JANPCV010000137.1:0-17674 GCA_031431115.1 Caulobacteraceae bacterium
ATGAGCGATTAGGGTTTTTTTTTCCATTCTCCCCTTGCGGGGATAAGGTGTCCGCGAAGGGGACGTTTGTGGGGATCACCCAAGCGAGCGTGCATACCCCTCACCCGCTTCGAACACGTTCGACGCGACCTCTCCCCTCAAGGGGAGAGGTGACTCACTCCAACGCGAACGCCCGCGCTTTAGCTTAAATCACCAGCCGCATTCGCGGCCGCGATTTTCTTCCTGCATGTAGGTCATCAGCGGTTGGAAGTAGCGGGCCATGGCGCCGCCATCCATTTCACGTGTGCCGGTGAAGGCTTCGAGCGCGTCCGGCCATGGGTGCGAGGCGCCCATTTCCAGCATGCGTGCGAAACGATCGCCGACTTCGCGATTGCCATAGACCGTGCAACGATGCAGCGGGCCTTCCCAGCCAGCTTGCTGACAAGCCGCTTCGTAGAATTGAAATTGCAGCACATAGGAGAGGAAGTAGCGCAGGTACGGCACGTTGGCCGCGATGTGATACTTCGCGCCCGGATCGAACATGGTTTCGTCGCGCGCATTCGGCGGGCGGATGCCCTGATAGCGCTCGCGCAGCTCCCACCACGCCGCGTTGTAGCGATCCGGCGTGATGCGGCCGTCGAACACCTGCCAGCGCCACTGATCCATCGTCAGCGCGAACGGCAGGAACGAGATTTTCTCCAGCGCACGCTCCATCAGCAAGCTGACATCAGATGACGCAGGCGGGATCTGATTGCGGCGCAAGAGGCCAACTTCCGTCAGATATTCCGGCGTGATGTTGAGCGCGACGAAATCGCCGATGGCTTCATGGAAGCCGTCATGCGCGCCGTTGCGGTAGAGGTACGGCTGTTGGTTGTAAGCGCGTTGATAGAAATTGTGGCCGAGTTCGTGGTGGATAGTTTGGAAGTGCTCGGCGTTGATCTGGATGCACTGCTTCACGCGGAGATCATCGACGTTGTCGATGTCCCAAGCTGAGGCGTGGCAGACCACATCGCGGTCACGCGGGCGCGTGAGCAGCGAGCGTTCCCAGAACGTGTCCGGCAATTCCGGGAAGCCAAGCGAGGTATAGAAGCGCTCGGCGGTTTCGGTCATCTGCACCGGCGTGTAGCGCGCGCGGGTGAGCAGTTGCGTGGTGTCGTACGTGGCGCGCGCACCTGGCGGGCGAGCGATCGGCATGAGCGTCGACCAATCCTGCGCCCACATGTTGCCGAGCAGATCAGCGCGGATCGCCTGATCTTCCGGGACCACCGCATCGCCGTAGCGATCGTTGAGGCGCGCACGGACGTAGCAATGGAGCTGTTCGTAAAACGGCTGCAGCTGACCCCACAGACGCTCGACTTCGGCTTCCATGTCAGCAGCCGGCATGTCGTAGTTCGAGAGCCACATCTGACCGACATTAGCAAAGCCAAGATCGCGCGCGCCTTCGTTGGCGATCTCGACCATGCGCGTGTAGTCGTCGCGCATTGGCGCCGCCACCGCGTGCCACCGCGTCCACATTTCTTCGAGGCGCGCCGGATTACGCTCAGTGCCCATCAGCGTTTCGAGTTCGTCGAGCGTGACTTGGCGGCCTTGGTAATCGATGCGGCCGGTCGAGTACGTTGAGGCAAGACGCGTGGTGATCTCTGAAAGTTCACCCGCTGCGCCTTCGCGTTGCGGCGCCGGCAGAACGAGGCTCAAGCGCAGCAGATCGACCTTACGGCGCGTATCCGCTGGGAGCTCCACGTTGGCGTAGCGGCCGGCTTCACTGGCGAGGCGTACGCGGGCTTCGGTGCCTTCGGCGTCAGCGCGTTGCAGCAGCCATTCAGTGTCGAAGGTGATGTTGGTGTTGTAGGCCCAAGCGACGCGGCCTTCGTATTCGGAGCGGCGGAGCAACTCTTCTTCGGCCGATTGCACGAAC
Source organism: Caulobacteraceae bacterium (assembly GCA_031431115.1). GTDB lineage: Bacteria > Pseudomonadota > Alphaproteobacteria > Caulobacterales > Aquidulcibacteraceae > Vitreimonas. The sequence continues at coordinate 1,895 of JANPCV010000137.1, forward strand.
GCGGTCGCGGTTTGCGCCGACACGGGGCCGCGATTTGCGGTGCTGCCGATTGGTGTTGAGGTGGTTGCACACGCCGCGAGCGCGGCAATGGCGATCCAGGACGTCGCCGCCCTGAGCAATGGTTTCGCGAACATAGTCTCTCCCTGTTCCAGCTAAGGCGCACCCCACCGGGCGCGCCTCCCCCTTTAATTACCTTCCGCAGCAAGCCACTCGATGCCGTCCGCCGACATCATGAACACCGCCGCTTCACGGCGCTTGGCGCCAACGGCGTTGAAGAATTTCTGCGCGACTTCGTTTTCGACGCCGGTGGTGATCGCCAGTTCGCGCGCGCCCAGTTCGCGGGCGCGGCGGGCGACGGCGCTCATGAGCTTGCGCGCCAGACCGCCGCGGCGATGCTCGGAGATGACGTAAAGTTCGCAGAGCACGACGTTGGGCGCGGCGCGGCGCACGTCGTAGCTCTTGGTGATGATAGCGTGGGCGACGAGCGCGTTGGCGCCCTCTTGCGCGACCCAGGCTTCGAAGAGCGCATTTGCCCCGAAGGCGTGCGCCTTGATCCGATCCGACTCGAGACTCGAGCCCGCACCCTCTTCGCTCGCGGCTTGCGCGGCGAGTTTAGCGATGGCGTCAGCGTCGCGCGGGACCGCGCGGCGGATTGTTAGAGTGCGCTCCATGCACGTTCATGTAAGGCGCACGGATGGGGCTAAGGCAAGCAAAACAGAACGATCGCACGCGCTTTACGATGATCGCCCCTAATGATCGACCCAAGGGCCCATCGGGCCGCCATCTTCGTGATCCCAACCACCCGAGCGGCGCGTCATGAACGCACCCAGGATGGTCAGGCCGACAACAGCGCCGACTGCGACGAGGAACCAGAAGAACAACGTTCACTCCGTGGTGGCGGGCCGCTCGTCATCCGCCAGAGGCTAAGGCGCCTCCCCAATTGCTTGTATGGATAATGTAGCGGGCTTCGGCGCCGTTTTCGAGGGCAAGCCTATCCATACGCGCAGAAACGGAACCCGGCGCCCCAGATCGTAGAAAAGCCAGCAGCCCAAAGCGGTGGCTCCAACGAGCAGCGGCGCCTCGATCCAGAACGGGAGCGCCAGCGCGTCGAGATAGTGGCCGGCGACGACGATCACGGTCTGGTGGATGAGGTAGAACGGAAAGATCGCCTGCGTCAGCATCCGGCGCGCGGGGCCGTCAGCGTTCTTCAAATAGCGGTGCGCGAAGCCGATGCAGGCGATGATCGCGCACCAAGCATCCAACTCTCGCACGCTGCGCATGATCGCGCGCAGCCACTCGGGCGGGGTCACACCATCGGGATGTGCGTTGAAATAGACGATGAGCGCCGCCCACGCGATCAACGCAATCGCAAGCGCAAGCCAGCGCAGCTGCACACAACGATCGAAGAATTGCTGATGCTTGGCGATCGCAAAGCCAAACAAGAACACGCCGAAATACAGCGCGTGCAGATACCAATCTTCGCGGAAATCGTGGGTTTCACCGAAGATCGGAAAGAGCGTGAGACGCAGCGCCGTCATCACCAGCCAGGGCGTCAGGATGAAAAATGGTCCGGCGATCAAGACGCTTGCGGTCTTCGGGATGCGGCGCAGCAACGGCAAAAGTGGGATCAGCGCCAGAGTGTAGAGAATGAGAAACGCAACGAACCACATGTGGTTGTAGGTCGGCGTCGAAAGGCAGCCCTCAGCGTCGCACCAATTGCCAGAGCCAGTGACGTACTTGACGTAAAAATTATCGAGCGCGAGCGGGTATTGCGCCGCGACCTCGGCCGGCAAGGCCCGCAGCGCCTCCACGATCTCGTAATAGCTCTGAGGCGGGACGATCACGAACATGGCCAACAGCAACGGTGGCCAGAGGCGGCCCATGCGGGAGCTGGTCAGCTTCCAGGCGCTCAGCTTGTCGGCCATGAACCGGGTCGCGGCCCCGGAGATCAAGAACAGGAGCGTGAGGCGCCAGGGGTTGGTCAGCATCATCAGCGGCTCGATCGCCTCGCTGGCGAAGCGCGATTTCACGTGCCAATCCCAGGTCACGTAAAACATGCCGCAATGGTAGAGGATGAGCAGCCCGAACGCGATGATGCGGAGCCAGTCGAGGTCATAGCGGCGGTCGGTCATTGGCGAAGGCGTCTCCTCTGAGCGCCGCTTCTTTCGCAGCTGCGCCTTCCCCGCTACGCTGGCGCCGCGCCCGGCGGCTGGCTGGGACCAACGGGGAGCCTCCGGTGACCACCGGCGACAAAACAGGGACGAGCGGATGGACCCGGGCCAAGTGGCGGCCCTGGGTTTTCGTTGCTTTGGTCTCAATCGTCGTCGTTGCCGTGAACGCATCCTCCGATTTTCTGGAGATGCAGCGAGCGGGCGCGGACTTTCATTGGTGGGAGCCGGTGGCGTGGGAGGTGACGAGCGCAATCGTCATCGTCGCGATGGCGCCGCTCATCGGCATGGCGATGGAGCGCTGGACACCCACCCGGGACAATTTCGTACGCCCGGGCCTTATCCACCTTGGGCTGACCATCCCCTTCGCGCTTATCCACATCGCCGGCATCTACCTGCTGCGGAACGCAATCTATTGGCTGGGCAACGCCCATTACGGCTTCTTCGACGACGGCATCGCGCTCGTCGCCTTCTACGAGTGGCGCAAGGACGTGCTCACTTATGCGGTGATCGCCTCCACCTACTGGATATTCCAATACGTAGCCGACCGCCGCCAAGCAGCATCGCAACCGCCGGCCGACGAGCGGATCGAAGTGCGCGACGGCGGCGCAGCCGTATTCTTGGCGCCCAGCGACATCACCCACGTCGAAGCCGCCGGCAATTACGTCGAGTTTCACACCGCCGGCAAAACGCACCTCGTGCGCGGCACGCTAGCGTCGTGGGAAACCCGCCTTGTCGCGCGCGGCTTCATCCGCGTGCATCGCTCGCGGCTGGTGAACCGCACCAAGATCGCGTCGCTCAAGCCAACGCCATCCGGCGACATGGAAATCACGCTCAGCGACGGCCGCACCGTGCTTGGAAGCCGGCGCTATCGTGCCGTGTTGGCTTAGCCTTCCATCTCCTCGCGGATAGTCTTTCGCGCCATCCAGAAGAGCGCGGCGGCGATGAGGCCGGTGAGTGCGGCGACGACCAGCGCCCAGCGCACGCCCTCGCCCTCTCCCATGCCGAACGAAATCGCGAACATGTCCGAGAGTGCACCGACGGCGAGCGGTCCGAGGCCGAGACCAATTAAGTTGATGATGAAGAGCAAAATGGCGGAAGCCGTCGCGCGCATGTGCGGCTTCACGATGGTTTGCGCCGTCGCATAAACCGGGCCGTACCAAAGAGTCGCGATCACAGCGCCGAAGAATAGACTCGCAATCGCCACCACCGCCGATGGCGAAAGCACGCCGATCAGGAATATCGGAATCACCGCAACTGAGGCGATTGCAGGCACGCTGACATAAGCGCGGAAATCCCGCGCGCCATATTTGTCGGCGATGACGCCGCCAGCGAAGGCGCCGATTGCGCCGCCAATACCGGCCATCAAACCGAGCGCGAGGCCAAGAAAGCCACCAGGCTGCAAGCCGAACATCGCGCCAAGCGCCGTCACCTCTTCGAGGTGGTTGCGATAGAAAAAAGACGCCGCGAACGGCGCCTGCCCGTAGCCGATGAACGCCTTGATCGCGGCGGCGAACGACACCAGCCAGAACGTCCGCTTCTTGCGCAATTCAGCCAGCGCTTCGCGGAATGGCTTAGCGTCGCGCATTTGTTGGGCGCGGAGCTTGAGTTCATCGGCGGTCGCGCGGATGCGAGGTTCAACCAAAGTCAGCGCCGCGACGATCGCAAGCACCACGCCGGGAATGCCACACACAATAAACGCCATGCGCCAACCGTGAGCGTCCGCGATCAGGCCGCCCAGGCCCATGCCAACGAGGCTGCCCAGCGGCGTGCCCATTGAGTAGAACGCGAGAGCCGAAGCGCGCTTTTCCTTCGACACGTAATCCGTGATGAGCGAGTGCGCCGGCGGCGTGCATCCCGCTTCACCAACACCGACACCGATGCGCGCCAGCAAAAGCTGGGTGAATGTTTGCGCCAGCCCGCACAAAGCCGTGAATAATGACCATAGCGCAAGCGCACCCGCGATAATGAACGGCCGGTGCCCGCGCTCGGCGGCGCGTGCGATGGGAAGCCCCAGCACAGTGTAGAAAAGCGCGAACGCCAGTCCGCTCATTGCGCCGACTTGCCAATCAAGCAGCCCGAGTTCGCGTTTGATCGGTTCGGCTAGGATGTTCACTACCTGCCGGTCGACGAAGTTCATCACGTAGATCAGCAGCAGAAGCCCCATCGCGTAGCCGCGATAGCCGGCGCTCACGGCGCGCACGGCTGGCTGCGCTGGTGCAGCAGCGTCGGTCACAGCAATGTCCTCCCAGTTTATTATTTTGGGAAGAGCTTAGGCGGCTTTGCGGCGAGCGCCAGTCCAAGCACGAAGATCCATGCGCCTAGGCGAAAGCATTTACCGGCAGTGTGTAGAGCCGGTATGTGAAACCAATGTCTCGCGCACCCCGCCCCGCAACGCCGAAACCGACTCCGAAACCCCGCGCCTGGCAACGGATGTTGTCCGGCCGGCGGCTCGACCTTCTCGATCCCTCGCCGCTCGACATCGAGATCGAGGATATCGCGCACGGCTTGGCGCGCGTGGCGCGCTGGAACGGCCAAACCATCGGCACGCACGCCTTCTCGGTCGCGCAGCACTCGATGATCGTGGAGGAGATCTGCCGCAAGATCGCGCCGGACTGGAACAAGCAGCTGCGTCTGATGGCGCTGCTGCATGACGCGCCAGAGTACGTTATCGGCGACATGATCAGCCCGTTCAAGGCCGCGCTCGGCCTCGACTACAAAGCCTTCGAGGCAAAGCTCGAGGCGGCCATCCACATGCGCTTTGGCTTGCCGGCGCATCCCACCGCGATCGTCAAGGGCATCATCAAGCGCGCCGACATCATCTGCGCTTACTTTGAGGCAGTTCAGCTGGCGGGCTTCACCGAAGCGGAAGCCAAACGCTTCTTTGGCGCGCCGCCGCGTGGCTTGAAGCTAAAATTGACGCCAAAGCCCACCGGAGAAGTGCAGGAAGCCTTCGTCAAGCGCTTCCGGTCGCTGCTCGATCCGGCGTAAACTGCCGGCACATGACCATTATCGTTTGCCCCCTCTCCCGCGCGCCCGACATCGCCAAGCAGCGTTCGCCATCGCGCGCCGTTTCCCTCCTTGATCGCGACAGCAGCTTTCCGGCTTTGGGATTGGGCGAGCGTCATCTTCAACTCGACGTCCACGACATCGAAGCGGAGGTCGATGGCCTCGACGCCTGCTGCGACACGCGCATGGGGCGCATCTTGGACTTCGTCGGCAGCTGGGATCGCAACGCGCCGATTTTGATTCATTGCTGGGCCGGCATCAGCCGGTCCACCGCGACGGCCTACATCACAGCCTGTGTTCACAATCCGAGCGCTGACGAACACGCCATCGCGCAAGCCTTGCGCGACGCATCGCCTACCGCCACGCCAAACCGCCGCTTCATCGCGCTGGCCGACGCCGCACTCGGACGCAACGGCCGCATGAACGCTGCGATCGAGGCAATCGGACGCGGTTTTCCGCGCTGGCCGGATATCAAAGAAGCAGAGCCCTTCACGCTGCCCTCTCAGTTCGCGGCATGAGCGAAGCGCGCGTCACCATTGGCCTTTCCGCAGTCATCGTCGCGGTGACTGAGGATGCGCCGTATGTGGTTGTGACACGCGAGGGCGCAGAAGCCGCGGGCCTGCCGTTCGGCCCCTTCGATCCGGCAGGCGACCGCACGCTCGAACTTTCGCTACGCGGCTGGGTGAAAGAGCAAACTGGCTTCGACATTGGCTATGTCGAGCAGCTCTACACATTCGGTGATCGTGGCCGCGAGATGCCGATGGCGGAGAGCGCAGGCGCCGAGCGCGTGATCTCGATCTCTTACTTAGCGCTCACTCCATCGCGCGCTGTGCTTGATCGCGCATCGGCGCGTTGGCGTTCCTGGTACGATTTCTTTCCCTGGGAGGATTGGCGCCATGGCCGCCCAAGCGTGATCGATGACATCATCGCGCCGCGTTTGCGCGACTGGGCGCAATCGCCAAAGGACGCAGACACCGCCGCTCAGCGCCGCGGGAGAGTGCGCTTAGCTTTCGCGCTTGAAGGCGCAGTCTGGAATGAAGAGCGCTCGCTTGAGCGCTATGAGCTTTTGTACGAAGCGGGCCTCGCACCGGAAGCCGAACGCGACCGCGCGCGCTTCGATGGCGAACCGGCGGTCGCCATGTTGGCCGAGCCGGGCTTGGGCGAGCCGATGGCGTCCGACCACAGGCGCATCTTGGCGACAGCGATTGGTCGGCTGCGCGCAAAGATAAAGTACCGGCCGGTGGTGTTCGAACTCGCGCCGGATCAGTTCACTTTGCTGCACTTGCAGCGTGTCGTGGAAGCGATCGCGGGGCTGGAGCTACACAAGCAAAATTTCCGGCGCTTGCTCGATCGCACTGGGTTGGTTGAAGGCACCGGTCAAGTCGACACTAGCGCCGGCGGGCGCCCCGCAGAGCTCTTCCGTGCGCGGTTGAATACACTGAACGAACGCCCGGTCGGCGGTGTCCACGTGCCGGCCCCGCGCGGAGAGTAGCGGGAACAATTTTAAAGCCAGCGCGTCCTGTGTTGGCTGCACAGGAGGTTCATTTGTCTTTGAAGCTTAAAGCGGCCGTGGCCGTAGCGATGGCGTGCGCGCTGACAGCGTGCGGAGACCGCGACAGTCAAGTCGGCGAATTCTCGAACGACCTTCTCGGCAACGAGATCATGGTCGAAGCCCTGCCCGATCCGGCGATTCCGGGCGTCGTTTGCCATGTCGCGTATTTTGACCGCTCAATGCTGGACCGCATCCGCCAGGGCAATTGGTTCGAGAACCCGTCGAACTCGGCGGTGTCATGCCAGCGCATCGGCCCGATCAATCTGTCTGGGATCGAAAGCGCGCGCTCGGGCGAAGAGATTTTCAACCAGCGCACCAGCCTGTTTTTCAAGAACACCGCGATCCGCCGCATCCTCGATCTTGAGAACCGCACGATCCTCTATGTTTCGCACTCGCGTGAACTGGTTGAAGGGTCAGCGAAGATGGACATTTCAAGCGTGCCGCTGACCGATGCGGAGATCGCCACAGCACGCTGATTTTGCGGAGTTCAAATATGAGGATCGTAGCGGCGCTTCTGACTGCACTCGTCTTGATGGCATGCAGCGCAGAAGCGCCGCCTGCGGACAATCGCGCCTCATTGGAAGCCGCAGCGCAGCACTATGAGGAAGCGCAAATCGCGGGCGATGCGGTCTCGCTGCAACAGCTCATCGCGGATGATTATGTGCTCGTGGGCAGCGATGGCGTGCGCCAGAACAAAGCTGAGCTGATCGCGTTCTGGACTGCCGATGGCTTTGATCCCGCACCGGTAACCGTTAGCGAGCCAGTTGAACACGTTTGGAATGACGGCGCCGCTCTAGGCGGCACTGTCACGCTGACATGGGTTCAGAACGGCGCGCCGGTCAGCGTCACCATTCGCTACGTCGATGTCTGGGCGCTGCGCGATGGCGAATGGCGCGTCGTGTATGGCCAATCGACCCGCGTGCCGTGATTAGTTGAATCCGTCAGGCCGCTGCAAATGCACCGGCGCCGGATAGTTTTGCGGCGCCGACGGATAGTTTTGCGGCGCAGGCGCCGGTGTCAGCGGTTGCTCCAAGAGCGGCTCGGCCGCCGCGATCGTCGCGGCGCGTTGCTCGATCGACAGTGGCTGCTGGTACGTGCTCGTCACTGGCGTCGTCACGTACGGCTGCGGCACGCCGTAATTGATCGGGTCAACCAGCAATCCATCGACCACGATCTCATAGTGCAGATGCACGCCCGTGGCGTTGCCAGTCATGCCCATGCGCCCCATCGGCGAGCCTGCCGCGATACGCGCGCCTGGCCGAAGGTTGGGATCGATTTCCGCCAAGTGTGCATAGCGCGTGTGAACACCGTTGCCGTGATCGATCTCGATGAAGTTGCCGTAACCGCCGCGATAATCGGCGGAGAGCACACGGCCATCGCCCGCCGCGTAGATGAAGCCGCCCTCGCGATTGGCAAGGTCGATGCCGTTATGCTGACGCCCACCGCCTGTCGCCGCTCCGCGATAGCCGAAGCCCGACGATAGGCACCCGACTTCAGTTGGATTGCGCAACAGCGAACCGGCTGGCGTCTCAAGATATGGCGTGTAGTTAGTCGCCTCGCCCCGCAGCCCGATCAGACCAAGATTTGAGCCATACGAATTGCACGCGAAAAGTTCGCTATGCAGCGACGCGCGCGACGCGTTCGTATAAATGTTCGGCACATTTGATACTGGCGGCGAAATCGTCGTCGTCACCGGCCGCGTGTACGGCGCGCTCGGCGCAGTAGCGCAACCCGCAAGCGCCGCGGCTGCCGCCAGACTAATCGCGATACGTCGCATGGTTCCGCCCATCTCGACCGCACACCCCGCGCCACCCTTGCAGGCGCGCCTGAATGCTAGCTGAACGAGCATAGCTGAAGAACCGCCTAGCGCAGCTAGCCTATTCGCTCACGGAGTAATGTCGTGTCCTGGTGCGGGCGGCTTGAGAGGCCGAGTGACGTCGAGTGACCGTAACATTCACCGTGAATGGTCGCGAAACCGGCGGAAACCAACCGCCCGCGCGCAATACCTTCGTTTTCAACGTACTGCGCGTGGATGATGGACGGATCGAAGGTTTCGAGAACTCCATCTCCGTCATCGTCGATGTAGCAAACGTACTTCCACCGCGCGCGCATCTTTAGGAGATCGGCACGCCGCGCGGAATGAGCGTCCACCAGCGGGCTGGCGAATTCATGCGCTCGGCGCCGCGCCCAGCCTCTGGGCCGGAGCCGAAGAACACATCGCCGCGTTGCGGCCCACGGCGAATGGCGCCGCCAGTATCCTGCGCGACGAAGAGATGGCGGAACGGTTGGCCGTCATATTGCGCATCGACGAACACGACCGCGCCATACGGGTGAAACGCTGGATCAACTGCAATTGAGCCCATTGCTGTGAGCGGCACGCCAGCCGCGCCACGCGGACCGGCAGCGGGATCATCGATGTGCTCTTCCTGGAAGAACACGTAAGACGGATCAGCGTTCAGCGCTTGGCGCGTTGCGTCAGCGCCGCGCTGATCGCTCCACGCGCGGAAATTTTGCCAGGTCGCGCCGCCTTGCAATTCGCCACTATCGCGCAGGGCACCGAGCGCAGAGCGCCAACGATAACCGTTCTGCGCGGCAAATGCTGCGCGCGACTGCGTGCCATCAGGAAACGCGATGCGGCCTGAGCCTTGGATCTGCAGATTGTAGACGTCGACCGGATGCGCCCACGCGAACACTTGATCCGACGAGGGATTAAGCTCGTCGCGCTTGGGATACGGGCGCACTTGCGTACCGTTCAGTTGACCGGTCAACGCCCGCGGCGCGCCGCGCAACGGTTCGCTGTCGTACGCTTCCGCGAACGCGGCGATATCGACTGTCACCATGTCACCGGGCTTACGCACCAATGGCGCTGAATACACGGCATCGGGAAATCGGCGCGCTTCGATGATCGGCTCGTAATAGGCGGTGATGCGCGCCTCGCCCGGACCACGCACAAGGTTCGGAATGAAGTTCGATTCGAAAAATGCGCGCTCGCCGCCGGGCGCAACGCTTTGCGCCGCCGCACACGCTGGCTGCCAATCCGCAACAGTGCCGCCATATTGACCGCCGCCAGGAAGCGCCGCGCTCGGATCGCGCAGGCGTCTCCCGTCACAAGCGCGGCGAAAGGCCGTCAGCGCCGGGCCGAGATCAACGCTCGTCCAATCTGGTATGTCCCTGAACACGGCGGGCTGGAGCGAGAACTCTGCCGCGGCTTCGGGCTCCGTTGGACCAACGCTGGGGCCCGGTCTTTCGGAAGTGGCGCAGGCGGCCAGCACTGAGGCGGTCGCGATAAGCGTCAGAATACGGCGCATTGGAGCTCCTCCCGGTTGGCGACGCTTCTAACGCGCCCGAGCGGCGAAAGTCGCCTTTCGCTTGCATGCCGGAATCCCCAGGGCTAATGTCGCAAATCAGTTATGCTCATTTGTAGCATAAAGATGCGTCAGGGGTCTTCCCGGTGTTCTTTCGCACCCTATATATGCTCCAATTGAGTATAAGTCGCCCATCCAGGGCGCAGGAGGCCGCCCATGGCCCGTATTATTGACGCTCCCCTCACGTCCGCCGAAAGCGGCTGCGATCCGCGGGCTGTCCACGGGACATGGGGCGCCCTCAACGCCGCCGCGCGACGGGGCTTGGCTTACACGCCCGAAGTCGCCGCCGAGACGGCGCCGCTCTACGAGCGGGTGAAGCACGTCATTCCCGCCGTTGAGTGGCCGGCCTACGCGCCCTTGATCAGCGCCATCAACAAGATGAAGCGCGCCAAGCACGCCGTGATCCTCGCGCACAATTACATGACCTCGGAGATTTTCCACTGCGTCGGCGATTTCCGCGGCGACTCTCTCCAACTGGCGCGCGAAGCGGCAGAGACTGATGCCGAAGTGATCGTCCAAGCCGGCGTTCACTTCATGGCCGAGACCTCGAAGATCCTTGCGCCGGAAAAAACCGTGCTGATCCCGGACCTGCGCGCGGGCTGCTCGCTCGCAGCTTCGATCACCGGCGCCGACGTGCGCCTCATCAAGCAGCGCTATCCTGGCGTGCCGGTCGTTACCTACGTTAACACGTCGGCCGATGTGAAGGCCGAGAGCGATGTGTGCTGCACGTCCTCGAACGCCGCAGCGGTCGTTGAGTGGGCCGCGCGCGAGTGGAACACCGATCGCGTCATCCTGTTGCCGGACGAATATCTGGCGAAGAACGTCGCAACGCAGACTGGCATTCATATCATCTCCTGGCACGGCCGCTGCGAAGTGCATGAGCGCTTCACCGCAGAGGACATCGCCGAACTGCGCGCGGCGCATCCCGGCGTCGTCGTTCTTGCACACCCTGAGTGCCCGCCGGAAGTGATGGCGGCTTCGGACTTCGCGGGCTCCACAGCCGCACTGCAAGACTACGTCGTCGAGAAACGGCCCGGCAAAGTTGTGCTGCTCACCGAATGTTCGATGAGCGACAACGTCGCGCAAGCCGCGCCGGACGTCGACTTCATCCGCCCCTGCAACCTCTGCCCGCACATGAAACGCATCACGCTTGAAGGCATTTACGACGCGCTGGCGGACATGAAGCACGAAGTGACGATCCCCGAGGACGTCCGCGTGCGCGCCAAGCAAGCGATCCAGCGCATGTTGGACCTGCCGAAAGAAAAGCCGCGCGCCTTTGCGACGGGCCGCGCGCCTGTTGCGGTAGAACTCGTCTAAGCCGCCCAATTGCCGCCCTTTTCGCCGCCCAACACGCTCTCCGAAAGAGGAGCGATCCATGCGTGCATTTCTGATCGCGGCGGCGGCTTTGGTGGCATGCGCGGCGCCCGCGGGTGCCCAAACGCGCGGCGCGTTCGAAGGGACTTGGGCGTTTCAAACGACGTCGTTCGGGACCGAGCAAGTCGGCGCGATCATGAGCGGCGCGGCGCTGATCACGCGCGCGCGTGCGGATCGCTACACCATTCGCTTGATCTCGAACGAACGCCTGGTCAATCGCGACACCGAACAAGGCGCATTCCTCACCGCGCGTCAAAATTGCACCGGCGAGAACGCCGACGGCCAGTTCACGATCAGTTGCCAGATGGCCGAACCGCTCGACGGCTACGAGCCGGACAATTTCGTGCTGCAAGCTGGCGAAGCCGATCAGCTCGTCGGCGTGCTGAGCTCCAACACATCCAGCCAAGTGACGTTCTCGCGTATGCGTTGACCCACTCAACCCCCGCCCCCTTGTGGGGCGGGGGCAGGGGGTGGGGGGCGTGCAGAATTGAGCCCGCAATCGCCGCTCACGCTTCATCCTTCACGCCCCCCCTCCCCGACCCCCCCCCACAAGGGGGGTGGGAGTGAAGAACGACTCTATCCTCATCGTCGGCGCGGGCCTCGCGGGGCTTTTTCTTGCGCTGAAGCTTGCGCCGCGGCGTTGCGTGGTGCTGAGTCAGGCGCCGCTTGGCCACGGATCATCTTCGGCGTGGGCGCAAGGCGGGCTCGCGGCGGCGCTGGCGCCAGGCGACGATCCAAAATTGCACGCGGAAGACACCGTCAACGCCGGCGCCGGTTTGGTCGATCCGGCGGTGGCGGCGCTCATCACACATGAAGGACCCGACCGCGTTCGCGATCTCATCGCGCTCGGCGTGCCGTTCGATCGCACGCCCGATGGCGCACTCGCTCAAAGCTTGGAAGCCGCGCACTCGCGTCCGCGCGTCGTGCGCGTCTCCGGCGATCTCGCTGGCAAGGCGATCATGGACGCGCTGATCGCGGCCGTGCGCGCCGCGCCGCATATCGAGATCGCAGAACGCAAGCGCGCCCGCGCCTTGCTGCGCGACGCTAACGGCCGCGTGTGCGGGGTGCTGTGCGAGGACGAAGAACGCTTCCTTGCAAGCGAAGTCGTGATCGCGACCGGCGGCGTCGGCGGGCTCTTCGCTGTCACAACCAACCCAGTTGAAGCACAAGGCCAAGGCTTCGCGATGGCCGCGCGCGTTGGCGCGCTGATCGCGGACCCTGAGTTTGTGCAATTCCATCCGACCGCGATCGACATCGGCCGCGATCCCGCGCCGCTCGCAACCGAAGCGCTGCGCGGCGAAGGCGCTCACATCGTCAACGGCAAAGGCGAAGCCTTCGTCTCCGATCTCGCGGCGCGCGATGTCGTGGCGCGCGCCATTCACATTGAACGCCAAGCTGGGCGCGGCGCGTTTCTCGATGCGCGCGAAGCTGTCGGCTCGAAGTTCCCGGGGCACTTCCCCACAGTTTTCGCAGCCTGCATGAGCGCTGGTCTTGATCCGCGCGAAGCGCCGATCCCGATCGCACCGGCCGCGCACTATCACATGGGCGGCGTAGCCACTGATATTTGGGGCAGAACCAGCGTCGATGGACTCTGGGCCGTCGGCGAATGCGCCTCGACAGGCGCGCACGGCGCCAATCGCTTGGCCTCCAACTCGTTGCTCGAAGCCGTGGTCTTCGCGCACCGAATCGCGGCCAGACTGCGTGATGACGATGCAAAATCTACCCTCGCGCCGGAACCCGCAACCGCGCCGCCAACACTCGCTGACGGACCTCGCACTGAACTTCGCCGGGTTATGGAAGCGGACGCCTCGGTCGTCAGAGACGGCGCCGGACTCAAACGCGCCCTCGCCCGCGTTCACGCGCTCGGCGAAAGCCATGGCCAAGCCAATGCGCTTGTCGCAGCACAATTCATACTCACCGCCGCGCTCGCACGCACAGAGAGCCGGGGCGCCCACTTCAGGAGCGATTATCCCGATGACGCGACACCGCAACGCGCCTTCATCACATGGAATGGCCTCGCAGGTACGGGCAAGCTTGCCGCCGCTCCCTGATGTCGTGCTTGAGCCGATCGTAAAGCTCGCGCTCGCCGAAGATTTGGGCGTCGCCGGCGATGTCACGACCGACGCGCTCATTGATCCGGAAACGCAAGGTCGCTGGGCGCTGCGCGCGCGTGAAGCAGGCGTTGTTGCCGGACTTGATGCCGCGATCCTGGCGGGCGCGATGATCGATCCAGAGTTGATCTTCACCATTCGCGCGCCGGACGGCGCGCGCGTGAAGACGGGCGATACGATCATGGAGATCGAAGGCTCTGCCCGCTCGATGCTCATGGCCGAGCGGACAATGCTGAACTTCATCGGGCGCCTTTGTGGAATCGCGACGCTCACCAACGTTTATGTCGATGCTGTCGAAGGCACGAATGTCATCATCGCCTCGACGCGCAAAACGACGCCTGGCATGCGCGCGCTTGAGAAGCGCGCCGTGCGTCTCGGCGGCGGCGGCGCACATCGCTACGGCTTGGATGATGCGATGCTGATTAAAGACAATCACATTGCAGCAGCTGGCGGCGTTGGCATTGCACTTGAACGCGCGCGCGATGCGGCGTCGCATTTGATGTGCATCGAGATCGAGGTCGATACGCTTGAGCAATTGCGCGAGGCGCTGCCCTACGGCCCGAGCGCGATCCTGCTCGATAATTTCTCGCAGGCCGACATGCGTACCGCCGTGAAGATGGTCGATGGGCAAGTTCTGCTCGAAGCCTCGGGTGGCATCACGATTGAGAACGTTGCCGCTGTGGCGGAAACGGGCGTGGATGTGATTTCCGTTGGCGCGCTGACGCATTCGGCGCGGAGTTTGGATGTGGGGCTGGATGCGATTTAAGTCCTCGACACAAGAAATTGCGTCAGCCTGAGCCTGTCGAAGGCGGGAATGATGGACTCCGCGGTTCGTGCGTGGCGTCGTGCTTCGACAAGCTCAGCATGACGCCAATTGGGGCAGGTGCGTCCAATTCTAAACGGCCTGTCGTTGGGCACGCGGCGGCGCCCGCGGCGAAGGGCTTCGTCGCGTGGGATCAGTTTGCGGTGAAGCCGCGGATTTTGGTTATGACGAGTTGGCGTAGCAGGCGCTGAGCGGCGCATCTGCGCAAAGCGCATGCGCGGTTGGACGTGCAGCGACGAGGCGTGAGCCGCGCAGGCCTTTGGAGAGGCGCTTTAGAAGGCGCTGCACATAGCGCATGGGGTGGGCCACGGCTTCGATAAGCCGGGCGATGCGCAAATAGAAATTGCGGTGACGCAGGCGAACGCGCGCGTACTTGAACACGAGCATCGAGCGTTTGGTGCGGCGGCTGAATCCGTGCGGTGTGTTGCGGCGGGACATTGAAACGTTGCGCTTAGGCGGCGGCCCGGCGAGACGCAGCGCCATCAGGAAGAACATCACTTCTACTCCGCGCTCGGCGCGCTGAACGGCGCGATGCAGGCGGCGGCGCGTGTGCTCTGGATCGAGAGAGAAGATCGCCTGCGCCAGCTCCACAACGAACACAACGATTGCCGCCGCGAGGGCGTCGATGCATTGCTGCGTTGGAGGCTGGTAGGGTTTTGACATTTGCGGGCGATGATACGCGTGCTCTGGGGGCAGTCGGATAGATTGGTGGTGGGAGGCTTTGGATTTGGGGATTTGCGGGAGAAGCGTGTGGGATAGACGGGGGGTGTATCCCCCGCTGTTTAGTCGAGGCTCGCTACAATATGGACCGCCGGCGCCTCGCCGGCATGCACCGGCGTTGGCCGGCGAGACGCCGGCGGTCCATATTGGCGCAGCGCATGTCGCATACGCCGGCGGTCCATATTTTATCTGCGCCAACGCGCTGAGGAGAATTCCCAATCCTCGGGGCGCTCGGCAAGCCTTGCGGTGACGGGGTTTCGTTCGATGTATTCAACGGTCCAAGCGAACTGATCTTCCGACCGCATGAATCGATCAAAGTATTCGCGGAGCCACAGCGCGCCGGTACGTCCCTCATTTTTGTTGATGGCGTGCGCCGTAAACGATTTCCAGCTGTGGACGACCTTCGCCAACGGGTACGCGCTGAATTGCTCCACGAGCACGTGAACATGCGTTGGCATGATGCACCAGGCGGCAAGCGCATATCGCTCGCCATCGCCGTGGAGCAAGCTGTCCTGAATAGTCGATCGTGAAGAATGCCGATCAGGTTCTGGCGTGAGCAAAATGTGAATCCGCGGGCGCAAACAGCGCGGCGAGAATTTGGCGCAAAAAATCCCTCAGCCAGTTGAGCAGCAGGGAGAAATTGTAGCCAGCGCCAGCG
>JANPCV010000138.1:0-6383 GCA_031431115.1 Caulobacteraceae bacterium
ATGTGGTGCTCGCAATGGCTCTCCACATCGATCTTCTTCAGCATGACCATGTCGTCATAGCCGCTGACGTCTTCGAACACGCGCTTGAGTTCGTCGGCAGGGCATTCGTCATAGCCCCTGAACCACTCGCGGTAGGCATCGACGACGCGCTTCGGAGTATCTTTCAGCCCCTCGCGCTCCGGATCGTCGCCGGCCCAAGCGATCAGGGTGCGCACTGCTTCCATCGCCGCTTCGCGCGAAGGCCGCTTCTGCTCCGCCTCATCAGGCGAGCGCCACTTCAGAATCTCACTCATAGGGAAGGCAGTGTCCTTAGTCTGAGGGACGGAGGTCGAGCCGGGAGGGTCCCCATATGAGGCACCAGGACTTAACGCCCGTCCGAAATTCACCCTCAGGCGACGGGGTCGAACGTGGCCCCGTAAGAGATATGGAGTGTAGCACAACCTGCCGCTAGAACCCACCCCGTATGCAAATCACCCTGACCAACACGTTGACGCGGCGAAAAGAGCCGTTCGCCCCCGCCGATCCGGGCCGGGTGACCATGTATGTCTGCGGACCCACCGTTTATAACGTGGCCCACATCGGCAATGCGCGCCCACCGGTGGTGTTCGACACGCTGTTTCGCCTGCTGCGGCATGTCTATGGTGAGAAGGCTGTAATCTACGCCCGCAACTACACCGACATCGACGACAAGATCATCACCGCTTCGATCGAGCGCGGCGTGCCGATCGCCGACATCACGCGCGATGTCGAGAAACAGTACGAAGAGGACATGGGCGCGCTCAACGTGCTGACGCCGACATTGCGTCCGCGCGCGACCGAAAATGTCCCGGCGATGATCGCGGTGATCCAGAAGCTGATCGCCAACGGGGCCGCTTATGTCGTGCCGAGCGGCGTCTATTTTTCGGTCGCCGCCGATGAAGATTACGGCAAGCTCTCTGGCCGTGCGCAGGACGAACTCAAAGCCGGCGCGCGCGTCGATGGCGAGGACGACAAACGCGCCTCGTCAGACTTCGCACTTTGGAAGACTGCCAAGCCCGGGGAGCCGTCCTGGGATGCGCCGTTCGGCGCTGGCCGTCCTGGCTGGCACATCGAGTGCTCGGCGATGATCGAAGAAGGGCTGGGCTCGCCGATCGATATTCACGGCGGCGGCATCGATCTCATCTTCCCGCACCACGAAAACGAGATCGCGCAAAGCGAGTCAGCTCACGGTCACCCGCTGGCGCGCGTCTGGATGCACAACGGCTTCCTGACGATGGACAAAGAAAAAATGTCCAAGTCCATCGGCAACATCATTACGCCGCGCGAATTGCTGGAGCAGGGCTGGCAAGGCGAAACCATCCGCTGGGCGCTGCTCAGCGCGCACTACAAAGCGCCGCTCGATTGGAGCGATGATCTGCTGAAGCAAGCGCAAGCCAGTCTCGATCGCCTTTACGGCGCCGTGCTGCGTTTGAAGGACGTTGACGCTGATGGTTCTGAAAATCCGACCGCGACCATCGAAGCGCTGGCGGACGATCTAAATACGCCGGCCGCGATCGCCGAACTCTCAGCCCTCGCGACGGCGGCCAACATCGCCAAGAAACCGGCGGAGATGGCCAAAGCCAAAGGCGATCTCCTGGCCGCCGCGAAACTGTTCGGCGTTTTGCAGAGCGATCCCGAAGCCTGGTTCCGCGCCAGCTTTGGCGAGCAAGCCTCAGAGATTGATCGCCTGGTCGCCGAACGCGTCGCCGCCCGCGCCGCCAAGGACTACGCGCTCTCCGACAAACTCCGCGACAACCTCGCCGCCCGCGGCGTCGAAATCATGGACAGCGCCGGTGGCAGCACCTGGCGGCGTAAGGGCTAAGCGCCGAGGACCGCCGGCTTCCAGCCGGCCCTTGCCTCTGCCTTCTCTTCGCCGCACCAGTGCGCACCATAGAGCGTGAGGGCAGGAGATCATGGCATGCACCGTCGCGCTTTACTTTGGTCCGCCGCGGCAGCGGCGTTGTCCGGCTGCGCCAACGCGGCCACTACGCCCACGCCGCAGCAACCTGCGCCGCAGCCAACACCAATTCCGGCGCCAATCTTGACGCCCTCAAACGATCCCTTCGACGTCGCGCTCTATCGCGCCATCGCCGCCGCGCCTGGCAACCAATTCGTTTCGCCCTACAGCGTCGCCAGCGCCTTCGCGCTGCTCTATCCCGGCGCGCGCGGCCAAACTGCGGCTGAGCTTGCGAGCGCGCTGCGCTTCGATCCCGATGTCGCGCGCCAAACCGCCGCCACCCGCGCCACGCGTGATGCACTCGCCGCGCAAACCGGCGGCAGCGAGTTCACCACCGCGAACGCCGCCTGGGTCGAGCGCACCATGTCGCTTAACGCCGACTACGCCCGCACCATCAGCCGCGATCTCGGCGCCACTATTGAAGCGGTGCCCTTCATCGCCAACCAAACCGCAGCGCTGCGCACGATCAACGCCTGGGCCGCGCGCGAAACCCGCGACCGCATTCCTGAAATCCTCACCACCCAAGATCCCAGCCGCCGCCTGGTGCTCACCAACGCCGTCTATTTCAAAGGCAAATGGAGCGACCAATTCTCCGCCAACGCCACGCGCGATGGCGATTTTTACGCAGAAACTGGCGCCACCCAACGCGCGCGCCTCATGCATCAAACCACGCGCGCCCGCTACTACGAGGGTGAAGGCTTCCAGGCCGCCGAGTTCGAGTACGACGCTGGCGATTTCGCACTTGCTGTCTTTCTGCCGCGCGCCCGCGATGGCGTCGCCGCGTTCGAGCGCCAACTGATGGGCAATACGCTCGATCGCTGGCTGACTGATCTCGATGCTGCGGAACGCACGCGGCTTGCCGTCACGCTGCCGAAGGTCGAAATGCGCACCGACTACGATCTCGTGCCGCAACTCCAAGCCCTCGGCCTACGCCAAGCGTTCATGGACAGCGCCGATTTTTCGGGCGTCACCGCGCAGGAGCAGCTCGCGATCAGCGCCGTGATCCACAAAACCTTCCTCGCCATCGACGAGGAGGGCACCGAAGCCGCCGCCGTCACCGCCATCGATATGCGCGCCACGAGCGCCATGCCGATGCCCGAAGCGCCGCCGATCGAGTTCAAAGCCGACCACCCGTTCTTCATCGTACTCCGCCACAAGCGCACCAACACGCGCCTGTTCATGGGGCGTGTGGCGGCGGTGTAGTTCCGCGAATAATTGCTTGCCATCGCCTCAGCGCTGGCGTCCCAATGTGAGCGAGGGACGCCATTGGGGATTGCCGACATGCGCATCTTCGCCATCGCTTTAGTTTCGATGTTCGCTCTTGCCGCGCCCGCGTTCGCCGCGTGCGATCTAACGCCGACGATCGGCGCCGCCGCCGAAAAACGTGATGGGCAAGAGGTGATGATCACCTTGGCAGTCCTCAATCGCGGCGACACCAATTGCCCCGGTTCGATCGAGGCGCCGCCGGCCGCGAGCTACATGGTCGATATTTTCCTCTCGACCGATCGCACGCCGCCATCAACGTGGGCGGTTTATAGCGCCACCTGGCGCGAAGACGTGCTGCTGCGCGGCGGGCGTGTCTCTCGCACCTATAGCGTCGGCCCTGGCGTCAGCGTGCGCTACGGCGCGCCAAGTTACGAGATTGGTCCGTTCGTTTTGCCGACCGGCATCCCGCCAGGAAATTATTTCCTCTGCGCCGGCGTCGACATGGGCAATCG
Organism: Caulobacteraceae bacterium; assembly: GCA_031431115.1. Taxonomy (GTDB): domain Bacteria; phylum Pseudomonadota; class Alphaproteobacteria; order Caulobacterales; family Aquidulcibacteraceae; genus Vitreimonas. The sequence goes on from JANPCV010000138.1 coordinate 3,694, forward strand.
TGTTGCGGAGTCGAACGAGCGCAACAATGTCGCCTGCAATCCGCTGCGCATCCTGCCGACATTGCGTATCGATCCGCGCCGTGCCCCGCGTCCGCAACGTCCGCCCGGCTGACCTTCAGCAATTGCTCATGTCGTCTGGCGCACATTTCCCCGTCGGCTGGCGACCGGGAACCGCTGACAAACTCTGACAAAACAATGTGCGGACGATGAGGTTCGGACCCACGGCCGGTTCAGTCGCCTCAGCGCATATTCCGCTCCAGACGAAGGGCGCCGCTTCCGCGGGGCCGCTTCGCCGAGGAGCAAAATCATGAAACGTATCGCACTCGCTGCCGCGACCGCCCTGATGCTGGCTGGCCCGCTCGCGACGACCGCATCGGCGCAAGATCGCCATCGCGGCGACCAAAACGATGACCGCGATAATCGCGGCCGTAACGACGACCGTGGCGACCGCAACGACAATCGCGGCCGTACCGACAACGATTGGAACCGCGACGACCGCAACACCAGCAATCGTGGCCGGACTGATAACGATTGGAATCAGCGCGACCGCAACGATCACCGCAATGATCGTGGCAACGGACGTTGGAACGACGCGCGCAACAACGGCTACAGCTACAACGGCCGTTGGTATTATGGCCCGCCGCAAGCCGCGCATACTCGTGGCTACCAAGCCGGCTATCGCGACTGGCGCCGCGGCGAGCGTCTGCCGAGCTACTACCAAGGCCACTATCGCCAGGTCGATTATCGCCGCGAACACCTTCGCGCCCCGCCGCGCGGCTATCGCTACGTTGAAGACGATCGCGGTGATTACCTGCTCGTCGGCATCGCAACCGGCGTCATCCTGAGCATCATCCTCAGCCAATAACTGAGCGCTGAAACGCAAACCGCCCCGGAGCAATCCGGGGCGGTTTTGTTTGTTCAGATTTCGATCAGTTATTCGGCGGCGAGGTGAGTTTCTTCGATAACGCGTTCGAATTTTTCCAGATCGCCTTTGATCCGATAGAGCGTGGGTCCACCTGCATTGGGCATGGCGGCGATGACGCGGTACGCGCCCTCAGGATGGCGATAGCGCTTGGAAACCGCGACGGAGACACTCTGGCCGATGGCGAAACGGGGACTGGTCACGATGACTCCTTGGGGCGATTAAAAAGTAAGGGCGGATCGAGCAACGCCGACCCGCCCCACAACAGGTAAAAACACCTACGCTACAGCTTACGCCGCGCGCGAAGCGCCTTAGACGGCGGCGAGTTGACCTGCCGACATCTTGCCGCTGCGGCTGTCTTTTTCGGTTTCGAAGCTGATCTTTTGGCCTTCGGTCAGCGAGGTCCAGCCAGCGCGTTCAACGGCTGAAATGTGGACGAAAACGTCCGGACCGCCGTTGTCAGGTTGAATGAAGCCAAAGCCTTTTTGGCCGTTAAACCATTTCACGGTTCCAGTAGTCATGAGAGCACCTTGTATAACAAAATTCTCGCAGCGCAGATGCGCTACGTGATCAAGCTCGAGAATGGCGAAGGGTAGGTCCGGTGCCGCAGCTGGCTCAGGGAGCCGACAACTGGCGAAGGAAAAACCGAACCAAGTACGAATTCGATCAAGGGCTGCTATCGCAGAAACCGGACATTGGCAATGGAATTCGAGTTCGGCGTCAGCTCGGCGCGCCCCTGCGGATCACGCTTTTCAGGCGCGCTTCTTCTTCGCGCCAGTCCACACGACGCCCGGAAACCCGCGTAACGGCCCGAGTTTTTCGCCGAGATACGTCCATTCCTGCATTTCATCGATGCCGATGTGGTAGCGCGGCTCGCGGCCGACGCCGCTGCTGAAGAGCGCACGCGGAACATTGATGTTTTGCTTGTTGCGCTGAAAAGTCACCGGTGAGCCGCAGGTCGAGCAAAAGCTGCGCACGCCGCCGCGTTCGGTGTCGTCGTAGCGTGTGAGATTGTCCTCGCCTTGCACGAACCGAAAACGGCTCGCCCAGCTGCCCACATAAGTCGCGTACGCCGCCCCATGCGCGCGCCGCGTCGACGACGAATGATCGTGCCACGCCCATTGCGCCGGCGCCGCGATCTCCACCACCACCGCACCGCACAAGCACTTGCCCTCGGCCCGTGCAGGCGCGCGCTTCGTCTGTGAACTTTTGTCCGTCATGCGCGGAACGTAGCATCTCACGCGCGCCGGCGCTTGCAGGTTGGAGCGCGGGCCTCCGGCCCGCATTTTTCCAAGCACATCAAGTATAAGCGCCTCATGCGTCCGGAGGCCAGCGCTCCAACTTTGTTGGATAGAGTCCACCTCTATTCTCCGGATACACGCCGTGTTTGCAAGTTGGACCGCGCGCCTTCAGGCGCGCTTTTTCTCAAGGCTTTCACAGAGAAGCGCCAGTGCGGGCCTGAAGGCCCGCGCTCCAACTTTGTTGGATAGATCGCAATCAATCCTACAGCGCCAAGACGCGCGTAAACTCCGCCCATCGCTTCACACGGAGAGCAGTTGGCCAGCTGTTTAGACCAAACGTGAAGCGCTGCGATTGAGCGTGATCCGCCGAAGCTCGCGAGAGTGAAAGCGGAGAAGCCCACAGGGCAAACACTGTGGGAGTACAGACCGGGGACGGCGTTGAACAGCGCCGCCCGCACGCCGCCGGGGATCAGTCTCATGGAGTGAAAGACCTCTAACAGCTGACCCGTCGAAGCAAACCGCACCGG
>JANPCV010000139.1:0-2019 GCA_031431115.1 Caulobacteraceae bacterium
TCATAGATCGCGCGCGCGCGTTCGAGGCGTTTGCCGTCGTCGTCGATGAGCGAGATGCACGGATCGGAGCTTACGAAGATAGCGCCGTGCTCTTCATAGGGCAGGATCTGAATAACGGTTTGTGACGTGCAGAGATCGTAGTCCAGGGGACGCTCATTGAGCGCCGCGACCGACCAACGCCTGATTTTCTTGTCACTTGTTCCCGTTTGGTGCTGTGCGATGTTGGCGTAGACGAATGCGCCGTCGTTGGAGAAGGAGACGCCGTTCACCACCGTCGCTTCAACGGGCTGGCCGTTGTCGCCTAGAAGTCCACCCAAAGTGAAGTCGCGCATCGGCGCCAAATCGCTTGCGCTATAGAGCGTGAGTGCGGCGCGCGCGTCCTCGGTTTGATCGTTGATGTAGCCGACGAGCACGGATTCCCCATCGGGACTAACGTCCAAATCGTAGGGAAGCATGTCGGCGTCGTAGTTGGATGCAAATGGACGCGCCGTCACGCGGATGGGGCGGAACTCGTGTGTTCTGCGCCCTTCAGCGCTGTACCGGCGAAGCGCGCGATCATAGCTCGTGGTGAAGAGATCGCCTGCTTGATTGAAACCTATGCCATTGATCCGCCCGGCATAGTCCCGATCGCGATAGGGAGCCTCTCCCCAATTGGCGGTGTTCCAGACCCAAAGGCCGTTACTGGCTTCATCGCAAGCGGGATTTTCGCTGCCGCACGTATAAACGCCGGCCGCAAGCCATTGGCCGTCTGGAGAAAAGGCGACGTCGGCGACAATGCCTGGGAGGGTAGCGAGATCGCGCACGATCTCTCCAGTTGCGGTGTCGAGAACGAGGATGCGATAAGTGCCGTCGCTCAGTATTTGCCCTGCCGCGACGACCCGTGTCCCGTCGGGAGAAATATCGACGGCGCGCAGGCCCGCGGCTGAGGGATTGCCTGCGGCCTCGTTCGAGATCGGAACCCGCAACGTATTGACCAGCTGCAAGTTTTCTTCGCGTCCGCCTTCGGACGCTTCGCGCAAGCGCCAAATCTTGACGACATTGTCGCTGCCGGCCGTCGCCAGCAGCCGGTTCGCGCTGACACCAGCTCGATAAATCGTGCCGCTATGTTGTTCAGCGTTCATGCGCAAAATAGGCGCGTCGCCGAAGACTGGATCGGTTTCGACGTTGTTCGGATTGAACAAATAGCGCCAGGCCAGAAAGCCGCCAATTCCAATCACTAACGCGACCGCCACGCCAATGCCGATCAAGCGAACGTTCATGAGCACGACCCTCGCAAAAAGTACGTGTTTCAGTTTGCAACGCCGCGCATCGTTCAAGCAAGCGCATGAGCGCGCCATCAGACTATTTGTACAAAATCGCACAATGCGCTCGCGTTGCCATCCAGGGGCGTAGGTGCTAGCCCAAAGGGATCGATCTCGCGGTGCGTGGTCGCGAACGCTTTTGTGTTCGGGGAGGCTCTCATGAAGCGGAAATGGCTGATCGCATTTGCTTTTGTGCTGGCGGGCTTGGGTACCGCCGGGGGCTACTATTACTATTTCAGTGACGTCTCGCGCGGCGGCGCGCAAGTCACGTCCATCGAGGGCGACGGCCCGGGCTGCGGCAGCAGCCGTGCGCCGTGTGATGAAGCTACCGTGTCGAACACCGCGGCCGCCAAGAGCGGCGATGACGGTGGCGGCTGCGGCGGCAACCAAGCCGACTGCGGCTACGAAACACCGTAAGGCGACCAAAGGGCTCAAGCCTTGAACGCGGCGGCGGTCGCACGATTTCACTCTGTGAAGGCCGCCGCCGAGGTCTTCGCCATTGATCTGCGCTCGCTTGCCGCGTTTCGGATCATGTTGGCGTGCGCATTGTTGGCGCGCGTCATGGGCACTTGGCCCAACGCAACGGCATTCTTGAGCGATGAAGGCGTGCTGCCGCGCACGCTCGCGATGGGGATCGCATCAAACGGCCAGACATCGCTCTATTTCGCCAACGGCTCGCCGCTTTTTGCTTCGCTTCTGCTAGCCATTGAAGCGCTAG
>JANPCV010000140.1:0-9930 GCA_031431115.1 Caulobacteraceae bacterium
TCCTGCGTTTTTGGCGTCTTGGTTGCCAATTTAACCTTCCGCGCCCTCCTCCCGCCGCCCGCCCGACGGGCGGCGGGCGGGCACGCCGGCGGTCCATATTGCGCTAGCGCTTGATCGCCACGAGGCCGACGACCGCGATGCGATCCACGTCTGCGTAGTCGTCGCGCTCAAGCTCCTCGCCAAACACGTCAGGATCAATCTCGCGATAGGTGATATCGAAGCCGTCGAGCGCGTCGAAGAGCGCCGCTTTCAACTTGTCTTCGCCATCGAGGATTGCGCTGCCGGTGTAAAGCAGGAACGCGCCGCCTGACTTCAGGCGCTGCGCCGCATCGCGCGCCCAAGCGAGCGACAGCGCACCGCCGCGCATACCGCCGCCGTCGCGATAGGCGCGATGCGCGCGATCGGCGATGTAAGGTGGGTTTGCAATGATGCAATCAATGTCGCCCACGACGCCATCGAGTGCGTTGGTTTGGATGAGTTCGACCTCGGCGCCGTTAAACTCCGCGTTGATGCGGGCGAAGCGGATCGCTTGCTCGTTGATGTCGGTCAGCGTGACTTTGGCGCCCGGCAATAGGCGCGATAGAACGATGCCGCCGACGCCCGCACCGGTACCGATATCGACGGCATGCCGGTGCGGTTGAAGCCGCGGCGCTTCCGACTTGAGAAAAGATGCAAAGCGATATGAATCCGGCCCGAAGAACACGGAGTCGTTCTGATCGGTCGGGTAGGCGGAGTGAAGAAATAGCAGATCATCCAACGATGAGACGCGCACTTTGCTTCTTAGAGAGCCGCCCTGCAGATGCTCGAGCATACCCGCTTCGCCGAGAAGCGCGACGACATCGGGATCAGAATTCGCATTGAAATCTCTGCTCCAACCAAGAATATCGCGCAGTCCGGCGGTCCGGCGCAAGATGACCTGAGCATGCGTCGCCGGCGTCGTCGTGACGAACTGGTATGACCGGCTCTTCAGCAGTTCGAGCAAGCCAAGGAGCGCGGCGTCCGACGACATTATGCGGGCGGTTTCTTGCCATCACCGCCCCAGAAATGCCGGCGATAAGCATCGAAGCAATCCGCGCCGCATTGCAGCCGCATCAACGCGCCTTCCGCGATATGCACTGCCGCGTCTGGCGTCTCAGCTAGGATCGACGCGAAAACCTCGCGGTTCCAGGCTTCCGAGTGCTTCACGTCCAAAACCGCGTGCAAATCAAAATAGTGCCGTGCTTTCGCTGAAACCCTGAGCCGGCGCAGCGCCAAGCTCACCTGCACGGCGCGCCCCGGCGCAGTAAGTTCAATCACACCAAGCGCGCCGATGGCGTGGTAGGCGTAAGCTCGATTGGTCGCGAGCGCCGCCATCGTGTTGCCCAGCGCCAGCGAAGGCGCGAGCGTCGTGTCGATCTGCGGCGTCACACCAAGCGCATGCACCAGCGCTTCGAGCATAGGCCCATGCATGCCTTTCGCGTTGCCACGGCCCATTTCATCCCAATAATTACGCGCAAGCTCGAGCTTCGCTTGCACCGGCATTTTCACCTGCGAAAGCGCAACGAGATCGTCGAAGCCAGCTTCTCCTGCGGCCTCCTGATCGACAAACCAGCGCATCTCATCCAGCGTCGCGCGTTCGGCGAGCCACGGGAAAAGCGCATCGCCTTGACCCGGGCCGAGGTCCTTCAGGCGCTCGAACCACGCGACGAACGCGCCCGGTTCGCGCGGCGCCGTGGCCGCTCGTGCAGATTGCCCCAAGCGCGTGCTTTCGATGAATTCACGCTCGACCGCCAGCATCCCATGCTCGCGCATGAGGTCGCCGCGCCAATCTTTGGGCGGCGTTTGCGGCGCGAGCCTCGCGTGATTCCAGTGCGCGAGTTTCGCCTGCAATGCGTGGTCTTGATGGGGGTGCGGACGCAAGCGCCCAACTAAAGTCCCATCCGGCATGGTTGCCTCCTAGCGCACTCGCTCTCACCTGGGAAAGTGGCCGCTTGACGGCCAAGTCCAGCCGGGCCTTGATCGAAACGCAACTCAATTCCGCGACGAAGGTTTCATGTCTGTTCTGCTAGACCCCGCTCTCCGACGTGACCTTGCCCGCGCCGCGTTGTCGCTTGCCGCGTCCACACCATGGCGGGAGGTGACGCTGGTCAAATTGGCTGACAGCGCCAACCGTCCGGTGTCGGAGTATTACGGCGCCAGTGTAGGCGAGGCGCTGGATTGTGTCGAAGAGGCGTTTGACCGCGCCATCGGCGACAGCCTCGATAAGCTCGACAATAGCCAGAGCGTCCGCGACCGCCTGTTCGAACTCATCATGCGCCGCTTCGAGGCGATGGAGCCGCATCGCGCCGCCGTGCTGGCGATGGAGCAGGGGCAGGACCGCGATCCGACTTTGATGGCGGGCGCCCACCAGCGCCACGTGCGCTGCGCCCGCTGGGTGCTCGCCATTGCCGGGCTAGAGGCGGATGGCATGACCGGCCAGGCCCGCGCTCAAGGCCTTGGAGTCATCATCGGCCAAGCGCGCGCCGCCTGGCGCGGCGACACGGCTGGCGATTACGCAAAGACCATGGCCTCGCTCGATAAGAACCTTCGCCGCGCCGAAGAGATGTTCGGGCGTTGGGCCGGGTTTGAGGCGAAGCCAAAACCAGAAGACGCGACGCCACCATGAATAAGGTCCATGCCGTGCTCGGCCAAGGCGAACGCGAGCAGGCGCCGATACCGGCCGATCGCGTTGCCGAAGGATCGCCACATACCGTTTCGTGCCTGGATTATCAGCGCGATGGGAAGGTTTATGCTGGCGAGTGGAGCGCGAGTGTTGGCGCGTGGTCCGTAAAATACGACGAATGGGAATTCTGTCACGTGCTCGAAGGCGAGTGTGAGCTCGAAACGAGCGACGGTGAAAAGCGCCGCTTCGGCGCCGGCGACAGTTTCATAATCGAACCGGGTTTCATCGGCGTGTGGCGCATTATCAGGCCCATGAAGAAGCGTTTCGTCATCCGCTACGACTGAACTGCGTTATCCATGTGCGTGCGGCGCTTGTGTTAACCACTCGGTTAGCACTTGTTTACGCTTCGCGCGCAAAGATTGACGCGTGTTAGCCAAGAAGGCCGCGCTCATGTTCAAGATCGCTCTTATTGAACTGAAGCAGAATTTCCGCTCTGCGTTCGACATCCAGTGGCGTGGGCTCGCGGGTGTCGCCTTCATGGTCATGGCGATGGCGGCAATCCAATATGACGAGCAGGTAGCGCCGGAACTGGCCCGCTTGAATGACGGCTTCGGCCACGTCGCCACCGACTTCTCCAAGAAGCTCGCCAGCTTCACGCTGTAGTTAGCCCTCGCGCTTCATGCGCTCCTGCCGGGCGGCTTCGGCTTTGCTCGGACTATCCAGCGCCGTATCGCCAACTTTGATCTCGCCGTCACGCTCGTAGTGGCCAATCAAAAGCCCGGTCGAGGAGATGCGCGATCTCGTCAGCTTGAAGCTGCGTGGCGCTGAGCCATCGGCGAACAGCTTCTTGCCGCTCCCGAGCACCACCGGAACCGTAAAGATCGTCATCCCGTCAACGAGATCGTTGGCGAGCAACGCGTGCACCAGCTCGGTGCTGCCTTGTGTGACGAGGTTGGGGCCATCCTCCTGCTTCAGGCGCTTCACGTCGTCGATGTCGCGCAGGAGCACCGTGCCCGCCCAACTCGTATCCACTTCGCCTGAGCGCGAGACTGGGTACTTCTTGATGTCCTTGAAGAGCTTCGCGATCCCATCGTCCGCGCCGCCCTCGGCGTAAGGCCAATGCGCCGCGAAGATTTCATAGGTTTTCCGGCCGAGCAGGAGGTCGAACTTCTCATTGAAGACCCGATCGACCTCTTCGCCAAACTCTTGATCGAAATACGGTGTCACCCAGCCGCCATGTTTGAACCCCTTGGTCGGGTCCTCGGTCGGTCCGCCCGGCGCCTGCATGACGCCGTCCATCGAGACGAAGGCGCCGACGATAATCTTCCGCATGGGTCACTCTCCTGGTTCGGTCATAGGACGAACGGCGCGTCTGCGAACCGACATGGTTCCCACATTAACGTATTGGCGAGCGGCGCGGTTCAAGCATCGCCGCCATGGCGCAGCATTATGACCTCATCGTCATTGGCTCTGGCCCTGCCGGGCGGCGGGCGGCGGTTCAAGCCGCCAAGCTCAAGAAAAGCGTGCTGGTGATCGAGCGCGGACGGCGCGTCGGCGGCGTTTGTGTGCATACCGGAACGATCCCGTCGAAGACGTTGCGCGAGACCGTGCTGAACCTCTCCGGCTGGCGCGAACGCGGCTTCTACGGCCGCGCCCACCGCAACAAGGCAGACATCACCGCCGAGGATTTGCGCCGCCGCTTGCACATCACCCTCGATCACGAGGTCGAGGTGCTTGAGCACCAGTTCGCGCGCAACAATGTGACCTGGGTGTCCGGCGATGCGCGTTTCGTCGGTCCGAACGCTGTTGAAGTAACCGCCGATCGCGGCGACGTGCGCCACTTCCACGCCGAGCGCATCATTCTTGCGGTGGGCACCGCGCCTCATCGGCCATCGCAAATTCCGTTCGATGGCGAGAGCATCGTCGATGCCGACGAGATTTTGGAATTGCGCCGTTTGCCACGCTCGCTGGCTGTGATCGGCGCGAGCGTCATCGGCATCGAGTACGCGACGATCTTCTCGGCCTTGGACGTGAAGGTCACCGTGATCGAGCCGGGGCCGACTTTGCTCAGTTTCGTTGATCGCGAGTTGGTCGATGAGTTTGTCCACGATCTGCGCGATCGCGGCGTCAGCCTCAGGTTCAACAGCAAGGCCGTGAGCGTTGAAAAGGTCGGCCCCGAGAGTTGCCTGGTGCAACTTGAGGATCAACGCCAAATCTTCGCCGACATGGTGCTCTTCGCGGCGGGCCGCGTGGGCTCGACCGGCTCGCTCAACCTGGCAGCCACTGGACTTGCCGCCGATGATCGCGGCCGCCTCGCCGTCGATAAAACGACGTTCCGCACCAGCGTGCCGCACATCTACGCCGTCGGTGACGTGATCGGCTTTCCAAGCCTCGCCTCCACATCGATGGAGCAGGGTCGCATCGCGGCGTGTCACGCCTTTGGCGCACCAGCGCACGCGCCGCCGGAATTTTTTCCGTACGGCATCTACTCGGTGCCCGAAATCTCCACCATCGGCATGACCGAAGAACAGGTGCGCGAGAAGCGCATCCCTTACGAGGTGGGGATCGCGCGTTTCCGCGAAACCTCGCGCGGCCACATCATGGGGCTGAATTCCGGCTTCATGAAAATGATCTTCGACCTGAACACGCGCCGTTTGCTCGGCGTGCACATCGTCGGTGAAGGCGCGACTGAACTCATTCACATCGGCCAAGCGGTGCTCAATCTTGGTGGCGGTTTGGATTATTTCGTCGAGAACACGTTCAACTACCCAACGCTCGCGGAAGCCTACAAGATCGCCGCGCTCGACGCGTTCAACCGCATGCCCGCCCTAGAGCGGCCCGCGGTTCACGACTTGCAAGAAATTGCTGCGATTGCAGCGGCGCGCGTCAACCGCGCGTCAAACGGCTAGGGCGCCGAGGACCACCGGCTTCCAGCCGGCATCTTTCGATGATGTTTGCCGGCTGGAAGCCGGTGGTCCTCAGAGTTTCTTTCTGCGTCGTGCGCGCACCGGCGCCGGCATCAGCGGCTGCGGCAGGTCTTCGAGCAATTCGCCGACGTCCGGCGCCTTCAAGCTTGAGAACATTTCTCGCGCGGCGCGATCGATCGCCTTTTCCCAGCGCTCCGAATGGCGAACTGGCAGGCCAAACCTGCGGCCCATGGCGAGGAAGACCAGTTCGGGCACGTCGATGCCACAGGCCTTTTCCAGACCTTGGAAGCCCGGCGCAGAATTGGCTTCGCAGATACGATAGCCGTCCTTGTCGAACAGGATGTCGATGCCGGCGATGTCGAGCTTCAATTCGCGCGCGACTTGCACCGCCAGCTCCGCCATTTGCGGCGGCGGTGTGAACGGCTTGCCACTGCCGCCGAGCGAGATGTTCGACTTAAAGCCACCGTCCGTCGACTGACGCTCCATAGCCGCGACCACGCGGCCATCGATCACCAGCACGCGCACGTCGCGGCCGTGGCTCGCTTTGACGTACTGCTGAAACAGAAAATCCGACGCGGCAGTCGCGCCATCGAGCAGAGCGGCGAGATCGTCGAAGTCGCCGCGGCTGTTGCAGAGCACGACGCCGGCGCCGCGCGTGCCGCGCAGCTTTTTTACAACGACGGGGAAGCCCAATTCGCGCTCGACCAAATCCACGTCAGCCGGAAATTTTCCAAGGATCGTCTTCGGGATTGGCAGTTTGGCGCCCGCCAACACTTGCAGCGTGTGAAGTTTGTCTGCGACGGACTCCACCGCAGCCGGACTATTTGCAATCGCAACGCCCTGGCGCTCGAAGTGGCGCAGCACCGCGAGTGTGAAATAGCTCGTCTCGCTGCCGCAGCGCGGGATGATGAGGTCAGGCTTATAGAGTTCGCGACCTTGGTAGATCGCCGACCAGCTGTGTTTTGAATCGACGACCAGATCGAACTCGCTGGGCTTCAGCACCAGCAATTCGATGTCCAACGCTTTCGCGGCCTCCTGAAAGCGCAGCACTTCGTGCGCTTCGGGGACGTCGGGACCCAGGTCCTTGTTGAAAAATAGCCAGCAGCGCACGGCAATCCCCACAAAAAGCGCGTCGGACATCTACGCGGTAGCGGTGGTTTTGTTCCCAGGCGGTCGGCAGCTCGGGAGATGATACGGGCCGGACGCGACGCTTGTGTGACTGGGGTAGAAGTCGTCGCGTCGGTCCGGCCCGCGGCCCGCTAGCGCGCGGGCCTGTCTCTCGTTGTCTCCGTGAAATCATGTAGGATGATTTTCAAAGCGCCAAGGTGCATGGCTGCCCGCATACGGATAGCTCTGCGCGCTGACCGGGCGCCTGATTACTTATGAGCGTTATGCCGAACACTGAGAGATTGCCGATTATCAACGTCGCGCCGCTGCTTGAAGGTGGCGAAACGCACAAAGTCGCCCGTGACATCGAACGTGCGTGCAAGGATCTCGGCTTTTTCTACGCCATAGGTCACGCAATCGGCGCTGACACTTTAGCAAACCTAAACTCAAGTAGCCGTGCGTTCTTCGCGCTGCCGGAAGCTGAGAAGTTGAAAATCGCGATGGCGCACGGCGGGCGTGCGTGGCGCGGCTACTTTCCCGTCGGCGGCGAACTCACCAGCGGCAAGCCGGATCGTAAGCAGGGCTTGTACTTCGGCGAAGAATTGAGCGCTGACGACGCGCGCGTCGCAGCCGGTTTGCCGCTGCACGGCGCCAACCTGTTTCCTGAAGCTGTGCCCGAACTCGAGGACGCCGTGCTGCGCTTCATGGATGAAGCCACCCGCTCAGCGCACGCCATCATCGAAGGCATCGCGCTGAGCCTTGGGCTCGATGCGCAATACTTCCGTCGCACCTACACCGCCAATCCAACGCTTCTGTTTCGCGTATTCGAATATCCAGCCGGCGATGATGAGAGCTGGGGCGTCGGCGAGCACACCGATTACGGCCTGTTGACATTGCTGGCGCAGGACGAAAACGGCGGCTTGCAGGTAAGAACGCCCAGCGGTTGGATTGAAGCGCCGCCGATCGAAGGCGCGCTGGTGTGCAACATCGGCGACATGCTCGATCGCCTAACTGGCGGAATCTATCGCTCGACGCCGCATCGCGTCCGCAATGTCAGCGGCAAAAGCCGGCTCTCATTTCCGTTCTTCTTCGATCCAGCCTGGAACGCCGAGATCGTCCCGCTGCCAGCGCACGCCGGCGCGCACGATGATAGCGGTGAGCGCTGGGACCAGGCCAACGTGCACGCCTTCAGCGGCGCCTACGGTGATTACCTGATGAGCAAAGTCTCGAAGGTATTTCCGGATCTTGCGCGCGACGTTGTGTGAATATGGGGCGCCGGCGTCCTCGCGGGCATGGTGCGTGGCCCGCGCTTCGACAAGCTCAGCGTGACGCCATAGCTAACACTATCGCTAAATTGCCGTCAGCCTGAGCTTGTCGAAGGCCGGCGCGGGCCCAAGGATGCCGGCGAGGACGCCGGCGCTCCATAGCGCGACGTCGTTTAAACGCCGCGCTTCTGTCCGAACACGTGAATGTGCAACCGGTCGCTGTAGCTGAAGCCATGCGCGATGGTGGCCTCGATCAGTGTTGGACCGCGTGCGTGGAGGGCTTCTGAGGTCGTGCCTTCGGGCATGATGTAGATGCGTTGCGCGGGGAAGCCGTACTGGGCCGCAATGACGGCCGCCGCATCGACATCGCTCGCGTCCTTGCACACGAACTTCAGCGACGCGGAATTCATCTCCGCGAACCGGCGGAGTGCTTCTGGCCTGAGCGCGATCGCGGCATCGTTGCCGGAGTGCGCGAGCTTTGGCGAAACGACGAAATAGTCGATGCGATCAACCAAAGCGTCGCTGGGGGCGATCGAGCCGTTGGTTTCGATCTCGATCAGCGCGCGATGATCGTGTTCGCGAAGTGCGTCGATCATCTCGATCACTGCGTCTGTTTGCAGGAGCGGCTCGCCGCCGGTGATGACAACGCCTTCGCTCGGCAGCGCGCGGATGCGATCGGCAGTTTCGGTAGCGCTGAGTTTGATCATCTCGCGGCTTGGATCGAATTTCGCGCCGATCTGGTGCGCGAACGGCGTGCCCACCCAATTCCAGGTGTAAGCGGTATCGCACCAGACGCAGTGCAGATTGCAGCCGGAGAGGCGCACAAATGTGCGCGGCCGTCCGATTGCGGGGCCTTCGCCCTGGATGGAGCGGAAAATTTCAGGCTCGCCCTGATCGTTGCGCGCGAGCTTGAGCATGGCGCTCATCGCGCCGGCATCATCTCCACCAGCGCGCCGCCGATCGCCATGGCGATCTGCGGGAAAACATCGCGAAGCGTGCTGTCGATGCTGGTGTAGAGTGGGTTGGCCGGCGAGAGCGGGCCAATACGTAGATTGATGCCAGGCGCCACGCTGGCGCCCGCGTGCTGCACGAGCGCGGTGAGGAACGGCAGATGCGAGCCGCCGCCTGCGAGCACTACGTCAATCGTTGTGGCGCCGGCAGCTTGCGCGCGCTGCGCCACGACACGCAGGCTCGCGGCGATCGTCTGCGCCAGCGCCTGCTGGTAGGTGCGAAAGTTCGGATCTTCCGCCAGCTCCTTGGCCAGCACGGTGATAATCTTGCGGCCAACGCGCATCGTGCATTTGCCGTGACGGAAGATGTCTTTCTTCAGCTCGCGCGCAGTGAGGCGGGCGGCGCGCAGCGTGCGCATGTCGTCCGGATTGTTGCGATCGAAGCCGGCATTGCGCAGCATCAGCTCGATCAAGATGCGGTCGACTTCATCGCCGGCCAGCGCGCTGCACTGGCGTGCTTCCTTGATTTCGCTGAGCGATGGCGGCTCGACGCTTTCGTCGAAGTCGAACGCGGCCATGTCATTGGTGCCGGCGCCGATGTCGAGCACGATGACAAAGCGCGTCGGTTGCGAGCTGAACGCCAAAGCCGCGGCGGCGGCGGCATGGGGTTCGAAGATGCCGGTTTCGAGATTGGCATTGCCGGGCGCCAGCGCCGCGCGCTCAAGCGCGTCCTTGCACTGAGCGATCGAGATGCCTTCGCCCTGCAACAGAAATTGACCGCTCAGTCTTTGCGAAACCGCCGCAGCCTCGTTGAATATCTGCTCAAACGCAGTGTCGATGCCGCTGCCGGGACGCCAAACCGGGCTGGTGTAGCGACGCTTCGAATCGGCGACGCCGCGCGGCATATTTGGCGCCAACTCCAGCGCCTCGCGAATGAGCTGATCCAGATAAGCGATATAGAGCACGAGCGCATCGCGATGCTTGAGCGTCCCGGTCGGATCCATCGACGGGCGCAGCTTCGTTTGCAGCGCTTCTTGAAC
>JANPCV010000141.1:0-15034 GCA_031431115.1 Caulobacteraceae bacterium
CCGCCGGGCGCCCCCCGGGCCCCCGGGGGCTTCTTTTTTCACAACCTCCCCCTTGCGTGGTCACCCGTCTTGCGGGCCGCCTCGCCCCGGGCGCTCCACATTATTCTTTGAACGGCGGCGTCGGCCGCCACGGGTATGGCTGCGGCATGTCGCTCGAAACCTTGTCCGGATAAACTGGCGCGCGTTTTTCCAGAAAGCTGGTCACGCCTTCCTTCGCATCGCCGGCGCGCCCGCGCGCGACCATGAGCCGGCTCTCCAGACGGTGCGCCTCCATCGGGTGGCTCGCGTCGAGCATATCCAACATCATCCGCCGCGCCAGCGCCACCGAGACCGGCGAGGTGTTGTCGGCAATTTCACGCGCCAACGCATCCGCCGCAGGCAACAATTCGTCTGCTTTGTGCAGCGAACGAACCAACCCGCGTTCCTTCGCTTCCTCGCTCGTGAACACGCGTCCGGTCATCGTCCATTCAAGCGCGGTCGAAACGCCAACCAGCCGCGGCAAGAAATACGAGGACAGCGTCTCCGGCACGATGCCGCGCTTGGCAAACACGAAGCCCATCTTCGCGCCCTCGACCGCAAGCCGCACGTCCATCGGCAAAGTCATCGTCGCGCCGACGCCAACAGCCGCGCCATTGATCGCCGCGATCACCGGCTTCAGGCTTTCATAGATGCGCAAACCAACGCGCCCACCGCCATCGCGCACGCGAGCTTCGTCGAACTCTTCGCCGCGGCCCTCGATCCGCTTTTCGTAATTGAACGTCGCCCCGCCCGCGCCGAGGTCAGCGCCCGCACAGAACGCGCGCCCCTCGCCGGTCACGATCACCGCGCGCACATCGTCGTTCGCGTCGGTCTCGTCAAACGCCGCGATCATTTCGTGCATCATCTGCTCGGTGAACGCGTTCATCCGGTCAGGCCGGTGAAGCGTCAGCATGGCGACGCCGTTGGCGATATCGAGCTTGATGGTTTCGTACTTGGACATCGGTGCGACTCCGGAATGAGACGTCACGCTAGCGCTCAGAGGCGCAGCAACTCAACCTCTGCCGCTTGGTAAGGGTCAAGCCGATAGACCATGTGCCGGTGGATCGCGACCAACGAACCCGCGCCCCAATCCTCGATCAGCTCGGCATCGTCGCGCTCGCGCGCCTGCCATTGCGAGCCGTCTTCACAGATCAGCACTTTGCCGCGCGCCAGCACGGCGTCGATCATCGACACCGCCCCCGACTGCGCCCCAGCGCCCAATCCGACTCGGAAGACCGAGAGAATCGCGTCACGCTGTTCGTGCGAGAGTCGGCCCCAGTCCAGCCGCTCAAAAAGTTCTGGCCCGAGAAAAGCGGCCAGTGAATCGTTATGCGTCATATCGGTCGTCCCCACTCCCGAATCGAGTCGACCAAAAACGGTTGATTTGGTTTCCGAGACGTTACTTCGTTGCCCGAACGAAGTTTGGCTTGGGCTGCTGCTTGAACGCGAACGCGACGATCGCGAGCCCAATCAGCGGCCCGATCAGTCCGACAAGCCCGCCCTCAACACCCATCGCGCCGCCCGTAAGCAACGGATCGCCGTTGAATGTAAACACGCTCCACTGCCCGAACGCGCGTTCAGTGCCGGTGACACTGATGCCGAGCACCGGCCCTTGCAGGCCGTTCCAACCGAGATGGATTCCGATCGCGAGCCAAAGCTGTCCGGTCCGCACGTACGCCAAGCTCAGCATCAAACTCGCGATGAAAATATTGACGCCCGCGATGAGGCCTTGCGTGCCTTGCATCAACGCACCTGCATGCATGGCGACGAACAAGCCAGTCGTCACGCCTGTTGCGACCCACGCGCCGTACTTGCTCCACAGCTCTTGAAACATGTAGCTGCGCACCAAAACTTCTTGCGTCACGACATTGAAGAAGCAGGTGATCAAAGCCAGCGCCAACGCGCCCGCCGCGAACGATGCAAGATCAGGCTCGACCTTCGCTGCGCCAATCGCCACCAGAACACCCAAAGGCACAGCAAAAATCAGCGCGCCAATCAGAGTGCCCATCAGCAAATCAACAAGCCGCGGCGGCCCGAAACCAATCGTCGTCAGCGGCCGTTTATCAACGAAAAGCGCCATCACGATGAGCGGGATCAACACCGCAAATGTCAGCGCAATCTCAACGCCAATGCGCATTTCGGGGATGTCGTAAAAGTCCTCACCGCTGAACGCTACGGCGCTCAAAATGACGGCTGCCGTCAGCGCCGTCCAAAGCCCGAGAAATCCGAGAATCTTTAAAACAGACACGCCAATCTTCTTCATGCCGTCTCCTCGACCTTCAAAGCGATAGTCGCCAAATGAAATCGCGATCCGCGACGCGTCCAACCATAAACTTGTGCTCTGTGACGTGCTGGAATCCGTAGCGGCGATAGAAGGCCTGTGCGCGCGCGTTGTTTTCCCAGACGCTGAGATACATCACCTTCGCGCCCTTGCCGCGCGCCCAGCCAAGCGCCTCATCCATCAGCGTCTTGGCAACGCCCGCGCCCTTCATTGAAGCGTCGACATAAAGGCGGTGCAGCTCAAGCGCGTCCGCCGCGTCGACCTCCATATCGACCGCGCCCATCTTGCAATAGCCGATGATGTCATCGCCGCGCAGCGCCAAGCGATAACGCGTCTGCGGATCGGCAATCTCCGCGCCAATCACGCGCGCGCGATATTTCGCCTCGACGTAAGCCGCGAGATCTTCCGGCGGATAGAGATGGCCAAACGTCTCGGTGAACGTCATCTCTGCGAACGCGGCCAATGCTTCAGCATCAGCCGCTTGCGCGTCGCGATACGCAATCTCCCTCACGCCGCCAGCGCGCCTTGCAGCGCCGCGCGAATAGCTTCGAGCGCCTTCGCAGCTTCGCCGCCGTTCGGCCCGCCGCCTTGCGCCATATCCGGGCGCCCGCCGCCGCCTTGGCCGCCGACAGCCGCAACACCGGCCTTCACCAAATCAACGGCGCTAACTTTGCCCTTGAGATCGTCAGTGACGCCGACAGCCAAAGCCGCCTTGCCATCTTCAACGCCGATATACGCAATCACGCCGGACCCGATCGACTTTTTGCCTTCATCGACGAGCCCGCGCAGTTCTTTCGCCGGCACGCCTTCGAGTACGCGCGCCAACACCGAAACGCCGCCGATGCTCTCCGGGCCAACGAGCGCAGCGGCGCCGCCATTGCCGGCGAGCGCCAACTTCTTCTTCGTGTCCGCCAATTCGCGCTCAAGCTTGCGGCGCTCATCCGCCAGCTGCGAAACGCGCTCGGTCACTTCCGCGAGCGGCGCTTTGATGTTCGCCGCGATCGCCTTCGCCATCGCCGCTTGCGCTTTCAAATGCGCCAACGCCGCAGCGCCGGTCGCGCCTTCGATGCGGCGCACCCCGGAGGCCACGCCGCCTTCGCTGAGAATCGAGAACACAGCGATGTCGCCGGTACGCTTCACATGCGTGCCGCCGCAAAGCTCGACCGAATACGCTTTGCCGTCGTGGCTCAGCGCATCGCCGAGCCGCAGCACGCGCACCTTGTCGCCATACTTTTCGCCGAACAGCGCCAGCGCGCCTTCTTCGATCGCCTGAGCCGGCGCCATTTCCTTGATCACGCCTTCGGCGTTCTGACGGATCACTGCGTTCACTTCGTCCTCAACGCGGCCGACCTCGTCGGCGGTCAACGCTTGGCCGTGACTGAAGTCGAAGCGGAAATAATCCGCTTCCACGAGCGATCCCTTCTGCGACACGTGCGGCCCGAGCACATTGCGCAGCGCCGCATGCAGCAAGTGCGTCGCCGAATGGTTTGAGCGAATCTTCGCGCGCCGCTCATGATTGATCTCAAGTCGTGCGTCGTCTCCGTCCTTGACCGAGCCGTTCATCAGCACACCCAGGTGCACGTGTATCGTGCCGGCTTGCCTCTGGGTGTCGCGAACCTGAAATTCTGCGCCGTTCTCAAAGCGGATCACCCCTTGGTCGCCCGCTTGCCCGCCGCTCTCGCCATAGAAAGGCGTCTGATCGAATATCAACGCGGCGGATTCGCCCGCCTTCAGTTCGGTCAGCGTCGAATTGCCCAGCACAATAGCCAGCAGCGTGCCTTCCGACGTTTCCGCGCCGTATCCGGCAAAGATCGTATCAGAAGGCGTCAGACTCTCTTTCAAAGCCAACCAGAGCTTCGCATCCGTCTCGCCATCCGCCCCCTTCCAACTGGCAGCGCCTTGATCTTTCTGTTCCTGCATCGCGATGTCGTATTCGGCGACGTCCACCTCAAGCGAACGGCCGCGCAAGATGTCTTGCGTGAGATCGAGCGGGAAGCCGAACGTGTCGTAAAGCTTGAACGCGGTGCGGCCAGAGAGCTTCTGGCCTTCTTTCAAGCCACCGAGTTCGTCTTCAAGGAGACGCAAGCCGTTCGCGAGCGTGCGGCGGAAGCGCTCTTCCTCTTCACGCAGCTGCGCTTCGATCACCGGCTGTGCGCGGCGCAGCTCAGGATACGCTTCGCCCATCTCAGCGATGAGCGTTGGCGCCAGGCGATGCATCAGCGGCTCTTTCGCGCCCAGGATGTGCGCGTGGCGCATGGCGCGGCGCATAATCCGGCGCAGCACGTAGCCACGGCCTTCGTTCGACGGCGAAACGCCATCCGCGATGAGAAAGCACGACGAGCGCAAGTGATCGGCGATCACATTGTGGCTCGGCGCTTGATCGCCTTCGGCCTTGGTCTTGGTCAAGTCCTCGGACGCCGCGATCAGCGTCTTGAAGAGATCGGTTTCGAACACCGACTCCACGCCCTGCATCACGCACGCGATGCGCTCGAGGCCCATGCCGGTGTCGATCGACGGCTTTGGCAGGCTCTCGCGCGGGCGTCCGTCCGAGAATTGCTCGTACTGCATGAAGACGAGATTCCAGAACTCAAGGAAGCGGTCGCCGTCCTGCTCGGGCGAGCCTGGCGGGCCGCCCCAAATGTGGTCGCCGCGGTCGATGAAGATTTCCGAGCACGGGCCGCACGGACCAGTGTCACCCATCGACCAGAAATTGTCGGCGGTCGCGATGCGAATGATCTTGTCATCGGAGAGTCCGGCGATCTTCTTCCAAAGCGTCGCTGCCTCATCGTCGTCGTGATAGACGGTGACGAGCAGCCTATCTTTCGGCAGCGCCATATCTTTTGTGATGAGCGTCCACGCAGCCTCGATGGCGCCGTCCTTGAAATAGTCGCCGAACGAAAAGTTGCCGAGCATCTCAAAGAACGTCAGGTGGCGGGCGGTGTAGCCGACATTGTCGAGATCGTTGTGCTTGCCGCCGGCGCGAACGCACTTTTGGCTCGTCGCGGCGCGCGGGTACGGCGGCTTGGCGGCGCCGGTGAAGTAATTCTTGAACTGCACCATGCCGGCATTGGTGAAGAGCAGCGACGGATCGTCCTGCGGCACGAGCGAGGACGAGCCCGGCAGCTCGTGACCGCGCGAGGCGAAAAAGCCCAAGAATTGCTTACGAATGTCGCTGACGCTGTTCATGTTACCTAAGCCAAATCGGAGTTCCGGCTTGGTATAGGTAGTGGGCGCCTGAACGCCAAGCGCCACAACGGCAGCCGCGCCTTGCGATTACGTCTGAGCAAACTCACGGCGGTACGCTGAGCGCCCCGTCTGCCGACAACGGGAAGTGCGGATTCCACGCGATTTCCCAAAGGTGACCGTCCGGATCGGCGAAGTAACCGGAGCGCCCACCCCAGCTCGCATCATGCGCCGCCTTCACCAATGTGCCGCCAGCCGCAACCGCCTCGGCGAGCACGGCATCAACCTCGTCCTTCTCACGCACATTGTGCGCGATGGCGATGCCGCGAAATCCGCTGCCCTCAGCGGAAACCTCAGCGTCGCAGGCAAGGCTCTCGCGCGGAAACAGACAGAGCGCCACTGCGCCTGCTTGCAGAAACACAACTTCGGCCCCGCCAACCGACGACGCCGCAAAACCGAGCTTGGTATAGAAAGCCTTCGACCGGGCGAGATCGCCAACACCGATCGTGATCAGGGAAACGCGCGGCTCCATCGCCATCCCTCCAAACTAATCCGCCGGCCGGCCCAGAAACGCGCCAGGGCATGGGGTCGGGTCGGCTAAACGTTCCCGAACCGGCCAGCGAAACTTGTTCGTCTCAGCGCAGCAACAACGCTGCGGAGACGAAAACCTTATTCGCCGTCAGTGGCCTCCTTGGCCTCTTCGTCGCTTGGCGGCGAGTACATCGCGTCCGCCACCACGGCCGACTTGCCGCGGATCTTGTCTTCGACCTCGATCGCTACAGCCTTGTTCTCTTTCAAGAACCGGCGCGCTGCTTCCTTGCCTTGGCCGATCTTTTGCGAGCCGTAGGCGTACCATGAGCCTGACTTCTCGATCACGCCGGCTTTCACGCCGAGCTCGATCAACTCGCCCGTTTTGGAGATGCCTTCGCCGTAGATGATGTCGAACTGCACTTGCTTGAACGGCGGCGCGACCTTGTTCTTCACGACTTTCACGCGCGTTTCCGAGCCGATGACTTCGTCGCGCTCCTTGATCTGGCCGGTGCGGCGAATATCCAAACGCACCGAAGCATAGAACTTCAGAGCGTTGCCACCGGTTGTGGTTTCCGGGTTGCCGTACATCACGCCGATCTTCATGCGGATCTGGTTGATGAAGATCACGAGCGTATTCGACTTCGAGATCGAGGCCGTCAGCTTGCGCAGCGCTTGGCTCATCAAACGCGCTTGCAAACCCGGCAAGCTGTCGCCCATCTCGCCTTCGATTTCCGCACGCGGCGTCAGCGCCGCGACAGAGTCGATCACGAGCACATCGACCGCGCCTGAGCGCACCAGCGTGTCGGTGATTTCGAGCGCCTGCTCGCCAGTGTCCGGCTGCGACACGAGCAGATCATCGAGATCGACGCCCAACTTGCGCGCATAAATCGGATCGAGCGCGTGCTCGGCGTCGACAAACGCGCAGACGCCGCCGGACTTCTGCGCCTCAGCAATCACGTGCAACGCCAAGGTCGTTTTGCCCGAGCTTTCCGGGCCATAAATTTCAACGATCCGGCCCTTCGGCAAGCCGCCAATACCGAGCGCGATATCCAGCGACAGCGAGCCCGTGGAGATCGACTCGATCTCGACAACCGGCTTCTCGCCCAACCGCATAACCGAGCCTTTGCCAAAGGCCTGATCGATCTGCTTCAGCGCGGCGGAGAGCGCCTTCTGCTTGTCCGTTTCCAATGCTTCCTCAACAAGCTTCAGCTTCGATGCCATCTCTCACGCCCTCCATTTGGCCCCGAGTCCAGCTCTAAAGGCCATCAGCCGACCCATGCGCCGCCGATGAATCATCCGTACCGCGTTTGTTCTAAGAACACAAGCAGAACATCGGTTAAAATCCGCGTCTCCATCGGAGCGCTCACGGTGCGCAGATTCGCGAAGTCGTGGGTTAAGACGACGCACGCCCTTGCGAAAGTTGTTGCGAATGACTCGCAAAATGGCCATCTTAGCTACATGACTAAATTTCACGCAGAGGCCACCGCGCCGACCCCCAACGCTGCTCGCCATGCCGAGCAATTGTTCAAGCATTTGCGCCACAAGAGCGACGCGTCGTCCTACGCCGAAGGAACGGCGAAATTCGATTTTCAGGGCGCTACCGCCAATCTCAGGTCCACGCCGGAGGGCCTCGTCATCAGCTGCGCCGCGGTCGACCTCGCCGGGCTGGGCCGCGCCAAACAGGTGATTGAGATCCATTTGCTCCGCTTTGCCCTTCGCGAGGAGCTGAAGCCGCTCACCTGGTCCGGCCCGGAAACGCCGGCGCCGCCGGCCCGGCCGCCGCAGCCAACCTGATCGCACCGCTATCAACCGCCGCCTCCCCGCGTTAAACAATTCCGAAGGTGAAACGGAGAGGATCGTCTTGATGGCTCAGTCCTTGGCGCCCATTCCGCCGCGCGGCGACGTTCCGGCTACGCTGGAATCTGTCAGCTCGTTCCGCGTGAAGACGGCCGCGCTCTCGCGCCCGGCCGGCCCGATCCAAAAGCCTGATCCGAACATGGTGCTCGTGACTGCGCCGGATGGCGGCGTGGTTGTGTATCCTCCCAGCGAGAAGCTCGCGATCTTGGCTGCGCGCAGATTGCCGAAGATCAATCGCTAAACGCCGAGCGCGCCGGCCTTCGACAGGCTCAGGCTGACGCTACTCAATTCGTCGGTATTTGAATTGGCGTCACGCTGAGCCTGTCGAAGCGCGACGCCGCGCGCATTCAAGCAAACGCGCGCACATCCCCAAACTTGCCAGCATTAAAATCCGCAATCGCCTGACGAATTTCCGTTTCGGTGTTCATCACGAACGGCCCGTATTGCACGACTGGCTCTTCGATCGGCTCGCCGCTGAGGATCAGCAGCTTCGCATCGCTGTTCGCTTCGATCGAAATGGCGCCGCCTTCGCGCTCGAACACGGCAAACTGCGCATCGCGCGCGATCTGCTCATCGTTCAGCAACACCGCGCCGCTTTGCACCAACACAGCCAGCGTGTGCCCTTCCGGCAGATCGAACGAAGCTTTGCCGCCCGCGTTCAGGCGCACGTCCCAAATGTTGATTGGGGTGAATGTTTTCGCGGGTCCGCGCGCGCCAGCGTATTCGCCCGCGATCACGCGCAGGCGCCCTGCGCCATCGGGTAATTCGACGGGCGGAATTTCCGCATCGAGCAGCCCCTGATACCCAGGCGGCGACATTTTATCTTTCGCCGGCAGGTTCACCCAAAGCTGCACCATTTCCATCGTGCCGCCGTCGCGCGTGAACGCCGCCGAGTGAAACTCCTCATGCAGAATGCCGGAGGCCGCCGTCATCCACTGCACGTCGCCAGGGCCGATGTGGCCGCCATTGCCGGTCGAGTCGCGGTGATCGACTTCGCCGGAATAGACGATCGTCACCGTCTCGAAGCCGCGATGCGGATGCACGCCCACGCCGCGCTTTTGCGGCGCCGGTGTGAATTCAGTCGGCGGCGCGTAATCCAGCAAGATGAACGGCGAGAGCAGCGCGCCGTGCGTCTGCGGCGAAAACATCGAGCGCACGGCAAACCCATCCCCGACCCAATGCGGGCGCGGCGCATCCTGAACGACAACAAGCTTTCTCATGACGTGAACCTCTCCACGCCAGAAATATGCGTCCCGCGCGCGCGAGCGCAATAAGGCACACGAATGAGACCGTCTAGGCGGTGGTCGAAGCCCGCCATGCACTCACCGCGCGCGCCAATATTTCGGCGTGATCGAACGCGAGTTCCGGCAGCTCCGCGAGCGAATGCCAGCGCGCCTCGGTCGCATCGTCGGCGCCGCTAATGTCCACCGCCTGATCTTCGACCACGCCCCAAAACGCCAGCGACAGCGTGCGATGGCGAGGATCGCGATTCGCTGCGTCGAAATAATGCAGGAATGTGAGATCGACGCCGCGTAGCCCGGTCTCTTCCGCCAGCTCCCGATGCGCCGCGTTCAAGCACGTCTCGTCAACCTCGACGAAGCCGCCCGGCAGCGCCCACTCGCCCTCAAACGGCGCCTGCCCGCGCTTGATCAGCAGCACACTCGCCGCCTCGCCGGGGCGAAACACGATCGCGTCCACCGTCACGGCGATCTGCGGATATTTGTAGGTGTAGGACATCGCTCTTTCCCGGCTTGGCTTCGGACATTAGCGCGTTTTCGGAACAACGCTGACGATCATTGGTTCAGCCCTCGAACATTGAGGAACCCCCATGAGATTGCTCGCCTCCGCCGCCATCGCCGCCCTGCTAGCCGCCGCCTGCACGCCCGCAGCGCCGCCCCCGGCAACCACCGAAGCGCCAGCGACCACGACGGCGCCGGTCGATGCGAACGCGATCACCTCAGAAGGCTGGAACGCGCTGCGCGTCGGCATGACGCGTGCCGAAGTCACCGCAGCTGTCGGCGCGACCGCAACACCTGGCGCTGTCGGCGGCGCCGATCCGCAAGCGTGCGATCTCTTCCATCCGGCGAACGCACCCGAAGGCCTGCTGGTGATGATCCAGCAAGACGTGCTGACCTCCATCATACTGCGCAACAACACGACGCTGCGCACCGACCGCGGATTTGGCGTTGGCAGCACAGCGGCCGAGATCAAGACCGCCTATGGCGCGAGCGCGCTATCTGAAGCGCACAAGTACGTCGAAGGCGCTGAGTACATCACCGTCTGGACGACAGGCGCGCCGACCGCCTCCACGCCATACGTCCAAGATCCGAACGCGCGCGGCGTCCGCTACGAAACCAACGCGCAAGGCGTCGTCACCGCGGTGCACGCCGGCGGGCCGAGCATTCAGAATGTCGAGGGTTGCTCTTAGCAACACGGGCCTGCGTCCCCTCTCCCGGTTAGGGAGAGGGTGTCGTGAGCGAAGCGAATGACGGGTGAGGTTTACCGGTGTATGCCGCACTGGCTGCGACGCGTTCGGAAGCGTCAGCAACCTCCTCCGGCCCTTCGGGCCACCTTCTCCTTAACCAGGAGAGGGACGCGACACTCCTCAAGCCGCCGACAGCAGCTCCTTCACGCGCCCGACCAGCTGCTCCATCGTCACTGGCTTGCTCATGTAGTGCACTGGAAAGTTCTCCAGCATGTCGCTGAAGCTTTCGGGCGCGTAGCCGGAGAGGAAGAGCACCTTGGCGTTGCCGATCATCGCCGGGTCGGCCTCTTGCAACATCTCCGGACCGGTCATGATCGGCATCGAGACGTCGGAGATGATGATGTCGAACGAGCCTGGCCGCGCCGTCAGAATATCGAGCGCTTCTTGGCCGTCGCCCGCCTCTTCGACTTCGTAGCCACACTCTTTCAGATTGCGCACAGTCGCGCGGCGCACCGGCACCAGGTCCTCAACGAAGAGGATCTTGCCGCGGCCTGAGACATCCTTCGGCACCGGCGCGATGAGCAAACGCTCCTTCGCCGCGATTTCGTCGAGCTCTTCCTGGGTCGGCGTGTATTCCGGCAAGAAGATGCGGAAGGTCGTGCCGACGCCAATCTTGGAGGTGAAGAAGATGTAGCCGCCCGATTGCTTGATGATGCCGTAGCTGGTCGCAAGACCCAGGCCCGTGCCTTTGCCGGCTTCCTTGGTCGAGTGATACGGGCGGAAAATCTTCGCCGCGTGTTCCGGCTTGATGCCGCCGCCGGTGTCTTCCACTTCAATGAGGACGTACTTGCCATCTTCCATTGGCGTGTGACCCATCGCGCGCGCGGCCGTCGCTTCGATCACCGAGGTGCGCACCCGCAACTTACCATCGCGCGCAATTGGCGAGCCCTTCGGCGTCATCGCATCGCGCGCATTGGTGGCGAGGTTCACGATCACACGCTCAAGCTGCGTCTTGTCGACCTTAACATACGGCAGATCGCGGCCGTGACGAATTTCCGTCTGCACCGCGGCGCCCATGACGCGGCGGATCAGCTCCTGCTTGGAGCCCAGGAAATCGCCCACATCGAACACTTCGCGCGCAAACGTCTGCTGACGCGCATAGGCGCGCAGCATTTCGGAGAGCTCCTTGGCGCTCGCGGCGTTATCGGAGATTTCCTGCAGCGTCGGATAATCCGCATCGCCGACCGGGTGACGGCGCAGCAAATACGAACAATTCTGCATGACGACGGTCAGCAGATTGTTGAAGTCGTGCGCAACACCTGCCGCCAGTTCGCCGATCTCGCGCATCTTTTCAGATTGCGCCAAACGCGTTTCAAGTTCGCGCTGCTGGCTGACGTTGGCGATATAGGCAATGCCCCGCCCTTCAGCGGAGCGCGCCAGATGCACGTGCACTGCTGTCGGCGGTTTGGTCGCCAAAGTAATCTCGATCGGATCGTTCAGCGCTTGGCGCAAGCGATGCGCCAGCGCACTCGGACCTTCAGACGCTTCGAACAAATCCGCGAACGCCGCACTCGGCGTCGCGCGGCCTTGCGTCATTTCCATCAAAGCCGCGTTGCTATCGAGCAAAGCGGCCGAGCCCGGATCGATGCCGTCCAGCACTGCAACGCCAAACGGCGCGTTTGAGAACACGCCCTCTTCGCCCTGCGACGCGCCCGTCGCGTGCACGACCTGCACCTCGGGCGCTTCGGCCTCAGCGAAGAACACGAACGTCCGCGACGCACCGTCAACATCGTCGGTCGGCCAGAACGACACCGCCGAAGCTTGTGTTTCGTGGCCGTCGATACCGCGCAGAGTCACCTTCGTACGCGATGCGCCGAAACCGCGCCGATCACGGCGCAGCAGACGCGACGGATCTTCTTTCACGATGTCCTTGACCCGCAGCAGCGAAGGATCGTCGCCCAAGCCCAGCACCGAACGCAGCGAGCGGTTCATGTAGACAACCGTGCCGTCCGCGCGCGCAGCGAAGAAGCCGACAGGTGAATCGTCCAGGAAGAGTTGGCGGTTCTCGGTTTCGACGTCGCCCGCTTCGGCCACGCCCAATTCGCGCAAACGCCACAACACATGGCCGCCAGGCATCGGACCGACCGATGCTTCAAAGCGCGTGTGCTTGCCATTGATCGCCGCCGTCGCCGGCAGTTCTTCGCGGCGCACTTGGCCGAGTTGTGCAGCCTTCGACAAACGAAACATCGGCGCAGACAGCATCGGGTCGGCGCCGAACAAGCGGCTCATCATTGGCGGGCGATCGCTATCACCCAAAGCGCCCGTCATCTCCGCGAGATCGCGATAGACGGCGTTTGACGTCAGCGGCGAAAGGTTGCCGTCCGTGACCAATGCCGCTTCATCGAGCGCATCGATCAGCGCGAACTCATTGCGTCCTCCTAAGAGCGACGCCGCAGCGATTGCGCCACGCTCCGGGAACGCGCCGTGCTTGCGGCCCGCGCCGCGCGACAACCAGAAAAACAAAACCATGCCCGCCGCTGCGAGCAGAACGAGCAACACCGCGCCCGCTTGGCCCACGCTCTGTCCAGCCGTGATCGCAACGCCCGCCGCGCCGACGCCCACGGCGACGGAAATCCAAAAGAGGATTTGCAGCGGATCGAGCCGCCCGCCTGGCTGCGGTGGTTGGGTTTCTGCGTGATCTGTCATGGGCGCGCCTGTTAAGGGCGCACTTGACCCCGATTCGGGGCGCCGATCACGCGACGACACTGCTCGAAAGCCATCCGCCATTGCGGTCTCCAACCTATAAAGCCGACCGGCGACGGCCTCGGCGCCGCGCCAACCGCATGACGAAGCCAATGATTTTGGCCACCGCCTCGTAATGTTCCTTCGGAATCGGCTGATCGATCTCAGCCGTCGCAAACAGAGCCCGCGCCAAAGGCGGGTCTTCGACGATCGGAATGTCGTGCTCTTGGGCGAGTTCACGAATTCGTGCCGCCACCGCATCGACACCCATCGCCAAGCAAATCGGCGCCGGCGTCTCGCCGGCCTCGTACTTCAGCGCCACGGCATAGTGAGTCGGATTGGTCACGATCACGCTCGCTTGCGGCACGTTCGCCATCATGCGCTGACGTGAACGCTGCATGCGGATCTGACGGAGCTTGGCTTTGACCATCGGGTCGCCGTCTTGCTGGCGATGCTCTTCCTTGATCTCGCGCATGCTCATGCGCTGACGCTTCATCCAGGACTGACGCGTAAACACATAGTCCACCACCGCCAACAAAGCCGCCGCACACGCCGCCCCCATCAGCATGGCGACCACTTTGTCCTTCAAGAACGGCAACAGCGCGCCGGGCTCGAGCAGCGAGATGTTTTCCAACTCGGCATCATGCGGCCAGAGCGCCCACGCCACGACTGCGCCAACCAGAAAGAGCTTCGCGAGTGACTTAGCGAATTGCGCGAACGCCTGCTTGCCGAACACGCGCTTGAAGCCCTCGATCGGATTGAGCTTCTCAAGCTTGGGCGTCAGCTTCTCGCCGGTAAATGTAGGCTTGTCCTGAATATAGCGCGCCGCAACACCTGCGCCCGCCAGCGCCAGCATCGCCATCGCGAAGATCGCCGCGACCTTCATGGCGATGCTGATCATGATCGCGGTCAGCGATGCGGGATCAGACGAGAGCTGATCCGGCATAGCGAGGAACGTAATGAAGCCACTCGCCATCTCGGTGAAGATGGGGCCAGACATGAACGCCACGATCGCAGTCGCAGCCATCAGCGAAAGTGCTGCACCCACTTCCGGCGTATAGACGATATCGCCCTTCTCGCGCGCCTGATCGAGCTTTCGCTGTGTTGGCTCTTCTGTTTTATCGTCGTCATCAGCGCCGGCCATGGTCTACCTCAACCACATCGCGTAGCGCTCGAGACTGTCGAGCCAGATCAACATGCCGGTCGATAAACCGAGCGCGATGACCACCAAGCCGCCCATGATTTGCAGCGGCAAAGCGACGAAAAACACCTGAATCTGCGGAATCAAACGCGAGAGGATGCCCAAGCCCACGCGAAAGATAAGCCCCGCCGCAACCACCGGCATCGCAATCTGAAAGCCGACACGGAACGACGTCGACACCGCTTCAAGCGCAAGCTCCGCCGCATCGCCGATCGGCGCCGGCGCCCCAGGTGAAATGACTTCGTAAGAACCGGCGACGCCTTGCAAAAACATATGATGCAAGCCGGTCGCGAAAATCAGCGTGACGCCCAGAATGCTCAAGAACACTGCGAGCAACTGGCCTGATTGCGACGCTGTCGGGTCAGCCGTTTGTGCGAATGAGAGGCCAAGCTCAAGACCCATGATCTGACCCGCCGTCGCTGTGGCCGTAACCAGAATACGCGCCGCGCCGCCCAGCAATACACCGATCAGAACTTCAGTGATGATCTGCAAGCTCATCCCGATTGCCGTCGTCTCCGCCACCGGCATAAGCCCCGCGAGCGAAGGCGCGATGCAAATCGCGAAGGCGAGCGCGAACGCCAAACGAATACGCGCCGGCACCGCCGTTTCGCCGAAGCCCGGGAGCAGCATGATCATCGCACCGGTCCGCGCAAACAGCAGCGTGATCGGCCAAAGCTCAAGACCCCAGAGCGTCAGGTCCATCTCAGAACGCCGCGATGCGGGCGAAGATGTCGTCCATGAAGCCACCCAAGAGGCCGCCCATGATCGGCAGGAAGAGCAGGATGGCGAAGAAGAT
>JANPCV010000142.1:0-14045 GCA_031431115.1 Caulobacteraceae bacterium
CCAAAGGCGTCCTTGGCCTCCTGGCCCTGCAGCAATTGGTCGAGCACGGAATCGGGGATGGATGGGGCTTTGCGTCGGGCCATGCGAATCTCCTTCAGATCGAAGTGTGGAGGCCCTCACACGAAATTTCCGATAGTCCCAGGACCACGTCAGGAGCGCGAGCACCAAGTTCGTTGTTGAGTTGCGTTCTGTGGCGCTCAAGCAGCGAACGACAAAACGAGCGGGCGACATCGCGCTCCCAATTCCTGCCACCATCAAACAATCGGGTTGCGCTTAAGCCACAAAAGAACGCGATTGCGCCGAGCAGCCAACCAACCCCGGCATTTCGCGTTGCTGCGGTCGAAAAGATTGCAACACCAACGCAAAGAGCAGCAATTAGCGCCCAGCGCGCGACCGCTACCCAGACGATGACCGACCTATATGTCTCCGACCAGGTGGACTCCCTCGCTTGTAACAAGCCGATTATGATCGCATGACTGCGACGAGCCTTTTCGATTTCCCGTAGCGCCAGTTTTTCGCGTTCACTAGCTGCAGTCTCTGCCACTGCACGCTCTTCGCGGTGCTTTGCGACTTCCGCCTCGGCGGCTGCCCTGGCCGTTTCCGCAAATGCACGCTCAGAGTCGGATTGCAGTGCAGCGAGTTCGGCGGCGCGTTTGGCTTCGCCTAACTTTCGAATGGCAGCCTCAGCGGCTTCTGCGACCGCTCGCTCCTGATCTATCTGCGCTTGGACTTTTGCTCGTTCGACCTGCGCCCCCTCTTCTCGGCCATGCTCCACGAGGCGATCAAGCACGTGCGAAACCACTTTTTCATCGACATCGCGCGAGCCGCCCAAAGTTGCGTCTTGCAGGAATTCGTAGCTCAGCGGGGTCCGCACAAACGCATCGACCAACTCCCGCCGCTGGGTGTCAACGCCGAGAGCATATTGCTGCACCTTGCGAACTAGGGTGCCATCTCGGCTCAAAAACGCTGCCGCGGAGGCCATCAAGTGGGCCGACACAATTTCCGACTTTTCTTTGCTGCCCCCAGACCACCAGAGCAGTGCTGCCAGTTGGAACCGACTGATCACGGGCCCAATCGAAGTCGCGTCGATTAGATTGCGATCCACCGACACTTGTTTAGAGATTCGTGCCAGCGAGAGGTTTGATGTTAGCATCACAGCGCCCGCGCCCCACACGCCACCGCTAGAAGCACCTCGCCTCAGACGCATTACGTCTCGAACGCTGTCGCAGTCTCGTCGCTTTGCGAGGTCTTTGGTCCAACCACTGAGATTGCCAAAAAGCACTTGCCAATCCTCGTCGTCGAAGAACTCCGCTCCTGTACCGAGACGACGGTCCTTGTGCGAAATTATTTCATCAACCAGTTTTGATCCCTCTACGATCTGTCGAGGGGTTTGGACAAACACGTCAAGAATCGCCTGACTCACGCTTCCATTGCGCAACGCAGCCGCAGTTGGCCCAAAGCGTAACGCAGGCTCATTCAGCAGGACGCCTCGAATCACGTCACGCGCCTCATCGACGCTATGCGCAAACACGACGATGCGCGCTTTGCGCTCACGAGCTAGTTTGATCGTCAGCGCCGCATCGGCCCGGCGGTCTTCGCCGCCGAATCCGAGAAGATCCACCAAAAACGGCCCGTCTAAGACGAGCAGCAATCTTCCAGTGATGCGCTCTGTTGGAGGAGGTCGAGAAAAGAACGTGCCTAGCTGGCAAATTATTCCGAGCTGTGCCAGCACAAGCAAAGAGTTGAAGTTCGCTTGATCATTGCGGTAGCAGTGACGGACAAACCGGGCACAGACGTAGTCAACATCGCCCGGCGGCCGTTCGTCAGTGTCATCAACGCTTGCAAACGCCTCCAACGAATCTGTTGAGAACAGCCGGTTGGTAACAAGCGCGGTCGCTAGGTGATGAAGGCGCTCTTCCGGACCCAAATTGTGAAAAAGATTGCCCGCTATATTTTCGCAAAAATCAAAAAAAGACGACCGAAGAGCCGCAATTTCTGGGACATCAG
Organism: Caulobacteraceae bacterium; assembly: GCA_031431115.1. Classification (GTDB taxonomy): domain Bacteria; phylum Pseudomonadota; class Alphaproteobacteria; order Caulobacterales; family Aquidulcibacteraceae; genus Vitreimonas. The sequence goes on from JANPCV010000142.1 coordinate 2,008, forward strand.
CCGTTTCAGTGACCTTGTCAGTCCAAAACAGGTCCTCGTGGCGGCGCTCGACAAGTCCCTCGCGCAGCAAATCGCCGACATACAGCGAAACGAAATCACCGCTAACATCCCAGCCGAAGCCCTCGCGCAAGCGACGGCCAATCGTATGGGGATCAAGCTTCGTGCCTACGACCGGCTTCGCCGCGGCGAGTACAAATGGAAGAAAGCCCCCAAAGACATTGCTTGAATGCGCCTTGTCCCGAGAGACATAGACGTAGGATAGGGCTAGTAGTTTCTCGACATCGACATTTTGCATTGACCGACTCAGCTGGCGCAAGGTTTTCGCGTGCTGAGCCGTCTTTCAAGCCTAACCCCCCTCCATCCCCTCTTCCACTTCGCGCTCGACCCGCAGCGCCGTGAGCTGGTTGCGCTGTCTGCGTAGCACCTGAAACCGATAGCCATGAAACGCGAAGCGTTGGCCGGGTTCGGGGATGGCTTGGGCTTCGTGGATGACGAGGCCGGCGATGGTGACGGCTTCTTCGTCGGGCAGATCCCAATTCATTGCGCGGTTCAAATCGCGGATCGGCACTGAGCCATCGACATTGACGCTGCCATCGGGCTGCTGGCGCACGCCCTGCACGGCGATGTCGTGCTCGTCTTTGATGTCGCCGACGATCTCTTCGAGAATATCCTCGAGCGTGACGAGGCCCATGAGCGCGCCGTACTCGTCGACGACGATGGCGAAATGCTCGCGGCGGCGGAGGAATTCGGCGAGCTGATCTTCGGCGCTGGTCTGCATCGGCGTGAACCAGGGCGTGCGCTTGACGTCGTTGACGTCGAAGCCGTCGCGGCCGTGTTCGGAAATGGCGCGCAGGAGATCGCGCGCGTGCAGGATGCCGACGATGTTATCCGGCTCGTCCTTGTAAAGCGGCATGCGCGTGTGCGGCGAGCTCATGGCTTGGGCGATGATTTCGCGCGGCGGCAGATCGATGTCGAGCGAGCGGATGGCTTTGCGGTGGATCATCACGTCGGCGATGGTGAGCTCTGAGAGATCGAGCGCGCCGAGCAGGCGGTGGCGGGTCTCGGCTTCGACGCCGCCCTCCTCTGCGTGAAGCTCAACAGCGCCGGCGATCTCGGCGCGGGCGGCGCGCAGCACGTCGACGCTTTCATCGACGCGGACGCCGAAGAGCTTCAGCGTGTTGTTGACCAGCCATTGCACGGCGATGACGATCGGCGAGAAGATGCGCACCATCCACTGCACCGGGCCGGCGACGAAGCGCGCGATGTTATCGGCGTAGGTGATCGCGACGGTTTTCGGGCCGACCTCGCCGAAGACGAGCAGGATCGGGGTCAGCACGCCGGTGGTGATGATCGTGCCCCAAGTCGGGCCGTAGAGTTCGAGAAAGATGCCGGCGGCGATGGCGGAGGCGGCGATCTGCACGACGTTGGCGCCGAGCAGCACCGCGCCGATCATGCGCTCGCGATCTTCGTTCAGGGCGTTGACGCGCTTGGCTGCATGATCGCCCTCGCGCTCAAGCGTCGCCATGCGCGAGCGGGAGGCGCCAGTGAGTGCGGTTTCGGCGGCGGAGAAAAAAGCGTTGAGCGCGATGAGCGCGGCGATAACGAGCGCCGCGATCAGAAGTGAGGTGGTCATGATTTTGTTTCTTGTTGCAGCAGTTCGAGGACGACGTCGGCTGGCGCGTCGCGGTCGATGAAGGCGCGGCCGATGCCGCGGGTGAGAATGAGCGTCAGAAGGCCGGCTTCGTTCTTTTTGTCCGCGGCCATGAGGGCGGTGAGCTTGCGCGCATCGTAGGGCGCGCCGGGGAGCAAGCGGAGATCGGTGATGAAGCCGGCGCGTTCAAGATGGAGTTTCACGCGCGCAGCGTCGATGGTGGTGCAGTGGCCGAGCTGGGCGCTGAGCTGGAACGCGAGGTTGGCGCCGGCGGCGACGGCTTCGCCGTGCAGCAATGTGCCGTCGTACGCGGAGTGCGCTTCGAGCGCGTGGGCGAAGGTGTGGCCGAGATTGAGGAGCGCGCGCTCGCCCTGCTCGGTCTCGTCGGCTTCGACGATGCGGGCTTTGAAGGCGACGGCGGTGGAGATGGCGTAGTGCAGCGCTTCAGGCTTGCCGGCGAGGAGATCGGCGGCGTGCGCCTCGCACCACTCGAAGAAGGATGCGTCGCCGATGAGCGCGGCTTTGACGATTTCCGCATAGCCTGCGCGCATCTGGCGATCATCGAGCGTGGCGAGCACGTCGAGGTCAGCGAGCACAAGTTTAGGCTGGTGTATGAGGCCGATGAGGTTCTTGCCTTCGGGCGTGTCGATCGCGGTTTTGCCGCCGACGCTGGAATCGACTTGCGCGAGCAGTGTCGTCGGGATCTGCACGAAGTCGACGCCGCGTTTGACGATGCCGGCCGCGAGGCCGGAGAGATCGCCGATAACGCCGCCGCCGAAGGCGATGACGATGTCTTTGCGGCTAATTCCGGCTTGCAGGAGATGGCGCGTGACCATCTCAAGGCCGGTGAAGCTCTTGGCGCTTTCGCCGGGCGGCAGCGTGATGGTCCAGTTCGTGAGGCCAGCCGCATCGAGCGACGCCGCAAGCGCCGGGCGATGCAGACGCGCCACGGTTTCGTCAGCGATGATGAAGACGCGGTTCGACGTCGCGTACGGCGCGATGAGTTCACCCGCGCGTGCGAGGAGGTTCGCGCCAGTGTGCACATCATAACTGCGCGCGCCGAGTTTGACGTGGATGGTGTTCATGACGTCTTTGCTAGATGCGCGCGGAGTGCGGTGAGGATTGCGGTGACGGCGCTGTTGTGGGGGCCCGTGCCGGTTTCGATGACGAGATCGGCTTCGGCGTAGAGCGGGTAACGTTCGTCCATGAGGCGTTGCATGACGGCGCGTGGATCATCCTCTTTCAGGAGCGGGCGGTGATCGCGTTTGCTGACGCGCTTCATCAACACATCTAGCGGCGCCTTCAGCCAAATCGAGATCGCGCGCTCTTTCATCAGCGCGCGCGTGCGCGGATCGATGAAGGCGCCGCCGCCGGTCGCGAGCACGTGAACGTCGCCGTCGAGCAAGCGGCCGATGACTTGGCGCTCACCGCGGCGGAACTCACACTCGCCGCGCTCGGCGAAGATATCCTCGATCGATCGGCCCGCCGCCGTAACGATTGCTTCGTCAGCGTCCATGAACGGCAGATCCAGTGCTTGCGCCAGGCGGCGGCCGATTGTGGTCTTCCCGGCGCCCATGAGCCCGACGAGCGCTACCGTGCGCGTTGGCGCTATGCCCTCAGCTTGCCGGCGCAGCTCGGCAGCGGCGTCCGCACGCTCACCGACATCACTGCTTTCCGGACGGGTCACGAATCACCTCAAAAGGTCCGAACAGAGTTAAGGCCGGACAAGACTAGAACTTCGCCACATTTTGGGGGCAATCTCGTCCGCTCGCAACGGCAGGGGCCAAACGAGGCGATGTATAGACGCAGACGCAGGCAATCTTCGTTCGGCCGGCGAGCGCCGCCATGGATCGGCTATGCCGCCATGGGCGTATGCGCGGCCGCCTTTATCGGGCTGTTCGTGTTCTTGATCGGACAATCGGACAGGCTCGCCCCCGCTTCCCAAGAAATTCGTGTCGAAGTGCAGGACGCCTTCAAGGAATGACGAACATGGTTACTCGCTCTCTCGCGCTCAGCCTCGCCGCTGGCGTGTTGCTTCCGGTGTGCGCCTACGCACAGGGTCAGGAACCTGCCCCGATGGAGGTGCAGCAGATCAGCGAGTTGAACGCCTGGACCGTCGGTGCGCTCTCGCGCGCGAACGGCGCACTACCGGGCGATATCTGGAGCCGCTCCGATCCGGCGTTCCTCGCGCAAGCGTTCAACCGTTTGCCGGCCGTGTATGACTCACCGGCGACGTTGGCGTTGGCGCGCCGCGTGTTGCTCTCGGGCGCCGAAGCGCCGCGCGGCGGCGATGCAGATGCCGCCGCACGCAGACGCTTCGAAGCGCTCGGCAAAATGGGCGCGGCTGATGAGCTAGCGACGATGGCGTCAGGCGCTGGCGGCGCCTCGACTGATGTAGCGATCGCGCAATATGCGGCGCAAGCGGAATTGGCGCGCAATCAACGCGCGCAAGCGTGCAATCGCGGACGCGCTGCGGTTGCTGGCGAACAAGTGCCGCCATTCTTGTTGCGACTGCGCGCCTATTGCGCGGCAGTGGCGGGCGATCGCGCGGCTTCGGATTTGGCGCTTGAGTTGGCGCGCGCGCAGAATGCAGCCGATGCTTGGTACACGGGCGCTGTTGCCGCAGCAGGCGGTGCGCCTGGCGCGCGGCCTCCGGCGGCGCGCTACGACAACTCGCTGGCTGTGCAGCTTTCGATCGCCGGCGGATTGCGTCCGGGTCCGAACCCGCTGACAAACTCCTCGACGCTCGCGCTGGTTGCGCTCGCCCGCAACGAGCAAGCGCCGCAGCCGCAACGTGCGCAAGCGGCCGCCCTCGCCTTCCGTCGCGGCGTGATCAGCGCCGCAGAAGCGCGGACGATTTTGGCGGCGACGCCAGCTGAAATCACGTCGGCGCTGCCGCCGATCGCGACGGCGCTGCGGCAAGTGACGGCCGCGCCTGGATCGATCGAAGCAGCGACGGCGATTGCCGGCGTGCTGCGTTCGGCGACCGCGCATGCGGACTTCGCGGCGGCGTCGCATTTCTTCAAGGCGGATATCGCGGCGCTGCAGAGCGCGCCGGATGCGGCGTCGGCGGTGCTTTTTGCACGCGCGGCGCTGGCGGCGGGGGATGCGCAATTGGGCGCACGTTTGGTCGCGAGCGCGCGACAAGCGGGCGGTGATGAAGCTGTGCTAGCCTCGCTCGATGCCGCACTCGTGGCGCTAACCGGCGCGGGCAATGCGCAAGGCTCAATGGCGATGCAACGCCGCATCGATCAGGCGCCGGCAGCGCAAGCACGCGCAGCGGCGCGCGATGTTGCGATCTTGGCGGCGCTCGGCGCGCCACTGGAGGGGAGCGTGCAAGCGTTTTTGTTTGCCAACGCGCCGCAAGGCGGCGCGCGGGCTGATAGCGGCGCGATGCTGGCGCTTGCGTCTGCTGTGGAGCGCGGCGCCGTGGGCGAAGGCGCATTGCTTGCCGTCGTTGCTGCGGGTGAAGCCGGACCGGCGCGGCTCGATGCGGAATCGGTGGAGCGCATTGTTCGCGCACTGCGCGGCCTGCGCTTGGAAGACGACGCACGGCGCGTTGCGGCAGAAGCGATTTTGGCCGGCGCGCCGAGTTAAGCAATGAGCGAACCGCAAACGATCGACTTCAAGCGTTTAGCTGAAGCGCACAAGCGATTACGGGGGATGCCGACGCCTTTTGAAGGCGGCTGCATGTGTGGCGCGTTTAGATACCGCTGCGCGAAGCCCCCGTTTTGGAGTTCGAACTGCCATTGCAACGCTTGCCAAAAGTTGACCGGCAGCTCGTTTTCGACTGCCTTCACAGTGAAAACCGAGGGCTTTGAAGTTTTGAGCGGCGAAGCTCTCAAGTTTGAGCGCAATGCAGAGTCAGGCGACACTGTTACTGTCACACGCTGCGCCACCTGCGGCGTGTGGGTTTATGCCGAACGCGCCAGCAAGCCGGAGTTTCGAAGCATACTGGCTTCGACGCTCGACGACATTTCGAAGTTCGTTCTTATCTCCAATGTGTTCGTCACTGAAGCAGCGCCTTGGACCGTTTTCGACCCCTCTCTGACGCAGTTTCAGAAGATGCCGGAGGCTGAGCTGCCGGCGAGAGATGCAGGCTAGGAACAACGGCGGAGGGTTTGCCATGACAAGCGAAGCGGGCGACGCCCCATATCATGCTCACATCTACTACTCCGCAGGCGAACGCTCAGTAGCCGCGAGCCTGCGGGAAAAGCTGCGCGCGGCGCGGCCTGGTGAGCCGCTGTCCGAATTGCGGTTTGTCGGAGAGTTACGGGATCACAAGATCGGACCGCACATCACCTGTCAGTTCGAAATTCACTTCGACGAACGATTGCTGCCGACCGTGGAAGCTGAATTGACCCGCTCTGGACTGCGCGTGCTGATTCATCCGCTCACGCTCGATGACCTGGGCGATCACACTCATTTGGGGCGATGGATTGGTCAGCCGGTCGAGCTTGATCTTACTGTTCTCGACCCTCCGGGTTTGAACCAAGGAATTGCCCGTTTCGGCAAAACCGATTTCTGAGGGCGATGTCCGACCCCGGCGAAAAGCGGACTTTCGCGCTTTGCCCTGATATCCTCGCTTCCGTGTCCGACTCAGCACTAATCGAGGCGTTTTTGGAAATGCTCTCCGCTGAGCGCGGGGCGCGGGCGAATACCCTCGATGCGTACGCGCGCGATTTAGAAGATGCGCGGGCGGAGATGCGCGGCGGTGTGGCGGTCGCGAGCGCTGAGACGGTTGAGGCATACGTAGCGGGGCTGGGCAAAAGAGGCCTCGCACCGGCAACGGCGCGGCGGCGAATTTCGGCGCTGCGGCAATTCTATCGCTTCTTGTTGCAGGACAATGTGCGCGGCGATGATCCGACCTCGCGGCTGGATGCGCCGAAGCGGGCGCGATCTTTGCCGAAGACGTTGTCGGTGCAAGAGATCGAAGCGCTGATTGCCGTTGCGGAAAATGCGCGCGACCGGGCGCTGATTGAATTGCTGTACGGCGCAGGGCTGCGGGTAAGCGAATTGGTGTCGCTGCCGATGCGGGCTGCGCCGCGGCCAGGCCAAGATCACATGATCATCGAAGGCAAGGGCGGCAAGGAGCGGCTGGTGGCGCTAGGCGGCGCAGCGATGGAGGCGTTGGCGGCGCATGTCGCGGTGCGCGAAGCGGCGTTGCCAAAAGCGGAGGCGCAGCGGGAGAAGGCGCAACGCTGGTTGTTCCCGTCGATGAGCGCGGCTGACGGCAAGCTCACGCGGCGGCGCGTGGCGCAGATATTGGAAGCGGCGGCGGCTAAGGCTGGCATCAGTCCGTCGCGGGTTTCGCCGCACGTTCTGCGGCACGCGTTCGCGACGCATCTGGTCGAGGGCGGCGCGGATTTACGGACGGTGCAGACGCTGCTGGGTCACGCCGACATTGCCACGACCCAGATTTACACCCATGTGGCCGAGGGTCGGTTAAAGACGCTGGTCGAGACCAAACACCCGTTGGCGAAGAAGCCGAAAGCTTGAGCAGAGTGAGCACGAGATGAGCACAGCACCCTCCTCCCACCTCGAACCGGGGCGCTCGTCTGCTTTCGTGGTTTACGTGCTCTTCCTGCTCAGCATACCGAGCTTTGCGATCTTCGCGTTGTTCGGCATCATTTTGGCGTTGGCGGCGCGGGATAGCGCGGGGCCGTTGGCCCGGTCGCACTTGGACGATCAGATCCGGATTTGGTTCGTCGCCTTCTGGTGGACCATCGGATTGGCCGTCCTTGCGCTTATCGGCTGGCTGACCTTGGTCATCCTGATCGGGGTCGTGCTGCTTTGGATCGCGGGCCTGGGGAGCTTGATTTTATTCCTCTGGTTCACGGTGAAGAGCCTTTTGGGCCTGCTGGCGTTGATGGATAACCGGCCGCGCTGACGTTCACAGGCGTGTTACAGGCTTGAAAATCCGCGCGGCGTAGTGTGTTTTACAGTTGAGGGATCAGCGGGAAGTTCCCGCCGAGCAGGCGAGTAAGAAGCATATGAAGAGACTTGTTTTGGCGGCCGTGCTGTTCGCGGCGGCGGCAACACCAGCGGCGGCATACACCTCGTATGTAAAGCCCGAGGAATTCTGGGTGACGGACGCGACCGTTGAGGTCGAGGGCTCCTACGCCACGCAATTTTTCACACCGTCGATTGCACTTGGCGACAACCTGACGGTGTTGAACCCTGAAGGTCAGCGCGTCTCGGCCGACCGTATCGCGGTCACGCCGAACGGCACGACCGAGCTGCAAGCCGAACTCACCCGCGGCGGCACCTATCGCATCAGCACTGGCGAAGTGACCGGACAGGTCGCCAACCTCGTCGGCGTGAACGGCCAATGGCGCGTGCTCGGCGCTGACGAGACGCCGCCAGAAGGTTCGCAAACGACGACGCTGCAAACGATCACGGTCGCGGACACCTACGTCACGCGCGGCACAGCCAGCCGCGCCGCCGTCGATGAAACGATCGGGCGCCTGGCGATCCATCCGGTGACGCACCCGAACCAAGTGCTCGTCAGCGACGGTCTGCAAGTGCAGCTGCTGTTCAATGGCCAGCCGATGGCGAACAGCGCTGTCGTGATCTACGCGGCGGGCGATGCGGAAACCAAGCTTGACCGTTACGTCGTGACTGACGCTGCCGGCAACGCGACGTTCACGTTCGATGCGCCGGGCCAATACATCATCGCTGCACGCCATCGCGCCGACATGCCGGCGGGTTCGGCCGCTGCGGTGGGCAGCTACACGACGACGCTGACATTTGAAGCGCTGTCGCAGCTCTACGCGGAGACGGAAATCCAAGTTCAGCAAGCCGAGCCGGAGGCCCCGTCGCGGTCGCGCGCGCCGGCACGCCGCCGCGTTGGCCGCCAGGATCGATAAAACGCGCTAAACCCGAAAATGGAGCGGCCCCGGTGCGAACCGGGGCCGCGTTGTTTTCAGGAGTGCAGATCGACTTTGCGCTGCTCGCCAAGCACAGGCGGCCCAGCAGTCGCGGCGGCGATGACCATCGCGAATGTCGCGGCGATACCGTGCGGGCCCTCCCAGAATTGAGCATCTTCCGGCGTAACCTCGATCGCGCGGACAGCGGGATCGTCCGCACCGCTCCACCGGGCTTCGGCGCCAGTGTCCCAAAGTTCGCGGATGAGCGTGCGATCGTTCAGAACGCGCGCGCGTCCGCTGATGGTGAGAAACTTGCCGTCACTGGGCTGCGCGAAGCTGAGGCAGACGTGGGAGTCCTGCGCGACTTGTTCGTCCTTGTGGCCGCGCTCATCGGTTAGGAAGTAGATGGCGTTGGAGGATTGGCGCGGCTTTGCGCCCATCGGACGGGAGCGAATTTTCTCACCTTCTCGCGATGCGAACATGCAGATGCCGATTTTTTCGATCAGCTTCCAGACGCGGTCGATGTCGCCAGTGTCGGGCATTGCCATTTGATTGTCTCCATTAGGCGCAGCCGAGCAGCGGGATCGCGCTCAGGCACGCATGGCGACACAACGCGTGCGCGCGGCCCTTGTTTCAGTTGGCTGCGGCGACGCGTTCTGCTTGGCGCAGCGCGCGGAGCAGATTGCCGCCAGCCAGCTTTGCCAGATCGGCATCGCTCCAGCCGCGGCGCGCCAGTTCCACAAACAGGGTTGGCTAGTCTTCGACACCGTTGAGGCGCTGTGGGAGGAACGGCACGCCGTCGAAGTCCGAGCCAATGCCGACATTGTCGTGGCCCGCAACTTCCGCGATGTGCTCGATGTGATCAGCGATGACGCTCAGATCAATTTCAGGACGCGGATTGGCGCCGGCCCACGCGACCAAGCCTTCGCTTACGGCTGCCGGATTGCCTGAATTGAGCGCTTTCAGACGCGCCTCCTCCGCGGCGCGGCGCGAACTCCATTGCCAGACCTCGCTTGAGGTGAAGCCCGGATAGAAGTTCACCATCACCACACCGCCATTTTCGTGCACGAGGCGGAGCACGTCGTCAGGGACGTTGCGTGGATGCGGCGTGATGGCGAACGCGGACGAGTGCGAGAAAATCACCGGCGCGGTGCTGACGCGCAGCGCATCGCGCATGGCGTCGGCGGAGACGTGACTAAGATCCACGAGCATGCCGATGCGGTTCATCTCGCGCACAACGTCTTCGCCGAACGGTGAGAGGCCGCCGCGGCGGGGCGCATCGGTAGCGCTATCGACCCAGTCGTTCGTGGTTGAGTGCGTGAGCGTCATGTAGAGGACGCCAGCGGCGCGGAATTCGCGCAGCAAAGCCAGATTGTTGTTGATCGCCTCGCCGCCTTCCATGCCGAACATCGAGGCGATGCGGCGAGCGCGATGGATGCGCATTATGTCGTCTGCGGAATCGGCGAACTCGAACGCACGCGGGTATCGCGCGATCATGCGGCGGGTAAGATCGATTTGCTCGAAGGTCGCGCGGGTAGCGTCGAGCCCTCTGAGCGCCGCAGGCACGTAGACCGACCAAAATTGCGCACCGAGGCGCCCTTGGCGAAGACGCGGGATATCGGTGTGAAGCGGCGGTGTGAGCTGGCGCGTGTCGCTGTTGAGATCGACAGCAGCGAGATCATTGTTGTGAGCGCTTTTGATTTCCCACGGCAGATCGTTGTGGCCGTCGATCAGCGGCGTATTGCGCAGGATGCGATCGACGCGCGCGAGTTCGGCGCGGGTGGGCGCTTGCGCGAAGGCGAACGAGGGCGCGGTGAGCGCCATCCCAAGTGCAAGAAGCGCCAGAAGTTTTTGCATCAAATCCTCCCACCCATTCCCGGATGCGCGGAGCGCGGTCCGGGATCCATCACCTCCAATAGCGGAGTTAATGGGCCCCGGGCTCGTCGCTTTCGCTGCGCCCCGGGGATGGGTGCTTGGTTTGATCGTTTGGATCAACTCTCAAACGATAACTTTTTACGGCACGACCCAGGTGTAAGTGCCGGTATTGTTGCCTTCGTTGGTTTCGGCGACGGTTGCGCCGGCATCGACGACGAATTCGAAGACGTAGGAGCCGCTCGGCCAATCGTCGCTGTCCCAGAACGTCAGGTGGTGACTGTGGACGTGACCTGTCGCGATCGCCGGAATGTTAACGACGAGGCGGTTGGGATATGCGGGGTTGGTGTAGGCCGCGAGCGCAGCTGCGGGGATTTCAGGGCAACCGCCCTCTTGGTCAGGCAGGTGGCAATTCACCGTAGCGATGGACGCGGGCGATGCGGCCGATCCAGTATTGCGTACCGAAACAGTGCCGGTGCGGATGCGCGATGCGATCGGTTGCAGATCGGGCGCGCGGAGCGTGAGATTGCCTGGGCGCTGGATTTGCGGAATCGCGTTCGGCGTTTGAATTTGGCGCGGCGGCTGCGGCGTGGGCGTTTGTGCGATTGCAGCCGCGCTGAACGCAAGTGCGCCAGCGCCCGCAAGCGCGGCTAACAGAGTGCGTGCTTTCATGGAGAGTCCTCCCGTGTGCGTTGTCCCTGCACATGCTGGACGTAGGCGCGAGATTGAGACCACGCCGTGACGGCTGTCACGCTATCCACTTGTTCCCGCGAACGCTTGCGTTGCGGGCGAGAGCAGCATCGAGACGGCGAAGTAAATCACCGCGACGAGCACGAGGCTGAAGAGATATTTTTGCGCTTTCATGCGTCACACCTTTGGTGACGTATGTGGAGGTGAGCGCTAAGGCGCAGAGTTACGCGGGTCACGCACCCCTACCTATCCCCGGATGCGAACGCAGTGAGCAGTCCGGGGCCCATAAACGCCATGCTCGCGTCTAAGGCTCACACAGTTGGGTTTATGGGTCCCGGGCTCGATGCTTCCGCCTTCGCTCTGCGAGCTTCGGCGGACAAGTTGCATCGCCCCGGGAATGGGTGTGGAGCTAAAGTCCGTAGGCCGCCTTCATTTCCGGCTCTTTGCTGGCGACGAGTTTGGCGAGATCGACGATGACTTTGGCCTGCTTCCAGGTGGCGTCATCGAGCATCTTGCCGTCGACGAGTGCGACGCCTGTGCCATCGGGCATCGCGTCGAGCATGCGCTTGGCGAGTTTCACTTCTTCGACTTCTGGTGTGAACACGCGCTTGGCGATGGCGACTTGTGATGGGTGCAGCGTCCAGGCCCCAACGCAGCCCATAAGATACGCGTTGCGGAATTGTTGTTCGCAAGCGGCTTCGTCGGCGAAATCACCGAACGGGCCGTACATTGGCTTGATGCCATGCATGACGCAGGCGTCGACCATGCGCGCGAAGGTGTAGTGCCAGAGATCCTGTTGCGCAGATGCGCGCTGGATTTCGCCTTCGACTGGATCGCTGATGACTTTGTAGCCAGGGTGGCCGCCGCCGACGCGGGTTGTCTTCATTTTGCGCGAGGCGGCAAGATCAGCGGGGCCGAGACAGATGCCGTGCATGCGCGGCGATGCGCCGGCGATG
>JANPCV010000143.1:0-43306 GCA_031431115.1 Caulobacteraceae bacterium
TCCAGCGGGCCGGCTCCGGGAGGTGTTTCACTCTCTTGGATAGGTCCCCGTCGGCGTGCGGGCTTTGCCTGAGCCCCGTATCTCCCGCGGTTCGATCTTCTACCGCGGCTTCGCGTGACGGATCGTTGTCACGCTTCACGCTCAATCGTGTCCCTCACGCTCGCTTGGCTCGGCTAGCCGTTTGAGCCTCCCGTGCGAGGGATGCGTGCATGATACGGGCGGTTGCGGGGTGTGGGATAGATTTTCGCGTATCCAACAAAGTTGGAGCGCGGGCCTCCGGCCCGCATTGGCGCAACATCTTGAAGGACTTGAAGAAATGCGGGCCGGAAGCCCGCGCTCCAACCTGCAAACTCGGCACGTATGCTCTGGATTGAGCGGGTCAGGCGCTAAGCCGCGCGATCAGACGCTGCATGAATTGGGCGCCTTCTTCGATCTGCGTGCGCTCGATCCACTCATCCGGCTGATGCGCTTGCTCGATCGAGCCCGGCCCGCAAATGATCGCCGGTATGCCGGCGCGCTGAAACAGACCCGCCTCCGCTGCATAGGCAACGGCGCGCGTTTCGTTGTCGCCCGTCAGCGCCCGCGCGAGCGTTTCCGCGGCGCTATCGCGTTCAATTGCGAGCCCCGGCGTATTTGTGCGGCGAACGATAGAGACGCCGCCTTCCGGCGCGCGCAATTTTATCTCCGCGTCCAAGATTGCGGCGACGGCGCGAAAGCGCTGCTCAATCGCATCGCCCTGCGCGGTCTCGGGGCAGCGGCAATCCCAAATGAAAGAGCACCGGCGCGCCAGGATATTGCCCGCGGTGCCGCCTTCCACCTTGCCGATCGTCATCGTCGGCCCTGGCGGATTGAAGTGCGCATGCGTTTCGGCGCGCGCCTCTTCACCCATGTCGGCGACAAGCGACATAAGCTTCACCGCTTCCATCACAGCAGAGACGCCCTGATCGGGCAGACTCGAATGGCCCTCGCGGCCAATCACTTCGACGATGAAAGAGCGCACGCCTTTGTGCGCGGAAACCACTTTCATGCTCGTCGGCTCGCCGACAATCACCGCAGAGGGCTTGTTCGTCTGCGCCGCGAGTTCAGCGATCATCGAGGGAGCGCCGAGGCAGCCGATCTCCTCGTCATAAGAGAACGCCAAGATAATGGGACGCTTCAGCGCGGCGGCGGCGCGCGCGTCATCAACATGCCCAAGCGCCAACGCGATGAACGTCTTCATGTCCGCTGTGCCGCGGCCATAGAGTTTGCCTGCGCGCTCGCTCAGCACCCACGGGTCGCTCGTCCAGGGCTGATCATCGACGGGCACCACATCGGTGTGCCCCGAGAGCACGACGCCGCCTGCCACATCGGGGCCGATGATGGCGTAGAGGTTAGCCTTGGTGCCGTCAGCGTTGGCGACACGGCGCGACGCAATTCCGCGTTGGCCGAGAAAATCCTCGACCCATGCGATCAGCTCCAAGTTCGAGTTGCGCGACGTCGTATCGAACGCGATGAGCCGCGTCAGGACATCGAGCGTCGCGCTGATCTCGGTCACTGGCCGGCTTGGACCAATTGGCCGCCCGGCTCTTGGTACGCCAGCAAGACGATGCGGAAGCGCAAAGCTGCGTTCGGCGGGATCGGACCGCGGCCAGCCGGGCCGTAGCCGAGCGAACCTGGGAAGGTCGCAATCACTTCATCGCCTGGGCGCATGTTTGAGATCGCTTCCGAGAAACCGGGCACCACCCGTTGCAGCGGAAACTCCACCGGATCGCCGCCAAAGGACGAGTCGAACTCTTCGCCGCCATCAACGAAGGTGCCTTGGTAATGCACCAGCACGCTGGCGTTCATCGTCGGCTGCGCCAGCGTTTGATCAGCGCCGCGGCGCGTGAACTGAAGCTCAAGGCCTGACGGCAAGGTTTGCGCTTGTTCCTGCACTTCTGCTCCCAATCCTGGAATCGCTTGCGCCGGCGCGGCCGTCGCTTCGCTTTCGGCGCGCTCGATTTCGTCCATCACGCCGCTATTGTTGCCACATGCAGCAAGGGTCAGCGTTGCTGCGAAGAATAATGCTCTGATCATCTGTAGAGTGCTTCCGATTGTTCAATGGTCCAAGTTTCAGCTTCGCCGGCGCGTTCCCATTCGCGGAACGCCGCATCGGCAAAAATCGTGTCGCAATAGGCGCGCGCAAAATCAGGCGCCGTGACTTTATAGGTGCGCAGGCGCGTACACACCGGCGCGAACATCGCGTCGGCAATCGAGCGCTGGCCAAACAAGAACGGCCCGCCATAGCGCTTCAGCAGGCGCTCCCAGAGCGCATATAATTGTTCGAGATCGGTGCCGGTGTCAGCTGGCCAGCTTGGTTCGGATGGCAAGCGCCGGCGAATGTTGCAGGACATATCGCGCCGCACCGCTGCAAAGCCTGCGTGCATCTCCGCTGACGCCGCGCGCGCATCGGCGCGAGCGAACGAATCTGCCGGCCAAAGCGACGGAGCCTGCTCGGCCGCCCATTCGCAGATGGCGAGACTCTCATAGATCACGACATCGCCAACGTGAAGCGCCGGCACCCGCCCGCTTGGCGACACCTCACGCACTTCTTTGATCTGCGATTGTCCGTAGCCTTCGCCGCCCAGCGGGATGATCTTTTCGTCGAAGGCGATGGCGCCCCATTTCAACGCCAGCCAAGGGCGCATCGACCAGGAAGAGTAATTCTTGTTGCCGATATAGAGGACGGGGCGCGCCATGATGCTGGCTTGTTTCAGAGCCCGCCCGGGAGATCAAGCCGCAGCGGCGCCGCTTTCCCCTCTTCGCGACGCAGGTTAGGCTCGCAAGCGGCGGGTGGGAGAGTTTGATGCGTATTTTGGCGGCAATAGCTGTGATCGGCGCATGCCTCGCGGCCAGCATGGCGACCGGCGCAGGCTCGCGCACGGCGACCCGCGAACCGGTCACACTCAGTGGCGCCACCGATATCAATTTCGAGCGCGCCGCTTCGATGGCGCATCAACGGCGCGGCGGCAAACCCGAACCAAGTGGCGGCAACGACAGCTGCCGCTGGGCCAATGACAACGAGTGCGACGAACCAAACATTGGCACCGGCGCATGCACGGCGGGCACAGATCGCTCCGATTGCGCGCGGATCATCTCCGGCCGCGAAGACGATTCCTGCCGCTGGGCGCGTGACGGCGAGTGTGACGAGCCAAACTTTGGCACTGGGGCGTGCGTCCAAGGCACTGATCGCGCCGATTGCGGCGACATCGCCTGGATGCGCAACCAGACTGACGCGTGCGAAACCGCCTTCAACGGCGTCTGCGAAGATTCAAGCCGTGGCAGTGGCTCGTGTGCGCCGCGCTCCGATCGCTCCGATTGCCACGGCCGCCAGCGTCCAATGGCGATCAATGACCACTTCTTCGGCAACGATGACCGCGTGCTTGTCCCGGTAAACGAGGCGCCGTGGCGCTACATGGGCACGTTGCACCTGGATAGCGGCGGAACCTGCTCGGCGACCCTTATCGGCCGCGATGTCATCGCCACCGCCGCGCACTGCATCACGGGCGACGATCGCGTCAACGCCGCTGCGCGCTTCGAAAGCGCCGACGGCCGCCAATCCGCGCGCGTGATCGCTTACCTGATCGATCCGAATTTCAACTATCGCCGCTTCACAACGACCGACGAGATTGACGGCCTCGATTGGGCGCTGCTCCGCCTAGATCGCCCGCTGGGCGACACGTACGGGCACGCAAACGCCCGCAGCATCACCGGCGCTGGCCAGCCGCTCGGCACAGAACTCATGCAAGCGGGCTATTCGTGGGACACTGGCGGGCATCTCTCCGGCAATCTCCGCTGCCGCATGATCGCGATGCACCCGGACAATACGTTTGCGCACGAATGCGACACGACGCGCGGCGATTCCGGTTCGGGCTTTCTGGTGCGCAACGGCAATGGCTTCGATCTAGTCGGCGTCGACTCGAACTTCCGCTCGCAACGCGGCGGACCGTTCATTTACATCGCGGTCAGCGCGGCCTCGTTCGCAACGCGCGCGGCGGACTTTATTGCCGGACGCACAGGCTCGAATGTGGGCGGCGCCGGCGCGCGGCCCGTTAAGCCTCTCCCCTAATCCCCAATCCGGGGCCCAAGGCTTGCGACACCTCACACGCGAATAGTGTGAGGAAAATTCGTGCGTCTCGAAACGATACATCCGCGTGAGCTCAATGCCGACGATGCAGCGCTTTGGCGCGCGCATCAGAGCGCCGATCCGGCGCTACAGAGCCCCTATCTGACGCCTGAGTGGGCAAAACTGATGGGCGCAGTGCGCGAAGATACGCGCGTCTGCGTGATCCAGGATGGCGCAGGATATTTCGGCGCTCAACGCATCTCACGTTTCGCCGCCATGGGTTTGGGCGCGCCAATCTCGGATTACCAGGGCGTCGTCGGACTTCCAGGCCTCGAAATTAACCACGCCGAACTTTGTCGCTCTCTGAAAGTCGGCCGCATCGACATCACCCACGCGCCAGCGGGGCAGAGCTTGCTGCAAGGCGCAGTCGCCGGCCAAGAAGGCTCATGGATTGCCGATGTCGCCGGCGGGCGCGACCTTTATGAAGCGGCGCTCAAGCAGCGTCGCAGAGAGTTCGTTCGTCAAACCGATAAGAAACTCCACAAACTTGAGCGCGACCAGAGCCACGTCGAATTCCGCGCGCAATCCACTGAGCGCGCCGATTTCGACACGTTGCTCGCCTGGAAAAATGCGCAATTGAAACGCACTGGGCAACCCGAGATCTGGGCAGCGCCTTGGGTCGCACGGACGTTGGATAGCTGCTTCGAGACGCGCGCGAGCCAGTTCGGCGGCGCGCTGTTTTCGCTGTCGGTGAAAGGCAAATTTGTTGCCGGCGCGTTCTGCCTACGCAGCGCACGTGTCCTGCACTTCTGGATCGTCGCGCACGACAACGCGTTCGACGCTTACTCTCCCGGCGTGCAACTGGCGCGCTGGATCGCGGGTTGGGCCGGTGATAACGGCATCGCTGAACTCGATTTCGGACCGGGCGACTATCAGTACAAGCGCCAACTCTCGACCGGCCAACGCATGCTTGAGCGCGGCGTCGTCGCTGGCGCGTCGTGGTCAGCCACGGTGCGCCGTGTTCAGCACGCCGTACGCGCGCGTATCGAACAATTGCCGCAGCCGCGCCTAGCGCAACTTCCCGGCAAAGCCATGCGCCGCCTCGACCTGATGCGCGCGCTGCACGCCTGAGTCTCCGCGCAATACCAGCGTTCGGCGGAACGTGCTCCTCTGTGCCTGCGTTGCAAATGCAGAGGAGACGAAAATGCTACAAGACGGAACCGCCTGGATGCTCGTTGCTGATGGCCGCCGCGCGCGCGTGTTGGTCGAGCAACGCCGCGGCGCAAATCTGGAGGAACCCTCCGAGTGGGCGATGGAGATCAGCGAGGATGAACTTTACGATGTGCAAGATCGACCGCCGCGCAGCTTCGATCGCGTCGGCGCGGGACGTCACGCCATGGATGGCGGGCGCAGCCTCCACGAAATGGAAGAAGAAAAATTCCTCAAACGCGTCGCCGAACGTCTAGGCGAAGCCGAAAAGCAAAAACAATTCGATCATCTGATCATCGCCGCGCCACCGCGCGCGCTTGGCTTGCTGCGCGACATGCTGCCGCCAGGCGCAAAGTTACGCATTCGCGCCGATGTTTCGAAAGACCTGCTCGGTGAATCCGCACCTAAATTGCGCGCGCGTCTCACCGAAATGCTGCGCCCAAGCTAGGCGGCGACCGAAGCCGGATCGTGTTCGGCCACAAAGTGGCCGGGTCCGACCTCGATCCATTGTGGGCGATACTGCACCGCATCCGGATCATCGATGATCCGCGACTTTAAGAAGCGCAGCGGCGCACGCGTGTCGAGCGGGCTCGGCAAATCACCAACGAGGCGCACACGCGGCTTGTTGCGCGCGATATCGGGATCTGGCGTTGGCGCCGCAGCCAGCAGCGCCTTGGTGTAAGGGTGGCGCGGATCGCGCAGGATCACTTCCGCCGGTCCGAACTCCACGGCGCGCCCAAGATAGAGCACCAGCACATTGTGAGAAATTTCGCGCACGACCGCGAGATCGTGGCTGATAAACAGGAAGCTCGTCTTGTACTCGCGCTGCAGGTCAGCAAGCAGCCTCAAGATTTGCGCCTGGATCGAAACATCGAGCGCCGAAACCGCCTCATCGCAAACAACCAGTCTCGGCTTCAAGATCATCGCGCGCGCAACACCGACACGCTGGTTTTGGCCACCGGAGAGCTCGTGCGGGTAACGATTGATGAGATCGGGATCGAGCCCGACCTGCTTCATCATTTCCTTCACCCGCTCTTCGCGTTGATCGCGCGTCAGCGCCGGCTCGAAGGCAAGCAGCGGTTCAGCGATCGAGGAGCCTAACGTCATGCGCGGATCGAGGCTCGCCAGCGGGTCCTGGAAGACAATCTGCAGATCTTTACGCGACTGGCGAATAGCTTCGCGCTCACTCGGCAACAGATTGCGCCCGAGGAACGTCACGTCGCCGGCATTGCGCGGCAGCAATTGCACAACCGCGCGCGCCAGCGTCGACTTTCCGCAACCACTTTCACCGACAATCCCCAAAGTCTCGCCTGCATTGAGCTGAAAGCTCACGCCATCGACGGCGCGCAGCGGCTTGCTGGCCCCGAACAGCGAGCTGCTTTTGACCTTTACGGGGAAGATAACACGCACGTCTTCCACCTTCAGGATCGGTGGCCCGGCTTCGGGCGGCGCGAGCGGCACGTTGCGCTCGCCGTCGATACGCGGCACGGCCTTGAGCAGCATCTTGGTGTAATCGGCCTTTGGCGCGGAATAAATCTCCTCGACCATGCCGGTCTCGACCACTTCCCCGCGCCGCATGACAGCAACGCGCTGCGCCATGCGCGCGATGACGCCCATATCGTGCGTGATCAGCGCCACCGCCGCGTTGGTATCCTTCTGCAAGTCTTCGATCAGATCGAGCACTTGCGCTTGCACGGTGGCGTCCAGCGCCGTTGTCGGTTCATCCGCAATGAGCAAAGCAGGCTCGGCCATCATCGCCATGCCAATCATCACGCGCTGGCGCATGCCGCCGGAAAGTTCGTGCGGGTACTGCGTGAGGCGCCGCGCGGCCTCAGGAATGCGCACGCGCTCAAGCCACTCTACGCAACGTTGACGCGCCGCATCGCCCGTCACTTTGAAATGGTGCTCAAGCACCTCGCCCATCTGCGTCTCGATCGTGAGATGCGGCGTCAGCGCCGTTAGCGGGTCCTGAAACACGAAGGCGACGTGGCGGCCACGCACCTGATCGAGTTCGCGCCGCTGCAAACCTAAAACGTCGCGGCCCTGAAATTTCACCGAGCCGGAAACGCGGGCGTTGGGCGAGGTCAAACCAAACGCGGCTAAGAAAGTTTGGCTCTTGCCCGAGCCACTTTCCCCAACGATGCCCAGGCACTCGCCCCTATTGATCGTGAGAGAGAGGCCCTTGACCGCCTCCACATCGCCGTCCGGCGTGTCAAAGGTGACGGCGAGATTGGAAATTTCGAGAACGGTTTCAGTCATGGCGGCGGACACTACCTGCGGCGCCGAAGATGTCCATTCCCGGTGGCGGTTCCGTTCCGCCTATGGGACAAGTGCGCGACGGAGCGACCCATGGCGCAGATGAACTTCCTTACCCAGTGCACGTTCGATTTCGGCGCGCTGGCGCAATTGCCGAAGGTGCTGAAGGCCAATGGCGTCAGCCGGCCGTTCGTGGTCACCGACCCCGGCCTCAAGGCCAATGGCCTGTTGGATACGCTTCTCTCCGCCCTGGGCGAACCGCCCGCGGGAGTCTTTACCGGCACACCGCCGAACCCGACCGAATCCGCATCGCACGCCGCCGCTGACGCGTATCGCGCGTCCGGCGCTGACGGCATCATCGCCTTTGGCGGCGGCTCATCGATGGACCTCGCAAAAGCGATGGGCCTGATGGCGACGCACGAGGGCCCGTTCGAGCGCTTGGGCGGCTCGAAGCGCGGCATGAAATTCATCACCAAGATTCCGCCCTTGATCGCGGTGCCGACAACGGCCGGCACAGGCAGCGAAGTGTCGCCCGGCGCAGTCGTCATTCTCGACAACGGCATGAAGGAGACGTTCGTCTCGGCGCATCTGGTGCCAATCGCCGCCGTCTGCGATCCCGAACTTACGCTCGGCCTGCCGCCATCGCTCACCGCCGCCACCGGTATGGACGCGATGACCCACTGCATTGAAGCGGTGCTGACGCCGGTCGTTCATCCGCCGGCCGAAGCCATCGGTATCGACGGCGCTGAGCGCATCAGCAAATGGCTCGAAGTCGCGGTCAAGGATGGCGGCAATCGCGACGCGCGTTGGCACATGATGATGGGCTCGTTTGAAGGCGCGCTCGCATTCGCCAAGGGTCTGGGCGCCGTTCACGGTCTCAGCCACGCACTCGGCCGCATCCATGAGCTGAAGCTGCACCACGGCACGCTCAATGCCGTGATCCTCCCGCACTCGCTCGCCATGATCGGCAACAGCGCCGAAGAGAAATTCGCACGTATACGCCGGGCGCTTGGCCTCGCGCCTAACGCAGACCTGGCTCAATACATCGCCGATCTCAATGCCCGCATCGGTCTGCCGCCGAGTCTCAGCGCCATGGGCGTCAACGCGGACCACGGCGAAGGCGCGATCGACTACGCCGTCGCCGATCTTGCGACGCTTTCCAACGCGGTGCCGTTCGACGGCGGCAAGTATCGCGAACTGTTCAAGCGGGCGCTCTGATCTCCGGTGAGCGACGCCGCCGCATTGCTTGACGTTTTTCAGCGCGCGCGTGACCTCGTCGCGCGTCCGGACAATGACTTCGCATGGTCGAGCTGGCGCGACACGGAAGACGCGCTGGAAGAAATCGACGCTATCCTCTCGCGTCTTCAGCGCGGCGAGATTCCCGCGCTGCTAGAAATGTCGGTGCTGTTCGCTCCAACGGGGCCGATGCAGGAGCTGAGCCTCAGCAGCGGTTGGGGCAATCGCTTCTTGGGCCTTGCCGAAGAGTTCGATGCGGCAGTTGGGGACGCCCGCTAACACGGAAGTGATGTGCGCTCATCGCGCGAGCGCTTGCCGCCTCCCAGCTGCGCGCGCAATTTCGGCGCATGTCGATCGAAGCTCTCCACGCCGCCGCATGGCCGCCAAGCCGCGCTGACCGTACACGCCCCGTCAACGAAGATAGTTGCGCCGCCGATCCCAGCGGTCCTGCCGCCGAATGGACATACGGCGACGCCGCAATCGGCTTCGTCATGTGCGGTTGGTTCGAATATGCGAGCGAGGATCAAACCACGCTCGCCGCGCCCGGCTCGATCATCCTCGGCAATGCCGGCGAAGCGTTCAGCGTTCGCCATATCGACACGCTCGGCAACCGCCGCCTCGTCGTAACCTTCAAGCGTGACTTGCTGGAAGAGGTCGCCAACGAAGCTGGCGTCAGCGCCCGCTTTGACGCCATTGCGTTGCCGCCAAGCCAGGCCGCAACACGTATGTTTGCCTATATTCGCGCACTTTCTAAGCGCGGCGACGAAGACATGCGTTATCAACTCGCACACGCCGCGCTCACGGCGCAGCAGCCACGTCCGCATGAAAATATCTCCGCGCGCGATCACAGCCGCGTGCAACGCGCCGTCGGCCACATCGAAGCCAATTTCGAAGACGCGTGTTCACTGCAGGCGCTCGCGGATGTCGCCGGCCTCAGCCGGTTTCACTTTGTGCGCATGTTCGGCGCTGTCGTCGGCCAAACGCCAAACCAGTATCTGATCAACGCCCGCATGCGCGCAGCTTCCGATCGCCTGATGACGACTCGGACGCCCATCGCGCAGATCGCATTCGAAGTCGGGTTCAACGACATCTCGCACTTCTATTCGTGCTTCCGCGACGCGTTCGGATGCACGCCGCGGCAATGGCGTTTGCGCGGCTGAGGCAAGATCGCCCAAGAAACATACGAGCTCCGGCGCGCTCATAGCGCTGAGGGAGTTCTATTTTGAACTATTCAGAGACCGCTGGACGCACAGCGCTCGGCCTCGGCGCGCTCGGGCTTGGCGTCATCAGCCTCATCTAGGCGGACTTCGCCATCACTTGGCAGCCCGTCCCCGATTGGATCCCGGCGCGCACTGTCCTCGCCTACGCAAGCGGCGCGCTGCTCGCCGCGGCGGCCGTTGCCCTGTTGGTTGATCGCGGCACACGCGTCGCGGCAGCGTTTCTCGCGGCGTTCATGACCTTTTGGGGGATCGTGCTGCAAGCAGCGCGCGTGCTCGCCGGTGAAGAAGCAGCGTGGCTTGCGCCCGCCGAAATTCTCGCCGTCGCCGCCGGAGCTTGGACTCTTTATTGGCTCAACGCCGCCGAGAACGAGTTCCGAACCACAGCGATCCGCCTCGGCGTGAAGTTCTTCGCCCTGACGGCGCCCGTCTTTCGCATCGCGCACTTCCTCTACATCGAGTTCACCGCATCAATGATCCCGGCCTGGATTCCTTGGCATTTATTCTGGGCCTGGCTTACGGGCGTCGGCCATGTCGCGGCGGGCGTTGCGATCCTACTTGGGATTGTGCCGCGTATTGCCGCCACGTTGTTGGCGACGATGTTCAGCGGCTTCGTATTGCTGGTGCATGTGCCGCGCGTGATCGGCGATGCGGGCAACCGCGTTGAGTGGCATTTGCTCTCGACAGCGCTTTTGTTAACCGGCGCCGCGTGGATTGTAGCCAGCGCTCTAACGCGCCGCTCAACATAGCCCAAGACGCAGGATCGCGCTTCGCCTTCACTTCGTGCGAGACGGAGAACAAAAATGAAGCAGATCATCACGGCACTGGCGCTTGCCTGCAGCACAATAGCGCCGAGCGCGCACGCGCAGATGGGCGGCATGGCGCCCTCTTCATCGGCGCCGCAACAAGATCCAACGGCGGCCTATCAAGCGGGTGTAGCCGCCTTCAATGCCGGCAACTTTCCCGAAGCCGTGCGTCAGCTCCGCAACGCGCGCCGCGCCCGGCTGAGTGACGGCACGATCAATTACGCGCTTGGTCTCGCCTACAATGCCAATGGCGAGAAAGAAGAAGCCAAAACCGCGTTCGAACGCGCGGTCCGCGCCAACAACGCGCCAATTCCGGCACGCCTCCAGCTTGGCCTTGTGTCATTGGAATTGGGTGATCGCGAAACCGCCACGGCGCAGCAAACCGCGCTCCAACGCGCCGTCGGCTCGTGCGACGCAAGCTGCGGCGACGCGCGCCGCGGACAATTGCAGTCATCGTTGGATCAACTCACGCGCGCGTTGGCGACGCCGTAGACGTCACTCGACCTTCGCCAGGAAATCCAGCACCGCATCCCATGCGTCGGGCTCATCGAGCTGAGGCGCGTGGCCGATGCCTTCGACCGTGACGGCGTCAACGCGATGGTTGACGGCGCGCATCCGCTCAACTGCTTCCTGGCTTAGAATATCGGAAAGGCCGCCGCGGACGCTGAGCACTGGCGCCTTCGCCAAGGCTGCAAAGTACGGCATCAAATCGGCCGGCGGCGCATCGGCGTCAAAGTCCGCGAACGCCAGCGCGATGTGCGGATCGTAGTCCAACTCGAACCGACCATCGTCGCGCGCGCGGAACGTGCGGCGCGCGAACACCTGCCAGAAAGCGTCGTCATCAAGCCGATCCGGAAACGCCGCGCCGTTCGTTGAGCGCGCCGCTGCGGCTGCATCTTCCCATGACGCCACCGGTTGCACATGGCCGACATAATTCGCGATCCGCGCAAGGCCCGACGTGTTGAGTTGCGGCCCGACGTCGTTGAGCACCGAAGCGGCGATGCGATCGGGATTGGTCGCCGCAATCACCATCGTGATGAGTCCGCCCATCGATGTGCCAACAAACACGGCCTTCGCGATGCCGAGCGTATCCAGAAGCTTCAGCACGTCCTGCGCGTAAACCGCAGGCACATAATGCGCCGGATCGGGATCGTTCGCGCTTTTGCCGCGCCCGCGCATGTCAGGAACGATCACGCGGCGACCGAGGGCAGCGATGCGCGGTGCGACCACTTCGAAGTCGCGTGAGTTGCGGGTGAGCCCATGCAGGCAAACCACAGCAGCACCGGTTTCCGGCGCCAGCGGCGGGTAATCACGCGCATAAAGCGCAAGCCCATCCAAGGTCGCGATCACGCGTTCTTCGTAACCGCCGATTCCGATTGGCGCGCCAGCGTCCATGCTTCTCTCCGTCAGCCTGGTGCGCGCTGCTGCGCCACCGTCGCGTTGGCATCGACATACTCAACCGCGCGCATGGCCCGCAACCGTGCGCCCCAGCTTTGCTGCACGGCGTTCCGTTCACTCGCCGCAACGGCTTCGCAGGTGCGCAGCACAATCTCGGCGCCACCAACGGTGAAGCGATCAAAGCAAAGGCCGGCGAACCTGCTCTGCCGGCCGAGTTGAACTTCGACCTGACGCTGCGCCTGCGCCACCTCACCGCGCGCGGCTTGCGCCTGCGCGCGCGCAATCGGGCCACCGCCACGGAACTTTACAATGAAGCCGACAGGCGCCGCGCCAGTCTGCGCTTGCGCCATCTGTGCGACCGCTTGAGGCTCAGCTTCGGCGTGTGTTTGCGGCTGCAGCGCGAAGATAAGCGCGCCAGCCATCAGCGCGCCGGTCACGGCGATGCCCCAAGTGCGGTGCGCATTCACATCCATGCGGCGAACCTTGGCCCTGCTCACGCGGGCGGTAAAGCCCAATCACCTATGGCGTTTGCGTCGCCAGCGCGAGATCAAGTCTGCCGCGTCCGCTGGGACGCGCGCACGTTGGCGAACCCGTGCTGATCGGTGTGGCGTTCACCGAACGCGCGCACTCGATCTCAGCGAAGTTCGATGCAAACGGCGAAATCGCGCGCGTGAACAGCGCGTTTTCGAGTTCACGCCCACGCAGGCCCGATTGCGCCGCAAGCAGCGCTAGCGCGGCTGAGACATGCGGCGCGGCCATCGAGGTGCCTTGCAAGAAGGAATAATAGCAGCGCTCGGTCGAGTTCGAGTTAAGCGGATCGTAGCAGCCGCTTTGCGTGGCGCGGGTGGAGAGCACGCCATCTGGGCGGCCATCGTTATCGCTGTCAGCGAACACGTCGCCGCCCGGCGCCAGCAGGTCCACTTCAGGTCCGAAGTTCGAATAGAACGCCAAACCGCCGCGCGCGTCGTTAGCGCCGACAACAATCACATTGTTGCAATTCGCCGGCGCATAGAGCGCTGTGCGATTGGCCTTATTGCCGGCCGCAACGACCACAACGACATTGCGCGCCACTGCGGCGTCGATCGCCGCCTGCATCGAAGCCGGGCACGGGGCCTGAATTGTCAGGCTCATATTGATGATGTCGGCTTGGGTCGCGTTGGCGATTTGCTGACTGCCCGCAGTGATCGCGGGCGCAATGCCCGCCGCCCAGCGGATGCCGGAGACGATATCCGCCAATTCCCCGCCGCAACGCCCAAGCACACGCACCGGGATGACGGTGACGTTCCAAGCGCCGCCGGCAACACCAACACGATCATTGGTCATTGCAGCGCCAATCGTACCGGCGACGTGCGTGCCGTGATACGAGTTCTCAGCCGTCGCTCCGCACCGGTCGCCGGAATCATTGGCGTCCGCATCGATGCCATCGCCATCACCGCCGCGCTCGGGATTGTTGATGAGATCAACGCCGGTCGTGACGTTCGCCGCGTTGCGGATGTCAGGGTGCGAAAGATCCAGCCCGGTATCGAGCACGGCCACACGCACGGTGCGGGCGCCCACCTGATGCGACTCCCAGAACGTCACAAAGCCTGCGCCACCGGGCGAGGCGTTGGCTCCTGTGCTGGCGCGATAGTGCCACTGCAATGCGTAAAGCGGATCGTTCGGCACACCGCCGATCGGCGTAGGCGCCGGCGGCGTCGTTGTCGGTTGCGACGGGTTCTGCGTCGTCGGTTGCGACGGCGGTTGTTGTGTCGGCTGATCGCGGCGCGGCGGACGGGTGAAGCCGCTGTCGGCGATGAAGTTCGGCTCGACGTATTCAAACTGCCCAGATTGCGTGAGCCGCTGGATGGCGCAGCGTGTCGCCAGCGCGATGTCGCCTTCGAGCTGCGCTTGACTCACAATACGCGGGCACCGATCCGTCGGGCTCCACTCGATCGAATCCGGCACGCCTTCTTCGGTCGTCGCACCACCCTGCTTCGTGCCACGGCGATACGCCGTCGGGCTCACACCGGACGTGAGATCAACCGTAACAACGCCGCCCGGGCGCACGCGAATTTCGCCGCTGATACCAAGCCGCCGCAGCGTGTCCTGCGCAACGTTGCTTGCAACGGCGGAGGCTTCGGTCTCTGCGCGCGTACGCAGCTGCGCCGCGACGGCGTCCGGCAATTGCTCCAACGCTTCAACGCCGTCATTGCGCACCGCGCGCGCGAAGGTTGAGGCCAACCCCATGTCCGTCGCTGCGTCGGAGAGCTGACGCTCGACCTGCGCGCCGACCAAAATCTGCCCCGGCGCGATCAAAATCGGGTCCGGCGCAAGGATCGCCGCCATCTCGGCTTGCGGCTGCACCGCGCCGGAGAGCGCGCGCGCGTCGAGCGGCACATCATCCAGCGGGGCGGGTCCGGGCTCTTCGACAGCCGCGCCGCCCGTCATGCGCTCCCACACGTCGCTGAGCTGGTCGCACGCGCCCAACGCCAAAATTGGCGCGAACGCTAAAGCGGCCAAACTCCACCGGCGTTGCGACATCGCTTGAACTCCCCACCTAAATTCTAGGACACTGCGACGTTAGCTTGGCGGCCCCCGATGACAAGGCGATGTCGGAGGACGCCCGTGGAGAAGGGCCGGTAGCGGCGCAAATGAGCATTTTCCCCTTAGCGGCGAATCTCGCAGCAGCGCGTCAGTCAGACGCGCCGCGCGCGCGGACGGAGGACGAGGCCACCACTTTGGCGGGTGGCCCCGTGTTTCTGGCCATTGAAGAGCTGCCCACTCCGTACGAAACGCCCACAGCCGCCGAACAAGACGTGCCCGATTTGTACGGTACTGGGCTCTACGAGCTGATTTGGCGCGATGGTGCATGGCGCGTGATCATGCGGTATTGGCGCCCTGCGCCTCCTGCACCGGTCGCGCGCACCGGCGACGCTGCCGCCAAGAAGCCGCTCGGCCACGCACGCACCCCCGAACAAGCGCGCGAACTTCTCGGCGCGCCGGCAGAACTCGCGAGCGAGGTGCTGCCGAAGCTCTATCGCGACCACAAGCAAGTGCTGAAACGCTGGAGCGCACTGGTGAAGAGCGGACTTGCGGAAATCGTCGAGCGCGAGGGCAAGTTCGCTGTTGCACTCACCTATTGGCGCCCAATGCACGCGCCCGGCATCGCTGCGCCACTCGCGCCGATCGAACGCATCGAACTCGCCGAACGCGTGGCCGCCCCACTCACGGGACCTAAGCCACAGGCCGATCTCGACATCGGTTTGTTCGAAAACCAAGCGCCGGAGAATCCAAACGTGCTGCTGGTCACCGAAGAAGGCGACGGACGTTTCAGGGGGAGCGAATGAAGGCGTTCGTTCGCGCGACGCTCGCAACATTTGCGCTTTTTGCCCTTGTCTCCTGCTCACCTCGCGGAGATTTTCCAGAGTACCCAGACACGACCTCACACACGGCCCACAACGGGCCATGGGCAGAAGCAATTGCGCCGCTGGAGGCTGCCTACGATCGAAGAGACGACGTTGAGGTCAACAGATTGGTAGCTCAACTCGGCGCCGAATTTCGCGATGTGTACGGCGAAGACTCAGTGCCCTACGCAGAAATCACTATGTACGCGGCCTTGCAGCTTTATCGAGAGCATCGAGACGAAGCGTCGTTGCCCTACTTCCGTGACGCGCTGCAACATTACCGCGCCGCGCTGGGCTCGGAACATCAGGACGTCGCGGTCGCGCTACATACGTATGGAGATGCTCTGATCTCCGCGCGCGGCGCCTCAGCGGCCGCGGAGGCAGAGCCGTTGTATCGAGAAGCATACACAATCCGCTTTTCCACGCTTGGCGCCGCTGACATCCAAACGCTTGGGGTCGCCGAAGAGGTGTTTGACGCGATGAGCATGCAAGTGGGTGGCCCCAACGACCAAAGTCAGGGGCGTTCTCAACTGGTGAGCGCAACACGTACCTTAGTTTGAGGTCGTGGAGCGATGACAGTGAGAAAGCCATATCACCGGGTTGGATTTACTGCGGCGCAGAGTGCTGAGCTGTGGGAGCGATGGAAGACGGGTAGCGGGGTAAAGGCGATCGCCCGCGCTCTGGGCAAGTCGCATTCCTGCATTCTGGCGCACATGTATCCCAGCGGCGGCATCAGGCCGGCTTCCAGGCGACGATCGCGATTGGCGCTGACCTTGGCCGAGCGTGAGGAAATTTCCCGCAGCGTTGTTGCGGGCCGCTCGGTGCGCGCCATCGCCAAGGCAATAGATCGCGCACCCTCGACAATCAGTCGCGAGATCGCCCGTAACGGCGGCTCAGGACGATACCGAGCGGCGGCGGCCGACAAATGCGCATGGAAGAAAGCGCTGCGCCCAAAATTGTGCAAGCTGGCGAAGAATTCGCGCTTACGGCAAGCTGTTGCGGCAAAGCTCGAGCGCAACTGGTCGCCCGAGCAGATCGCGGGCTGGCTAAAACATATGCATCCGGAAAGTGAGGCGCTGCAGGTGTCGCACGAAACCATTTATCGCAGCCTTTATGTGCAAGCGCGCGGCGTTTTGAAGAAACAGCTGGTGCAGCATCTGCGTAGCCACCGGTCTATTCGCCACTCACGGCACGCCACGCAAAAAGGCCGCATGGCCAACACGATTTCAATCCGGGAGCGGCCAGCTTCTGTTGAAGACCGCGCCGTGCCTGGTCATTGGGAGGGTGACCTCTTGTGCGGATCCAAGAGCAGCCAGATCATCACGCTGGTTGAGCGCCAATCGCGCTATCTCATGCTGGCAAAGATCCCGAATAGAACAACCCAGACCGTCGTCAGCGCCTTGATCAAGCAGGCGCGCAAACTTCCAGATGAGCTTTATAAATCGCTGACCTGGGATAGTGGCGGAGAGTTGGCCGATCACCAACGCTTCACCATCGAAACCGACATCGCCGTCTATTTCTGTGATCCTCATAGCCCTTGGCAGCGCGGCTCGAACGAGAACACCAATCGCCTGCTGCGCCAATACTTTCCGAAAGGCACAGATTTGGCGCCGCACTCACAAGCACAGCTCAACCGCGCATCGCCCGTGAGCTCAACGAACGTCCAAGAAAAACTCTGGACTTTCACACCCCGGCCGAGCGATTTAGCCAATGTGTTGCATCGACCCGTTGAGGTCGCCAGGCCGATGCGTTTATGGCCAATGCGTTAGATGTCGCAGCCAACAGTGAGCTAGATATGCTCTCACGGCTGCGGCTCACTGAAGCGACAACGTATTTTGCAGATCAGCTCGCCGATCGCAGAGAATTCGAAAAAGCAACCGCTCGTTACCTCCATGCGCGGGAGCAACTTTTTTTGCTGCCAACTTCGACCTGGAGCCTAGCGCATTCAATTTATCCCGGCCTAATCGACTCGTTGACGGCGCAAAACCGGCTGGTTCAGGCGGCGGCCTTTGAGATCGAATACTTGATCATACGCGCTACACAATTGACCCAATAAAACGGCGCCGGTGGTGGCCCACCGGCGCCGCGTTGTTTCAGCTTTGCTCAGCTCTTACTGACGGTAGCTGATCCGGACGTAGCCGAAGCGTCCCGGTGCGTCGTAGGTCGTCGGGTCGAAGTTGTTCAGACCGCAGGTGAAGCAGCCTGGCGGATCTTCGTCCGTGACGTTGTTGATGCCCAGGGCGAGCGTGATGCGCTCGTCGAGCACGGCCGGCGTCCAGCGCGCTTGCAGATCCCAATAGGTCACTGCGTCGAGCGTGTTGGCTGCGCCGGTTTCGTTCACATCGGAGATGTAGCGCGCGGTCGCGGTTGCGCCGAGCTGACGCCAGTCCCAATCAACCGAAAGCGTGGATTTCACTTCCGGATAGGCTTGGTCAGGGCTGCCGCGTTCGGTGCCTTCGCGCGGGATCGAGATGATGCCCGTCGAGGTTGGGACCAGCTCGCTATACTCGAGCAGGAAGTTCGTCGACGAACGCACCGAGAAGGTGCCCAGCGACGTTTCCGGCGACGTCCAATTGACCGTGAAGTCAATCGCGCTGGTCTCGATGCCGCCAATGTTGATCAGCGGGTTGGAGATCGCAGAGACCGTGCCAGTCGGCGTACGCGTGATGGTGGCGCACGCGAGTGCATCACCAGTCTGCGCGCAACGATCCAGCAGCGCCTGGCCGTCTTGCGCTTTGATCGCGCCATCGAGCTCGATGTTTGAGTAATTCACTTCAAACGAAATGCGATCGGACCATGCGGTGTTCGCCCAGAAGGACGGCTGCCACACGACGCCGAGATTGAAGCCTTCGCTCGTTTCAGGTTGCAGCGCCGGGTTGCCGCTTGTGATCACCGGCAATTGCGGATTGAGCTGCGTGTACGATCCGCTCGCCGGCACGCCTGCATTGATGCAGTTGGTCTGCACATTCGCGGGTTGTGCTAGCAGGTTCGAGCACGGATCGGTCACTTCTTGGTCGAAGCGCGAAGCCGTTCCGTAGAGTTCGCCGATGGACGGCGCCCGGAAGCCCTCACCCCAATTGAAGCGCACCAGCACGTCTTCGATCGGCCGCCAGTTAAGGCCCGCCTGGAAGGTCGAGTCTTGGCCAGAGGTCGAGTAGTCGAAGATACGTGCCGCCACCGACGCCGTGAGTTCATGCGCGAATGGCGCATCGCTCAAGAGCGGAATGCGGAATTCGGCATAAGCTTCACGAACTTCAATCTCGCCGCTCGCCGGCTGCGCCGGAATGTCGGACGAGAAGCCCGCAGCCACGATCGGATCCGGATCGAAGCGGCCGTCGGTGTGACGGTTCTCGATGCCGAACGCCGCGCTCAGCGGACCAGCCGGCAGGCTGAAAATGTCGCCGGTGATGTTGTAGCTGAAGTCGAGCAAGTTTTGCTCGGATGAGTCACGCTGGGTGAAGCCGATATAGTTCAGCATTTCAGGCGTGATCGTGCCTGCGCCGCCGAAGATGTTCAGCGGCACGCATGGATTGGCGCAACCAGCCAACGGGCCGAGCGCTTGAACCACACGTTGCGCGTTCACGTTGCCGGTGAATGTCTGCTCGGCGTTGTTCTCCGACCAGACGACGTTGAAGTCCCAATCCCACGGATTGCCGAACAGCTGTGCATCGCCGCGCAGCGTCGCCGTTAGATTGAACGTATCGACGTTCTGTTCGTAGTGACGTGGCCCTGCTTCCACGAGACGACGGCCGACGAACACAAGCGTGCCGGCGCCAAGCTCGAAGCCGAACGGGTTGTAGGGATTGTCCGCGCCGATCACGACCGTATCGAGCAAGTTGCCGTTGCCAGCATCAGGGCCGACGAACAGCGGCAGCGGCGCCGCTTGGTTCGCCGACTGACGCTCGACGTAGGAAGCGCGCAGGCGCAGCTCCATGCCGTTCGGCAGATCTTGAACCAATTGGCCAAACACGCTCGTCCGTTCAGACGGCGTGACCACATAGTTGAACGGTTGGAAGTTGAACCGCGAAGCGTCGGAGAAGCCGACGAAGTCCGGACCGCCATTCGCCAGCGCCGGATTGTAGCCGGGGAAGCCGCCGGGTGGGAAAGCGTTCGCCAGCGTGACGTCGAGCTCTTGCAGCGTGTTGGGATCGGTCAGGATGAAGCGGCCGAGCGGCGTGCCCGAGCTACAGCCCCCAGCCAAGCACGAGGTGGCGCCAGGCTGCGGGAATTGCGCGATGTCGCGATCGGCTGCAAGCACGTCGCCCTGATCCACATAACCGAAGCCGACAATAATGTGCGTGCTCGGCGAGTTGATGCCGAACGAGACGTTGTACTCTTGCGTCGCGCCGTCGCCGTAATCGTAATAGCCGCCGTATTGAGCTGAGGCGATGAGGCCATCCTGCTCGTCGCGGGTGATGATGTTCACGACACCAGCGATTGCGTCGGAGCCATAGATCGACGAGGCGCCTTGTTGCAGTACTTCGATGCGATCGATCATACCAAATGGGATCGTATTCAGATCGACCGAACCCGGCACACCCGAAGCAGAGGCGCCGTTCACCCAACGCAGACCATCGACCAGCACCAATGTGCGTGCGCCGCCGAGATAACGCAGATCGACTTCCGCCGCACCGGCGCCGACACCCCCGCCATCTGGCGGATTGCCGAAATTGCCTGATGAGTTGAAACGCGTGTTGAGGCCGCCACCGGAAATCGGCGTGCGCTGTAGAATGTCTGCGGTCGATGAAAGGCCAGTGCGCGCGATCTCATCTTGGCCGATATTGAGGATCGGTTCGTTCTGCGAGAGCGGCGATCTGATCCGCGTGCCCGTTACGACGATCGTATCTTCATCTTGGACGTCCTGCGCGAAGGCCGGCGCAGCGCTCAGCGCAACAACGCCAAGTACCAGCACCGACATAATCGGGCGCAAAAAGGACGTGCTCAGTAAACGCTTACGGCTAGGCGACATGCGAACCCTCCCTGCTGGTGGATGTCAGCACCAGCTGCCGCGAGCCTAGGCTTGGTTAATCTTGCCGCACTCGCCCGCGTCCGGCGCGTGTGAACCACCAGCTTCGCTCGCGTAACGGGAGAAAACGCGTCTAGGCCGGCAGCGTGACGCGCAGCAACGCGCCCTTTTCCGTATCGAGGATGGCGATATCGCCGCCGTGCGCGCGCGCAATCGAGCGAGCGGCGGCGAGGCCTAAGCCCGCGCCGCGCGTGCCCTCCTCGTTCAGTCGCACGAACGGCTCGAACACAGTTTCGCGCAGCGCCGCCGGAATGCCGGGACCATCGTCCTCGACATCGATTACAACGGCGCCCTCTTCGCTGCGCAGCTTAATCCGCGCCGCCTCGCCGTACTTCAGTGCGTTTTCGACTAGGTTCGCGAACAGGCGCTTCAAACCCAGCGACTGACCGGTGATGACGAGGCGTTCATCACCTTCGAAGCTCACGCTACGGTGCTGATCGGCGTGGTCGTCGGCAATGCTCTGCAGCAATGCTGAGAGATCGAGCCGCACGCGCGCCTCTTCCGCGGGGTCATCGCGCGCAAACGCGATAAAGCTCGCCACCAGCGCTTCGACCTCGCCAATTTCCTTAGCCATGCGCTCGCGATGCTCGGGGGCGGCGTGCTCGGCGGCAAGGCGAAGGCGCATCAACGGCGTGCGCATATCGTGCGCAACGGCGGCCAGCGTCTTGGTGCGATCCGCGATCAACGCACGCAGGCGCGCCTGCATCGTGTTCACCGCGCGCGCCGCGCCACGTAACTCACGCGGACCTTCTTCAACGACCGGCTCACTCTGCGGATTGACGCCGACCGCCTGCACAGCCTCAGAGAAGCTGCGGATCGGACGCGTCAGATAGCGCGCGAACAAAAGCGCCAAGATTGAGAGCAGCAACAACGTGCCGCCGATAATGCCGGCCGCGCGTGCAATCCAGCCGAGCTCGGCCCAGTTGCGCCCCTGCCGCATCACTAGCCAGCGTCCATCCGGCAGTTGCGCGCCGATCTCGAAACCCGAAATCAGCACCACACCTGCAGGCGCTGGCGCAAACATCGGCGGCGTGGGCGGCGCCGGCACGGCGCGAGGAAAAGGCGGCGTCACACCTGATCGCGGTTCGGGTGTGTCCGGCGCGGAAGGCGCAGCCGGGCGCGCAACGGCTACAGGCGGGGCTACACGCACCTCCACATCCGGCATGTCGAAGTCTGGCATGGTCGGGCCATGAACTTCAACGGACTCGGTCTGACCATCGCGGCGATGGATGATCACACGGCCGTTTTCGATCTGCACGCGTTGCTCCAGACGCTCTGCGAGCCGCTCCGCCGCCGCTGCCTGGCGCTCGGCCATCGCTTCGGCGCGCGCTTCGGCCCGCGCAATCTCGCGCTCGCGGCCAATTTCAATCGCATGCTGGCGCGCATCGAACGATTCCTGCTCCTGATCCTGCTCGAGATCTTGAATGCGCTCTTCCGCGGCTTGCAGCCTCTCGGTCGCTTCCTGGTGGGCGCGCTGGGCCCCCTCAGCCGCGTGCCAGGCATCCTCCGCCGCCTGTTGCGACTGATCGCTCCAGTCTTCCATCTCCGCCACGCGGAAGACGAACGTATCGCTCTGCACCACGTTCGACGCCTGGATACGAATTTGATCCGGCCGCAAGTCGATCGCTTCAGCCAGTTGGATGCGCGTGCCCGCCATCGCCGGAGAATCGATCTCCGCCGGCGCATTTCCGCGCACGTCCCAAACCATGCCGCGTTCGTTCATCGGCCGATTGAGTGCGATCATGTGGTCGTAGCCCGCCTGGAAATTGTCGGCAACGACGTCCGCGCGCATCACATCCGGCGGACGCGGCGGCAGGAAAATTACGATCGCCAAGGTCGCGACGAATGCCGCCGCCAAAGCGATCGCCACCAGCACGCCAAGATAGGCCGCAATCGGGATGCCACGGGTTTCACGCATCAGGAGGTTGGCTTCACCGCAAAGAGATAGCCCTCACCCCGGACGGTGCGAATGATCTCGATTCCGCCCGGCCGCTCCAACTTGCGGCGCAGCCGCGAGACCTGCACGTCGACCGCGCGGTCAAACACGTCGCTGTCATTGTCGAACGCAAAGTCCAGCAATTGCTCACGCGAGAGCACGCGCTGCGGCCGCTCCACGAACGCGCGCAGCAACCGGAACTCACCGGCCGAAAGCGGGATCACCACATCATCCGGATCGATCAATTCGCGGCGCGCGATGTCGATGCGAAAGCCCGCGAAGCGCACACCCTCACCCGGTGCTGAGCCTTCATTGTCGCGGCGGCGCAACACTGCCTTAGCGCGCGCCACCAGCTCGCGCGGATTGCACGGCTTCGACATGTAATCGTCCGCGCCGATCTCGAGGCCCACGATACGATCCGCGTCGTCGCCGAGCGCCGAGAGCATGATGATCGCCGGCCGGCCCTTGCCCGAGAGCCGCTTGCACGCCGAGAGCCCGTCTTCGCCAGGCATCATCACATCGAGCACGATCACGTCGGCGCCTTTGGTGTTCAGCACCTTCTCCATCCCCGGCACGTCTCCGGCCGAGGACGCAGCAAAGCCAGCGCGCTGAAACACCTCCACCAAGCCTTCGCGGATGGCGGCGTCGTCATCGACAATCAGGACGCGCGGCGGCTGAGCGATTTCGTTCATGAGCGCCATATTATTGCGACCTCGGTCCGGCCAACAGGGAAAACACTGTAGAACCGATGGTCTCGCCTGCTGGGGGTTCACGATTGGTGAGCACCACCACGGTCCAGGCGCCGTTTCCCATCGCCAGGGTGTTCACACCCGGAGCGCCCCCGGCGAATCCGACGCGCGCGGTTGCGCGGCCGGCCTCCGGCTGCCCACGCAGCACCTCCGCCGTGAGTTCGGCATTGATCAGCCGGTGCTCGCGCAACGCGTTGTCGAACGCCAGCATGTCTCGAACCGTCGAGTAGGCATTGCCTGCCGCACTACCGGAGACTCCATGAAAGCGCGTCACGTCTTCGGCGGGCCCGTCTGGTCCGCTCGGATGGCCAGTAAAGTACGCAGCGTCCGCGGGCAATTGATCACTGCGCAAAAAGCCGCTGCGGGTCATGCCCGCCGGCGTGAACACATGCGTCGCGACGTATTGCTCATAAGATTGCCCACTCACACGCTCGATGATTTCGCCGAGCACGACGTAGCAGCCGTTGCAGTATTCATTACCCGCGCCTGGCGCGAACATCGGCGGCTGTTGCGCAACCAGTGCGTAGTAGGCGTGGTTGCTGCTGAGCTGTTCTTTGGGAGTGGCGCGAAACGCCGGACCAAAAATATCTGCGATGCCGCCTTCGTGCCCGAGCAATTGCGCCACCGTTGCCGTGCGCGAGACTGCGTTCGGATAGTCCGGGATGATATCGGCAATCGTCGTTTCCGGCGTGAGCCGGCCCTGCTGGATCAGCTGCGCGACCGCGACATGCGTGAACGCCTTGCCGATCGACGCGATGGGAAAGCGATCATCCACGCCCAGCGCCGCGTTGGTCGCGATGTCCCGGCTTCCGTAAGCCCGCGCGAAAATCTCTGCGCCATTGCGAGCCACCAGGAGCGCGCCGTTGAATACATCGGCGCGCTGCAAGCCAGCCAGCCAAGGATCGAGCGCCGCGCTGATCTCGGCGTCACTCATCTGCGCATTTAGGGTCAGCGCCGGCAGCTGCGGACGCGGCGGGCCATCGTCCTGCGCCATGGCCGGCCCAGCAGCGAGCACTAGCCCGAAGGCCAAAGCCGCGAATTTGTTAGCCATTTCCAGCACTCCCGGCGCAGTCAGCCGTATTGAGAGGGAGATACGTGTCCTCTGTTTCGGCAATGTTTCAGCGCTGACGTACTAGGGAAACGTGAGCATCCCATGGTCCGCCTCGTCATTCAGCCGGCCGCCTAGGCCCAGAGGGGAAAAACCATGAAACTGCCGATCGCTCTCGGCGTCGCACTTGCCGCCCTCACGGTGGCAGGCGCCAGCGCCCATTCCGCCAGCCGCCATGTCGTTATCAACCGTAGCGGCGGCAGCGACGTTAATATCGACGCCAACGAAGATGGCTGGATCACGCGCGCCGAAGCTTCGGCCGCCTATGAGGCCATCTTCAACGATCTCGATACCAACAACGATGGCCGCCTCGATGACGCCGACCACACCCGAATCCATGTCAGCGGCGACGCCCCAGCGGTTCACGTATTCAGAAGCGGCGATGGCGACAGACGCGAAGTGCGCGTGGTCACCGGCGATCTCAGCGACGAGGACGAAGCGCGCATCGAAGCGGAAGTCGCCACAGCCATCGCGCGTGCAGAAGCCCACGTAGACCGCGCTGAACTCGACGCCATGCGCGCTGAACGCGAAGCTGAACGCGCCGAGCGTCACGCCGAACGTGTTGAGCGCGAAGTCGAACGCGCGGTGGAGCAGGCCGAACGCCGCGCAGACAACGATGGAGAGCGCCACGTCGTCATCATCCGCACGAACGGTGAAGGCGGCGAATGGACCTCGCTCGAAGGCGGGACGGTCGATATCGCGCCGGTGGCGCCCGTGCCGCCGGTCCCGCCGGTCGCACCCTTCATGCTGCTGATCGCAAATTCCGAAGAAGCCGATCTCAACGGCGATGGCGCATTGAGCCTCGACGAATTCCGCAACCAGCACCTTCGCTTCTTCGACGCTAGCGACGCGAATGGCGATGGCCGGGTGCGCTTTGAAGAGCCGCCCGCCCCGCCTGCGCCGCCAGTGGCCCCCACTCCACCCGAGCCGCCGCGTCGCCGCTGAGGACCGGGTCTGGCCGGGGCCCATCCAACCCCGGCCAGGAGCCTTACCAATTGCACCGTGACCAGAGTCACAGCGTCCGGTGCATCCAAACAATATCTTGGCTGCATCAGAGGTTCAGACGAACCGCAACGCCAATAAGGGAGCTAGCAAATGTCCAAGTTTTTCTGCCTCGCCGCCGCGCTGGCTTTCTTCGCACCGGTGGCGCTGGCCACTCTGAACCAAGCTGCTTTGATCGTCGCCTGATCCCCCAAACCCGCCTGCGACGGTCATAACGGAAGGCGCGAACCACCCTAGGGTTCGCGCCTTTTTCTTTTTGCGGTGACGCGCTTGCTCAACGCTGATTTTGTTTTCTCGTCAGCATCCAAAATCGCGGCCGACGGCATCTCATAGATAACGAGACATCAAACACACGAGGGAAATGAGATGACCAAGATTACATTCTTCAAAGCCGCTACTTTTGCTTTCGCGATCGCGCTGTTCACGCCGATTGCGATGGCGACTTTGATGCAAGCTGCGCAAATCGTCGCTTAACTCCCCCAGACCTGCGACGAACCCCCGAAGCGCGGAGCTCAGGCTCCGCGCCTTTTGTTTGCGAATCTGCGGCAACAGCGATGCACAGACGCATCGCGAAAAAAGCGCATCGCGCCGCATCCAAACGCGACGACGCCAGCATCTCATAGTCAACAGACACTGAAACACCTGAGGGAAATTCAAATGACCAAGATTGCAAGTATCGCCGCCGCCTTCGCCCTGTTTGCTCCAGTCGCTATCGCGATCATCGCGCAAGCTGCCCAGATCATCGCTTAGCCCTGCCACTCAGCGACGGTCGAAAACGAAGGCGCGGACCCAAGGGTTCGCGCCTTTTGTTTTCCTTGGACCGCGCGTCTTCAGACGCGCATACGGGCCTGACCAGGCTACGCCGAAGCAAAGCCTCAGCTTCGCCCAGGCAAGAGGCCCGCGATCCAAGAAAATTCAGGAGCCCGCATCCGCCGAGAGCTTCAACTGCATCTCTTAGTCAACAGAGAAAACAACCAGTTCGAGTTTGGAAAGCACGACAATGAAAAAGTTCGCCTTCGTCCTCGCAGCCTTCGTGCTCTTCGCGCCGGTCGCATACGCGGCGCTTTATCAAGCTGCTCTGATCGTCGCGTAATCCCTCCCCCGAGATCGCGACATCAGTTGCTAGGCGCGGACCGTCCTCCCACGGTCCGCGCCTTTTCTTTTGCCTAACCGCTATCGCGAATACGGACGCGTACGTGGGCGCTGCGGCCGTCAGCATCGACGACGGTGACATTGTAAAAGCCCGGTGCGGTCGGGCGCCAAATTGTGCGGCCACTTGTGTTCTCGCCCGCAACGCGCGCGCCTTCCGCATACCAGGTCAGCGGGCCACGGCCGCCGCGGGCCGAAAGCGAAAGCCCGCGCGCGTCGTCGCCGTAATCGAGCACCAGAACTTCAGCGCCTGACGGCGGAAACAGGATCGACAGATCTTCGCGCTCGCCACCCTCAAACCGCGCCAGCGCCGGCGCCACGGGGTCGTGCAGCTCGCGCTCATGCTCCGGCGGTGGCGGCGCGCCGATGAGATCAAACGCTTCAAACAAAATCGGCAACGCTTCACTGCGGCCGGTGGCGCCAGGCCGCGGGGCGCCATCTGGGCGCCCGACCCAAACACCGATCACGTATCCATTCGACACGCCGAGCGCCCAGGCGTCGCGGAAGCCGTATGAGGTACCGGTCTTGAACGCGACTTGCGGCGCGCCTTGCGCGATCTGCGCCGGAACGCGGCCCGCAGGGTGCGGCGAACTTGCAAGAATTTCGAGCACGCGCTCCGCCGTTTGTGGACGCACGAAGCGGCGGCTGAACGAAAGCGGCGCCGCATCCTCCGTCACCAGCGGCCGCGCCTCGCCCTCATCGCCGAGCGCCGCATAGAGTTGCACCAAATCTTCCAGCGTCATGCCGACACCGCCGAGCGCCAGCGCCAAACCAGGCTCTGAATTCGCACGGCGCGGCATGCGGACGCGCGCGCCTGCCCGCGTCAGCGCCGATTGAAAACGCCCGGCGCCGATCCGCTCCAAGGTCGCCACCGCCGGCAAGTTCAGCGAGTGCCGCAGCGCATCTTCGAGCGTGACATCGCCATGGAAGCGCCGGTCAAAGTTTTCCGGCAGATAACCGCCGAACCGGCGCGGCGCATCACGCACCAGAGTCTCGGGCGCCGCCAGATTTTCATCGAATGCAATCGCATAGAGGAAGGGCTTCAGCGCCGAGCCAGGCGACCGAACCGCGCGCGTCATATCGATATAGCCGCCTGCCCGTTCACGTCCGGCGCCGCCGACCCGCGCACGCACCGCGCGGCCATTGATCTGCACAGCGAGAATTGAAATCTGCGCGTCGCGCTCCAAGCTGCCCGCGCTTCGCCGCACCAAGCCTTCCAGGTCACGTTGCAATGTTGCATCGAGCGACGAGCGCACTACACCCTCGCCGGGATTTCGCTGCACCAGCTCATATGCAGCATGCGGCGCCGAGTACGGGAACGGCGACCGCGTTGGGATTGCGCTTTCTTTGCCCTCATCGGCGCGGCGGCGATTGATCAGGTTCGCGCTCGCGAACATGTCGAGCACGCGATCCCGCGCCGCGCGCGCTGCGACCGGATGGCGATCCGGACGCCGCGCTTCCGGCGCCTGCGGCAGCGCAATCAGCAGCGCCATCTCCGCATCGTCAAGCCATTCCGGGTCGCGCTGAAAATATGCCCGCGACGCTGCCCGCACGCCCTGCAGATTGCCGCCATACGGCGCCATAGTCAGATACGCCGCC
Source organism: Caulobacteraceae bacterium (assembly GCA_031431115.1). Lineage (GTDB taxonomy): Bacteria > Pseudomonadota > Alphaproteobacteria > Caulobacterales > Aquidulcibacteraceae > Vitreimonas. Next base: position 28,159 of record JANPCV010000143.1, read on the forward strand.
AGAATCTCGCGCTTGCTCATCCGCGCTTCGATCTGCATCGCGCGCAAGATTTCGATCAGCTTCGAGCCAATCGTGCGCGGGCGAGGCTCCAACAACCGCGCCAATTGCATCGTAATCGTCGAACCACCCTGCGTGACCCGCCCCGCACGCGCATAGGAAACGCTCGCACGCGTCAGCGCGATCGGATCAAAGCCGGGATGAAACCAAAAGCGTTCATCCTCGATCGCGATCAGCCGGCGCTGAAACTCCGGATCGATTTCATCAAGCCGCGCCTCCAAACGCCACGCGCCATCGCGCGTCGTAAACGCCATCAGCCATTCGCCGTTGTGATCCAGCACCACCGGCGAAACCTCGCGCACGCGCTGAAGTGGCGGCGCGAACAGCTGATCGACGGTGAACACTGCGAAGAGCGCAATGAGCAGAACACGCGCCCAGCGCTTGCCGCCGTCCGAAAGCGGCAGCGCGACGCGTGGGCCGCGCTTCATTGCATCTCCCCGCCCCCTTGTGGGGCGGGGCCGGGGGTGGGGGTATCAGCGCAAACAGCAGAGAAGTTGGTGTTAGCACCCCCCTCCCTGCCCTCCCCCACAAGGGGGGAGGGTGAGAAGGAGCGCAAACGTTCGCGCATCTTCATCGTGCATCACCCGCGCGGCGCGATGACGATCGTGCCGGTGCTGGTGCGCGCCATCACGCCCGGTCGATACATGTCCTCGACCTGCGCCGCTGGCATCGTGTACCGGCCCGGCGTCACCGCCCGCGCGATGTACGCGTACCGGAATCGACCACGCAGATTGGCCGAAGCGACGAAGCGATCGTCACGCATCTCCTGCACTTGCGTATCGGTGATCGAGCCGATCCACGAGAACGGCCCACTGCGAACCGTACCATCGTAGTTTGTGCCGCCCGCGCCATCGGTTGGATTGAGCAACGTCTCGATCTCCAAGCCAGCCGGCAACAGATCGACCACCACCGTCGGGAAGTTGCGCGCGCCCTCGGGCTGACCCGAAAGTACGACCACAACCCGATCACCTTGACGGACCGAGCCAAGATCGGCGAGCGAGCCATCGAGGCGATAGATCGTCTTGCTGACCTGATAGCCGGCTTGCATCGATGGCGGCGCTTCACGCGGCGCGCCCGAGAGCGCGGTCGTCCGCCACACCGGTCCGCGCGCCGCATTGCGGAACACAAGACCCGCCGCCAGTTGCTGCGCCGAAGCCATGGTGCGGCGCGTGGCCAACGCTTCACCGTTCAGCGTGACGTTCACCGGGCCGGCGCGCTCCTGCAGCGCGTTTGCTGCGAGCAGCAATTGCACTTGCTCTTGCGTCATCAGCTCGCCGGCGTCCGGCGCATCCCGCTCGAGGCGGCGGCGCAGACGATCGACCATCTCGGTCTCGCCAGCTTCCGCAGCCAGAGCCAACACGCCCGCGAGATCGCGCAAGGGCGTCTGATACCAGTCGCCGGTGTTGCGATAGCCAAGCGCCTGCTCGGCCAAGCGGAACGCGTTACGGGCACGCGCACGGTCACCCATGTGCGCCAACGCCGCCGCGATCTGCGCCCGCGCCAACGGCGAAGGCTCATTGGCTAAGCGGTTGTCATGGAAGTAGCGGAGCTGGCCGATATCAGCCTCGCCCGCTTTCGCCAGAACGTAGAGCGCATACGCCGCAGCGCGCGAACGCAAGAGCTCGGTCGTGTCGTTCGAGCCCGGCCAGCGATAGACCTCAAACTCGTAACGCACCGTGCCGAAATCATTCAGCCGGGCCACACGCCGCAGCGCCGCGTAGGCTTGCTGCATCGGCTGACGCGGCACCGCATAGCCCGCACGTTGCGCACGCAACAGGAAGTCCGTTGCATAAGCGCCAAGCCACGGCGAAGCATTGCCATCGCCCGAACTCCACAGACCGAACGAGCCGTCCGGCGCCTGGCGATCGAGCAATTGCGTCGCCGCTTCTTGGATGCGGCGGCGAATCCGTGGATCGGCGGCGCGGTCCGTCTCCGCCGCCAGCGAGTTGTAGTAGAGCAACGGCATCGCCACCGACGTGAGCTGCTCGGTGCAGCCGTAGGGATAGCGATAGAGCGAATCCAGCAACGGCGCCGGATCGATGCCCGCCAAGTTCGAGAACGAGATCAACGCCTGCGCACTGGGCTGGAAGCCAGCCAAAGCATCCGACGGCGCCCGCCACGACACGCCAGAGCCTTGCGGTTCGGTGCGTGTGATCGTGATCGGCAAGAACGGCGCACGTGATTGGATGTTGTAGGTGCGATCCACCGGCGTGAAGCCTTGCGGGCCTTCGAGACGCAGACGGATTTCGCCAACACCCAAGCCGCCGCCCGTGATCGGGATCAGCGCCGTTTGCCGGTTGCCACGCGTCAAGTTGAAGCGTCGCGGTTCGCCTTGGATCTGCGCCGTTTGCGAGCCGCTCACCGTCACCGTGTAGGCGCCGTTTGGCCCTTCCACATTGTCGATGTTCAACGCGCCTTGCGCTTGGTCTCCAGGCGCCAAGAAGCGCGGCAGGATGAGTTCGGCCACAACAGGATCGCGCACGACGATCTGCTCAGCGTCCTGACCCAACGCGTTTTCACTCCACGCCACCGCCATCAATCGCAACGTGCCATTGAAGTCCGGGATATCGATCGGGATGCGCGCCACGCCGCCGCGCACTTCGACGATATCGGAATAAAGCGACACTGTCCGCGTCGGCACGACCGTCAGGCCTTCGCCGCCCAAGGAGTCACCGCCCTGACGCATTCGCGCCGGCGCGCCAAGGTTCGGATTGAGCAAGCGCCCGTAATCGTCGCGAAGCTCAACGCCCAGCGCGCGCCGACCGAAGAAGTAGTTCACCGGGTTCGGGCTCTCGTACTTGGTGATGTTGAGGATGCCCTCATCCACCAGCGCGATCGCCACACGAACACGTTCGCCAGCGCCGCCGCCGCGCACCCGCACCGGCACTTCGATACGCGTTCGCGGCCGGACGTTCTGCAGACCTTCGCCCGCTTCAACAGTCAGCGTGCGTCCGCCCATATCGACCGGCACATATGCAACGCCAATCGCACGGCGCGGCACCGGCAAGTTCACCGGATCACGCGGCGTCATCACGGTCACGAGCACATAAGCGCCCGAGCCCCAATCCGCCGTCACTGGCAGATCGATGGTCGTGCCCTCTGGGCCAACGCGAACCGTGCGCGTTTCAATCACGCGATCCGTCGCGACCACGATTTGCGCCTCGCCGGCATACGGCGGACGGATTTGCACCCGCGCTCGCGCGCCAGGCCGCGTTGGATCGGTCGGCGCAACGACGCTGACCATGTCCGGTGTCGAGTCGTCATCAGCAGGGCCACCCCAACCGACGCCGAAGCGTTGTGCTGCAACGATGTCGTTGCCGCGGCGCAGGATCAGGCGATAGGAGCCCGAGCGCAGTCCGTCTTCGGAGATGCGCAACGGCTGGTTGGCCGCGACATCAACCGTCGCACCGTCAACGGGGATGTCCCGCCCGGTACGGCGCCAACGCCACTGGCCGCCGTCGAGATACCAATCGTAATTCCAGTCCTCACGCACGATCTGCCATTGCACGCCGCGCACAGCCACGCGTTGGCCGTTCGCATTGAGCGCAATCACGTCATAACCGACAACTTCGCCCGAACCGGCGCGCCGGTTCTCGAACGTCGGTTTCATGCCGAGATAGATGTCGTTCAGGCGCACCGGCACCGTGAAGCTCTCACGCACCACGCGTCCGCCCGGATCAGCCACGCTCGCAATCATGCGCGCGCGCAGCGGCAACGTCGTTTGCGGCTCGTCCGGCAATCGGAACGACAGCTGCGCCGCGCCCGTACCGTCCGTGACCGTGCCCGGCAGTTGGAAGAAACGTTCGTCGAAGCTTTCGTCAGCAACGCCGAATGCATACCCCGCCTGTTCAGGGAACGGCGTCGGATCGATCATCAACCGGCCTTCCGCTTCCACGGCGAGGCCAGAGCCCGGCGCGCCATAGAGGAAGTCAGCCTGCACATCGATCGGACGCGATTGCCCGCGCCGCAGCACATCCTCGCTCGCTTCGATCTGCACGCGCAAACGTTCCGGCACGAAGTCTTCAACCGACCAACTCACGCTGCCGGCGACTGCCTCTTGGCCATCGACAATCAGTTGCGCACTCCAAACGCCGCGCGGCGAAGAGCGATCCAGATCGATATTCTTCGCGATCGCGCCGGCGTCGATGGCTTCCGTCATGCGGATGCGCCGCGCTTCGGTGCCGTTCGGCCGGTAGATGACCAGCGTCGATTGCCGGTTCGAGATCGCACGGCCGACTTGATCGCGGATCAAGCCAATCAAACGCACGCGCTCGCCCGGCCGATAGATGCCGCGTTCGGTATAGAGATACGCATCGACATCGCCTGGCGCTGCGCGCCCATCGACGCCGCGATCGGAGAGATCGAGGCTCGGGCGTTGCAGATCGAGCGCCGCGAAATCGCCTTCCGCGCCATACGCCATGACGTACCGCGCACGTGCAGGGCCATCGCCATTGACCAGCGCATCATTGAAATGCACCCGGCCTTCACGATCGGTGCGCGTCCGCGCCAATTCTTCGTTGTTCGCCGCAATCAGCGTCAGCGTCACGTTGCTCATCGGCCGCGCCGTGCGCAGCGAACGCACCACGACATCAAGCCCGGTCGCGCCCGAGAAGCTCTGCAGCGCCATATCGGTGTAGAGAATCCAACGATAGGATGAGGCAACGGATTCATTATCGCTCTCGCCGCGCTGACCAGCGCTCGGCGACACGTCGCGCACTTTCACGACGTAAGCGCCAGGCCGCAGCTCACCCAGCGCGCCGCCCAGCGAGAACACTGTCGTCACCGCGTCATTGCGCACGCGCGTATCGACGTCGATTTCGCCTTTATAAACGGACACGCCGACGTTCTCGCCGGCGCCGTTGAAACTCCAATAATTCCAGCCGCCCTCTTCGTTGTTCTCGCCTTGCTCCAGTTGGTACTGCGAGAGAATGCGATCCGGAACGCGCAGCACTTCAACTTCGAGGCGCGACACGTTCACGGTTTCGATGGCAATGCCGTCCGCTTCCGAACGCGGCAGGATCACGCCGCCGCCGGCAAAGCCGACATAAGCCGGGCGATCACCGAAGGTCAGCGTGAACGTCTCGTCGTATTCGGTGCGTTCGCCCGTTTGTGACGGCAGTCCTTCGCGGATCGTGACTTGGCGCTCTGGCTCGAGCGGCAAACCGCCCAAGCACAAGAGGTTGCCCGACACATCGACCTGGAACGGCGCCGCCGGCTCCAGAGATATATAGTCAGCGAAGTTGACCGATTGATCAGTCGAGAGATTTTGCGAGAACTCCAAGCACGCGCGTGGCTCTGGCCGGTTCATCTCAGCGCGCAAGCGCAGGAACGCCATGCCATCGACTTGCGGCAAGCCCGCACGCTCTGCGTTCTCGCTGCGGGCGTTGCCACCGGCGCCGATCGAACCAAGCTGCGCAAACTCAAACGCCGGCGCACCGAGCGAAACCCGCCCCAGCACCGCGCCGCCCCAAAGGCCAACGAGGAGCGCGATCGATGTCGCGAGCACGGTGGTGCGGTTGGTGACCGCCCAGTCGCGCGCGGGCGCAACCCAGTTCCATTTGCGCGGATCAGCACGCTCCGCGAGCGTTTTCCAATCAAAAGCCATGTCGCGCGTCTCCCGTCCCACCTCGGCCGTTGCATCATGCTTGCCCGAGGCTCGCGCACCCAGCAAGTGACCATTAAATTCCGGCAAAGTTTAGTTCGGCGCTGCTGTTGCCCACCGCGCAGCGACGTGTTTCAACAGGCTCAATCAAAAATGACGCTGGCGGCGCCTTTGCCGCCAAGCGCGGGAGGAACTGATGAACGACGGCGCGAAGCCCGCCTTTCCAGCGATGTCCATCGAGCAGGCGCACGCCCTACTCACCGCGCCGGGAACGCCGCTTGAGGTAGGCGAGGAAGAAGTGCGCGGCATCCGTATGAAAGTATGGAAAAACGCACCGTCAACGCTACGTGAAATCTATGCTTTGGGCGCCATGTTCGGCGCGCGCGACCACCTCGTTTTCGAAGACGAGCGCGCCACCGTTGCCGCCTTCCAGGCCGCCGCCAACACGTTCGCCCACCAACTCATCGCGGACGACGTAAAGCCGGGCGACCGCGTCGCTGTCATCATGCGCAACTTGCCGGAATGGCCGGTGGCGTTTTGGGGCGCAGTTCTCGCTGGGGCAATCGTCACCCCTCTAAACGCGTGGTGGACGGGCTCCGAGCTCGAATACGGCCTCAAGAACTCCGGCGCCTCGCTCGCGATCATGGATGTCGAGCGTTACGAGCGCATCCGCGAGCACATCGACAATTGCCCCGACCTACGCAAAATTTACGTCTCGCGCTCGAAGGAAGAAATCGCGGACCCGCGCGTCGAACGCCTCGAGAGCATTGTCGGCACGACTGCCGATTGGCCATCGATCCCGGCGAATGCACCGCCTGCAATCACGGCAAAGCCCGACGACGATGTCGCCATCTTCTACACGTCCGGCACCACCGGAAATCCCAAAGGCGCGGTGATCTCCCACCGCAACATCATCTCCAACATGATGAACGGCATGTCGGCACAGGCGCGCGCGTTTCTGCGCCGCGGCGAGGCCCCGCCTGCTCCCGATCCGAACGGACCACAAAAGGCGTTCCTGATCTCGGTGCCATTCTTCCACGCGACCGGCTGCTTCGCGATCATGATCCCCTCGATGATGACGGGAAATAAGATCGTCATGCAGCGCCGCTGGGACTGCGACCAAGCGTTGCCGCTCATGGCCAAAGAACGCGTCACCCATTTTGGCGGCGTGCCAACCATCGCCTGGCAAGTGCTTGAGCATCCGAAGATCGATGAGTACGACCTCTCATCCATCGAAGGCGTATCGTACGGCGGCGCCCCCGCCGCGCCTGAACTCGTGAACCGCATCAAAGCGCGCTTCCCGAACGCACAACCCGGTCAAGGCTGGGGCATGACGGAAACGTCAGCCACCGCCGTCTCAAACGGGTCGGAAGATTACATACGCAAACCGGCCTCGACCGGCGTTGCGTCAGCAACCGGCGAAGTCAAAATCGTATCGCTGGAGGGCGTTGAACTCGGCCGCAACGAAGTCGGCGAGCTTTGGTACAAGGGGCCAATCGTCGTGCGCGGCTATTGGCAAAACGAAAAAGCCACCGCCGAAACCTTCATCGATGGCTGGATCAAAACCGGCGACCTCGCGAAGATCGACGACGAAGGCTTCATCTACATCGTCGACCGCGCCAAGGACATGCTGATCCGCGGCGGCGAAAACATCTACTGCGTCGAAGTCGAGAACGCGCTCTACGATCACCCCGCCGTCATGGACGCGGCCGTCGTTGGCAAGCCGCACGTGCAACTCGGTGAAGAGCCGCTCGCGGTGGTGTATTTGAAGCCAGGCACAAGCGCGACGAGCGAAGAGCTACGTCATCACTGCGCGCAAAAGATCGCCGCCTTCAAAGTGCCGGTGGAGGTCCTCTTCTGGCCCGAGACGTTGCCGCGCAACGCCAACGGCAAGATCATGAAGAACGAACTCAAAAAGCAAATCGAGAACCCGCAATTCTAGGGATCAAGCCCGGACCGCCGGCGCCCTCGCCGGCATCCAGGCAGATAGGCCAAGCGCTGGCGCTCGTTGCTAACGCCGTGCCGGCGAGGGCGCCGGCGGTCCGGGCTTAATGCTTGCACTTGAGTTTCACGATGCGCGTCGTAGCTTCATCGGAAGCCAGGAGCACGCCCATGACCAAGATCATCTACGAAATCGTCCGCCACGATGGCGGCTGGGCGTTCAAGCTAGACGGCACGTTGTCAAACACCTACCCAAACCACGACGCCGCCTATAGCGCGGCCAGGCGCGTCGCCATCGAGCAGATGCGCCCGGGCGAAACCGCCGGCATCTCGTGGGAAGACGAACGCGGCCGCTGGCATGACGAAGTCTCCCCCGGCGATGATCGCCCGGAAGTCGGCATCGTCGATAAAAGCTGAGCTAGCGGACTCGCCGTTCGCGCTGGCGTCGCCCTTCGACAGGCTCAGGGTGACGCCTCTCCGGTAGCGTCATGCTGAGCTTGTCGAAGCAGACGCGGGCCACGTGACATGCAAGACTTTCGAAAATGGGCCGTGCGCGCCGCTGAGTGGGGTGTCGATTATCGCGCGCGTTTGCGCGACATGCCGGTGCGCCCGCCGGTGCAACCCGGTGACATCGCCGCCAAAATCGCAGCGTCGCCGCCGGAAACGCCTGAGCCGTTCGAGAAAGTCTTCGCCGATTTCGAGCGCGACATCGCGCCGGGCATGACGCACTGGCAGCACCCGCGCTCAATGGTGATGATCTCGATGCAACCAACCTAGCACTTGTCGAAGCCATTAGCGCCGACGGCCGCATCTATCTCACGCAAACACGCGTTGACGGCCACGTCGCCATTCGTTTTCAGGTCGGTCAATTCGAATGCACAGAAGCCGACGTGATGAGCGCTTATGACGTGATCAAGGAAATCGCCGGCGGTCCATAAGCGCTATTGCAGATGCGCTTCGATGAACCAGAGGTCCTTATCGATCTGGCGCGAGACGCCGGTAAATAAGTCCGCCGTGTTCTTGTCGCCCGCTTCGTCGGCCGCGTTGATCGCTTCGCGCGCGAGCTTGCCATAAGTCGCGAGTCGATCGGCGAGCGCTTGCAGATGTGCCTTCTCATCGATCGTATTCGTCGGATAGGCCTCGAGCTGGGTGCCGTTCGCAACGGCTTGCGAGGTTCCCGCGACAACGCCCGCAAGCGCGACCGAGCGCTCGGCGATATCGTCGGCAAAGGTGTCCACGCGCGCTTGGATCTGATCAAACAGCTCGTGCAGCGCGATAAAGTTCGGGCCTTTCACGTTCCAATGCGCTTGCTTCACGGCAAGGCGCAAATCGATCGTGTCCACCAGCCGCGCGTTCAACAGCGCGATCATCGCCTTACGCGTATTGTCCGGCAGATCATTGCGGGTGCTTGGCATTCGTGTCTCCTCAAGCTTGGCATATGGGTCGCGCGCCCCGCGAGGCAACGCAATCACCCATAGATATAAGCCCTATTCCGGATCGCTTTTGCCTATGGCTAAAGCGTCGCCAGCCAGTCGATCAGCAGGCCGGTCGTTTCCTTTGGCGCCTCTTGCTGGGTCCAATGACCGATACGCGGGATCAAGTGCGAGCCGCGATGATCTGATGTGTTTGCCGTCATCCGCTCAAACGCCGCGTCTGCACTGCCGCCGAACATTTTCAGGACGAGATCATTCTCGCCAACGATGAAGAGCGAAGGCTGATGGATCGTGCGATCCGGGATCGTGCTCATATAATCGAAGTCGCGCGTGTGATTGCGATAGCGATTGATTGGGCCACGAAAGCCTGAGTTGGTGAACTCGCGCGTGAAATAGTCGATGTCCTCGTCCAACATCCAGGCCGGGAATGGCTGCGGATCCGGCAGCCCATCAAGCAATGCGTCGCCATGCTTTTTGTCAGGGCCGCCCCAATAGCCCTGGGAGTCTCCGCTGCCGGCGTAATAGAGCTTGCGCAGGCCACCGCGCACGTCCGCGTCGAATGCAGCTTCGGCGACGCCTTCATCCTTGAAGTAGGCCTGATAGAAAAATTTGCCCTGATCGATGTACATCGCCTTGATTAGTGCATCGAGCGACATGGGCGGCAGCCCGAACCACGGCACGCTCAATCCGGCCACGGCCCGCACTTGCTTGGGATGCAGCACAGCTGTGTGCCAGACAATCGGTGCACCCCAATCGTGACCGATCAGCACGGCCGGCCTGCCGGGCGAAAGCACGTCGATCACGCCCGCCACATCCGCCGCGATTTCCTTCATCGCGTACGCTTCAACCGCATGCGGCTTATCCGAGCCGCCATAGCCGCGCACATCGATGGCGCACGCTGTGAAGCCCGCCGCCGCCAGCGGCGCCATTTGATGACGCCACGAATACCAGCTCTCCGGAAAGCCGTGCACCATGACCACCAACGGCCCCTCGCCCTGAATCGCGGCGCGGACCTTGATGCCGTTCGTATCGATCATGCGGAATTCGGGCTTCATCGGGCGTCTCCTCCCGCAAAGCCTAGCAGCAAAACACGGCGCGCGAACCGGCGCCGCCGCGTCACGCCTCTTCGGCCTCGCCAATAATTTCTTCCGCTTCTTCGTTCAGCGCCTGGCCGCCCTGGCGCGGCTTCGTGAACGGCGTCGGCTGCGGTGTTGTCGTGTTGTTGCGCCAAAGCCCGCGCCCTGCCTCAATGCCGCCGGCGAGTTGCATTTCGAAACGCTCAGCATCGCGCTCGCGCACGTCCTCAATAGTTTCGGCGATTTCGAGATCAGAGAAACCGAGATCACGCAGCACCGCGCCGCTGAATGTCAGCGAAGACTCGAACAATTCCCGCAACTGATAATCGACCCCAGCCTTCACCAGCCGCATCGAATGGCCACGATCATAGGAGCGCGCAAAAATCTTTGCGTGCGGGAACTCGGACCGCACCAACGTGACGATGTGATCTGTCGTCTCAGGCTTATCGACGCAAATCAGGATGGCTTCCGCCGTCCCAGCGCCCGAGGCGCGCAACACGTCGAGCCGCGCGCCGTCACCGTAATAGACTTTGAAGCCAAAGTTCGCGGCGACCCGGATCATCTCGACGTCCGTTTCGATCAGCGAAATGTCCACGCCCCGCGCCAACAGCGATTGGCTGACCACCTGCGCGAAACGGCCGAAGCCTATGAACAACACCTGCCCGTTGAGATCGCGCGCTTTCTCGACGCCATCGAGCGAAACCTTCGGCGCGGGCATCAACCGGTTGAGCAAGATGACAACGACCGGCGTCAGCGCCATCGAGATGATGACAATCGCCGTCATGATCGCAGCGACGCGTGGGTCCATCACCCCGGTCGAAAGTGCGGCTGCATAGAGCACAAACGCGAACTCACCGCCCTGCGCGAACAAGGCCGCGCGGCGGATGGATTCACGGTGATCCGCTTTGAACACACGCGCCACGCCGTAAATGCCAAGCGCCTTCACCGCCATGAACGCTGCAACGCCGGCGGCAATCATCTGCCAATCAGCCAGAACCACCGTGATGTTCAGCGACATGCCGACGCTGATAAAAAACAGCGCCAACAAGATGCCGCGGAATGGCTCAACGTCAGCTTCAAGCTGATGCCGGAAAACTGAATCGGACAGCAGCACACCGGCGAGGAACGCGCCCATCGCCATCGAGAGCCCGCCAATTTCCATCAGCAGCGCCGCGCCAAGGACGACAAGCAGCGCCGCCGCCGTCATGACTTCACGGGCGCCGGAGCGCGCGAGAATGCCGAAAAAGGGATTGATCACGAACCGGCCTGCCACGAAGACAAGCGCAATCGCTCCAACACCCAGCGCGATCGTTTGCCAAAGCGGCGGCGCATTCGCTTGCACGCCGACTGTCACGCCGGCGATGATCGCCACCGCCGCCAGCAGTGGCACGATCATCAAATCTTCGAAGAGCAAAATGGAAACGTTGCGCTGCCCGGCTTCGCTCGATGCCTCACCGGCATCGTCCATCATCTTCATAATGACCGCCGTCGATGAGAGCACGAAGCCTGATGCGCCGATCGCGGCCGCCGCCCACGGCAAGCCTGCTGCGATGCCAACAAACGAAAGCAGCACGATGGCCGTCACGACTTGCGCGGCGCCCAGACCGAAAATTTCTTTGCGCAGCGCCCAGAGCTTGGCGGGGCGCATTTCGAGACCGATGATGAACAAGAACATCACCACGCCGAATTCGGCGACGTGCAGGATGTTCTCTGGATCGCGGAATATCCCAAGCCCGAATGGCCCTATGACGAGGCCCGCCGCGAGGTAACCCAGCACCGATCCCAGCCCCAATCGCCGGAAAAGCGGCGCGGCGACGACCGCCGTGCCGAGCAGCGCCACTGCATGCTCAAGGCCTAATCCACCGTCCGCAACAGCTTCAGCCGCCATCCGCGCAACCTTTTCAAAGAGAAGGTCCCCATGTGGCGCCGTTTAGCGTGGCTTTGAACCCCTTCCCCAGGGCTCGAATCATTTATGTTGGTCGCTCCCCCGATTCGGAGCGCGTAATGATCGAGAATACGAAGCTGACCGCGCTTGTAGCCTCCCGGATCTGCCATGACATGGTCGAGCCGATGAGCGCGATCATCCAAGGTCTTGAGATGATCAAGGACGGCGACGGCAAACCCGATCCCGACGCGCTTTCCCTGCTTGACCACGGTGTCGGCAAAGCCTGGGCAAAGCTTGAGTTCTTCCGCTTCGCCATGGCCGGTGCGATGGCCGAGGGCGATAGCGAGCTTGAGGAAGGCCACGCGGTCGCGACCAAGCTGTACGGCGTGCTGAAGGCTGATCTCTTGTGGTCAGCGCCCGTTGTGAAGATGCCGCGGCCGGCCGTGCGTGTGATCGTCAATTTGTTGCTGATCGCCAACGAATGTCTGCCGCGAGGCGGAACGGTTGAGGTAACCGCCGCGAAACACGGCGACGGCGGCGAAGTCATCGTCATCGCCACGGGTCCGCGCGGCAAACTGAAGGACGCGACGTTCGCCGCCCTCAAGGGCGAAGGCGACGATCTCAATGGCCACACCATCCAGCCGACGCTCACCGGGCTCCTTGCGCGCCAAGGCGGGGTCGAGCTCTCAGCCCGTGAAACCCCGGGCGAAACCGCCAACAAGATCGAGCTGATCGCGCGGTCGGCGTCGTTTCAGCTCTGAGACGCTTTAAGTTCCATTAACCGGCTTACCTGAAGAGTTGCGGCGAATCCCACGGAGTTCGCCCATGAGACGCTGCCTTGTCGTCGACGACAGCCGCGTAATTCGCAAAGTCGCGCGCCGCATTCTTGAAGATATGCGGTTCGAGATCGAAGAGGCCGCGGACGGTCTTGAAGCGCTGCAGGCGTGCCGGCGGCGTATGCCGGAAGCGATTTTGCTCGACTGGACGATGCCGGTGATGAGCGGAATCGATTTCCTGAAGCAGCTTCGCCAAGAGCCAGGCGGCGACAAGCCGACGGTTGTGTTCTGCACGACAGAGAACGACGTTGAGCGCATCTCGGAAGCGCTGAAGGCGGGTGCGGACGAATACATGATGAAGCCGTTCGATGGCGACATTCTGCATTCCAAGTTTGCCGAGGCGGGCCTCATCTGATGCTGAACGACGCCGAGGTGACGCTGATCGCGCGGGAAGTTAAGTCGCGTTCGGGCGCGGTGCTGACCAAAGACATGGGCGGCGCGATCGCCATTCGGCTGCAGCCTTTGGCGCGGCGCGAGGGATTTTCGAGCGTACCTGAATTGATTGGCGCGGCGCGTAATCGGGCGGACGGCGCGTTGTGGAACGCGATTGCGGACAACCTTGCGCAGAGCGACACGCGCTTTTTTCGCGACCGTTCGCAGTTTGAGCGGCTGCGCACGCAACTTGCGCCGGAGGCGCTGAAGCGGCGCGCGCATGAGCGGGTGCGGATCTGGTCGGCTGGCTGCGCGACCGGCCAAGAGGCGTATTCGATTGCGATGATCATCGACGAGATGCGCAATCAGGGCATGAACCCGGCGGTTGAGATCTGCGCGACCGATCTTTCAGAGCGCTTGCTCGATAAAGCGCGAGCGGGCCTTTACACTCAGTTTGAAATTCAGCGCGGGCTGCCGATCCGCAAGCTGATTTCGTATTTCGAAAAAGCCAGCGACCTTTGGCGCATTTCAGATCGCCTGCGCGCGGGCGTGCGCTTTCAGCAGCACAATCTGATGAAGCATCCGGGCGAGCTCGGCCAATTTGACATCATCATGCTCGCGCACGTGCTCCCCTCGTTCGATCACGAGACGCGCATTGATGTGCTGCGCCGCGTGTCCGACGCGCTGACGCCAAACGGCGTGCTGATGCTGGGCGCGGGCGAGACGCTGCCCGAGGGCTGCGACACGCTGAAGCTTGAAAGCGGCGTTGTGCGCAAGCTGTCGCCGCTCGCAAGCGTCGCGGCGGCTTAAGCTCTACGCACCGGAGCGCTCGCGATCGCAGCGAGATACTCTTCGCCGCTCAGCGCGCCGCCGGGATTGTCACGCAGCGGCTCTGGCGGATCGAGATTGTTGGCGAGCGCCGCGAAGAAATTGGCCTCGTACGTGGCCTTCTCAGTTTCCCAGCGCTCCACATCTTCGGCGGCCTCGCTAAAGAGCGCCAAGCGCCGCCGAAGCTCGGCGCGCAGCGCCTCATAATCGACCGCTTCCTCCGCTGGCCGCGGCATCGCCGCCAAGCGTTCGGCGGTTTTGCTCCAACGTTCAGCAGTTGCGAGATCGCCGCGGCGCACGGCGGCGGCGGCGTGTTTATGTGCGCGCTCGGCGTCGCGGTTTGCGGACATGCGGGCTCCTTGTTGCGCGATTGCGCGCCAATGAAGGAAGAGCGGGACGCGGCGAACCACGTTTATTTTTATGCGCTCTTGCGAGCGCTTCCAACGCGGCTCGACCGCGTCCCGTGACCGGCTTTCAACGGCTCTGCTCAAGGAGGTGTTTCACTCCTATGGCGAGATCGCCGCTGGCGTGCGGGCTTTTCGCTGTTCGGCGAAAGATCCCGGTTCATCCCCCGCGCGGTTTTTATCCCGCGGGCTTCAGCTCGTGACGCGAGCGATGGAGTCCACGCACATTGGTTTGCACGCTTCGGCGATCGCCTTTCCGCAAGGTGCGGACACATCAGGAGCTTCACGCTCAATCACATCGTTCGTCGCTCGGTTCGAACAGGTACCAATGCTCTCCAGCGGAACGACGGGGTGAGGATAAGGGCGAAGCGCGAGGGGTCGGATAGATTTTTTGTGTTTGCTTGATGCGTAAGGAAATTTGCGCGGTTATGCGCCGGATAGAGTCCCCTCCCCTTCATGGGGAGGGGTTAGGGGTGGGGTGTCGGCGCGAGTGTTTTTGCGTTGGTGTTTTACCCCACCCCCTGCCCCCTCCCCATTACGGGGAGGGGGAATGACGCGTGTCATGGGTGACGGGCGTCAGCGGTGTTGCTTGACGCGGCCGGGCGTTGGCTGGCTGGTGGGTGCATGACTGATCACGCCCCTGCGCCGCGCGCGATGACTGCAGCTGACATCGCGGAATGGCGCACGGGGTGGCGCGTGGTGGCGGGCAGCGGT
>JANPCV010000144.1:0-7320 GCA_031431115.1 Caulobacteraceae bacterium
GTGCCGGCGCCCCGTCCGCCAACCGCTTTGCTGCAAACCGGCCACGCCGCGGGGCGAACGCCCGGGCATGTGACAAATGTCACAATGATGCATTTGGGGAGAATCGGGCCGAAAAACCCAAGCGGCTCAGGGGTTCAGGTAGAACCAAGCGACGGCGATGCCGCACGCAGCGACCCACATGCCAACCATCGCGATCAAGAGGCGATCAGCCGACCGAATAGGAGAGGTCTCGATCTAGGCGGGAGAGTTTCGGCATGGATCGAAGCTCGCGCCCCTGTGAATAAAACTCGGTACGCTACCGTACAAACTGGCGGATGTGCGCTTTGGCCAAAAGCTCAAAATGGTGCTATGTACGGAAGCGTACATTGATACGTGGCCATTGCCTCACCCTCATGACCCTCGCAGAGCAGATAGAAGCAGTGCTTCTCGCCCATCCGGGGCAGCCATTGTCTGTCGCGGAATTATCCGCGCGGCTCCCAGGCCGGCTGCGCCCTCATATCGAGGCGGCGTGCGTTGAGCTTCGCGAACAAGGCAGGCTAGGGCGAAACGGCGCTGACACCCACGCCAAGCCGTTTCGATTTTACCTGAAGGATGACGTTCGCGCCGATTTAAGCGGCGAGTGAAGGCGCTTAGGCGAGGCGCCAAATAAGGCTTGTTCGGCGTCGCACACATTGCTGCGCACAGCGATCAAGCGAGCCGCATGTCAGGTACCGAACATAGATGGAGCCGAAGCGGTGTAACTTGCAGCAATGTCGGATCACAAACTGCCGCCGCTTCCATCTTTTTCGAGCCAGCGCACAGCGTCGGAAAACCGTGAGTGCGTCGTGTGCGGCCAGCACTTCGACACGCGTGACCAAGCACAGGTCTTCCATCACGGCCCAGAGCCACACGATCCGCATCCTGCGAACTTAGACTAGCCGCGCATTCCGATTTCGTGTCGGTTTTTTGGGCCGCAAGGCTCGCTAGGCTTCTGGCGGGAGTGCTTCGTGCGGGCCGCTCGTATGGTGGGAGGTTTCCCCCATGCGCTGAATGTCGTAGCTCTGCCCGCACTCGGGGCAAAGCTTGTAGCGTTCAGGCGAAGGCGCGCGCGTTGGCGTGGATTGAACAATGTTCTCGATCGGCGGTAGCTTGGTTCGCTTACGCATATGCTCTCCGGTTAGGATAGCGTCGGAACCCGCGCGTAATCGCACCGGAACATCTGCTTATAGAAACGGCCTCCGTGCTGCTGGGCGCCGGAGACCGCTTCTGGCGCGTTGACGGTCTTGGGGGAGGGGCAACGCGCAATTTGTCTTTGCAGATCGGGGCTGCGATATCAGTACGCCACCGAACAATTGAACAATTGACGGCCACCGCATCCGACGCTCGTGACCACTGTCACAGCGACAAGGTAAGCGCATCGCTACCTTCTCCTCATCGAAGCGAGGCAGACGCCTCAACCGACTGGAGCAGGACCAATGACCAAGTTTTACAGCCTCGTTCTCTCAGCTCTGCTGCTGGCCCCATTCGCCTTCGCCACGCTGAACCAAGCCGCGCAGATGGTGGCCTAAGCCCACCAGCGAAATCCGAATTTAAAAGAGAAAGTCCGATGACCAAATTCTACTTCGTTCTCGCCGCGTGCGCTGTGTTTGCGCCGGTCGCGTTCGCAACGATCAACCAAGCCGCCCTGATGATCGCGTAAGCTCCCAGCGATACATTTGGTGTGGTTGCAAAGAAGGCCGCGGAAGGTTGCTCCCCTCCGCGGCCTTCGCGAGTCCTAAAAGAAATTAGCGCCGGAATGTCTGCGAACGGGCGCTGCCGCCGAGAAATGCCTGCACTTGGGCGGGCTCGACGCGGAAGGTATTGTTCGCCGGATTTGAATCATCGTTACAAACATTGCCGTCGATGGCGATGTCCGGGTCGAAGCCCAACGATGCTTCAACCCAGCCGCTGAATTCGAACGTATCGAACGCATTGCGGATCGGGGTGGAGACCACCCGGCCCACGCGAACGTTGCGCGCATAGCGGCGCATGCCGATGGGCACGTTCGTTAGCGTGTAATTGTCTCCGCTTGCGCCGTTATGGACCGTGAGGTTGGCGATCTGCTGGCCTTCGCGAGAACTCCATTCGCCTGGACCCAGATTGTAGATTTCATACTCCACACGCACGTCACCCGGTCGTGTGAGTTTGTAGAGCGTAACGCTGGTAATCGCGAGATCGACCGTCCCGCCGCACGGCGGCCTGATCCGCAGGTTGTCCCGTGCCGCGTCGGGCAACCGTGGCTGCGTGATCGGTCCTTGCGGCTGAATCTGCGCGGAGGCCGAGCTGGCAAGCAGAACTGCCGCGAGCGCGGCGGCGAACAACGCTTTGTGCATGTAATCACCCCTGGAGCAGAGGTCCCTCGCACGCGAGCCTAATCCCAAAGGGGCTCGCGGCAAGCGAATATCTGGCCTTCTCCACTTGATGCGTTAGGTGTGTAGCGAATGATACTTTTCACTCACCCCGCCATGCTTCGCCACGAACCGCCGCCGGGCCACGCCGAGCATCCCGGCCGCCTGCAAGCCGTGCTTGATGCATTGGAAAACATCGCACTTGATCGCCGCGAAGCGCCGCTCGCTGAAAAGGACGCCATCGCCCGCGTCCATTCACGCAGCTACATCGAAGCCCTCGAGCCCGCGTTTGCCGAAACCGCCGCCGCGCGCGTGCGGCTCGATCCCGACACCTTCATCTCCAGCGGCTCGCGCGAAGCTATCTACCGCGCAGCCGGCGCTTGCGTTGCCGCAGTCGATGCCGTGCTGAGCGGCGAGGATGACATGGCGTTCTGCGCCGTGCGTCCGCCCGGACACCACGCCGAACCGATTTCACCAATGGGCTTTTGCATCTTCAACAACGTCGCCATCGGCGCGCTGCACGCGCTCGAAGCGCACGGACTTTCCCGCGTCGCGATCGTCGATTTTGACGTTCATCACGGCAACGGCACGCAAACCGTCGCTGAGAGCGAACCGCGTCTGATGTTCGCGTCCACGCACCAGGCGCCGCTTTATCCGGGCACTGGCGCACGAACTGAAACCGGCATGGACGGCAACGTCGTCAATGCGCCGTTGCCCGCGGGCGCCGGCAGCAACGAATGGCGGCGCGCGATGAAAGATCGCGTGCTGCCCGCGCTCGATGCGTTCGCTCCCGAATTAATCTTGGTGTCCGCCGGTTTCGATGCCCACAAGGCCGATCCACTCGCGCAAATGGAGCTCGAAACTGAGGATTTCGCCTGGGCGGGGCAGCGTCTCAAGGAACTCGCATTACGTCACTGCAAGGGTAAGCTTGTTTCAACTCTGGAGGGCGGGTACGATTTGAACGCGCTCGCCGGATCCGCCGCGGCATATTTGGCAGCGCTCCAGCGCGACTAAGACCCGCTCGAGGGGAGGGGGCGTCGTTCGCGCGAAGGGTCAGAATGACGACGACCATGGCGCCCAACGAGACGCTAGATCGCCGTTTAGCCGCGCGTATTGGCAGCATTGTCATAGCACGGCACGGCAAACCGCACGCCGATCGCTCAGTGCGGGTCGATCATCACGGCTATCGAAATTGGTGGGCGGGTTACGATCTCGCGCGTTTGCATCCTGATGAGAAACCGCCTGAAAACCTGGTGAAACACGCCGAGGCGAGCGACGTCATCTACGCATCGACATTGCCGCGTGCGATCCACACCGCTGAAATGGTGGCCGGCGGACGCCAGATCGTTACCGATCCTGTTTTCATCGAAGCGCCATTGCCGCCGCCGCCCGTTTGGGGCCGGCGCAGCCCGCGCGCATGGGGCGTGTGGGCGCGTCTCGCTTGGTGGTTCGGCCGTCACGAAAACGGCGAAACACGCATTGAGGCCGAGACCCGTGCCGAGGCCGCTGTCGCCACGCTCACCGCCCAAGCGCTGCGCGGGCAAAACGTGCTGCTGTGCGCCCACGGCTGGTTCAACCGCATGATGCGTCCCATCCTCCGGTCCCAAGGTTGGCGCGAAGTCGAGGACGGCGGCGACAGCCATTGGAGCTACCGCCGCTACGAGAAAGTGAAGTGAACGCTCGAGCCTGGGCTCCGATGCCTATTCCCTAAGTCCCTGACACCACATATTTTGAGCACATGACGCCGGATCAAAAAGACCCCACCAGCCTTTCCTTCGAGGACTCCTTGAATGAGTTGGAAAAAATCGTCGCCCACTTGGAGCGCGGCGATGTTCCGCTGGCGGACTCGATTCGCATCTACAAGCGCGGCGCAGCCTTAAAGGCGCGCTGCGAGGGCCAGCTTAAGGACGCTCAGCTCGAAGTCGATCAAATCGTGATGGGTCCCGAAGGCCCGCGCACCGAGCCCGCAAAGATCGGGCAATAGGGGGAGAGAAACGTCCATGGCCGACGATCCGCAAAACAATGCGCGCCTGCCCATCATCTCGTTCGATGACTTCCTGAAAGTCGACATCCGCCTCGGCACCATTGTCGATGTGAAGGTGTTCGACGAAGCCAAGAAGGCCGCCTATCAACTCTGGATCGATTTCGGCGATCCGCTCGGCGTCAAAAAGTCGAGCGCGCAAGTTTCGCAAAACTACGACATCGGCGAGCTGCTCGGCCGCCGCGTTGCCGCCGTCGTGAACTTCGAGCCAAAGCAAATCGGCAAGTTCATGTCGGAAGTGCTCTGCCTCGGTTTCCCGGATCGCAACGGCAATGTCGTGTTGCTCAACGTCGATCGCCCCGCCCTCGAAGGCGGCCGGATGTATTGAACGAGCACGGCAGGTTGAATCGAAAGGGCGCGGATTGCTCCGCGCCCTTTTTCTTTTTTCAAACTCACTCGATCAATTCGTCGGCAAGTCAGCCGGCGGCGTGTTTTCTTCTGAAGGCGGCGTGATTTGTTGCGGACCACCGGTGGTGTCCGGAACCGGCGCGGGCGTCGTGGTGGCAGGGACGCCTGGCGGCAGCAGATCCGGATCCGTTTCCGGACCAAGCGGCACTTCTTCCGTCGGCGTTTCCGTCGCCGGTTGCGCCAAGCGAAGCTCAGCGATGCGTCCGTTGGCGCGCGTTGCGTGCTGGCTGTCCGGGAAGTCGTTCAGGAACGCTTCGTAAGCTTCAATCGTGCTGGTCTCGTTGGCTGACGCAAATGAGCGCTCCTCAAGCGCCGCCAGCGCTTGTTCAGCATCGCCGCGATGTTGACCCGGGTCGCCATCAATGAACTGGCGCAGCGCGTCAGCATCGTCACGCGCAACTGAATCCCACGCCGCCGATGTCGAGGAGACGCCGTTCTGGTTCATGTACCAATAGCCGCCAGCGCCAAGGCCCGCGACCAGCACAACCACGATCGCCGCGATGACGACCATGCCGCCGCCCTTTTTGGGCTCAGCGTCTTGTCGCGGAATACTGCGCTGTGGCTGCGGCGCAGGCGCGCGCTGCTGCGGCGCCTGGCGTTGCTGCGCTTGCTGACGCGGTTGCTGCGCGCCGCGTTGTTGTGGCTGAGGCGCCTGTTGCGGACGCGCGCCGGGTTGCGGAGCGCCTTCGCCCGGACGGCCCGGCTGGAAAAATCCTGATGCTGGCTTCGGAGCTGGCGGCGGCAGCGGCGCAACGCCAGCCTTATCCGTGATCAGCTTCGCCAGTTGGCGCCACGGCTCAAATTCGTCTTCGCCGCGCCAGCCTGTGAGGTTCACCGAGCGATCGCTGCGAAACGCGTCCGGCGCTGGCGCGCTCTGCATGAGCGCGTGAAAAACAGTGCTCTTGCCACGCGCGAACTTCACCTCTTCGGCAAGTTCTTCGTTCTGCGACGAGCGCGGCGACCACAAAGCGATCGTCACGGGCGCGCTCTTGATCGCGTTGCGAAGCTCTTCGCCCGGCGATTTTTCGAGAACGACTTGAAGCTGAGCCTGGCGAAGCTTTTCGGCTAAAGCTCTGGCCGGCAGCGTGTCTTCCGCGGCGTGGATAATCACCACAGACGGCATGCAAATTCCCCACTCTTGACCACGAGGGACCCAAAACCCCGGAGCTAGCCTGCAAAGACCGCACCGGGCGCTTCTGCTCCCCCATGGCGCGCATCCTGCCCTGTTACTGTGGCTACATAAAGGGGCGAGGGCTGATACAACCTCTGGGAGTGCTTGCGCCGGGCGGATGCTCTGTTAGGGGAAGCGCTCATGTCTCAAATTGAAGCGCGCATCAAAGAAACCGCCGAGCGGATAAACCTCGCTCTCGATAACCTGCTCCCGGCCGACCAGGGCAGTGAGGTACGCCTGCTCGCGGCAATCCGTTACGCCGCCCTGGGCGGCGGCAAGCGCCTGCGTCCCTTCTTTATTATCGAGGCCGGCCGCATCTTCGACGCCGACGAAGGCTCGCTCCTTCGCGCAGCTTGCGCCATCGAATGTGTCCACGCCTACAGCCTCGCCCACGACGACCTCCCGGCGATGGACGATGACGATCTCCGCCGCGGCCGCCCGACGCTGCATCGCCAGTACGACGAAGCCACCGCCATCCTCGCGGGCGATGCTTTGCTCACCTTTGCATTCGAGCTGATGGCCGACCCGGCCACGCACTCCGATCCGCAAATGCGCTGCAAGCTGATCACCGGCCTCGCCAAGGCCTCCGGCGCGCACGGCATGGTCGCCGGCCAAGCTGCCGATATGGCCGGCGCCGACATCGGCTCGGACCTCATCGCCGTCACCCGTATGAACCGCCTCAAGACCGGCGCGCTCATCAACTTCGCCGTCGATGCCGGCGCTCTGATCGGCGCCGCGTCAGAAGCGGAAAAAACCGCGCTCTCGCGCTATGCCAACGATGTCGGTCTCGCGTTCCAAATGCGCGACGATCTGCTCGACGCCGAAGGCGTCGTCCGCGACACCGGCAAAGCCGTCGGCAAGGACAAAGCCCGCGGCAAAGTGAATTTCGTCACCGTGCTCGGCGCCGACGCCACGCGTGATCGCATCAACATGCTGGCGAACCAAGCCAAGGCCCATCTAAGCGTCTTCGGCTCCCGCGCCCGCATCTTGCTAGACGCCGTCGATTTCATCGTCGATCGGCGCTACTAGCGGTGTTTTATCCCTCCCCTGGGCGGGGAGGGATAGGTGTCGGCCTTAGCGTGACGCTGGCTTGTTCATCGCTCACACCCATTCCCGGATTGGCGCGTAGCGACAAGTCCGGGACCCATAACCACGATTGGTGGCGTTTGAGCTGTCAATGGAATGACAGCCGCGTTTATGGGTCCCCGTATGTCGGGATTTACCGGTGCGTGTGAGTGTGGCCGGGGCGGGCGTAGCACGATGGGTCCCTGGCGTTAAACCGCAATCCGGCTTGTGCGCGTCCGCTGTCGTTTGATCCGAACAGTCGCTCGGGA
>JANPCV010000145.1:0-2930 GCA_031431115.1 Caulobacteraceae bacterium
CGCTCGTTGCGGGGGTTCTGGTAATCGTCGCCTTGATTTTCGGCGTGCTGTTCCTGTCGAAGATGACGGCGCGCAACACTAAGCGCCGGTAGTCACCCCGGCCTGTTCTCCGCTGACTAATCGCCGTGGAAGGCCTGATCACTCAATGTCCGAATTGGGCCAACTCGGCTCTGAGCGCCACAATCTTACGACTGGCTTGATCGATTCAATCGTGTCGTCGGTAATGCTGCGGGCGCTTCGGCGCGTCATCGCCGAAAGGCGTCACTCGGATATCCTCACCAAACTGGCTGGTTCGACGCGCAGCGCGCGCCGCTCACCTGCCCAGCCCGTAGACCCCGTTGCCGCTCAAAGCGTTCTCAAAAAGCCTTCTAGGGCCTCGTTGCTCTCGGCCGGCGCTTCCTGCTGAACCCAATGGCCGATGCCGGGCAGTATCACCGACCCGCGGAAATCCGTGCACGCCATGCCAGGATTTGCGTAGAGGTCGACGCCGGGAAGAATGGCGCGCACGAGATCGCGTTCGCCGCCCAGAAAGAAGGACGGTTGCGTAACAGGCGCCCCGGCAAAAGCGGCCATTTCTTCGAAATCAATGTCTTGAGCGCGATAGCGATTGATCGGGCCGCGCATGCCGCCAGCGTTGAAGGCATCCACAAAGACCTGGATATCCGTTGCGCTCAGCCAATTCGGAAACGGTTGGGGATCGACCATTCCGTCAAGCAGCGCCGCGTCGGCTGGTTTTTGTTCGAGAAACTTGTTCAGTGACGCGTCGCCGGAGGCAGCGAAATAGATCTTCCGTAATGCCGCGCCGATGTCGGCCTGCAACTCACGTTCGGCGACGCCCTCGTCTTGAAAGTAGAGTTGATAAAAGAAACACTCCGCATAGAGCGCGCGCGCCATCGTGATAAACGATGCCTCGCCACGCGGGATATAGGGAACGCTCAGACCCGCGACGGCGGAGATCTTCTCCGGATAAAGAAGAGCGGTGTTCCACACGAGCGGCGCACCCCAATCATGACCAAAAAGAATCGCGCGCCCGTCGCCGATCTGATCGACCACCGCGGCGATGTCTGAGGTGAGCGCACGCATCGAGTATGCGGGGATCTCGTGCGGCTTGGAGCTTCCGCCGTAACCGCGCACGTCCATCGCGGCCACCTTGTATCCTCGCTTCGAGAAGTGCGCGATCTGATGTCGCCAAGAGTACCAGAGCTCCGGAAATCCATGAACGCACAGGATCAGCGGCCCCTCGCCTTCCACTGCAACATTGAGAGTGATGGGACCATTGGCGACGGCAACGAAATTCATCGGCATCCCTTCAGACCTGAGCCAAGAGGGCTTCGAGGTTCGACATAGCAGGTTCGACGTTGCGGCTGTAGCGATCCAGCTCGGTCAGCTCCGCGGTATCCGTCGGGCGCAGATTCGCCATTCTCGGCGCAAGCGAATCCAACCGCGACGAACCCATGAACGCGGCAATGTCTTCTAAGGCGCCCCACCGCAAGCGATTGGGGAGCTCCTCCGCCATCATGCGTAGCCAGCCGACCGGATCACTCGGCATGGGCACTGGCACGCAGATCGCATTTTTTTCCGCATCCTCTGTGCGACTGGCTTCGACATGCGCGATCAGGGTGGCGCTAAAGACGGGCTGACACAGGCGCAGATTTTGCAGGAGAATCCGGTTTCCGGTGAACACGGGTTGGGCCGTCGCACCGACAATGGCGCTCGCCGTGCAGTCGATATGAACCGTATCGCGATCTGTCGGGATCGCGCCCTTCTCAAGCACGATCTGTTGCGCTTCGATGCCGGTGACGCGACCCAGGCGGACGATATCGGAGATGCTGCGCAGGGCCGCCAGCTCGCCTTCAGTGACCGTGGCGCAGTGATGCAGCGTCGGCTTGATGGCAGGATCAATCCGCAAAACGGCGCCGCGCGCTTCAAGACGCTCGAATACATCGTCGACAGAGGATGCCTGCGCGATGCACTCAACCTCATCAGCGATGAAACGCGCCACATCGTTAAGGCGGTCCTGTCCGGCCTGGAAATTCGCCCGATTGAACATCCAGGAGTCCCGCGGCATGATCCAGGTGATGTTCTGCGGCGCTGCGCCGTTAGCGAGCAGCCACAGACACGCATCCATTCCAGTCTTGCCGGCGCCGATAATCACTACGCGGCGTTCCGGCCGGGCGAGCTTCGGCAGATCATTGATCGGCGCGCAGATCACGCTGGCAGCAACGGTGAAAGCGGGCTTGTGCGTGGCGGGGATGGCCGGGCTGTGCAGGGTGGCGTCGACGATCTTGCCAACCTTGATGGGCCGCGCCGCGCCATTGACGAGCGAGACGACCTCGCCCGTCGGCCGGTATTCGCTCATGGGAATGAACTGAACCCGGCCGGTGGGCAGCATCTGCTGCTGCATGACTGTTTCAAAATAGCTCACGACCTCAGCGCCAGAAGCGAGTTCGTCCAGCCCCGCATTGAACCCGAACCTGTCTTTGCCTCCCGAGCCCAGCGGGCGCGAATTCACTCCGTAATTGAAGGAAGGCTGGTGCAGGCGCACGAAGGGATAGGCATCATTCCAATGCCCGCCCACACGGTGGCGCCGGTCGACGATGGCAATGGTCTTATCCGTCTCGTTGAGAAGCTGGTCCGAGAACGCCAATCCTGCAGCCCCGGCCCCGACAACCAGATAATCCGCATCGATTGCATCAAGTCTCATCGTTCCCCTCCCCAGTTCTTGTCAAACAGCCGTTGCCGGTTGCATCGATGCTTGCACCTAGGTTGAGATTGGATGCAAGCAATCCCATGGACCGAGCGACCGGAACGGGCCATGGCCCGTTGTAGCGTACAAAATCACGACCGGCTCAGTCGCTCAATTGGTGACACTCGCGTCAGCCACGAATGAGCGGCCTGCTCTCGCCGAACGTAGACGTTCAAATCGAAGT
>JANPCV010000146.1:0-3527 GCA_031431115.1 Caulobacteraceae bacterium
CTGCGCCGGTCCCGAGCGACTGTTCGGATCAAACGACAGCGGACGCGCACAAGCCGGATTGCGGTTTAACGCCAGGGACCCATCGTGCTACGCCCGCCCCGGCCACACTCACACGCACCGGTAAATCCCGACATACGGGGATCCACGGATGACATGCAGCGTATTGGACACTAGGTCCCGGCTCTGCGCGGTGGTCGCCGCTTGGCCGGGAAGCGTTGAGTTCGGAATCTATCCTCCCCATACGCACCAGCCGTTGGGAGCGGGGACCTCCGGCCCGCATTTTTCCTTTGCGCTTGTTCGCGCGTGCTCGGGCGTTATGACAACGCCACATCAAGGAGCACACCCATGACCCGCGTTGCATTCATCGGCCTTGGCAATATGGGCTCGGGCATGGCGGCCAATCAGGCGAAGGCGGGCCGAGAAGTCGTCGCGTTTGATCTGTCCGCCGACGCGCTAAATCGCGCCAAGGAACAAGGCATGACACCGGCGTCCAGCGCGGGCGAGGCCTGCAAAGACGCCGACATCGTCATCACCATGCTGCCCGCAGGCCAGCACGTGCGCGAAATCTATCTCGACGCCATCCTGCCGAACGCGCCAAAAGATGCGCTGCTGATCGATTGCTCCACCATCGATGTTGATAGCGCCCGCACAGTGTCGCGCGACGCGTCGATGCAAGGGTTTCGCACCGCTGATGCGCCAGTCTCCGGCGGCACCGCCTCGGCGCAGGGCGGGTCTCTCACCTTCATGGTTGGCTGCCGCGAACAGGACTTCGCCGAAATCGAAGATGCGCTGAAGCCAATGGCGAAGGCCGTCATCCGCGCCGGCGATAGCGGCACCGGGCAAGCGGCGAAGATATGCAACAACATGTTGCTCGGCATTTCGATGATCGCGACCAGTGAAGCCTTCGCGTTGGCTGAATCCTTGGGGCTCGACGCACAACGCTTCTTCGACATCTCTTCGCAGGCCTCTGGCCAGTGCTGGTCGATGACCTCGTACTGCCCGTGGCCCGGCCCAGTGCCCGCCGCGCCGTCGAACCGCGATTACGAAGGCGGCTTCGCTGCGGCCATGATGCTGAAAGATTTGAAACTCGCGCAGGACGCCGCTGAAATTGCCGGCGCCCCGACGCCGCTGGGCGGTGCAGCCGAGGCGCTCTACGGCGAACTCGTCCGCGGCGGCCATGGCGGCAAGGACTTCTCGATCATCCTGCAAATGCTGCGCGGGACGCTTCAGCTAAACCGCGAATAGCGCCTCGATCGCGCTGAGCAGATCGCGCGGAGAGACGGGCTTTTCCAGCACCGCGTCTGCGCCGGCCGCGCGCGCCGCCTCACGATGTTCGGCGCTCGCATCGCCGCTGATCATGATGACGCGCGCGTGAGCGAGCGCCGTATCCGCGCGCACCGCCGCCACGAAGGCCAGGCCGCTCATGCCAGGCATGTTGCGGTCGGCGAGCACTAAGGAAGCAGGGCGCACGTTCAGCGCAGCCAAGGCGTCCGCGCCATTGGCCGCCCGCCGCACGCGTTGGACGCCCACGCGCACCAGCACCCGCGTCAACAGCACCCGCATCCCTTCGTGGTCGTCCACAATCAAAACGTCGAGATCGGCAGCTTGCATGTGCGCACGCTAGGCTGCATCGCCCCAAAACAACACGGCCGGAGCTTTCGCCCCGGCCGTGAAGTTCAGTCCTGATGGACCGATTAGTATTGCAGACGGAGCGACACGCCGTAGGTGCGCGGCTCGTTCGGGAAGATAACGCGCGAGTTCTGCAGCGGCGGCGCGAAGCCACCGACGAAGTAGAACTCGTCCGTCAGGTTCTGACCGAACAACTCCACTGACCAACGCTCGTCTTGCGGGCCGATGCCGATGCGACCGTTGAAGACCGCGAAGGAGTCGTTGTCCGTCGAAGCCTGGCGGCTCAGCGTTTGCGTGGTGTATTCGCTGTTCCAGCGGCCATCGACATAGAACAGCACGCCGAGATTGTCGCTGACTGGAACGCGGTAGGCGATAGCGCCCGTCGCGACCCATTCAGGAGCGAACGAGAGCGTGGTGCCCGCATTCACCGTGTTCGGCACCGGGTCGAGCGTGTTGAACACGACCGTGCTGTCGTAATAGGCGTCGTTGTAGACGAGGCCGGCGTTGATGTTCAGGCCTTCGATCGGGTTCGTGTTCAACTCGATTTCGACACCTTGGCTGATCACGTCCGGCACGTTCCGGGTGATGAAGTTGAAGCCGTTGAAGGCGTTCAGCTGGTAATCCGAAATCGCTTGATAGAAGCCCGTGACGTTGAAGGTCGTCGAGCCACCGAACAGCGTCGTCTTGAGGCCGACTTCGTAGGCGTCCGTGAATTCCGGCTCGAAGCCGAGCTGGGCTACGTTCGCTGCGGCGGATGATGTGGTCGCCGGCGTGATCGCGAAGCCCGAACGGTCGATGTTGAAACCGCCCGCTTTGTAGCCATGCGAGTAGCCGCCGTAGATCATGACGTCGTCGTTGAGGTGGTAGGCCAACGACGCGGTGCCGCTGAACTCTTCTTCTTCACGATCGCCAGCCCAATTCCCGTTCGTGATCGGGTTGACGGCCGGGTTGCACGCCAAGGCCATCGCAGTGGCGCCACCAGCCGTGGCTTGGATCGCCGAGACGATGCCGCCTGGCGTTGGGGTCGCCGCTGCGGTGTTCGTTTCCATCAGTTGGAGCGAAGCGCACGTCGGGTTCACAGCGTTTAGATTCGCCGTAAGATCCTTGGTTTCTTGGCTGTAGCGCACGCCCAGCGTCAGCAGGAGATTGTCGCTGATGCTGATTTCGTTGTGCGTGAAGAGCGCCAAGCTCTCCGTGTCTACGTTCCAGCTGTCGTCTTGCTGGCCCGCGCCTGCGGCCGACGGGATCAAATAACCACCATTGGTAGCGTTGACCGCAGCGATAACCGCTGGGAACGCAACGAAGCTCGTCAATGCGACAGCCTGGAAGATCGACGGTTGAGCCGAGAAGTTGAACAGTTCCGGTGCAGTGTGACCAGACGAGGCGGCGAGATTGGAATACAACGAAGCCTGCGATCCCAGACGAATCCGGTCCGTGGTGTCGATGCCTTCGTGTGCATAGAAGAGGCCAAGGAGCCAGTTCACCGCGCCAATTTCGCCTTGGAGGCGGAATTCTTGGGTGAGGTTCTCGATGCTGACTTCCAGGCCATCACGATAGGCGATGTCTGCTGACGTGAAGTCGATGTCCTGATCGCGCTCGGCATTCCAATCGCGCACCGCGGTGATCGAGGTGAGATTGACGTTGCCAAGATCCCAGTCGAGCTGAGCGGAGAAACCGACTTCGTCCGTCGTTTCGCCGTAGCCTCGGCCTGGCGTGACCGACATCAGATAGTTTTCTGGAGCGATAGGCGTGACGCCGCCACCCGGCGTGAGGCCACCGCCGCCCGTCAGCACTGAGATCAGCGCTGATGTCGTGCCGTAGCTCACCGTGACAGCGCCGCAGCAAACTGAATCGCTTTCAGCGGCGTCGAGGATGAAGCGAACCGAAGCGTCCGGCGT
>JANPCV010000147.1:0-3929 GCA_031431115.1 Caulobacteraceae bacterium
TCGGCGAACTCGCGCCTTAGGTCACGCAACATGACCACCGACTGGAATTGAGCGACCCAGCCCGTTACGGCCATCATCGTGAGCGCGTCGGTGCTTACAATGAGACCAGCGCCCACGAGCCCAAAGGCCTGAAGATCGCGCGGCGCAGCGCGCCGGTAGTTAAGGCGCGGTCGCTACAAACGCGCGAATGGCCGCCTCCGCCTCCGCAGAATAGACCGCGTCGCCATGTCCGCCTGGAGTCGTCACCAAAGTGACCGTTGCGCCGGACTCCCGCAGACGTGCCCCAAACGCGCTGACAGTGGCTAAATCGGCCTGTGCGTCTTCACGCGCCGCGAGCAACAAAATCGGCGCGTGCGACGCAACCGCGAACCCGAAGTAATCGAAGGCGGCAAGTTCTTCATCGACTTCGAGTCGCACCAAGGGCCGCGCCAACGCCGGAACCATGTTGCGTCCCATGGCGACGATATCCGATGAAGTGCTTTCCAGGATCAACCCAGAGAAGCCGCCGGTTCGCGCTATGTTGGACGCCGAAGCGCCACCAAATGAGAATCCATATGCGTAGACCGGCCCGGTGCCGATCCAGCCAGATTGACGGAAACTTGACACTAGCGCCGGTCCCATCTCGACCAAGGCCTCGGTTGTACGTGGAAGTGTCGACCCCGATCGTCCGGGATAGTCGAAGGTGATAATGTCAGCGTGCGTGAGTGCCGCCAATCGGGCCAATCGACGGCTCGCCCTTGCCGTGAAATGACCGCTGCCGCCCGCGAACAGGACCGTGATCTCGCTATCGGCGCGATCAAGACGAACGGCGTGTACGAGCCCGAGCTCGCCAACAGGAATAAGCGCGTCCGAGCGCAGATAACCCTCGGGCGTGGTCAAGCTTACATCAGCCGCCGGTTCCTCCATGTCGGGGATCAGCGAACTCTCATCGACTGTGACCGCGCATGCCGCGATCGCAATCACGGCGGCCAAGCTCACGTAGGCCTTCATTCTTGCCTCTCCCCTGCAACTCACGCGACCTAGCGCCACGACCTGAACGCTGGATGAATTGGAGCGCGGCGCCAAACGGCAGGCTTCGGCGATGGCGCACCTTAGCGTGCGCAGCATGACCAACGGCTGGAGCGGAGCGACTAAGCCTGTCAGGAAATATGGCCATCAGCGCGACGATGGCCCGTTGCAGACACTGCTAACTGGTAACGCGGAAGATGCGGACGAAGGCCCAAACCCAAAGTAGCGCACTTGCTATTGTGCAGAGGCTCAAAATTGCGGGCGATGAGGACGCGTCTACTAAGGGGAGCATCCAGCCGCGCAACTCGAGGCCGCCTCCGGCCATGAAGTAAAGCAGGAATGCTGCGGGCAGGAGCAGGATTAGTGCGGCTAAAACGATTAGGGCAGTGAACATGGTCGCCTCTTGGGCCTATCCCAGCAGACGCGGCGAAGGTCCGCAATCGGCGATCTCCCGCCCAAGCGCCGGCAGCATTGCCGACGGCAGGATTGAATCGACACCGCCCTTCGTAAGAAATTGGCGAACAGGGTGTCGCTGGCCCAGCGCCGCCAGTCGTATTGCACGTCGCCGCGAGCCGTTCTTGGCGATGGCGACGCTGGCGCGGTGGGGGCTTTGAGAGTGCGTGTTTGCAACGCCACGAAGGCGACATGACTTTCGGCGCAACACTTTCGCATTAGGCCAGTTGCGTTTTAGGGCGCAGCCAACGTCAGTGAAGCCCCAGGCTTTCGCGCCAGTACTTCGACATGTCAGCTCGGAATTGTGCGGGCTGTTCGCCCTTGCTGCCAATAGTGGCACCCTTGGCGCCGAATCCCGCTCCCATGGCGTAGATCATGAGATCGCGATCCAACAGTGAGGGATCGGACGCGCCTGTCGCCGGGTGCACCATGGCGCCGTCATCGGCGATATAAACAGTCGGCGCGTTCGGCGCGACGGCGGCGTCTGGAAGAGATTCAAGCGCGGTCTCGCGGTCGAAGCTGTGTGCGGCGTCGGCGAACAGACGGAAACTGACGTCGCCGCCGCGCAGGCGAATGGCGTGCATATGGCCCTGAACCTGTTGCGGCGAACACCAATTGTCGCGCTCGCCGATCACGGCGCGAACGCGCGTTTCACCTATGTCGGGATCAAGGAATTGCTGACCGCTCCAGGGATAGGCTGCATAGACAGCCTTAAGGCGGCGCCCATCGCCGATCACGGGATCGGCGAAGCGTCGCATCGCGGCTGTGAGCACGGCTGAGCCGCCGCGACTGTGGCCCTGGGCTCCCACGCGGGTGGACTCAATCTCAGGCAACGTCATCAGCGTCCGGAATGCGGCGAGCACATCGTAACCGCTGGCCGCGAACGAGTACTGGGTCTGATTGGCCACCGTCGAGGTGACGCCGCGCGGTCCGAACGGATCGATCACGAAGGCGGCGGCGCCGAGATTGGTGATCGTCTCAGCATGAGCGAGGTGGGAGACTGCGACGCCTAAGCTGCCAGGAACGATAATGACGGCGGCAAGCCTTCCGCCTTTGGGGGAGGGCGGCAGGAACAGCTTGCCGTCGATCCGAACCTTGGTCATGGCGGCGGGCGCGCTGATCACTTGGTGAAAGTTGATCGGGTTGGCGCTCTCGAACGCGATGTTGCGCCCCACGAGGCCGTTGGCGAATACGATTTCCTGATCGTGAAAACGGATAGGAGTGTCGGCTGCGGCCATTGGGCGATCTGCTTTCTTCCGCCAGCATAACGTCGCCGTCGGGACCGGCTCAAGTCAGCTTCCGATGACGACGCGAGAAATCAGCGGCCTGCACACGCGCCGCCGCCGTCTTGCCGGATGTATGGGCCGGGACGGCGTCGTCGTTTGCGCACTAACGGCAGGATAAGTGCGCATTCGTGCCGGTCGTTTTGGGAAGCGCTTTGACTGCCTTCGGCGACGGCGCGCCGGATTGACTGAAAAGCTTCGAGCGGCAGGATTAGAGCGCGCCAGCCATTCGGAAAAATTTGCAACGGCGTAGGTCTGGCCCATTTCAAACGGCCGCTGGAGCGTAATTCGAGTTGCCCAACAAGGAGGGTTCGATGTCGTCAGCCGCGGAGTCAGCGATGCGCTTTGAGTCCGCTTGGAACGCTCATGACATGGATGCTTTCGGTTTGCTGTTTCATCCGGAGGCCGATCGGGGCGCCGCGATGCCTTCGACCGGAACTGATCGAAGCGTGGCGTCTCGACTCTGCTTCGCGCGCAGATAAGCGCGCGGGGTGATACCGGTCATGGCGCGAAACTCTCGGATCGCGTGCGGCTGATCTGAAAATGGGATTGGCGCCTCATACGAGTCGATCTCCCACGGAAACTCATGCAATTGGCGGATCATGCGGTCCACCCGGATGGCACGCTGGTAGTGCTTGGGCGATACGCCATAGAGGCGGATAAACAATCGGCGGTATTGCCGTTCCGAAAGACCAGCCGCCTCGGCCGCGCGCGCGACTGCGCCGCCTTCTTCGGTCGCGAGGATTGCAAGCGAAGCCGCCAACGGATCGTCGATTGCTGGCGTGGCGTTAAAGACGTCGCGCAGCCGCACTGTTGCCCGCGTGCGCCAGCTCTCGAATGGCTCGTCCGCTTGTGGGTCGATGTCGCGCGCCAGCGCCGCATTGATGTCGCTCAAGGCAAGGACTTGATCGACCAATTGCGATGCTGGCCGCCCCGTTAGGGCGTAGAGCCCGGCCACCGTGAGCCCAGCCGCGTAGGCCTTGATGTGGCCGACCGCAAAGCCATAGCACCAGCGATATTTGGGCGCCCAAAGCGTGATGCGGGGCAGGCGCTCCCATGCCGCGACGTTGCCCGCGCCGCGCAGCCACAAGGGATCGGCGATCATGATCTGGATCGAGGCGCGCATCTCTGGAAGCACGCGCACGACGTGCCCGGCCGCATCATCGTCGCGGTGGACGAAACCGA
>JANPCV010000148.1:0-3016 GCA_031431115.1 Caulobacteraceae bacterium
ACATTGCTGCGCCGTTCTACACTAACCGGGGATAGGTTAACCTTTACTACGGAATCGGTTAAGCATCACCAATGCTTTAAATATTGACGCGCCTCGGCTGATGCCGAGGCGCTTTTCTTTTGTGATTGAGGTCGGCGATCACCAGCATTCGCGCGCGCAGCGCGGCCAGCGCCAGGTTTAGAGCGACCCCGCCGTCGGCAACATTTTGGCGACCCGGGCATCCCTGGCCCTCTGCGGGCGTTCGTGACGAGCGGCGCCGCCGAGGATGCCGCGACGGTGGTGAGTGACGAGCCGAACGATACGACCACGTTGCTGTCTTTCAGTTCGCTCAATTGGCGAAGTGAGAAACTCCAAGCACTGAATAGGTGTATCCGGAGGCTGCGGGCGCGGAAGCTTGGGCGGCTAAAGATCGCGATGACCCACTATCACGGCAGGTCGGACCAATTGTTGATCGGCGCCTCTGGCGCCGAGTATCTATATTTTCGAGCAAACGGCAAAACATGGAGCAAGAAAGCGACCGCTGGAAACGTCGCTTTTATAGGGACAAAACCAGACGGTACCTTTGATGTGATCTACGTTGCCGAGGCCGAGAATGGAAACCGGCTTGGTATGCTGGCGTTCCCGGAGGCCGTGACCAATTACGACGCTACGCTCCGTCTGTTTCATCGCAACGATAACGCGGACGCCCGCAAGCGAGAGGTTCTAGATTTGATCGCTCGTTATGAGCCGATAAAGAATCGCCCAGCTGGCGCTACGCGCGATATCGTGTTGCTCGATCAGCTGCGCCGCGAGCTCAACCACGTTCCGAATTTGATTGAAGTCCGCACCGACCTCGTGCGTCTGATCTGCGAGGCGTCGGATTCGGCGGAGAAGACAGCAGCTCTCGCCGACGCGATTGAGTACGATCGCGACAGCTTGGGTCCAGTGCGCCTCGCGGCGCCGCCGGGTTTGGCTGAAGCAGCGCAGCGCGGCGACCGCCAGGCTGCGGTCGTGCTGCAACGCGCGGTGTCGTCGGCAAGTTTGTCGAAGACCGAACAGCGCAGCGTTCGTCAATTGCTAGCGCAGATCGATCGCGGCGTGCCTTTGGCGCGAGCGGCGCCCGCGCCGGTGGCGCCGGCCGTTCTCCAACCGCCGTCCCCAGTTGATCCGGCGCTAGAAGCTGGCGCGCAGGTCTCGCAGGAAGCGTCGCCACATCAAGAGACAAAAGCGCCGCATGACGCGGCCGATGCGGAGTTTGAAGTAGCAGCTGAACGGCTACTTCATTCAGCGCCGCGGCAAGCTGCGTATGCGCAAGCAGCAATGTCCCAGTCCCTGCCTCGCCGCCGGTCCCGCACACAAACCGCCATGGAGTGGGCCGGGCTAGTAGCGTTCGCGCTCGTCGGCGCAGGCTGGATTTATTTCTGGCAGAACTGCGCCGCGTTTGACCGCTAAGCGGCGCTTTCGCTCGGCTCCTCGTGACAGGGCCCCAAGCGATTGACTTGATTGGTGATCGTGCGGAGCGAGCGGTCGATGTTCGATTTCTCCGAAAACTCGGGCCTCTGGCGAGAGAAGCTGCAAATCCCCGGCGAACAGGGCGTTCGCCGTCTCGGCATTCAACGCCAGCCTTCGGCGAGATCGGGCCGCACCGTTGCGTTAAGTCTGAGCGACCGTTTTGGATCCGCCGCGCCGCTTGAATCTCATTGAATAATCATCACGAGGCCAATCA
Source organism: Caulobacteraceae bacterium (assembly GCA_031431115.1). Classification (GTDB taxonomy): domain Bacteria; phylum Pseudomonadota; class Alphaproteobacteria; order Caulobacterales; family Aquidulcibacteraceae; genus Vitreimonas. The sequence goes on from JANPCV010000148.1 coordinate 1,706, forward strand.
ATCGCCGGCAATCGTTTGTCTGACACCCTGGCGGATTTTCAGCTGGGTTCGTGCGGTAGAAAATTTGAACCTGCTTGTTCTGCTGCGACGCCGAGCTTGCGAGCGCAATGACGCGATCGGCTAACGCCGAATCGCTCGCCGCACCCACGGCGAAATAGACAATTCCCGCGTCTGCCTCCGGCGGCGGCACATAATCTGGCGTATGCAGTCCGCCCAGACTGGGGCCGGTGTCTCGCGTGCAACGTATGTGCACGCGATTGGTGAAGGCGCCGACATCGGCGATCCAACACGTGCGGCTTAACTCGGTCGCCGCCGGTAGTGCGGCCACTCCGCCGGGGCCGACGGATGGAATTCTCACCGTTCCTTGCTGGGCCGATGCAGGTGCAGCGATCAATGCCAGCGCCGAAAGTAAGACGAGCAAACCGAAGCGCATTCGCGGCTTCTCCACTCAAACGACAATGCTTCCAGTGAGTTCTTGGCGGCGAGCCTAGCCCATATCCGGTTGGTCGACCATGGCCGTGCCCTCCCGTGGCAAGCGCGCTTCCCCGAAGCGGTTCGGCCCCGTTTTGCGCTAGTGATGGTGACGTGACCCCCGCAAACTCCTCCATCTGGACCTAGAGTCCGGCCCAGCTAGGGCGCCGGAAATGAAGCGGAAGCGGTTCAGCGAAGAACAGATCATTGCGATCTTGAAGGAGCACGAGGCCGGGGTGGCGGTGGCCGACTTGTGCCGCAAGCACGCCATGTCGAGCGCCAGCCTCTATGGCTGGAAATCGAAATACGGCGGCATGGAGGTGTCCGACGCCAAGAAATTGAAGAACCTCGAAGAGGAGAACGGCAAGTTGAAGCGGCTGCTGGCCGACGCGATGCTCGACAATGCAGCGCTGAAGGATTTGCTCGGAAAAAAATGGTGACGCTCGCGCAAAGGCGGGAAGCCATCGCTCATCTCGAAACGGCGCACGAGATGAGCGAGCGGCGAGCGTGCCGGATCATTGGCGTCGATCGGACCAGCGTGCGTTACCAGCGCACAAAGCCTGACGACGCCGAATTGCGCGCCCGCATCACGGCGCTGGCGCACGAGCGCCGGCGTTTCGGCTATCGCCGGCTCTACATCTTGCTGCGCCGGGAGGGTCGCCTCGTGAACAGGAAGCGCGTGCAACGCATCTACCAGGAAGAGCGACTGATGGTGCGCCGCCGCAGTGGACGCAAACGCGCCTTGGGCCTGCGCGCGCCGATGGCGGCGCCGGATCGGCCCAACGCCTGCTGGTCGCTGGACTTTGTGCACGACCAGATGACCGACGGCCGGCGCTTCCG
>JANPCV010000149.1:0-26963 GCA_031431115.1 Caulobacteraceae bacterium
ATCACAGAGCGGGACGGCTGCTCCGAAGTGGAAGCGGTGGAAAGCGCCCTAGCCGTCTTGGCCGCTTCTAACCGGGAGCCGTCCAATGCGCAGCTTGCCGCACTGGTTACGCGCCGACTAAAGGGGCTCAAGGAGTGAGCTCGCCCCTTCCTCATCAAAGCGGCCAAGTCGGTCGTTTCGGTCGATCCCTGTATGGTACGCTGCATGGTAGCGAGAAATTGGCGTTTTCTCGTTTCCGCTGTGGCCCTTGTTTATCAAGTCAGATAGGGAATTTTCGCAGCGGACTGCGTCTCCGCCAGCCTACGCTCGCGAAGCGAGTGTAGGATGCCCTCCGAAGCCTTGGCGAAGGCGGACTGGCGCCAGCGCCTTGGGGCGCAGCTTCGGATGGCTGACGCCCCTTAAATCAAGCTCCTAATCGTTAAGTGGCGCCGCCTTTGCGCGAGCCTTTGGGACAAAACTAGTCTCAAGGGCGAATTAACTATGTCTCAGGCCGCACTGCAGCTCGTCGGCGCCGAATTGGACCAGACGAGCGCGGAAACCTTCGGCTCGGCGCCCCAGGCTGAACCTGCTGGCGTTTCGGCGCAGTCGGAAGCCAGCCGCCTGGCGGAACTCGCCGCTGCGTTCGCCCTTTTTGGCATGCAGATCGACCAGCCCGGCGATCCGGATTTTCCTTTGGTGACCGCCGATCTGGCCTATCGCGCCTTCGAAGTTGCGCCCGGCGCCCCGGCCAACGATTGGGCCGAGCCAACCGACCCGGCGCAGAGCCGCCGCGGCATGCATGTGGATCCAGGCCTGCCGATTAAGCTCATCCAGGCGACGGACTGGGTCATCGTCGCAGCCGCCGCACAGTTCGCCGCCCTGTGGGGCGCGGACGCTGGCCTGCTTCAGCTTTCGATTGGCCAAGCCGCGGCGTTCATCCTTTCGGCGCTGGCGCTGAAAGCCGGCCTCTGGCTCACCGACTATTATCGCTTCTCACCGGCCCGCATCCGCCCGGAGCGCGGCATGGGCGGCTTGGCCCTCGGCGCCATCGTCGGGCTGCTGATCTCGAACGCGTTCGCGCCGGACGCCCGCAGCGCTGCGGCGCTGGCCGCAACGCTGCCGTTCGCCGCTATGCTGCTAGCCGGCATCCATGCCGCGATGGCGATTTGGATTGCTGCTGCGCATCGCCGCGGGCTCTTTGCGGAAAACATCGTGCTGATCGGCGCGACCGAAGCTGCACAACGCCTCGCCGCACGCGCCGCCAAATCGGGCGACGCACGCATCGTTGCTGTCGTGGATGACCGCATTGGCCGCTCGCCGGCGCAGGTCGGTTCGGCGCCGGTGATTGGCGGCGTTGATGCGCTGCTCGCATGGGACCAGCTCCCGAACGTCGACCGCATCGTCATCACCGTCACGCAAAAGGCCGAAGGCCGCGTGAAGGCGATGATCGAGCGTCTGCGCGTCGCGCCGAACCGCGTTGATCTGCTTTTGGATTTCGACACCCACGCTGTGCGCGGCCGCCGCGTTGAGCGTTTTGGCGGCGCTGCCGTCGCCTGCGTCTCTGGCCGTCCGCACAATCACCGCCGCGCATTTGTGAAGCGCGTTGAAGATATCGTGGCCGGCTCGCTGCTGGCGGCTCTGTTCGCGCTGCCGATGCTGGTGATTGCTGCCCTGGTGAAGCTCGATACACCCGGCCCGGCGCTCTATCGCCAACGCCGTCACGGCTTCAACAACCGCATCATCACCGTGCTGAAATTCCGCACCATGCGTCACGATCCGGACGCGGCGTTGAACCAAGTGCGTGAGAACGATCCGCGCATCACCGCTGTTGGCGCCTTCCTGCGCCGCACCAGCCTCGACGAGCTGCCGCAACTCTTCAACGTGGTGCGCGGCGACATGAGCCTCGTTGGCCCGCGTCCGCACGCTGTCGGCATGAAAACATGCGAGCGCGATCTGACCGAGATCGTCGCCGAATATGCGCATCGTCACCGCGTGAAGCCGGGCATCACCGGCTGGGCGCAAGTGAATGGCTCGCGCGGCCCGGTGGCGTCAGCGTCGGCGGTTCGCCGCCGCGTCCGCTACGATCTCGAATACGTCGCACGCTCGTCGCTGTGGCTGGATCTCGAAATTCTCGCTCGCACCGCGCCGGTCTTGTTCGGGGACGACAAGGTCACCCGTTGAGCACCACGCGCTTCCTTTCGCTCGCACCGTTGCAGATCGCGCAGGCCCTGATCGGGTTCGGCGCGATCGCCGCGTTCACGCGTCTGATGAGCCCCGAGGATTTCGGCCGTTACGCGCTGGCGCTGTCGATCTCGATGGCTGCGCATACGCTGATGTTCACGTGGGCTGAGGCGGCGGCGTTTCGCTTCTTCGCCGCCGCGCGCGCTGAGAAGCGCCTGGCTGATCACTTCGCAACTTTGCTGGTGTTGGCGCTGACGCTGGGCCTCGCCGTTCTCGCAGTGACAGCCAGCGTGCTGGCGTTCGTTGGCTTGCGCGACGACGTCGCCGCGCTCTCACTCTTTGCCGCAGGCGCGGCCGTGCTGCGCTTTATCACGCGTCTTGGCCGCGAAAGCGATCGCGCCGCGCTGGCCTTCGGGCGCTACGCCATTCTTGAAACGGTCTATCTCGTCACCGGCTTTGCCGTTGGCGTCGGCCTCCTCATCATGCTCGACTTTGGCGCGGCCGCGCCGTTCGCCGGCCTTTTGGCTGCTGGCGCATTGGTGGCGTTCATCGATCTGCCACGCCTGCTGCGCCACGCGCGCGGCGGCGAAGCCTCAATCGTGCGCTCGCTTTCTTATGCTGGTTACGGCGCGCCGCTGGCGCTCGCGCTCGCTGCCGATCTCGGCGTGCAGGCTATTGCGCGTCTGGTGTTGGCTGGCGAAGCCGGCACAGCCCCGCTCGGCGCCTATGCCGCCGCGTTTGGTTTGGCGCGAGCGCTTGACATTGTGTTTATGGGCATCAGCGCCGCGTTCGCACCGCTTGTGTTCGCCGCTTACGAAGAAAAAGGCACGGAGGCCGCACGTGACGCCGCACGCGGCGGCTTCGTAGTGCTGGCGGCAATCACGGTTCCGGCAAGCATCGGCTTGGCGCTGCTCTCTCAACCGATCGCCACGCTCATGGTTGGCGAGGCCTTGCGCGCGGAGACGGCGGCGACGTTGCCCTGGCTCGCAATCGCCGGCTTGATGTCAGGCTTTGGTCTCTATTATTGGTCGGAGGCGTTCCAGCTGACACGCCGGACGGGTCAGCGCGCATTGCTGATGCTCGCGCCGGGCGCAGTGCAACTTGGGCTGACGGCTTGGCTCTCGGCTACGCACGGCGCTGTCGGCGCGGCGATTGGCGCCGCGGCTGGTGCGGGTATTGGCGCGGTGCTTTTGGCGCTGGTTGGCCGCCGCCTGATGCCGCTGCCGCTTCCGCTCCGCGAACTCACGCGCATCGCGCTCGCCACAGCAGCCATGACGGCGGCAGTCATCGCATTTCCTGCCGCGCACACAACGCTCGGTCTCTTTCAAAGCTGCGCCCTGGGCGCGGCGATCTACGGCGTCAGCGCCGTCGCCCTCAATGTTCTGGGATTACGCGATTTCGCTCTCTCTGCCGCACGCACCGCCACGCGCCGTTTTCAACCCGTATCGAGCACCGCCCATGTCGACTGAACAAACCATCATCGTCCGCGATCGCACGCAGACGCCGCGCCTCAGCGTGCTGACGCCGTTCTTCCGGTACGACCCGTCTGAAATGTTGAAGCGCTTCGGCCGCGTGCCGGCTGGCGTCGAGTTCATCCTCCTCGACGACGGCTCGGCCTCCGCTGAGTTGGTCGCCAATGTGATGACAGCCGCGCAATCGACTGGCGCACCGGCGCGTATCATCGTCAGCGGCGAGAACCTGGGCCGCGCCCGCGCGCGCAATCGCCTGGTCGAAGAAGCGCGCGGCGACTACGTGCTCTTCCTCGACGCCGACATGCTCCCTGACACGCAGACGTTTCTCTCGGTCTGGCTCGGGATCATCGCAACGCAGGGGCCGCGCGTCGCTTTCGGCGGCCTTTCACTGGCGCACGCGCAGCGCACGCCGGAGACAGCGTTGCACTTTGCGCTGTTTGGCGGCTCCGACTGCCGGACGGCGCGCCAGCGCGCCCGCCGCGCGGCGCAAACGACTGCATCGTCGAACCTCCTGGTAGAGCGCGACTTCCTGCTGGCGCACCCGTTCGATCCACACTTTACCGGCTGGGGCTTCGAGGACACCGATTGGGCGCTGGACGTCGCGCGCGTCGAGACGATCATGCACGTCGAAAATCCAGCGACGCACGCGGGGCTGGATGACGTCAGCACCTTGATGCGCAAATCCGCCGAGGCCGGTCCGAACTTTGGCCGCTTGGCGCGCAAGCATCCCACACAAGTGAAGCGTTTTGCTGCACATCGCATCGCCAGCGCGCTACGCGCTTCACCGGCACGTAAGACTCAGCAGCGTATCTATAGCTGGCTGGCGCGCGATCCGCGCAGGCTGGCGCCCATGCGTGTTCGCTGCGCAGCCTTCAAGCTGCTCCGCGCCTCGCACTATGCGGAGCACCTGGCGTGACCGTCGCCTACGCGCCTCGCCGCGATCTCGTCAGCAAAGTTCGCCGCCGGATGACGCAGCATTACGCTGCCCGCCCGGCGAAGCTTTCATTCGCCGAGCCGGTGCTTTCGATCACGTTCGACGACTTTCCCGCCAACGCGGCCGTCGAAGGCGCACGCATTCTTGAGCGCCACGGCGCGCGCGGCACCTATTACACTGCTGCCGGCATGGCCGGCGTCGAGGGTCCATGCGGTGTTGGCTACACCGCGCCGGATATCGCGCGCCTCACTGCGGCGGGTCACGAAATCGGCTGTCACTCGTCGAGTCACGAAGATTGCGCGCAGCGCGATGTATTTTCCACGCTGGAAGATCTCGCGCGCAACCGCGATGCGTTGCTGAGCATGGGCGCATCGTCGCCGCGCTCGCACGCCTACCCGTATGGTGAAACCAAGCCGCAAGTGAAAGACAACCTGCCGCCGCGCTTTATGTCGGCACGCGGCATTCTTCCGGGGCTCAACGTTGGCGCGACGGACCTCGCGCAATTGCGCGCCTATCCGTTGTTCGGCGATGGCGGCATGGAGCGCGTCATGAAGGCGCTTAAAGTCGCCGCCAAGCGCAAAGCTTGGGTGATTGGTTTCACGCACGACGTTTCGGAGACGCCCTCACCATGGGGGACGCGCTCGGACGAGCTCGAAGCGCTACTCAGCGAAGCGCGCAAGCTTGGCTTTGTCGTTCTGCCAGTGACAGCCGCTCTCGAACGGAGGCTCGCATGATTGAAGTCAGCGTTCTGATCCCAACTTTCCGGCGTCCGGATTCGTTCGTGCGCGCGGTTCGTAGCGTCTTCGCGCAGCGCGGCGCTGCGTCGTTCGAAGTGGTCGCGGTCGATAACTCACCCGAAGGCTCGGCGCTGGACACGTTTCGTCAGCTCGAAGCTGAAGCGCCTGTGCCGTTCCGCTGGGCGCACGAGCCGAAACCCGGGGTCGCGCAGGCGCGCAACGCGGCGCTCACGCTGGCGCAGGGCGAGCTGGTGGCTTGGCTCGACGATGACGAAGAGGCCTCGCCGGATTGGCTGAGTTCGCTCATCACCGTGCGGCGTGAAACCGGTGCGCAAAGCGTGTTTGGTCCGGTGCGCGCGCGCGCAGATCACGACACGGCCAACGCTGAATTCTACGAACAGCTTTACACGCGCGCTGGCCCCGGCGCGAACGGCGCGTGTGAAGCTTACGGCATCGGCAACTCGCTGCAGCCGCGCTCGATGTTCGATGAACCAACACCGTTCGATGCACGCGCCGATCAGCGCGGCGGCGAAGACGATAAGCTGTTCGCGTTGTGGGCCCAAGCGGGCGCGAGCTTCGCTTGGGCCGCCGAAGCGCACGTGATCGAACATTTGGGCGCCGAGCGCACGCACCTCGCGCACGGCCTCAAGCGCGCGTTCGCTTACGGTCAGGGTCCGTGCGAAATGGCCTGGGCGTCGCGCAACGTACCGGCGCTGGCGCGGCATATGTGCGTCGGCGCGGCGCAGGCTTTTGTGTATGGCGCAGCCAGCGCCGTTGTGGTCGCGGGCTCAACACCGCGCGCACTTGCGCTGCTCGATCGCGCGGCGCGCGGTGCGGGCAAAGTGTTTTGGTTCTGCGAGCAGCGCTTCTATGGCCAGACGCTGGTGCGTCAGCCGGCGTGACGCAACATCCGGTCGATGGCCACAACCGGCGCATCGGCGCCAGCATAGACCAGCCCCATCAGATTGGCGCCCGCCTCGAGAAGCAGCTCTCTCGCTTCGATCGCGACAGGCGCGGCGCCCCGGCCTGATCCCACGACGAGCACGACGCCGTCCATGTGCGGCGCGACGCGCAGCGCAATCGAGCTGTGATCCAGCGCCGGCGCGTCAACAACAACAATTGCGCCGCCAGCGCGTGCCGCGTCCCAATAGTCAGGCCGCGCCGAGATGCCAACGCGGGCGCCCTTCGGCAGCGCGCGCATATCGAACACGCCCGCATACACACGCGAACGGCCAACGCGGTGGTAGAAGAAAGCTTGCGGCGACTCTTGCAGGTCGCGCACCGTGTAGAAACGCTGGCCGCCGAGGTCACCTTCGATGCGTGGTCCGAGGGCGCCATCCTCGCTCAGCGCTCTCGCGAGCGCGTTGCGGCGAATGTCGAGATCGATTGCATAGACAGCGCCGGGGCCTGCGGCATGCGCGACGGTGCGTGCCACGGTTGTGGCGCCTTCATTGCCGCGCGCGGCGACAAACATGATCGCGCGGCCAGCGCCATCAGGGCGCCGGCGCTGCATCGCGAGCGCGTCGAGCACGCCATCGACTGAGAATTGCGGTCCGCTCATGCGCCACCTTCAACGACAGTAAGTTCCGGCTTGCCTTTCCGAGCCTTCTCCGGCTTCGGCGGCTTGACCTTCGCTTGTTTCGATTGCTGCCGGCGCGGCATCACTGCGAGCACCGGCATATGAAGCGCGCGGGCGGCGCTCGATGGCGTCGGGAAGCTGCGGCGCATCAATCCGCGCGAGAGCCCTGCCGCCAGCGCCACAATCCCCGCAATGAGGATGGTCACGATCATGATCGGCCAGCGCAGGCTCCGGCCTTGCGCCGGCGCCGAGGCGGTCTCGACCGGGCTGATGTTATCTGTTGCGCGGCCAAGCATCTGACTACGCGTGCGCGCTTCCTCGGCGCGGCTGGCGAAATTCTGTGCGTTGGTTTCGAGGATGGTGCGGTCACGCTGTAGCTGGCGGAAGCGCGGCTCAATGACCTGCATGGCGCGCAGACGTTCGCGGACTTCGGTGCGCTGCTGGTTCAGCGCCGTCTCGCGGCCGCGTTGCGCGCGCGCTTCAGCTTCCATGCTATAGAGCTGGCTGGCGACATCCTGGCGAACCGGGTTCGGGCCACGGCGCGTAATGCTTGGCGGATCACCGCCGGCGAGGAATGCTTGCAGTTGAGCAATTCGGCGATCGACCTCGCGGACCGGCAGCGCGTCCGGCTGATAGGCCGCGAGCAAGCGTTCACGCTCTATCTGCGCTTCGACAAGATCACGGCGCGCGTCGGATTCTTGATAGAGCTCGATCTGCTCGGGCTCGGCATTGAAGCGCTGACGCAACGCGGCGGCGCGCGCTTCCGCTTCGCGCCGGCGCGTTTGGGCATCGAGCAATTGAGTTTCGATATCGCCTGAACGCGCAGCTAGCGCCGCTAGTTCGCTCTCGAAATCACCGATCTGATGCTCGGTGAGGAACGCGGAGAGCGCCTCTGTCGCCAGGCCTGCGCGGCCACTCAAATCCGTGGTCTCCGCCGAGAGCGCTTCAAATTCGCCGCCGACGAGCACATCGCGGCGGTGGCGGAGATATTGTTGAACCAGTGCGTTGAGCGCCAGCGCGGCGGTCTCGGGATTGTGGTGCTCGAACGAGAGGCCGATCGCAGGCGTCTGCGGTGCGGTCTCGATGGTCAGATGCTCGGCGAAGGCTCGCTCCGCCGCAGCAAGCTTGCGTGCATCAGAGCCGGCCGATGCGGCGATATCTGGGTAGAGCGCCGCAAGGCCGACGCTCTCAATCGCGCCGCGCACCACCGCACCTGAACCAATGAGACGCATTTCAGCGTTCACGATGGTTTGCATGTCGGGGGTCGCGCCTGCGCCCGCGCCGCCAGCCGTTGGCTGATAAACATATTCCTCGCCCATGCGGACGATCAGTTCTGAGCGCGCCGTGTAGTTTTTGGGCGCCGCCAAAGCCGCGATCAGGCCAAGCGCGCAGATGGCGCCGCCAACAGCGAGCACCAGCATGCGTTCCGCCCACAACGTCGCGGCGATGTCGGCCAAGCTCAATCGAGGCGCTTCGGCCCAGCCGAACCACCCTGTGGCCTCAGCCTTGCTGCTCGTTTGCATCGCCGCTCCTCATACGTGGGCGCAACGACCTTGCCTGCACTTGGTAAACGATCATTCACCAAAGGCTGGCAATTTCCCGCCGACGCCTCGTTAACCGCGAGCGCGCTAACAAAGTGTTGGAGTTTCCCTATGCGCGTCGTGCTGGCCTGCTTGGCATTGCTATTCGTTGCACCCGCGGCTGTCGCGCAAACGGCGCCTGCGGCGGAAACCACCTCATCGATGGTGTATACGGACCAATCGCCCGCCTACCGTTTTTTCCCGGGCGATGAGGTCGAGATCACGATCTTTTCGGCGCCAGAACTTTCTCGCAACGCAACGATCGGTCCCGATGGCCGCCTGGCGTTGCCGCTGATCGGCGCCGTGCGGGCGGCGGATCTCACGGCGGAGGAGCTGCGCGATCTGCTGGTCACGGCTTACGCGTCCCATCTGCGGATGCCGGAACTCACGGTGACGCCGCGCAGCTACGCTTCGCGCCAAGTGTTCGTCGGCGGCGAGGTCGCGCGGCCAGGCATCTATGAGATGCCGGCCAACATGGACGCCTTCCAAGCCATCGCGCTTGCCGGCGGCTTCTTGCCGAGCGCGCAACGCGGCGATGTTTTGGTGATGTCGCGCGCGACCGGACACAGCACGGTTACGCAGATCGATCTTTCCATGCGCGCTGTGCGCAGCGGCCTGCCCGGCGCACAACCGTTGCAGCGCTACGATGTCGTTTACGTGCCGCGCTCGCGCATCAGCCAGGTGAACGTGTTCATGCAGCAATATGTGCGTGACGCGCTGCCGGTGCAGTTCAGCTTCTATTACGACCTCCGCGGCGGCACGCGGAATAACTAAGCTCTCGCATCTGTGAACAGCCTCTCGCGTGCGTGATTGGCGCGGCGCGGACGCATGTGCGCATCCTGACCAGGCCAGAAGCTCGGGAGGGACCAATGGCCGCGACAGCCGCAGCATGCATGCGGGCGAGCATGCCGCCAACCTCAGAGCCGAACGTCATTCCGTTCATCGACGTTTTGCTCGTTTTGCTGATCATCTTCATGGTGACAGCGCCGAAGCCGACGACGGACTTGCGCCTTGATCTTGCACAGGCAGGTCCAAGCATCGCGCGCTTCCTGGAGCCGACGATCGTGGAAATTCGAGAAGGCGCCGCCGGATATCGGCTCTTTGTCGGGGACACGGAAACGACGCTGGACCGGGTCTCGGCGCGCACATTCGAGCACATCATGGCGGCGGACCCCGCTCTGGTTCGCGAAGACGTGCTCCGCGAAGGGCGCGTCTTCATCCGCGCCGACTTGGACGTCGCCTACCAGAGCGTCGTGTCGGTCACGGATCAGCTTCAGGGCGGAGGGTTCGAGAAAGTCTCGATCGCGGCCCAGAACGCCGACGAGGAGTGAACACTGCGCGCTCAGGAAACCGGCGCCGACTTGCTTGGCGCCAGTTTCTTGGGCGCCGAAGGTAAGAACCGGCAAAGTCGGGCTCGCCTCGGCGCGCGACCTGATCCAAGCTCGGCGCACCGATGCGCCAATTTTTCGATGACATGCACGGCACTGACGGCGAAGTCCGCGCCGCCTACGCCGAAATCGCGACCTGGCTCGCCCAGACGCCGCCGCACGCATTGAACGCCAAGCGCGAAGAGGCCGAGCGCCTGTTCCGCCGGATCGGCATTACCTTCGCCGTTTATACCGAAGGCGGCGACACTGAGCGGCTCATTCCGTTCGACATCATCCCCCGCGTTTTGGACGCTGATGAGTGGGCCTTTCTGGAGCGCGGACTGAAGCAGCGCGTCACAGCGCTGAACCTCTTCCTCGCGGACGTCTATGGCGCGCGCGAGATCGTACGCGCCGGCAAACTCACCAACGAGCACATCGACACTCACCCGGCTTACTGCGCCCAAATGCAAGGGGTGACGCCGCCCGGCGGAGTCTACACCCATATCTCCGGCATCGATCTCGTGCGCACCGGCGCGAACGAGTTTTACGTACTTGAAGATAATTGCCGCACGCCGTCGGGCGTCTCCTATATGCTGGAGAACCGCTCGGTGATGATGAGGCTCTTCCCGGAATTATTCGCGCGCATCAGCGTCGAGCCGGTGGCGCGCTATCCGCAGGACTTACTGAAGACGTTGCGATCCGTCGCGCCTTCAAGCGGCGAAGACCCGTGCGTCGTCGTGCTGACGCCAGGCCAGTTCAACAGCGCCTACTATGAGCACTCGTTCCTCGCCGATGAGATGGGCGTTGAACTCGTTGAAGGCATCGATCTGGTCGTACGCGACAAGAAGGTCTTCATGCGCACGACGGGCGGCCTGAAGCGCGTCCACGTCATCTATCGGCGCATCGACGACGACTTCCTCGATCCGATGGTTTTTCGTTCCGATTCCACGCTCGGCGCGTTTGGTTTGATGGAGGCCTATCGCGCTGGCAACGTGGCGCTCGCCAACGCGCCCGGCGCGGGCATCGCCGACGATAAAGCCATCTACATGCACGTGCCGGAGATGATCCGGTTCTACCTCGGCGAAGAGCCCATCCTGAACAACGTACCGACCTGGGATTGCGCCAACGAAGGCGCGCTCGCCTATGTGCTCGATCATTTGGAAGAGCTGGTGGTCAAGGAAACGCGCGGTTCTGGCGGTTACGGCATGCTTGTTGGCCCACACGCGACCAAGACAATGCGCGACGATTTTGCTAAGAAGCTCCGGCTCAATCCGACAGGTTACGTCGCGCAGCCGACGCTTGCGCTTTCCACCTGCCCGACATTCGTCGCTGACGGCACCGCGCCGCGCCACGTCGATCTGCGTCCGTTCGTGCTGTCAGGCGCTGATGGCATCCGCATCGTGCCGGGCGGTCTCACACGCGTGGCTTTGACTGACGGCTCGCTCGTGGTGAACTCAAGCCAAGGCGGCGGCACCAAAGATACATGGGTGCTGCACACGCGTCAGAACGGCGGCAAGTGATGCTCGCCCGCGCCGCTGAATCTCTCTTCTGGCTGGCGCGCTACATGGAGCGCATGGACAATCTCGCGCGCTTGATCGAAGCGGCGCAATCCATGGCAGGCGTGCTCAGCGAGACCGAAGAGTGGCGCTCGGCGCTCGCCGCAGCCGGCGTCGATGAACTCTACGACACCGTGTACGATGCGGTGACGCCGGATAGCGCCGCGCGCTTTCTCTGCACCGGACCGGACAATTCCTCCGCCATCATCGCCTGCCTGGATCTGGCGCGCATCAACGCGCGCGCCATGCGCGGGGCGCTCACACGTGACATGTGGGAAGCGGTGAACCAGGGCTGGCTCGAGTCGCGCCATCTGACGGAGCGCGCGTTCTCGGCGGAGACGCTTCCCGATACACTCGATTGGGTGCGCACGATCTCGACGCGTTTCTCCGGCGCCTACGAGACGACGATGCTGCGCAACGAGAACTACTGGTTCATCCGTCTCGGCACATTCCTCGAGCGCGCCGACAACACCGCGCGCATCCTCGACGTGAAGTACCATTTGCTGCTGCCGCAGGAATCCTCCGGCGTCGGCGGCATGCTCGACTATTACCAATGGACGAGCGTGCTCCGCGCCGTATCGGCGGTGCGTGCATATCAGTGGGTGTATCGCGAAGAGGTGAAGCCCTGGAACGTGGCCGAGCTGCTTATGCTTCGCCCTGAAATGCCGCGTTCGTTACGCGCCTGCTATGACGCGATCACCGAATGTCTGGAGAAAATCGCCGCCATTCATGGCGGGCGGCGCGGCGAATGCCATCGGATCGCGGGCGCCCAAGCATCGCAGCTCCGCTATGGCCGAATTGGCGATATTTTCCAATCCGGTTTACACGAACACCTGACCGAGCAGATTGAACGCGCTGCCGAATTGGGCGATCAGATCGCCGCACATTACATGCGCTGACGCGCATCGGAGCCACAGATGACTTATTGCGTAGGGTTCTGCCTGCAGGACGGGCTCGTGCTCCTGTCCGATACGCGCACCAATGCGGGCCCCGACAACATCGCTAATTTCGGGAAAATGCACGTCGTCGCCCCGGGCGATCGCGTTATCGCGATGATGACGTCCGGCAATCTGGCGGTGACGCAGGCAGTGACGGCGCGTGTGCTGGAGGGCGCAGGGATCGGCGCGCATGAACCGTTTGAAACGCTGATGACCGTTCCATCGATGTACGACGCGGCTCAGCTGGTGGGCGATGCGGTGCGCAAAGTGTTCAGCTCGATCTCGCCGGGCCAAAGCGCGCAGAATTTCTATTTCGACGCGTCGATCATCTTGGCAGGCCAAATCGAAGGCCGGCGCATGCGGATGTTCCACATCTATTCGGCTGGCAATTTCATTGAGTCGATGCCGGAGACGCCGTTCTTCCAAATCGGCGAAACCAAGTACGGCAAACCAATCCTCGACCGGGTGGCGCGGTACGAAACGCCTCTGGACGACGCGGTGAAACTCGCGCTCATCTCGATGGATTCGACGCTGCGCTCGAACTTCTCTGTCGGACTGCCGGCCGACCTTTTGGTCTATAAGCGCGACACGCAGTGCGTTGCCGCGCACGAACGCATCTCAGAAGACGACGACTATTTCCGCGCTATCCGCGAAAACTGGTCAGAGTCGCTGCGGAAGGCCTATCGCGACCTGCCCGCGCCGCCCTGGCTCGATTGACGGCGTCGTAGCGCCCGCGCCGATGCGCAGGCCACAACGCGCCAATCTCTAACATCTCTTAGTGATGCTTTACCGAGAGCCATTCGCGAGCGCGCTTTTGCGCCTCGGCGATCAGATCGCGGGACATCATGTCCGACAGTTCGCGACGGCATTCTTTCGCCGCATCCGAACCGCGCGAGGCAGCCAGATTGAACCACATGTGCGCTTGCACCAGGTCCAGCTCTTGGCCGGTCGAATAGATCAGGCCCAATTTGTAAAGATTGTCGCTATCGCCTTGGCGGCGCACAGCTTCGTGCACTTCAGCGATTTCCGTATCTGTGAACGCCATTTTGGCTGCTCCCTTGTACCACTTGGAAACGCCTGGCTTGTGCCATGTACGTTTCCCCCACCGACGTGCATTTTTCGCGCCGTCGGGGAGAAGACGTATCGTGCTTTACTTGCGATAAGCTTAAGGTGCGGAAGCCGTGTTTGGATTTATGCGCGTTAGTTGTGTTTTACCTTTACGAAGTCTTCTTCTCATTGACTGCTGCAGCGATTGACGCCGCAGTCTGACCGAACAGCGCTTTCGCAGCTTGCTTGGCTTCATCGCTTCCGGGCGCAGCCGCGGGTTTGCGAAGTTCTGCGCCTGCGCTTGCGCCCTTTTGCACGGCGGGCCGCGCGACGATGCGATCGAGCCAGCCCTGGACGCGCGGAAATGCACTCATGTCCTGGCCGAACACGGCGGCGATCTTAATCCACGGGTAAGACGCCATGTCAGCGATTGAGTACTCGCCAGCCACGAACGCGCGGCCATCGAGCCTGCGCTCCAGGACGCCGAGCAGCCGGTTGACCTCGTTATTATAGCGCGCGGCGCTATAGGCGATCTTCTCTGGATCATCGACGAGGTTGGGTGCGTAGTTCCTGAAATGGCTCGCCTGCCCGAACATCGGGCCGACGCCGGCCATCTGCCAGAAGAGCCACTCATCGACTTCGACGCGCGCGCGCTCATCGCTCGGATAGAACTTACCGGTCTTGCGGCCAAGACATTGGAGGATCGCGCCGGACTCGAAGACGGAGATTGGCGCGCCGCCGGGACCCTCGGGATCGACAATCGCCGGCATGCGGTTGTTCGGCGAGATGGCCATGAAGCCTGGCTTGAACTGATCGCCCTTACCGATCGCCACCGGCTTGATGGCGTACGGCAACCCCATCTCCTCCAACGCGATCGAAATCTTGAGTCCATTAGGCGTCGGCCAAAAATAGAGCTCGATCGGTTGTGTCATCAGCCTGCTCCCAAATGCTGGATCAACATGGATATTGGCATCACACTGCGCCAGTAGCCGCCGCGACAAGAAACGACACATACAAGCTCACGGGCTTGTGAGCGCTTATAAAAATCTGCGGCAAGTCGCGTCTATGTGTTGCGAACGCCTGTATTTGGCGACCTTTGACGCAGCTGCCGCACAGAGTTCCGCGATGATTCAGGTGAGGTTCAGTCACGCGCTGACACGGTTCGCGGCGAAGAGGGACCTTCTTTTGAACGGGGCCGTTCAAGGGAAGCAGAAGGAGACCTCACTATGAAGAAACGCTTCGCGACAGCGGCTCTAGCCGCTCTTACTTTCGCGGCCCCGCTCGCCGTGACGACTGAAGCTGCCGCGCATCGGGATCGCGGAAACGACCACGACGATTGGGATCGCGATCGCGATGGTCGTGACCGGGATGGCCGCCGTGGTGACAGAGACCATGACCGCCGTGGTGATCGAGATTATGACCGCTATGATCGCCGCGACGACCGACGTGATCGTCGTGAAGCGCGCCGTTGGGACAACCGTCAGTACAATGGCTACAATTATCGTGGCCAATGGCATTACGGTCCGCCGCCGTCACACTACGGCAACGTAGATTACGGTTATCGCAACTGGCGCCGCGGTGAACGTCTGCCGAGCTACTATCGCGATCGTTACTCCGTCGTTCGCGATTATGATCGCTACGGATATCGCCAACCGCCGCGCGGCTACCACTACGTTCGCGACGACCGCGGCGATCTACTTCTCGTCGGCATCGCGACCGGCGTGATCTTGGGCATCATCGCCAGCCGGTAACCCCCAATTGGTTGGTTGAGACTGCTCATAAAGCGCCCCGGAGGTCCTCCCCACCTCCGGGGCAACTTTATGCGCGGACGTCGGCGCGCTAGCACTTGGATCGCGGGCCTTCAGGCCCGTACGCGCGTCTGAAGGCGCGCAATGATGACGCGAAGCAAATGCGGGCCTGAAGGCCCGCGATCCAAGATCACACGCCGAGCTTTTTCTTCAGGATGTCGTTGACCACAGCCGGGTTGGCTTTACCGCCGGTGGCTTTCATCGTTTGACCAACCCACCAGCCGAAGGCCTTCGGGTTCTTCTTCACGTCATCGACCTTGTCCGGGTTCGCGGCCATCAATTCGTCGATGGTCTTTTCGATCGCGCCGGTATCGGTGACTTGCTTTAGGCCTTCGCGCTGAACGATCGCGCCGGGCGCATCGCCGGTCTCTAACATCTTGGCGAACACGTCCTTAGCGATTTTGCCGTTGATGGTGCCGTCCTTCATCAGATCGAGCAGCGCGCCCAGCGCGTCGGCTTTCACCGGCGACGCGGAAAGCTCGACGCCCTTTTTATTCAGCGCGCCGAACAATTCTTGCGTCACCCAGTTGGCGGCGAGCTTGCCGTCGCGGCCTTTGGCGGCAGTTTCGAAATAGGCTGCGGTTTCGCTGTCGCCAGCGAGCACACCGGCGTCGTACGGCGTTAGGCCATAGTCGCCGACGAAGCGCTTCTTCTTCGCATCCGGCAATTCCGGCAGCGAAGCTTTGATCTCATCGATCCACGCTTGGTCGATCACCAGCGGCAGCAGATCTGGATCCGGGAAGTAGCGATAATCGTGCGCGTCTTCCTTCGAGCGCATGGTGCGCGTCTCACCCTTATCCGCGTCGAACAAGCGCGTCTCTTGATCGATCTTGCCGCCATTCTCGATGACTTCGATTTGACGGCGCGCCTCGTACTCGATCGCTTGCTGCATGAAGCGGGTGGAGTTGACGTTTTTGATCTCGCAGCGCGTGCCGAACTCTTCGCCCGGGCGGCGCACCGAGACGTTCACGTCGGCGCGCATGGAGCCTTCTTCCATGTTGCCGTCGCACGTGCCGAGAGCACGCACGATTGAACGCACCTTATTGAAGTACGCCGCCGCCTCTTTCGAAGAACGGATATCGGGCCGCGAGACGATTTCCATCAACGCTACGCCTGCCCGGTTCAGATCAACGAATGTTTCGCTGGGCGAAAGATCGTGGATCGATTTGCCGGCGTCTTGTTCAAGATGCAGCCGCTCGATGCGGATCGTGACCGGCTCTTCGCCCTCCGGCTCAATCTCAATCTCGCCCTCACCGACGATCGGCTCCTTGAACTGACTGATCTGATAGCCTTGCGGCAAATCCGGATAGAAATAGTTCTTCCGGTCGAAGCGGCTCCTCTTGTTGATCTGCGCATTGAGGCCGAGGCCTGTGCGGATCGCTTGCTCGACGCAGAATTTATTGATCACCGGCAGCGTGCCGGGCATCGCGGCGTCAACGAGCGAGACGTGCGCGTTCGGCTCGCCGCCATAAGCGGCGCTAGCGCCCGAGAACAGCTTCGCTTGCGAAGTCACCTGCGCGTGGACTTCCAGGCCCACGATGATTTCCCATTTGCCCTTGGCGCTGGAGACAAGCTGGTCAGGGCGGGCGGTGCGGACGTCGAGTTCGGTCATGACCCGGTATCTAGGCAATTTGCGGCGGCGCGTCATCCCAGACCGAGGTGGATATCCGCGGAAAGCCTTCCCAAAAACCAGCGCCTGCCTCAGGACTACGCAACGGGCGGACGTAAGGAGGACGAAATGAGAGCTCTCTGTTTTGCCATGACGTTTGCAGCGCTCGCGGGCGCCTGCCAGACGACGCCGACACCCACGCCGCCACAAGCATCGAACTGCCCCGTCATCGATGGGCGCAATTGGTCCGCTCACATCAACGCGATGCCGGGCCCGAACGCGCAGCGCACGCTAATCGTTTCAGGCGAGGTCGACTTGCCGACGCCGGGTTACGCCGTTTCGCTCACCGCAGGCGCCGCTGACCGCAGCGCCATCCCAGTGCAGCAAATCGTTCTCACGGCAAACGGCCTGGGCGGCATCGTACCGCAAGTCGTGACCACATATCCTGTGCGCTACGACGGCCCAGCAATCGCGCAACAGTATCGCGCAGTGCGCGTCATGTGCGCGGGGCGCCAACTGGCCGAACTCGATGTAACCGTCGCGCACTGAACCGCGCGAAGCACCTCGCTTTCGATCACCACAAACAAAAACCCCCGCTTCTGCGGGGGCAGGCCGAATGGTGGCCTTAAGATAGTGGTGGGAGAGAGCTAGGTGTTGAAGAACTTGTTGATCACCACACGCCTTGGCCGACGCCGCCGTCCATGGTCATGGCGGCATTGAAGGTCGTTTCAGAGCGGGTGGTGCGGGTTTCGGTGTCACGGATGCGGACGAGCTTGTCGCCAGGGCCGTGACGGCGGAGCAGTGAACGTTCGTTGCACGGGCGGCGCGCTTGCTGGGTGCGGCATTCGACGCGGCCACCTTCGTACCAGAGCGCTTGGCCCTGCTCGCAATCATAGGAGCGATCGCCAGCGGTGTAACGCATGCGCGTGCCGGACATGCAGCGGAAGATTTCCCCGGCAAAGTCTTGGCCTACGTCTCGGCCAGCGAAGGTTTGCGATGCCGGATGCGGGTTGCCTTGTGCATCGAGGCAGATCGCTTGGATGAGCAGATCTTGTTCGCGTGCGACAGTCTCAGCTTGCGCCGAGGCTTCCATGACGGCGAAGGCGCCGGCCTGAGCTTGCGCTGATGCGCCCGCTTCCATCACGACGTTCTGACGGATGATGGTGTCACCGGTGCGCACGGTTGCGATGGCGATGGCCGTCGCGCTGGCTTGCGCTTGGGCGCGTGCGCCGGCGTTGACGATCACGATGTTCGGCGGCGGCACGTTCGGCGGCGGCACGACAACGACCGGGCGGTCGCAGCAATGTGTCGGCGGCGGCGGTGGTGGCGGCGTCGGGTTGCAGCCCGAATGGCACGGCGGACGCGGCGTGCAGCCGCCATTGCCGCATGCGGAAGCATCCGTCGGCAGAAGGAATAGTCCAAGGGCGGCAACGCCGAAAGCGACAGCCGCGAGGATGTACCGTGTTGGAACGGGCATTTGCCGTTTCTCCTGAATCTCGTCCCACCAGGTGCAAACGGGAGGCCACGCCTCGCTCAGTGCGGGAAAGCGGATCGGAAAAACTCGAAATTCCCCAATTTTAAAGGGCCGCAAGGGGCGCAGGCCTTGCGTGTGAAAAACCGCACTCGAAACAACATCACGGCGTTTAAGATTAATGATGGGGGAAGAGACCTTTCATCCCGATACACGGGCGCTGCTTGCCTACGGGCGAGCGCTCGCGGGAGCAGCTGGCGCGACGCCCAAGAAGGGCGGCGCGGACCAGGTGCTTGAGCGATTGTTCGTGATTGAGCGGACGACGGACGGGCGCTTGCCGATCCGTACGTTCGGTCAGGACTTGGTGAAGGTGTTCGGCCGCGATTTGCGCGAGCACGACTTCTCGCGCTTCTTCCTCGCCCCGGATCTCGTGTTGATGAACGCGCTGATCGACTCCTGCGCGGCGGCCGGCGAGCCTGCAATCGCGCGCGTTACGGCAGAGACTGTCTGCGGACGTAAGCTCGGCGCCGAGATATTGCTTACGCCGCTGAAGGTCGATGCGACCCTGGGCAATCGCTATCTTGGCCTCTTCCAGGCGCTCGGCGGCGAGCACTTCCTGGGCGGACGCAATGTGCAATTCCTGAAATTGGGGTCGCTACATCCGCCGGCCGCAAAAGCGCCGAAGGCCATGCGTCTGGTTGTGGTGAACGATTAAGCGCGCGCAGTAAGCGCGGTGCGGATGGCGGTTACGATGCCATCATACCCGTAAGGCTTGGGCTCGCATGAGTGGACGTTGAAGCACGCACGCTTGGCTGCATCGAGCGAACTGGTCACACCTGAGGTGAGCACAACAGGGACCCCAGGCAAGTGGCGGTGCAGCCACTGCGCCAGCGCGATGCCGTCCATCCGACCCGGCATCGTAATGTCGGAGAAAACGAGATCGACCGCGAGGCCAGCGAGAATGAGCTCTTGCGCTTCGACGGCGTTACTCGCCTCAGCGACCTTGAATCCGCACTGACGAAGATGGTCCGCCGCCGCGATGCCCGCTACTCGCCTTAGTTCCCGGCGTTCGACACACGATGCCGCCGTGCGCTCACCTTGTTACGGAACTCAACGGAACCGAGCAAAATCTCAAGCCGTTTCAAAGCGGGCCTGGGAGTTCGCAGCACGCATCCCGAGCTGCCAACCGGATGGCTTCGGGTGCAGCCGAAAGGGCGCCCACGAAACGCAAGTGGCAGAGCGCTAGCTACTTGTTGCGATAAACCGGCTCGCGCCGCACGCTGATCTCAACGCGGCGGTTGCGCCCCCGGCCCCATTCATCGGCATTGGACGCGATCGGCGCCATCTCGCCCATGCCGCTGGTCGATATCCGGTTAGAGGCGACACCCCTGTGGATAAGCAAATCGCCTACCGACCAGGCGCGACGTTCAGATAATTGCTGGTTGTAGGCGTCGGATCCGAGTGCGTCCGCGTGGCCGACGATTTGGATTCTCATTCCCGAGAACCGGTTCAGCGAACGCGCCAATGTCTCCACCGTCGGCACGAACTCGTACTTCACTTCGGCCCGGTTGAAATCAAAGGTGATGTCCGAGGGCATACGGACGCGGACTTCGTCCGGCGAAACGCGTTCCACCACGGCGCCTTGCGATGCTGACGGCGCCATGGCGTCGTGCAATTCGCGCTCGGCACGGTCCATTTCGTCTTGTGCAAAGGCGGTTGAGGCTGAAGCGGCGAGAAAGGCGGCGGCAAGCAAAACAACGCGCATGAGCGGCTCCCGAGTGAACGCTGCTTGGGTGATCCGCGTCTGTGGCGTTTCTACGGCTTACGGCGTGCTAGCGCCCGACTGATGCCGAGCAGCAACAATGCGCCAAGTGCAAAGGCGACGACGAGGCCGACCAGGTTCACGGCGATCTGCGCGTAGCTGCTCGAGGTCGGGTCCATGAAAAAGTACGGGTAGAAATTATCGAACAGTCCGCGCGTTAGCCCATACACGGCGTACGCGAGCGGCCAAAGCGCAGCGAAGGCGGCATCACGCCACGTCAGCGCGCCGTGCGGCCGTAGGAGCCAGAACAGCGCGAACGTGACGGGCACAACGTTGTGGACCGTGAGATCGGCCACCTTCTGCCAACCCTGCGGGTCCCAGAGTGACGCGAGTAGCACGTTATAGACAATGCACACGAACATGATGGACGTGACCGCCATCAGTTCGATGCGCGGAGCGTTGAGCCCCTTGAAGCTTTCCGGCTTCAACGCGGCGCGCGCCATCACTAATGTAACGAACGTGTTGGTCAGCAGCGTGAACCACGAAAAGAAGCGCCACGTGATCTCAAGCGGCGATGCGCCCTGTGCCGACATATCGGCGTAGAGCAGCACGTATTGCAGGATGAGGCCGAAGAGGCCGATCAATGCGCCAAGCGCAGCGACGGGACGCGCGAACTTGCTCAAACCGATACCCGCTCGTCTTCAGCGATCGGCGCGTCCTGCGGTGGCAGGAACGGCTTGCCGCGCAAAAGATCCGAGATTTTTTCGGCGATCATTATGGTCGGCGCATTGGTGTTGCCGCCGATAAGTGTCGGCATCACCGAAGCATCGATCACGCGGAGGCCGCTGACGCCCCGCACTTTGAGATCGCCATCCACAGGCGCCTTGGCGTCAACACCCATGCGCACCGTGCCGACGGGATGGTAGAGCGTCTCAGCCGTGGCGCGTATCCAGGCGTCAACTTCGCTGTCGGTGCGGACATGCGCGCCCGGTGCGATTTCGTCGCCGCGATACATCTTGAACGCATCCTGCGCGACGATATCGCGGATGAGACGGATGCTATCGCGCATGCACCGAATGTCGTTCGGCTCGGTGAGATAGCGCGGGTCGATCAACGGAGCGGTGAAGGGATCTCGTGACGCGAGCTTCACAGTGCCGCGGCTCTCGGGCCGCAGCGGGCACGTATGGATTGTGAATCCATCGGCTTCTGCTTTGACGCGGCCATGGTCGCGCATCAAAGCGTTCACGAAATGAATCTGCACATCCGGCCGGTCGAGTTCGCCGCGCGTCTTCAGGAAGGCCCCGGAGTGCAAGTGTATCGTGCGGCCATGGCCGGTGCCGCGCAGCATGTACTCGATGCCGACCATCGGTTGGCGGTGGCCCTTGAGCAGCGAGAAGAGCGTGATCGGCTTGGTACAGCCGTAGAGGACGCCGCAATCGATGTGGTCCTGCAGGTTGCGCCCAACTTCGGGTGAATCCACCACGACCGGAATGCCGAGCTTGGTCAGCTCGTCGGCGGGACCAATGCCCGAAAGCAGCAACAATTGTGGAGATTGGAACGCGCCGGCGCTCAGCAACACTTCGCGGCCGGCGTACACTTGTTGCACCGCCTTGCCGGGGCCGGCGGAATACTCAACGCCGATCGCCTTGCCATTCTCCGTCAACACGCGCCCTGCATGGGCGTTGGATATCACCGTCAAATTCGGGCGCGACGTCACCGGGCGAAGATACGCATTCGCCGTCGACCAGCGTTTGCCGTCCTTGATGGTCAGACTGTAGAGCCCGGCGCCTTCTTGCTGATAGCCGTTGAAGTCACGCGTAACTGGAAAGCCCGCTTGCGCCGCAGCCTGGATGAACACCTTTTGCAACGGATATCCGGGAGGGCTCGGCGATACGTGCAGCGGTCCGCCTGCGCCGTTCCAGGCGTCGCCGCCATTCTCGTTGTTCTGCGACCGCTTGAAGTACGGCAGCACATCCGCGTAGCCCCAACCGGTCAGGCCGGTCTGGCGCCAATGATCGTAATCGCGCGCGTGGCCGCGAATATACATCATGGCGTTGATCGAGGACGAGCCGCCCCAGCCGCGCCCACGCGGTTGGAAGAGTCGCCGCCCGCCAAGGGCCTCCTGCGGCTCTGTGTCGAAGGCCCAATTGGTTGGGTTCTTGTTGTTGAAGAGCTGGCTCGCCCCCGCGGGCATGTTAACCAGCAGTTTGTCGTTGTGGCCGCCCGCTTCAAGCACGGCGACAGTGATATTCGGATCTTCGGTAAGCCGGTTGGCCAGCACACAACCCGCCGACCCCGCGCCGACGATTACATAGTCAAAGCGATCTCCGCTTTCAGTGTCGGCCACGGCGTCTCATCCCATCGTTTTTGTTGCCGGAACCTTTGCGCGCCCGCGCGCCCGGCGCCAAGCCCTGCCCCGCCGTCAAACCTTAAGCAATCCTTTACGATGAACAGACATTAGTAGCTTCATGTCCGCAGCGCCCAAAATCGACATTGCCGCCGCCGCCCGCCGGCTCACCGCCGCCTCCGTCGGCATTCGAGAACGCCGGCGCTTCCGCCGCATGCCGATCGAAGTCAGCGGACGCCTGATGGATGGCTTGGGCCGCGAGCACGATTGCCGGACCTTGGATATCTCTCCCGGCGACATCCGTATCGCATCACCGATCCTGCCGACCGTCGGCGACCGGGTCGTCATTTACCTTGCGGGCTTCGGACGCGTCTCCGGATTTGTCGCGCGCAAGTGCGGCGAGGCGGAAGTCGCGATCATTTTCGATTTCACCGCCCACAAGCGCGAGAAGATGGCCGAGCAACTGACAATCGCCGTTAACCGCGATCTCGGTATTGAAGAAGAGAAGCGCCCCGCCATCAGCGATGGCTCACATCTGATCAAGCTCGAATTCGAGACTGGCGAAGCCTATGAAGGCGAGGTCGTCGACTTCTCGCTCGCGGGCATCACTATAAAGAGTAGGCGCCCGCCGCCCTTGATTGGCGTGTGGGTCCGGGCCGGAAACGTGTACGGCCGCGTGGCGCGTTTGATCGAAGGCGGCTTCGCTATCGACCTCGAACCGCGCAAACGTACCTAACGCGCTCTTACTAAAAGCTCCGGCATAGCGATTGCACGCCCTCCGTTTCGCCGGAGACGCGAGTGCGTACTCCGTACTGAAACGGAGCAAAGTCGTGAGCGACGTCGCAACTCTCAAATCCGCGACCACCAACAAATGGTGGGTGCAGATCCGTGGTCGCGCCTTTGGGCCATACAGCATCGAGCAGATGGCGACCTTCCTCGCCGAAGGCCGCGTGCGCCCCACGACGTTGGTCTCCGCCAATGGCAAAACCGATTGGACCGAAGCACGGCGCGTCATGGCGCTGCGCGGTCTGCGCAAGCCCGCCAATGGAAACGACGCCGAGGAAGCCGCGAACGTCTTCGTTCACGCTGAGATCTTCTCGGGTTCGTGGATGGCGTTCATGGCCGCGCTCGAAAGCATGGGTTTTGTCTGTGATCTGGGTCCGGGCCTGTGGCTGGTGCGCACTCGTTTCACTTCGGGCGTTGTCCGCAACGCGCTTTCACAAACGCTCGAGCGCGGCGACCGCTTCGTTGTGATCGACGCGACACGCGATCGCCTTGCCTGGTTCAACCTTGGCCCGGAAGTGGACGTCCGCATCGGCAAAGTCTGGAACGGCCCGCTCCGCGCTGAACCGGCGAACGAAACGCGCTAACACCCATTCCCGGATTGACGCGAAGCGACAAGTCCGGGACCCATAGACGCAAATCGTTGCAGGAAGGCGCGGTGAGAGCAGCGCCTTGTCTTCGTCGTTCCGTGTTTATGGGTCCCGGGCTCGATGCTGCGCATCGCCCCGGGAATGGATGGAGAACTAGGCGCCAATTGCGGCAGCCAATCTTTCATAAGCGCGCGCGAAGTCTTCCTTGAACTCTTGCACCACCGCGCCTGCTGACAGCGGCTCGTTCATCAGGCCTACGCCTTGGCCGACCCAATAGGTCGCGAGATCTTGCGCGCCCGCGTGTCCGCCATCCGCGAGCTTATCGATCAGACGCAGCGGCGGCTCCGAGATGAACGTCTGCAGCGGCATCGGCAGCGGCTTTGGCGCGGCTTCCGCTTCCCAGGCATCCGTCCATGGCGAGCGCAGCTGGCGCGAATATTTGCCAGTGCGCGACTTCGACCGCACCGTGTCGCGCGAGCTCGCGGCGAGAAGCTTCTTCTTCATGTTCTCGCTGGTCTCCGCTTCCGGCGATGTCAGCCACACCGAGCCGCACCAAGCGCCGGCCGCGCCCATCGCCATCGCCGCGGCCATCTGACTGCCAGTGACAATGCCGCCAGCGGCGAGCACCGGCACATCAATGTTCGCCGCGCGCAACGCTTCGACAACCTCCGGCACCAGCACCATGGTCGTGACTTCACCGCAATGGCCGCCCGCTTCCGTGCCTGCGGCGACAATGATGTCGACACCCGCCGACGCTTGCGCCAGCGCATGCTCCTTGGCGCCCACAAGGGCCGCGACGGCGACGCCGTGTCTCTTGCCCATCTCAATCATCAGCGGCGGCGGTGTGCCAAGCGCGTTGGCGATGAGCTTGATCGGATACTGAAACGCCACTTCCAGTGACGCGGCGCCGCCATCGGCGAGATTGCGGGCGAAGCCGCCAGCGTTCTTGCGCGTCTCATCAAGTTCGCTGCAATCAATGCCGTGCCGGGCGAGGATGCTCGCGGCGAAATCCTTGTGCTTAGCCGGCAATCCATCGACCAAAGCATCGACGCTCGCCGACGCGCCTTTGCCTTCATAGACGTTGGGGACGATGAGATCGACGCCGTAAGGCTTGCCGCCCACGTGCGCCTCGATCCAATCGAGCTCTTGCTTCAAGCGGTCCGCCGAGTAACCGGCAACACCAAGCACGCCCATGCCGCCAGCTTTTGACACTGCCGCTACGACATCGCGGCAGTGCGAAAACGCGAACAGCGGAAACTCTATGCCTAGACGTTGGCAGATTGGCGTATGCATCATGCGCTAGTGTCCCGGATTTGAAGTTCGCCAGATCATGGGATCACACGCGCGAGCGAACTTCAAATCCTTAAGGGACACTAGACCCAAAGGTTTGTAGTGTGGCTTATGAATCTGAAATTCGCATGGCGCTCGCCATCACACTCGGGCGAATTTCAGATTCGCCACACTAGCGCATAGCGCGGCGGAGCCAATGAACGAGAACAAAATCCCGGTCATCGTCGGCGTCGGTCAGGTCAACGATCGCGACGAGCGGCTAAACTCTGTGGAGTTGATGGCTGCTGCACTGCGAAATGCGGACGCGGATGGCGGCGGGGGATGGCTTAGGAGCGCCGATGCGCTGGATGTCGTCGCGCAACTTTCGTTTCCGGAATTCAAAGATGCGGCGGCGTCGCTGGCGCAAATGCTGGAGATTGCGCCGCGCCACTGCGCGCAAACGCGTTACCCGATGGGCGACAGCCCGGTCGCGCTGTTGAACACAGCAGCGAATAGAATCGCGGCGGGCGAAGCGGAGATTTGCCTCGTCGCTGGCGGCGAAGCGTTGCGGACGGCCGCGAAGCGCACGGCAGGCGGCAAGCTGGACGCCGTGCGCAACTCTGCCGCGCGCGCAACACGTGAGGGCCGCGCGCGGTACGGCATCGTCGCGCCCACCGATGTTTACCCGTTCTACGAAAATGCCTGCCGCGCGGCTTGGGGATACACGCTGGCGGAAGCGCAACGCGAGAGCGCGGAGATTTGGGCGGGGCTTTCGCAAGTGGCCGCGGCAAATCCCAACGCTTGGCTGCGCAACGCCGTCACGGCTGAACAGATCTTAGACGTCTCACCGGCCAATCGGCCGATCGCATTTCCGTACACGAAGCTGATGATGGCGAATGCGTCCGTCAATCAAGGCGCGGCATTCATTGTGACCAGCCTCGCGAAGGCGAAGGCATCGGGCGTGGCGGAGACGCAGCTTGTCTATATCGGCCGCGGCGCGGCGGCGCGTGAGCCGGGCGATGTATTGGCGCGCGATCGCGTTGATCGCTCGCTGAGCTTAGAGGCATCTTTGCGCGGCGCGCTTCGCTTCAACGGACTCACTAGCGACGATCTCGATCTGGTGGAGCTCTATTCATGCTTCCCGGTGATACCGAAGTTGGCGCGGCGCGTGCTCGATTGGTCATTGGATGCACCAATGACAGTGTTCGGCGGCCTGACATTCGGCGGCGGGCCGGTCGGCAATTACATGAGCCACGCCATCGCCTCGATGACCGAGCGCCTGCGCACTCAGGGGACGCACGGCCTATTGTTTGGCAATGGCGGTTTCGCCACGACGAGCCACAGCATCGTCATCTCGCGCGATCCGGCGATCGGCGCGCAAGGCGCACACGATCCAAGCGTTCAGGCGGAGGCGGATGCGCGGCGCGGGCCGGCGCCGATACTCTTAGAGACATATGCGGGCGAAGCGGAAATCGTCACCTACACGGTGTTCTACGATCGCGAAGGGGCGCCAAAGAGCGGCGTTGTCGTCGCTGAGACGCCTGACGGTGAGCGCGTTCTCACTTATGTCGGGCGCGAACATGCGCCGCTCGTCGCGTTTCTCACGAACGGAGAAGGCGAGCCAGTGGGCGCTTTGGGACACGTTTCGACCGACGCAAACGGCGTCAATCATTGGCGGCTTTAGTTCGGCGCGCGGCCCGCTATCAGAAACGGATAGGGGTTTATCGACTCCGCCTCCCACCAATGTCGCTCAGAGGTGAGCCGCTGTATCTCGAAGTGCAGGTGCGGGACCGGCGCATTGCCGCTCATGCCAACGTATCCAATTACATCGCCCTGCTCGACAACATCGCCCTCCGCTAACCCCGCAGCGCGGCGACTAAGGTGCGCGTAGTAATAAACGAAGCGCTCACTGGTATCGAACTGGTAGATCGTGACGCCGCCGCGCTCGCTATCG